>NZ_BAAAPE010000011.1:57302-184309 GCF_039530985.1 Streptomyces albiaxialis
CTGAAGGGGCACGCACGGTGCGGGGCGCCCCGTACCCGGCTCTTGTAGGGGCGCGCCCGGCGTGGGGGGACTGCGCTTGCCAGCCCTGCGCCTTCGCGCAGACCTCCCAAGCGCAGCAGGGAATGGCGGTGCATCGCGGAATGCCCCCGCGCCCCTGAACGCGCACGCCCCAAACCAGCACGGGAGATTTATTCTGGCTGTCATGTCAGCCACCGCCGCAGCCCCGGACTCCGCCTCGACGCACACCGTGGCCAACCAGCCCCCGCCCCTGGTCGAGTACGACCTCTTCACCGAGGATCACGCCCTCGCGGAGGCCGTCGCCCGGCATGTGGCGCCCGAGCGCGCGGAGGAGGCGCGCGGCGAGCTGAGCGCGCTGGGCCGCGCGGCGGGCTCGGCGGAGGCCCAGGAGTGGGGCCGGCAGGCCAACGAGTGCCCGCCCGTGCTGCGTACGCACGACCGTTACGGGCACCGGATCGACGAGGTCGAGTTCCATCCCGCCTGGCACCGCCTGATGGAGCGCGGCGTCGCGGCCGGGCTCACCGACCCCTGGTCGCGCCCGGACGGGCAACTGCGCCGCTCGGCGGCGTTCTACGTGTGGTCGCAGGTCGAGGCGGGCCACGGCTGCCCCCTGTCGATGACGCACGCGGCGGTGCCCGCGCTGCGCCGGGAGCCGGAGGTCGCGGCCGAGTGGGAGCCGCTGCTGGCCTCGCACACGTACGACTACGGGCTGGACCGCCCCGCGTCCGCGAAGGCCGGCGCCATCGCGGGAATGGGCATGACGGAGAAGCAGGGCGGCAGCGACGTCCGGGCGAACACGACGGCGGCCGTACCCCTGACGAGCGGGGGCGAGGGGGAGTACGTCCTGACCGGCCACAAGTGGTTCTGCTCGGCCCCGATGTCGGACGTCTTCCTCGTCCTGGCCCAGGCGCCCGGAGGGCTCACCTGCTTCCTCGTCCCCCGCGTCCTGCCGGACGGCACGCGCAACACGTTCCGCATCCAGCGGCTCAAGGACAAGCTCGGCAACCGCTCGAACGCGTCGAGCGAGGTCGAGTTCGACGGGACGACGTGGGCGCGGCGCGTGGGCGAGGAGGGGCGCGGCGTGGCGACGATCATCGAGATGGTCGCGGCGACCCGGCTGGACTGCGTGACGGGCTCGGCGGCGCTGATGCGGCAGGCGGTCGCGCAGGCCGCCCACCACACCGCGCACCGCGCGGCGTTCGGCACGACGCTGATCGACCAGCCGCTGATGAAGAACGTGCTGGCGGACCTCGCGATCGAGTCGGAGGCGGCGACGGCGCTCGCGATGCGGCTCGCGGCGGCGTACGACGGCGCGGCGGCGGGAGACGCGCAGGACAGGGCGTTCCTGCGGCTGGCGGTCCCGGCCGCCAAGTACTGGGTGACGAAGCGCGCGACGCCGCTGGCCGCCGAGGCCCTGGAGTGCCTGGGCGGCAACGGTTACGTGGAGGAGTCCGGCATGCCCCGGCTGCTGCGCGAGTCGCCGCTGAACTCGATCTGGGAGGGCTCGGGCAACGTCCAGTCGCTCGACATGCTGCGCGCGCTCCAGCGTTCGCCCGACTCGCTGAACGCGTTCCTGAGCGAGATCGGCCAGACCCGGGGCGCCGACCACCGGCTGGACGACGCGGTGAAGGAGGTGCTCTCCGACCTCGGCGACCTGGACGGCATCGAGGGCAGGGCGCGGCGCCTCGCGGAGAACATGGCGCTCGTGCTCCAGGGCTCGCTGCTGGTGCGGTACGCGCCGGCGGCTGTGGCCGACGCCTTCTGCGCCTCGCGGCTGGGCGGCGACTCGGGGCTGGCCTTCGGCACGCTGCCGGTCGGTGCCGACACGGGCGCGATCGTCGAACGGGCGCTGCCCACGGCGTGACCCGCGCCGGTCGCGGCGCGCGAGCGGGCCCGGGAGACATGTCCAGTTCCCCCGGGCCCTGTGAGTGGTGCCGTCCCCTTGTTCACGCCTGCGACTGGCAGCCAGGGTCAGTCATGAGGCCGTCGTGCTCTGCCTTTGAGCTACAGCCGCACGGAGAGCGGCTGGCCGGACTTGAACCGGCATCCGACGGCAGGAGCCCGGGCCCAACCGTCCAGGCGAGGGGACAAGGCGGATACTGAGTCTGGAGCGAGAGTCTGAGATTGATCACGCCCCCGCCTTCGGCGGCGGGACCGTGCCGTCACGACAAACTTCCTTCTTCAGCTTGCGCTCCTCGCGCACCCTGGCCTCACGACTGAGCGCGGGCCAGGGGGTTCATGGGTGCCTCCTGAGAGGCGTGGTGCTATCCGAAAAGATAGCCGAACACGGCGTCGCCCACCCGCTGGTCGGTGATCTCCGCGCCGTTGGCCTCCTCGCGGGCGAACTTCACGGCCTGCTGGAGCTTCTCCAGCCGGTCCAGCAGCTCGCGCACGCGGCGCGCGGGCAGCGCGCCGGAGAACTTGACCGTCGTCCAGTACCCGACGGGAATGTCCTCGTAATAGACCTCGACCTGGGCCGGGTGCTTCTCCGTCGCCTCGGCCTTCACATGGTTGCGCGGCACCTTCTTCGTCCGCACGGTGCGCACCGGCTCGGTCTTCCAGGCGTCCGTGGACGGGTCGAGGGTCCACGCCTCGGCGGCGTCCAGCACCGGCAGCTTGCGGAGCACGGCGTGCAGCTCCGCCAACTGCTTCTCCAGGAACAGCAGATACGTCACGGGAGCCTGGGCGACCAGCACCCGCCCCTCCACGGTCACGTCCGCGCGGGCCTCGCAGTTCGTCCAGTCCTTGGTGGCCGTCACGTCGAAGAGCCGGGTGAGGGCCGCGGCGGAGTCCCGCAGCACATCCTCGGCCTGCACCTGCACCCGCGTCGACTCGGGCGGCAACTGCTCGCCCTCCTCGTCCTTGGGCTGGTACGTGCGCGAGATCCCGGCCAGCAGGGCGGGCTTCTGCAGCCCGCGCTGGGCCTCGGTCAGGTCCTGCTGCGCCTTGGTCCTGACGCCCTTCTCGACCGCGATGATCTGATTCAGTTTCGCCACGCCCTGAACCGTACTGGCATGCGAACCGCGCACGCGATCACTTTTCCTGATCGACAATGCGCCCATGAGCGTTGAACTCTTCCTCGCCATCAGCTCCGGCGTCGTCGCCCTCGCCAGCGCCGTGCTCTCCTCCCGGTCGAGCCGCGGCCAGGCGCTGCTCTCCGCGCGCCTCCAGGAACAGGCCGAGGCCCGCTCCCGCGACGAGGCCCGCGAGGACGTGATGAGCCGCTACCGGGACCCGCTGCTGTGGGCGGCGTTCGACCTCCAGGCCCGGGTCTTCAACTTCGCACGCGGCCCCGAGGCGTTCCTGGCCACGTATTACGAGCGCGGCACGCCCCGGGAGCGGGAGTACGCCCTGCGCAGCACGCTCTTCGTCTTCGCCGAGTACCTGGGCTGGGTGGAGATCCTGCGCCGCCGCGTGCAGTTCCTGGACCTCGGGGACAGCGCGGACAACCGCAGGATGGTCGAGCTGATGGACGCCATCAGCACCGCGCTCAACAACGACCCCGGCAACCTGAGCTTCCGCCTCTTCCGGGGCGAGCAACGCGCCATCGGCGAAACGGTGATCGCCCCCGGCGAGGGCGACACCTGCATCGGCTACGCCGAGTTCTCCCGACGCCTGGACGAGGACCCGGTGTTCGCCGCCTGGTACGCCGGACTCACCGAGTCCATCCGGGAGTTCGCCGCCCGCCCCACCCGGCCCGACCGCCTGATACGCCTCCAGCACGCCCTGATGGACCTGATCGACTTCCTCGACCCCCAGGTCGAACGCTTCCCCTCCCACATCAGGGACCGCCTTCACAACGAGGGCTGGTGATCCCCCGGCACGTACGACAGCACGGGGTCGGCCCAGCCGCCCATCCTGCGGCACAGCCCGAACCGCGCGGCCAGCCACCGCCTCCGCTCCCGTCCCCGCCCCCTTCCTCGTCCTCCCGGCCGTCCTCCCACATGAACTGCAGGACCGGCATCTGCGCACGGCGGCTGGAGGCGTGCGCGAGGATCAGCGACCCCAGCGACACGAGGACCGCGAAGCCCGATATCGCGATGGTCAGCATGGTCCCCGCTCCCGCCGACGGACGGCCCGGTCTGACCGACCGATACCCCGGTTCGCGCGGGGCTCACGCCCCGGCGGACAGGATCCGGTCCAGGGCGCGGCGGGTGCGGGCCGGGGCCGTGGGGGAGGCGAAGAGCTGGATCTCCTGGTTGAGCGCCATATAGAGGCCGGTGATCTCGAAGGCCGTCTGGTCGGGGTCGGTGCCGGGCGGGAGTTCGCCCGCCGCGACGGCGATGCGCAGGTCGTTCACGAGCAGGCGGCGGCCGCGCAGCAGGAGGCGGGCGACCGTGTCCCGTACGGGCCCGCCGCGCGTGTCGAACTCGGCGGAGGCGGCCGCGAAGAAGCAGCCGCCGGGGAACGCCTCGCGCTCCCGCTCCAGATAGCGGATCCAGGCCTCGCAGAAGGCCCGCAGCCGGGTGAGCCCCGGCTTCTCGTCGGCCACCGGCTCCCATACGAGGCGGGTAAAGAGCCCGGAGGCCCCGTGCAGCGCGGCGAGCTGGAGGGCCTGCTTGGAGCCGAAGTGGCCGAGGACACCCGCCTTGCTCATGCCGAGGTCGGCGGCGAGCCGGCCGAGGGTGAGCCCCTCCAGCCCCTCGACGGAGCCGATCGCGACGGAGCGCTCGATGATGCGCTCGCGCGTTCTGCGGGACTCCGCGGCGGACTTCCGTGGGCTCATGCCTCCATCGTAGCCCTGCGGTCCCATTTAACTTCCGATCGGTCGGTTGCTATATTCCGGCCATGCCCGGAACCCGTATCGCCGCGCTGGGCCACCACCAGCCCGCGCGCGTCCTCACGAACGACGACCTCGCGCAGATGGTCGACACCAGCGACGACTGGATCCGCCGCCGCACCGGCATCGTCACGCGCCGGATCGCCGGGGCCGACGAGTCCGTCACCGACCTCGCCGCCGCGGCCGCGGGCAAGGCGCTGGCCGCCGCCGGGCTCGACCCCGCCGACATCGGGCTGGTCACCGTCGCGACATGCTCGGCGATCGACCGCTGCCCCTCGATCGCCGCCCAGGTCGCGGGCCGCCTCGGCATCCCCGGCGCGGTCGCCTACGACCTCAACAACGGCTGCGCCGGATTCTGCACGGCCCTCGCCACCGCCGGGCACTCCGTGGCGGCGGGCGCGGCCCGGCACGCGCTCGTGATCGGCGCCGAGAAGATGTCCGACGTCACGGACTGGACCGACCGCAGCACGTGCGTGCTCCTCGGCGACGGCGCGGGCGCCGCGGTCGTCAGCGCGGCCGACGACGAGGGGCTCGGCCCCGTCGTGTGGGGCTCCGATCCGACGCGCGCCCAGGCCGTACGGCTGCTCGACGACTGGCACCCGCGCTTCGCGCAGGACGGCCAGACCGTCTTCCGCTGGGTCACCTCCGAGCTGCCCGCGCTCGCCCGCGAGGCCTGCGCCCGCGCCGGGATCGAGCCCGGCGACCTGGCGGGGCTCGTCACCCACCAGGCCAACCTGCGCATCATCGAGAACGTCGTGAAGCAGCTCGACCTGCCCGGGCACGTCGTCATCGGGCGCGACGTGGTGGACTCCGGCAACACCTCGGCGGCCTCGGTCCCGCTCGCCCTCTCCAAGATGG
Organism: Streptomyces albiaxialis; assembly: GCF_039530985.1. Classification (NCBI taxonomy): domain Bacteria; kingdom Bacillati; phylum Actinomycetota; class Actinomycetes; order Kitasatosporales; family Streptomycetaceae; genus Streptomyces; species Streptomyces albiaxialis. The sequence continues at coordinate 62,959 of NZ_BAAAPE010000011.1, forward strand.
CCGAGCGCGGCGAACTCCCCTCCGGGGGCCCGGTGCTGCTGCTGAGCTTCGGCGGCGGAATGTCGTGGGCGGGGCAGGTCGTGCGCTGCCCGTAGGCCCGGCGCTCGCCCCGGCGGTCCGCCTCAGTCGTCGGAGCCGGGGACCGGGTCGGCCTCCCCATGCTCCCCGGTCTCCGGTTCCGGCTCCGATTCCCGCTCCGGCTCCGGTCCGCGCTCGCGCCCCGATTCGGACTCCGGCTCCTTCAGGTCCGCCGCCCACGGCGGGTTCGCGCCGCGCACCGCGACGACCGCCGACGCGACGCGGACGCCGAACTCCAGCGCGCTCCCGACCTGTTCGGCGTCGAGCGCGGAGAGGCGTCCGCCGAGCGCGCCGTCCCCGTGCAGCGCGTGCAGGAACCCGGCCATGAACGAGTCGCCCGCGCCGACCGTGTCCACCACGTCCGTGCGCGGCGCGTCGGCACGGCGGACCTCGCCGTCGAGCGAGGCGAGCACGCCCTCGGCGCCGAGCGTGATCACGACGAGCCGGGTCCCGGCCGCGTGGAAGACGTCCACGGCACGCTCGGGATCCGCGCCCGGCACGAGGTGCTCCAGGTCGTCGTCGGAGAGCCGCAGGATGTCGGCCGCCGCGCACCAGCGGGGCAGCGCCTCGCGGTAGACGGCCGGATCGACCAGCAGCGGGCGGACGTTGGGATCGAGGGAGACCGTCGCGTACGGCCGTACGAGCGTGAGCAGCTCCTCGACCGCCTCCGCGCCCGGCGGCCGTACGAGCGCGAGGGAGCCGGTGTGCAGACAGGAGAGCGGCGGCTTCACGGCGGCGACCAGCTCGTCCGTCGTCCACTGCCAGTCCGCGGTGCCCCGCGCGTGGAACGAGAAGTCCGCGCGGCCCTCCTCGTCCAGGTCGGCGACGGCGAGCGTGCTCGACTCGGCGGCGTCGACGCAGCCGCTCAGGTCGACGTCGGAGGCGGCGAGGTGCTCGCGGAAGAGGCGGCCGAAGATGTCGGAGGAGAGCCGCCCGACGAACCGGGTCGGCGTGCCGAGCCGCCCCAGCGCCACGGCCGTGTTCGCGGGACCGCCCCCGGGGAAGACCTCCAGCCCGAGCGGCGCGTCACCGCCGCGCGTGGTGAACGCGTCGGCCACGCACTCGCCGAGCACGGCTATGGGGTCGGGGGCGCTGCTCTGACTCATCCGGCTCATCCGGGCGGGCCTTTCCCTGGTGCATACGGTCCGCTGCCGAGTATCGCTCACCATGCCGGGGCGGCCGAGCCCGGTCCGCGTCCGCACGCGACCGGTCCGCGCCCGGGCGGGGCCCGCTCCGGGGGCTCAGCCGCCCCGCAGGAAGTCGCGCACCGCGCGGTAGACGTGCCGGTCACCGATCAGCTCCACGTGGCCGAGGGCCTGCGGCACGGTGTGGTTGGCGGCGCCCTGGAGCGGGGTGCTGTCGGCGGGGACGATGTCGTCGGCGTCCGAGCGCCAGGTGGCGTAGCGGACGGGGCCCGGGGTCTCGTCGCCCGCGTTGAGCGCCCGGAGGAAGACGGAGTCCTCGCCCATCTGGCAGGCGTCGGTGTCCGTGCGGGGCCCGCAGTCGCCCGTGAGCGGGGTGTCCATGCCCTGATTGGGGCCGGCGATCCCGGCGAACTCCCGTACGTGCGCCGTGCCGTCGAGCTTCTTGAGGTAGTGCCGGGCCGAGAGGTTCCCCATGGAGAACGCCACGAGGTCCGCCTTGGCGGCGCCCGTGTCGGCGAGCAGCTTCCGCACGGTACGGGCGATGACGCGGGCGTTCTCGTCGTTGGGCCGCCCGGCCGTGAGGTCGACGGCGGCGATCCGCTTCTCCTCGTACCCGTCGCGGACGAACCAGCGCCGGAACGTCTCCCAGTCGGCGGGGCTCCCGCCGAGCCCGTGCACGAGCACCACGGGATCCGGGTTCCGCGACGGACCGGCGGAGGCCCCGGGGGACTCGGAGGCCCCGGGGGACGCCCCGGCGTCCGCGTCCTTCCCGCGGCCGGGGTCGTCGTCCGCGCATCCCACCAGGGGCGCCGTCAGCACCAGCAGCCCCGTCAGCATCACCGCGCACCGGAGTCGCCGCACACCGCCTCCTCGTCCCCGTACGTACCGAACAGGACCGGACAGGACCGCTGTCCCGTGCAGTATGCGCGGAATCCCCGCGCGACTCGACAGTGCGGACGTCCGGCATGCTGTGATCACCGGGACCACCGCGGGGAGGGGACGACAGAGTGCGGCCAGTGCTGAGAGGGATCGAGGACGTCGACTGGGCGTCCATGGAGCACGCCTACGGCGACGCGTCGGACGTGCCGGAGCTGCTGCGCGGCCTGGCCTCGGACGACCCCGAGGAGCGGGAGACCGCGCTGGACGGCATGTACGGCGCGGTCCACCACCAGGGCGACGTCTACGACTGCACGGTCGCCAGCCTCCCCTTCCTCTTCGCCCTGCTCCTCGAACCGGCGGTACGCGACCGGGGCACGGTCCTGGCGCTGATGTGCAGCATCGCGGGGGACACGGTCCCGGACCCCGAGGAGATATGGACCGACTTCGAGGACGAGGCGGAGCACGAGGCCTGGGTCGCCCATTACGTGACCGCTTCCGAGACCGTACGGGGCCGCTCCGCCGAGCTGTTCGCGCTGCTCGGCGATCCGGACCCGGAGCTGCGCGCCGTCGTGCCGGGCGCGCTCGTCCGGCTCCACGCCGACGCCGGGCGGGTGCTGGAGGCGCTGCGCGCACGGCTGGCCGAGGAGCCCGACGCCGAGGTGCTGCGCGCCCTCGTCACGGCCCTCGCCGACCTGGGCGTACGGCACGGCGGGGAGACCGCCGAGGGCGCGGGCGACTGCCTGGTGCGCGTCGCCCACGAGGCCCGGCCCCGGCCCGAACTGCTGCTCGCGACGCTGACGGGCCTGGCCCGCTGCGCCCCCGCGCTGCTGCCGCCGAGGGCCGTGGAGTGGGTGAAGGAGGCCATGCGCGAGGCCCGCGAGGTGCCCCCGGACGCACCGGCGTCCCCGGACACATCGCCGTCCCCGGGCGCACCGGAGCCCGCGCGTCCGCGTACCGACACGATGGTGTCGTACCTGCGCGAGCTGCGTGCCGAGCACCGCGCCGCGCTCGACGCCGACGAGGCCGTCGAGCTGCTCCGGCGGCTCCAGACGGCGCTCACGGACCGTACGGACGCCCGACTGGAGCTGCTGGTCGACCAGTTGCGCAGCCCGTCGGTGAGGCAGCGCCGCGCGGCGATGCGCCAGGCCGGCATCCTGCTGTCGGGGTGGCGGCTGCCCAGCGAGGAGCCGGTCGCGCTGATCGCCGGTCAGACCATGGGCGACGACGCGCGTTCGGCGGCCGAGGCGCTGAGCGAACTGACGTTCCTGCACCCCCTCGCGCACGGCGTCGCGGACACGATCGCCGCGGCGGTCGAGGCGTACCGGCCGCGCGGCGACGTGGCCGCGTTCGAGCCGAAGCACGAGGAGCTGTACGACCGGGCCGTCGACGCGCTGGCCGCGCAGGGCGACCCGCGCGCCGTGCCCGAGCTGGCGCTGCGGCTGGGGCGGGAGGCCCCGCCGTACGACCTGGCCGAGCGGCTGCGTCCGCTCGCCCCGCACTCCGCTCCCCTCGGCCCCGTCCTGCTGAAGCGGCTCTCCCGGCTGCGCCCCGGGGCCCACTGGCGCCGCGCCCGTTTCCTCGACGCGCTCGCCGTTCCGGCGCCGCCGGAGGGCCTGCCGGTGGCGGGGGCGTACGCGGCGGCCGAGGACGTCCCGACGCGCCTCGCCGCGTTCCGCCTCCTCGCACGGTACGGCCCGGAGGCGGCCGGGCACGCGGAGGGCGTACGGGCGTGGGCGACGGCGGACATGGACCGGTACCGCGCCCTCCAGGCGGCCACCGCCCTGTGGCGGATCACCGGCGAGGACGACCTGGACCGCGTGCGCCGCGTCCTGGACGCCGCGCTGCGCGAGGGGCGGCCGCAGGAACGCGTACGGGCCGTCGAGACGGCGGGCCTCCTGGGCCGGCACGCGGCCCCGCTGCTGCCGCTGCTGCGCGAGCGCCTGGCGGACGACGACCACCGGACGTCCGCCGCGCTCGCCCTCTGGCGGGTGCAGGGCGACGCGGAGGAGACGGCGCGGCTTCTGGTGGAGCAGTGGAGGCGCCACGCGTTCCGGCTCCCCGACATCGCCGCCTGCCTGGCGGAACTCGGTCCGGCGGCGGCCCCCGCCGTCCCCCTGGCCCGCGCCGAGCTGGCCCGCGCCCGGCGCCACGGCAACAACGACGCGGCGGGCAACACCCGCCACCACGTGGACCTGGACGAGGCCCTGCGCCACGACTGCCGCCGCGTCCTCGCCGCGAACGGAGAGTGAGGGGGCCGGCCCTCCCGTGGCTACGGGGCAGCCCCTGCCCAGCAGTCAGAGCAGAGGGCAGCCATGAAACGGCGCACAAGCACCGGGCACGCAGCGTCACTTCCGCCAGAAGAGGTGGTGCGTGACGCCGCCGCGCGGGCTGGGCACGACATCGCGGTGGAAGCGGTCGAACAGCTCGTCGGGCGACTTCCAGAACGGGACCCCGCTGCCCAGTTCGACCTCGGAGACGGCGACGTGGAGTGTGTCCACGAGGTCCGCTTCGAGGAACGCGCGGATGATCGTGGCGCCGCCGCCGAGCCGGACGTCCTTGCCCCTGGCCGCCTCCTTCGCCCGGTCGAGGACGGTCGCCGGGTCGGCGTCCACGAAGTGGAACGTGGTGTCGGAGAGCGTGAACGAGGGCCGGGTGTGGTGGGTCATCACGAACACCGGGGTGTGGAAGGGCGGTTCGTCGCCCCACCAGCCCTGCCACTCGTGGTCCTCCCAGGACCCCTCCTGCGGGCCGAACTTGCCGCGGCCCATGATCTCGGCGCCGATGTTCCGGTGGAAGTCCCGCGTGAGGTAGTCGTCCAGGCCCCGGCTGCCGCCCGGGTCCGTACGGTTCGGCCAGCTCGCGGTGGCTCCGGCCCAGGACATCAAGGCCCCGGGGTCGGCGTGGCCGAAGGGCTTCTCCAGGCTCCGGCCCTCGCCGGCGCCGAAGCCGTCACGGGAGACGGTGAAGTTCTGGACGCGAAGAAGCTGACTCATGGGGTTCCTTCACTCGTACGTGCGTACTCGCTGTCTCGCTGAGGTGTCGGAAAGGAGACCGCCGCCGGCTCCGGAACTCATCGCGCTTCCGGAGAGAATTTCGATCACCCCAGCGCGGCCAGCAGCGCCTCCTCCGGCTGGTCCTCCGCCAGGACCGTGCTGTCCCCGAAGCGGTAGACGGGGCCCGTCTCGCTGCCGAGGTCCCGGGTACGGGCGAGTTCGGCGCGCAGGAGGGCGGCGTCCTCCGTTCCCTCCGTCGCCACCCCCACGTCCTCGGCCAGGCGGGCGAGGACCTCGGGGTCCGAGAGGTGCAGTCCGTCGGTGAAGTACGCGCGGAAGAGGCGCTCGGTCATCGCGACGCCGCGCCCCTGCGCGACGGCGCGGGCCCGGAGGAGGTGCGCGGCGAAGGTGCTGGTGAAGAGCGCCCGGTCGAAGCGGACGCGGAGGCCGTCGGCGGCCCCGAGGGTGCGGTCGGCGCGGATCGCGCGGGCGGCCTCCTCGCCCTTGTCCCGCTTATGGACCTCGAAGAGCGGCTCGGCCTCGGCCGGTGCGCCGGGCCGGACCCGGTACGGGCGCAGCACCAGGTCCACGGGCCCGCCGCCCTCCTCCTCATGACGGCGGAGGGCGCGGACGAGACGGGTGAAGCCCAGGTACGAGCGGGCGCACACGAAGTCGTGGATCAGCTCGACACGGCGTACGGGCGTGGTGGCCGGCGTGGTCGTGGTCGTCATGGGCCCCAGCCTCGGTACCAGGGTCCGCACAAGGGAGTACCGGACCTTTCCTGGGAACGCCCGTACCAGGCTCCGCCCTCCCCGAACGCGCTCTCGGTCCCGATACTGAGCGGGTGAACGACGACCCCGACCCCAGCCCCGACGGCGCCGACCGCACGCTCGGCACGGCGCTGCGCCGCTGGCGCGACCGGACCGGACCGGGCGATGCCGGGCTCCCCCGGGAGCAGGCCCGGGCCCGGCGCGCGCCCGGGCTCCGGCGCGAGGAGCTGGCCGCACTCGCGGGCGTCTCCGTCGACTACGTGATCCGGCTCGAACAGGGCCGCGCGTCCTCGCCCTCCGGCCAGGTCCTCGCCGCGCTCGCCCGCGCGCTGCGGCTGACGCCCGCCGAACGCGACCACCTGTATCTGCTGGCGGGCCAGTCCCCGCCGGTACCGCGCCAGATCTGCGCGCACCTCACGCCCGGCGTCCTGCGGCTGCTCGACCAGATGGCCGCGACGCCCGTGGGCGTCCATGACGCCGCGTGGAACCTCGTCGCGTGGAATCCGCTGTACGCGGCGCTGATGGGTGACCCCTCCGCGCTGCGGGGGCGCGAACGGAACGTCCCGTGGCAGCACTTCACCGGCGGCGCGGGGTCCGCGCGCGTCACGCACGGCGGTCCCGCGGCGACGGCCCGGTTCGAGGCGGCGATGGCCGCCGACCTGCGCGCCGCCACCGCCCGCTATCCCTCGGACCCGGATCTGCGGGCGCTGGTCGCCGAACTCCGCGCGGCGAGCGCCCGGTTCGCCGCGCTGTGGGACACGCACGAGGTCGGCGTCCATACGGCCGACGCGAAGACGGTGCACCACCCGCGGGTCGGGCCTCTGGAGCTGACCTGCGACGTGCTCACGGCGCCCGGCACCGACGTGCGGCTCGTCCTCCACACCCCGGCCCCCGGCACGGACGCGGCCGACAAGCTGCGGCTGCTCGACGTCCTCGATACGCAGGCCATGGCGCAGACCACGACGCACGCCATGACGCCGGCCCCGGAGTCGGCCTGAGCCCTCAGCCCGCCGACTCCTCCGGCCGGGTGCCCGCGCCGATGCTCGTGCCCGGCTTGCGCGGCGTGCGGTGGCCGCTCACGGCCGCCCAGACCACGCCGACCAGGGTCACGACGAGCCCGGCGGCGGTCAGGACGTTCGCGGGGGACACCTCGCGGAGCACGTCCGGGTCCACGCGCGTACCGTCCAGCAGCCCGGCGTGGATCACGTGCGAGCCGCCGATCCCGGCGAGCGCCGCGCCGAGCACGACGGGCACCAGGAAGCCGTCCCGCGCGCGCAGCCAGAGCACGGCCGCGGCGCCGAAGCCGAGCGCGGCGAGGAGGCTCGGCAGGGCCGCCAGCTCGTCCGGGTCCACGGCGATGATGATCTTCGAGTCGATCCAGGCACCGGCGGAGATCGCCGCGCACCCGACGGCGAGCAGGACCACGCACCGCCACAGCGCTCCCCAGGCCGACCTGCGTCCCTCCAGGTCGTACGCGAGCGGTGGGCCGGAAGGGGCAGGTGAGGTCACCGGCACATCATGACGTACGCCGCCCCGGGCGTCACCAGGCCCCTTGCTCCGTTCCCTATGCACCGTTTGCCCTTCTTCGTGCGGTTCATACGGTGGAAGGCGACGCCACTCCCCCAGGAAGGCCCGCCATGAAGATCGTCCTGCTCGGCGCCACCGGCATGGTCGGCAGCCGCATCGCCACCGAAGCGCTCTCCCGGGAGCACGAGGTCACGGCCATCACCCGTTCGGGCCTGGCGCCCGAGGACGGAAATCCGCGGCTTACGGCGGTGGCCGCCGACGCCTCGAACCCGGAGCGGATCGCCGAACTGGCCGCCGGGCACGACGTCGTGGCCTCGGCGCTGGTGCCCCCGCGCGACGGCAGCGATCCGCGCGAGCCGTTCAGCGCGCTCTACGACGACGTCCTGCGGGGCGTACGGCAGTCCGGCGTGCGCCGCATCGTGATCGTCGGCGGCGCGGGCAGCCTGCTCGTCGGGCCCGGCGAGATGCTGCTGGACTCCCCCGGCTTCCCCGACGCCTACAAGGGCGAGGCACTGGCCCACCACGACCTGCTGACGAAGCTCCGCGACGTCGAGTACCTCGACTGGACCTACATCTCGCCCGCCCCCGAGATCGCCCCCGGCGTGCGCACCGGCACCTACCGCATCGGCGGCGAGCGCCTGCTGACCGGCGACGACGGCACCAGCTCTATCAGCGCCGAGGACTACGCGATCGCGTTCGTCGACGAGCTGGAGAGCGCGGAGCACCCGAACGAGCGCATCTCCGTCGTGCACTGATCCGTCGTGCACTGAGCACGCCGCTCAGGCCCCCTCGCGCCCGCCACGGCCCGGACCGCCCTCCCCGTACTCGTCCGCGAGCAGCGCGCCCATCGCGTCGCGCAGCTCGTCGAGGAACCCCTCGAACTCCCGCAGCCGCTCCGGGTCGTGGCGGGCCACCACCTCCGTGAGCCGCGCGCTGTACGGGCCGAAGAACTCCACGGCGCGCGGCCTGATCTCCGGGCTGCTGCGCAGCGTGACCACGCGCCGGTCGGCCTGCTCGCGGGTACGGACGACGTGCCCGGCCTTCTCCAGCCGGTTGAGCAGCGCGGTCGTCGCGCCGGACGACAGCGAGACGCGCTCGGCGAGCCGGGCCGGGGAGAGCGGGGTGCCCTTGTCCTCCGCGTAGAGGATCTCGGCGAGCGCGGCGGCGTCGGTGGCGTGCAGCCCGAGCCAGACGGCAAACCGCCGGGTGAACTCCGTGTAGTTGGCGCCGAACGCGCGCAGCCCGTCCATCAGCCGGTCCCGCCGCTCCTCCACCCGCTCCTCCACCCGTTCCGTCACCGTGTCCCGTCCTCTCCTCGCATGCCCCGGGGTTTGACAACGTACCGCGGCCATGAAGTACCTTCACCGTAAAGTTACTCACTCATGGAGGTACTTATGGGGGTACCCATGCCCCGCCGCTGGCTCGGTCTCGTGGCCGTCTCGCTGGGCGTCGCGCTGATCGTCGTGGACCTCACGATCGTCAACGTGCTGCTGGCACCCGTCATCGAGGACCTCGGGATCGACTCGACCGAGGCGCAGTGGGTCCAGGAGTCCTACGCGATCGTCTTCGCCGCGCTCCTGCTGCTCGCCGGCCGCCTCTCCGATCTGTACGGGGCGCGCCGCGTCTTCCTGCTCGGCCTGGCCGTCTTCGGCGCGACGAGCCTGGGCGCCGGGCTCGCGCCGGACGGCGGGACGCTGATCCTCGCGCGGTTCGTCCAGGGCGTGGGCGGCGCGATGATCCTGCCGTCCTCGCTGGCCCTGGTGAACGCGGCGTTCACGGGCCGGGAGCGCGGACAGGCGTTCGCCGTCTGGGGCTCGACGATCGGCGCCGCGGCGGCGGTCGGCCCGCTGCTCGGCGGCTGGCTCGCGGACTTCTCCTGGCGCTGGGCCTTCGGCCTCAACATCCCCGCCGTCGCCCTGATCGCCCTCGCCGCCCGCCTCTGCCTCCCGGCCTCGCCCCGCTCCCGCGGCCGGGTGGACGCGCCCAGTGCGGCGCTCTCGGCGGCGGGGCTCGGGCTGCTCGCGTTCGCGCTGGTCGAGGGGCGTACATACGGCTGGCTGGCGTCCGTCGAGCCGCTGACCGTCGGCGGCGTCACCTGGGGCGGCGGGCCCTCGCCCGTACTCGTCGCGCTCGTCGCCGCCTCGGCCGCGCTGGCCGTCTTCTGGCGCCGTCAGTCCGCGCTGCGGCGGCGCGGCGCGGAACCGCTCATGGACGTCGGCCTGTTCGCGCTCCCCTCCTTCCGGAACGGGAACGCGGTCACGCTCGTCGTGGGGCTCGGGGAGTTCGGGATCGTCGCCGTCCTGCCGCTCTGGCTCCAGTTCACCCTCGGCTACAGCGCGTTCGAGGCGGGGCTCGCGCTCGTGGCGCTCGCCGCGGGCAGCTTCGTCGCGAGCGGGGCCGGCTTCTCGATGGCCGCGACGGTGCCGCCGCTGACCCAGGTGCGGCTCGGGCTCGGCCTGGAGGCCGCCGGGCTGGCCGCGCTCGGCCTGTGCGCGGCGACGGACAGCGCCTGGTGGCCGGTCGCCGGGGCGCTCTTCGTCTACGGGATCGGGGTGGGCCTCGCGACGGCCCAGGTCACCAATGTCGTCCTCGCCGAGGTCCCCGCCGCGAGCGCGGGGCAGGGCTCGGGCATCCAGAGCGCGTCCCGCGAACTCGGCTCCGCGCTCGGCATCGCCGTGCTCACCACCCTGTTCTTCAGCACGCTCGGCACGTCCCTGCGCGACCGCCTCACCGGCGCGGGCATGCCGGACGCGGAGGCCGAACGCCTCAGCGGCGCGGTGACGGACAGCGCCGGGGCGGCGATCCCCTCGCTCGCGGACGGGCCGGGCGGCGCGGAGGCGGCGGACGCGGCACGCGCGGCGATGACCACCGGCCTCCAGGCCGCGAGCTACGCGTGCGCCGGACTCCTGCTGCTCGCCCTCGCCGCGACCTGGTCCCTCACACCGCGCGCGGACGGCGCGGAGCGGAAGAACGACCCGGAGGAGGGCGGGAAGAACGACCCGGAGGAGGGCGAGAAGAACGGCCGGGAGGAGGGTGATCAGCGGGCCGAACCCCTGACCGCGCCCGGCAACGGTGGCTAGGGTGCCGCCATGTCTGCCGCCGCCGCTCCCCCGCCCCACGGGCCCGCCCCCGCGTACGTCGTCAACGTCTGCGTCGCCCTGCGGCGCGGGGACCGCTGGCTGTTGATCGTCCGGCACCCGGACCTCGGGCACGCCGGGGGCACGCTCTCGGTGCCCGGCGGGAAGGTGGAGGAGGCCCGTCCGCGCGACGACGTGCTGGAGGCGACGGCGCGGCGGGAGGCGGCCGAGGAGGTCGGCGTCGACCTCGACGGCGTTCCGCTGCGGTACGCGGAGAGCACGTTCTTCGTCTCGGATCAGGGAACGCCGGTCGTGAACGTGGTGTTCGCCGCCCGCCTCCCCGAGGGCGCCGAGCCGTACGCGGCGGCGCCCGGCGAGGTCTCCGGGCTCCGGTGGCTCACGCGCGAGGAGCTGGAGGCGGAGGCGGACTGCCCCTCGTGGACGGTCCGGAACATCCGCAGCGCCGCCGCGGTCCTTGTCATGGACCCCCCGAACACCTAACCGGAACTCCGCGCACGTATGATCGCTCCGCCCGTGCGGCAGCCCTGCCAGAACGTGACGCTGCCGGAGCACGGCCGACGATCGATGCCGCCCGTCCACGGGACGGGCGGGAACGGGGAGAGCACCACATGCGGAACGGAATGACGTCCACTGTCCGGCGCGCGGCCTGTGTCGCCGCCTGCGCGGCGCTCGCGCTGACCGCCACGGCGTGCGACGGCGGCAAGAAGAGCAGGGGCGGCGGCTCGGACGGCGGCTCGTCCACCCAGCAGGACGAGAAGCCGAAGGTCCTGAAGCTGGGGCAGCCCGCCCCGGAGCCCCAGACCTTCTCGGGCTCCAAGAAGGCCGAGTTCGAGGTCGCGCCCACCAAGGTCACGATGGGCGAGCCCGGGGACCTCGCGGACCTCGACAACCAGAAGACGGCCAAGGGCAAGGTCCCCGCCTGGATCTACGTGAAGGCCAAGCAGGTCGAGGGCGGCACCACGAAGAAGCCCATGATCATGAGCGACTTCGGCGCGAAGGCGGGCGGCGCCTCGGCCAAGCGCCTCATCCTGCTCATGGGCGGCCTCAAGGCCACCCCCAAGGACTGCGTGGACGACGACAGCGTCACCTGGACCAAGGGCAAGACGGCGACCGTCTGCCAGGTCTACCTCGTCCCGCAGGGCAAGAAGATCGACGAGGTGCTGCTCAGCCGAGGGTTCACCGCCGAGCCGCAGCGCTGGGCCGTCAACAAGTAGCCGCAGCCGGCCCGCGGCGGGCTGCCGAGGGCCCTCTCACCCCGCCCGGGTGAGGGGGCCCTTCTCCGCGAAGGCCAGTTCCGCGAAACGCTCGCCGATCCGGCGGTGGGTCTCGGCGTCCGGGTGCAGCCCGTCCGGCAGCGGCAGTTCGGCGTGGTCGGCCTCGCCGTACAGCTCGCGGCCGTCCAGGAGGCGCAGGTGCGGGTCGTCGGCGGCGCGCTGCTCCACGATGCGGGCCAGCTCGTCCCGGATGACCCGCAGCGTGAGTTTCCCGGCGGCCGTCTCGGCCGGGTCGCCGGTCGCCCGGAAGCCGAGCCGCCCCTCGCTCAACGCCTCGAAGTCGAAGGCGCCGGGGCCCGGAGTGTCCTCGTGTATCGGGCAGTACAGGGGCGAGACGACCAGCAGCGGCGCGTCCGGGTGCCCCTCGCGGATGGTGTCGAGGAACCCGTGCACGGCCGGGGTGAACGCACGCAGCCGCATCAGGTCGGCGTTGACGATATTGATGCCGATCTTGACGCTGAGCAGGTCGGCGGGCGTGTCCCGCATCGTCCCCGCCGTGAACGGGTCGAGCAGCGCGCCGCCGCCCATGCCGAGGTTGACCAGCTCCACGCCGCCGCGCGCGGCGGCGAGCGCGGGCCAGGTCGTCGACGGGCTCGCGGCGTCGGAGCCGTGGCTGATCGAGCTGCCGTGGTGCAGCCACACCGGGCGGCCCCGGTCCGGCACCGGCTCGACGGGCGCGTCGGTACGGAGCGCGACCAGCTCGGTGGTCTCGTTGTGCGGCAGCCAGATCTCGACGTCCTTGACGCCCTCGGACAGCGCGCCGAACCGGACGGTGCCGACGGGCCCCTCGGTGATCTCCGCGCTCCCCGTGGCGAGATCGACGGTCACCGTGTTCCCGCCGGAGGCGGACGCGCGGCCGGTCAGACGGCCGTCCACGAGCAGGTCGTAGACGCCCTCGGGGCGGGGCGGCGCGCCGCGGTAGACCCGCTTGGTGGCGAGCGCGTCCAGCTCGACGGCGGTCGCGGCCGTACGGAACACGAGGCGGACGCCCGACGGCTGGGACTCGGCCATCGCGAGCTGGCCGTCCGGCGTACGGGCGCGGGCCCACGCGGGCAGCCGGTGCGGCAGGACGCCCCGCGCGGTGCGCTCCAGCTCGGCGGCGCCGCGCAGCAGCTCTTCCGGGACCGTGGTGATCCAACGGTGCGGGGGGTTCGGTTGGCCCGGTCGGTTCGGGTGGTCCGGGTGGTGCTCGGTGTGCATGGCTTCAACCTGTCGTTCGTTCAGGGGAGTTCGTCGGCCACGCCCTCGGACGCCTGGGCGGGCCAGTTGCGCAGCAGGGAGTCGAGGGCGTCGATGACCCGTTCCCAGGAGACCTGGGGGTCGGGGGCGCTGTGGCTGAAGCTTCCGGACAGCTCCAGCGTCACGTAGCCCTGGAAGACGCTCCCGAGGAGCCGGATCGCGTGCGTCTGGTCGGGCTCCTCCAGCGCGTACCCCCGCAGGATGGCGCGCGTCATCTGCGAGTGCCGCACGCCCGCGCTCGCGGCGGCCGTCTCCGGGTCCAGCGGCGTCTGCGCGGCGGCGAAGCGGCCGGGGTGCTCGCGGGCGTAGTCCCGGTAGACGTTCGCGAAGGCGGCGAGGGCGTCCTTGCCCGCGCGGCCCGCGAGCGCGGCGGAGACCCGGTCGGCCATCTCCTCCAGCGCGAGCAGCGCGATCCGGACCTTCAGCTCCTGGGAGTTCCGCAGGTGCGAGTAGAGACTCGCGACCTTCACGTCGAACCGCCGGGCCAGCGCCGAGACGGTCACCGCCTCGAACCCCTCCTCGTCCGCCAGCTCGGCCCCGCCCCGGGCCAGCACCTCCGCGGACAACCCCGCACGCACCATTCCCTCACCTTCCGTTTGCCTGAATCGATTATGCACCTCCCTAAAACCTTTAGGCAAACGCCTTAGCTCTTTCAGTGGGAGTCGGTCGGGCTCAGTAACCGACGGTGAGGCCCATGGCGGAGAGGGGTTTCACGACGGGCTGGTAGTACGTGGCGCCGCCCGAGGCGCAGTTGCCCGTGCCCCCGACGAGGATGCCGACGGCCGCGTTCCCGGAGACCGCCGGGCCGCCGTCGTCGCCGGGCTCGGCGCAGATGTCGGCCCGGAACAGCCCGTTGACGACGCCCTCCGGGTAGTTGATCGAGACGTTGAGCTGCTGGATCCGCCCGCAGTGCCACCCCGTCGTCGGACCGGACCGGCACACCGCCATCCCGGCCACCGGCTCGACGGCCCGCTCGATCCGCACCGCGCCCGGATACGCGTTGACCTCGCTCGGGTACGTCAGGTCCGGGTTGGTGTAGCGGATCACCGCGTAGTTGCCGCCGGGGAAGTGCGCGGCGACCGTCTCCCCCACGGGCACCGTGCGCTGCGCGTCCGCGAACCAGCGCGTGCCCACGTCGCCGCAGTACCCCGGCATCAGCCCGTAGAAGCGGGTGCCGTCCGTCGCGTTGAAGCCGATCGTGCAGCGGGTCCCGGCGTCGCTGAAGACCCCGTCCCCGCCGCGTACGGCCCCCGCGGCGGCGCCCTCCGCGTGCGCCGCCCCCGGCGCGGCGACCACCGCCAGCAGCGCGAGGCACGCGAGCAGAGGGGCCAGGATCGCTTTGCGTACTGCACGTGCGGCGCTCATAGCGCCTCCTACGGAAGTCAGGGTCCGTGACGGACGGAGCGCGCTCATTGTGGCCGAGGTACGCCCGTGGGGTAAGCGCGCATCCGGCCACCGTGCGCCCGCCCGGCACCGCCGGGAGAATGGCCAGGGACAGCAGCGTCGGACGGCAGCGAGGAGGAGAGACCCATGACCACAGCCGCCGACATCATGAACCCCGGGCCCCAGTGGATCCCGGCCACCGAAACCCTCGACAGGGCAGCGCAGTTGATGCGCGAACTGGACGTCGGCGCCCTGCCCGTCAGCGACCCGACGGACCCCCGCGAGCGCATGATGGGCATCATCACCGACCGCGACATCACGGTCCGCTGCGTCGCCGCGGGCCACGACCCCTCACACGTCACCGCCGGCGACCTCTGCCAGGGAACGCCCCGCTGGATCCGCAGCGACGCGAGCGTGGACGAGGTCCTCGACGAGATGGAGAGCCACCAGATCCGCCGCCTGCCCGTCATCGACGACGACAAGCGCCTCGTCGGCGTCATCAGCGAGGCCGACCTCGCACACCACCTCAGCGACGAGCAGCTCGCCCACTTCGTCGAACGCGTCTACGCCTGACCGAGCCCGGCACACGCCCTGCGACGTTCCCCACGGCCGCCGACCAGGATCACGCGCACGGCAGGGCAGGGGAGTTGAGGACGTGGAGGGCAATCGGCATGGCCGCAGAAGACGCGGACCCGGTAAGGGCTGAGCGGGCCACGGTCTTCCAAGAGCTGGAAGCTGACGACCCCGAGAAGTTGGGTGACTACACCCTGGTGGCGCGGCTCGGTGCGGGCGGCATGGGCACGGTCTACCTCTCGCACACCCAGGCCGGGCGGCCGGTCGCCATCAAGGCGATCCGCCCGGAGCTGGCGGACGACCCGACGTTCCGTCGACGCTTCCGCCGTGAGGTGGCCGCCGCACAGCGGGTGCACGGCCTGCACACGGCCCCCGTCATCGACAGCGACATCGACGGCACCCCGCTCTGGCTCGCCACGGCCTTCGTGGAGGGGCCGACGCTCTCCACCGCGGTGACACGACACGGCCCGCTGCCGGAGTCGGCTGTCCTGCTGCTGGCCGCGGGGGTGGCCGAGGCACTGCAGGCGGTACACGGAGCGGGCATCGTGCACCGCGACCTGAAAGCGTCAAATGTGCTGCTGGCCACGGACGGCCCTCGCGTCATCGATTTCGGCATCGCCCGGGCCGCCGATGCCACGGCCCTCACGGACACCGGGGTTGCCGTAGGCACACCCTCCTTCATGTCGCCCGAGCAGGCCGTGAACGAGGAAGTCGGCCCCGCGACCGACATCTTCTCGCTCGGCCAGCTCGTCACGTATGCCGCGAAGGGCACACCAGCGTTCGGGGAAGGCCAGGCATACGGCGTGCTGTACCGCATCGTGCACGAGGAACCGGATCTGGCCGATGTGCCCGAGGCCCTGCTCCCCCTCCTGAATCGCTGCCTCGCCAAGGATCCCGGCGAACGGCCCTCACCCGCCGAGGTCATCGACCTGTGCCAGGCGGCCTCCAGCGGCGGCGTGCTGCGACGTCCCCGCAACTGGCTGCCCGAAGCGATCACTGCGGACATCACACGGCACCAGGACGTGCCCGCGCAGGCAGGAGCGAGCACGACCGCTTCGGCCTCGGATTCTCCAGAGGCGTCGAAGAGCGTCTCGGCGGACCCGCCGGAACGTCCGGACCCTGTCGCGGTGGACGAGGCACGACGCGAGCTCGCCGAAACGCCGAAGCCCGCCCGGAAGGCGGTCCCGCGGCGAGCGCTCCTCGCCCTCGGCGCGACGGCCCTCGCGGGCGTGGGCGGCACAGCCGCGATAGTCGGTCTGCGAGAAGACTCAAAAGACAAGAGTCCAGAGAGCCCCAAGGCAAGGAAAGCCACCGTAAAGGCCGCGCACATCCTTACGGGCCACAGGAAGGCTCCCCTTTGTGTGGCGTTCAGGTCGGACGGCAAGTCCCTGGCGACCAGCGGCGACTCCGAGAAGGTGTTGCTGTGGGACGTGGCAACGGGCAGAAGACGCTCCCTCGCCGGCCGCGAAGGTGCGGTCTATTCCGTGGCGTTCAGCCCGGACGGCACAGTCCTCGCCACCGGCAGCGAGGACGAGACCGTACGGCTTTGGAAGGCAAACGGAGACGTTCCGCTCTCAGCGGCGCACGTCGGCCGACGAACCTAGTACGGCACCCGGACCCACCCGGTCTGAGGGAATTCGGCGGGCGAGGCCGGAGTGAGCGCGAGCGCGCGGACCGTCACGGCTCCGCCAGTTCGCACCACACCGTCTTCGCGCACGCGTGCCGCTCCACGCCCCACCGCGCGGCGAGCGCGTCCACGAGCGCGATTCCGCGCCCCGACTCCGCGTCGGGGCCGGCCGCGTCCTGCCGTACGGGCACCGCGCCCGGCGCCGGGTCGGTGACCGCGAGCCGCGCGTGTCCGCCACCGGTCCAGGAGAGCCGCACGCTCACCGGCGCCCCCTCCCCCACGTGCACGATCACGTTCGTGACCAGCTCGCTCACGCAGAGCGCCGCGATGTCGCCGAGCCCCCGGCTGCCCCACGCCGCGCAGTGCAGCGCCACCCGTTCCCGTACGGCCGCGAGCGCGCTCGGCACCGCGAGCAGCGGGATCGTAAGTGCTTGCCGCCCGGTCGGTTCCAGTCGCCGGAGAACATAGTCGTGCGACCGCGCCCCACCGGAAACGGCGGTAACCATGCCAGGTCCCAAGGACATCGACGGCTCGGCGGGCGTCCCCACCTTCTACGGCAAGGAGCTGCGCTGGAAGCGCGAGCAGGCCGGGCTGACGCAGCAGCAGTTGGTGGAGGGCAGTTTCTACGGAGCCACGCATCTCAGCGAGATCGAACGCGGCGAGCGGCGCATGCCGCGGGATCTCGCCGAGCACGTGGATCGCGTCCTCGACACGGACGGCTTCTTCAGCCGCCGCTGCGAGGACGTCCGGCGCGCGAGGAGGGTCGGGCACGCGTTGTATTTCGAGCGCGCCTTGGAGGCCGAGAAGCGGGCCGATTCCATCGAGGAGTGGAGCCCGACGCTGTTCCCAGGGCTCCTCCAGACCGAGGCGTACGCGCGAGCCATCGTGGAAGCAGCGCACCCCATGGAGCACCCGGACAAGGTGGCCCTCAAGGTCGATGCGCGCCTGGCACGCGCCCAGATCCTCAACGATGACGCCGAACGCCCCGAGTTCTGGTGCATCTTGCACGAGTCGCTGCTCACCCAGCCCGTCGCCCCGGCACCCGACATGGCTGATCAGTTCGAACACCTCATGGAGTTGACGTTGACCCGTCGGGTCGTTCCACAGATCGTTCCGTGGAACGCGGGGGCGCACCCCTTCATGATGGGCATGGCCACCGTCATGTCGTTCCCCGACGCCCCTCCCATCGTCTACACGGAGTCGCTGTACAGCGGCGAGACCATCGACGATCCGGCGCTCGTGAAGCGATACCGCAAGGCATACGATCGGCTCAGGGCCGCCGCACTGCCGCCGAAGGCGTCCCTAGCCCTGATCCAGGCAGCGGCAGAGGACTATCGAAATGGCAAGCAGCCAGATTGACTTGAGCACATTCGAGTGGCGCAAGAGCAGTTACAGCAACGGCGATGGCGGCAGTTGCGTCGAGGTCGGCATAGCCGAAGGCTTCATCCCCGTGCGGGACACGAAGAACGGGGGCGAGGGGGACACCCTCGTGTTCTCCGGGGACGCTTGGGCCCGTTTCATCGAACGGTTGTGAACGAACCCGGCGTACGGCCCAGCAGCGTGCGGGCCGTACGCGTGAGGTGGGGCTGATCGGCGAAGCCCGCCTCGGCCGCGGCGGTCGCGGGCGGGGCCTGCGCGAGGGCGGTGACGGCGGTCCGGAGACGGGCCCAGCGCCGTAGCAGGACGAGGGGGACGCCGACCGACTCGCGGACGAGGGCCCGTAGCCGTACGGGCGAGAGCCCGACCTCTTCCGCGGAGGCGCCGGAGTTCAGGGCGTACGCGACCCTGGGGTCCAGCTCGGCAGGGGCGGCACCTGTCAGAGCGACCAGCTCCTCGTACGCGGAGTCGAGGTCGGGCAGGGCCGCGCGCAGGCGGCGTACCGATGCCGCCGACAGGGGCGTGATCTCTGCCGGGCCCGCGAGGAGCCAGGGGTCGAGGAAGAGCGCGGCGTACCCCGCGGTCGTACGGCACGCGTGTGCGAGTTGGGGCGGGACGAGGAGGCCCGGGCCGGAAACGGCGCGACCGCCCGTCGCCACGGCCTCCCCCTCGGAGAGCACCAGCTTCCAGGCGGGGTGCCGGTGACGGCGGACCGCGTAGGGGCGGGGCTCGGCGAAGAGGGTCAGACGGCGATCGTTCTGTTCAAGCGTCCAGGCGCGGTCGGCGGAGAGCATCGCGCCATGCACGCTATCTCCGCACTCGCGCTCGCGTCACTCCTGATCGGTTCGGGCATCGCGCACTTCCTCGTACCCCGTTACTTCCGCGGGCTCGTACCGGACTGGGTCGGCCACGCCGGGCCGGTCGTCGCGGCGAGCGGGGTCGCGGACCTCGTGGTGGGCGGGGCGCTGTGCGTACCGGGGTGGCGGGAGGCGGGCGCGTGGGCGGCGGCCGTACTGATCACCGCGTATCTGCCCTCGCACCTGGACGCGCTCCGGCACGCCCGCCCCGCGTGGGCGCTCACCCGGCTCGTCGTGAACCTCGCGTACATCGGCGGAGCGGTGGCCGTCGCGATGGCGGCATAGACCTCGTCTAGGATCAGCGCGGCAGAGCAGGGGAGTTGACGACGCCGGGGGGCGATCGGGGCATGGTCGCGGAGGACGCGGGAACGGGCGCCGCCGCGCGGGCCACGGTCTTCGAGGAGCTGGGGGCGGACGACCCCGAACGGTTGGGCGACTACACCCTGGTGGCGCGGCTCGGTGCGGGCGGCATGGGCAAGGTCTACCTCTCGCACACCCGGGCCGGGCGGCCGGTCGCCATCAAGGCGATCCGCCCGGAGCTGGCGGACGATCCGGCGTTCCGTCGACGCTTCCGCCGGGAGGTGGCCGCCGCACAGCGGGTGCACGGCCTGCACACGGCCCCCGTCATCGACAGCGACATCGACGGCACCCCGCTCTGGCTCGCCACGGCCTTCGTGGAGGGGCCGACGCTCTCCACCGCGGTGACACGACACGGCCCGCTGCCGGTGCCGGCCGTCCTCCTGCTGGCGGCGGGAGTGGCCGAGGCACTGCAGGACGTGCACGGAGCGGGCATCGTGCACCGCGACCTGAAAGCGTCGAACGTGCTCCTGGCCATGGATGGTCCGCGTGTCATCGATTTCGGCATCGCGAGGGCAGCCGACGCCACGGCCCTCACGGACGCCGGGAGCGCTGTCGGCACGCCCGCCTTCATGTCGCCCGAGCAGGCGCAGGACAAGGACGTCGGCCCGGCGACCGACGTCTTCTCACTCGGCCAGCTCATCGCCTATGCCGCGAGAGGCACACCCGCGTTCGGGGAGGGCCAGGCATTCGGCGTGCTCTACCGCATCGTGCACGAGGAACCGGATCTGGCCGATGTGCCCGAAGCCCTGCTCCCCCTCCTGAATCGCTGCCTCGCCAAGGATCCCGGCGAACGGCCCTCACCCGCCGAGGTCATCGAGCTGTGCCGTGCGGCCTCTGGGGACGACATGCTGCGACGTCCCGGCACCTGGCTGCCGGAGGCGATCATCATGGACATCACGCGGCATCACGTACCGGAGCGTGCGCCGACGGGCGTCGGGGAAACGCGGCAGCCTGCCCGGAAGCCGGTCCCCCGACGGACCGTCCTCGCCCTCGGCGCCACCGTCCTCACCGCTGCGGGAAGCGCGGCCGCCGTCATGGGCCTGCGGGAAGATTCCGACCCCAAGAGCCCCGGAAATGCCGCGGGGAGAAAGGCCGCCGCAAAGAATGTCAGCGTAAAGAGTACGGACATTCTCATCGGCCACGTCGTGGGCATCAACTCCCTGTCGTTCAGTCCGGACGGCAAGTCATTGGCCACGTCCAGCGGTCCTGAGACCGTGCATCTGTGGGATCTGACAAAGAACGAGAACGAGCCCACCCTCCCCGGCGAGAAGAGAGCCACCTATTCCGTGGCGTTCAGTCCGGACGGCAAGACGCTCGCCACGGGCAACGGCGGCGACTACGAGGGGGTGCATCTGAGGGACGCGAAGACCGGCCGGATCCGGACCAGCCTCACCGGAGTCGCGGACAAGGTCCTCTCCGTGGCCTACAGCCCGGACGGCAAGACCCTGGCCGCCAGCAGTGCCGAGGACGTGCTCCTGTGGGATGTGGAGAGCGCCAAGAGGACGATTGCTCTCCCCGGCCACAACACCATGACCAACTCTGTGGCGTTCAGTCCGGACGGCAAGACCCTGGCCACCGGCAGCGACGACAAGCAAGTGCGCCTGTGGGACACGGCAACAGGCAGGCGCAGAGCCACCCTCACCGGCCACAAAGGCCAAGTCAACGCCGTCGCATTCAGCCCCGACGGCAAAACCCTGGCCTCGGGTGGCTACGACAAGCAAGTGCGCCTGTGGGACGCGGCAACAGGCAGGCACAGAGCCACCCTCACCGGCCACAAAGGCCAAGTCAACGCCGTCGCATTCAGCCCCGACGGCAAAACCCTGGCCACCGCCGGCCACGACAAGACAGTGCGCCTGTGGGACATGAGGACAGGCAAGCGCAAGGCCACCCTCACCGGCCACAGAAACGCGATTCTCTGTTTGTCGTTCAGCCCGGACGGCAGAACCCTGGCCACCGGGAGCGAGGACAGAATGGTGCGGCTCTGGAGAGCGGGCAGGGGCGTTCGCATTTCAGCGGCACAAATCGACCAGTCAGCGTAGGCGGCCATCGGTAACCGCTCGCGGCGAACTCCTAGTGCGCCGCGAGCCGTTCGACCAGGGCGGTGCTGCGTGCCAGCAGCTCCCGTTCCTCGTCCGTCAGCTCCGCCTCGATCGCCCGTGCGAGCCAGTCCGCGCGGCGGCCGCGCTCCTCCTCCAGCAGCGCACGGCCCTCGGCGGACAGCTCGACGAGGCTCTTGCGGCCGTCGGTCGGGTGGGCCCGGCGGGTGATCAGGCCCTGGTCCATGAGGAGGCCGACGGCCCGGGCCATGGACTGGGGGCGGACCCGCTGGTCGGCGGCGAGTTCGCTGGTCGTCATCGCACCGCTGCGGTCCAGCGCGCCGAGGACGGCCACCTGGCCGAGCGGCATCTGGTCCTCCAGCTTCACGCGGCGCGTGAGCTTTCCCATCGCGGTGCGCAGTTCGGCAGCGACGGCGGCGGATTCCGGAAGGGGCATACCGAATTTTAACGCAGCGATGCTGCTCAGCCGCGCTGCACAGTCGCTCTGCGCAGCGGAACTGAACAGTGCGGCTGAGCAGTGGATCTGAACAGCGAATCTGAACAGCAGAACTGCGCAGCAGAACTGCACAGCATTGCTGTAGAGTGCGGTGCGCCGGGGTCAGCGTCAGCGCCGCCGCAGCCGGGCCCCGGCTCGTACGCGAAGACGGGAAGGACCTCCCATGACCGCCATCACCTCCGTCACCGGCCGCCGCATCCTCGACAGCAGGGGCAACCCCACCGTCGAGGTGGACGTGGAGCTGGCCGACGGGTCCCTGGGCCGGGCCGCCGTGCCCTCCGGCGCCTCGACCGGCGCCCGCGAGGCCGTCGAGCTGCGCGACGGCGACCCGGCGCGCTGGCACGGCAAGGGCGTCGACCGCGCGGTGCGCCACGTCAACACGGAGCTGGCCGAGGCCGTCACCGGCCGCGAAGCCGAGGACCAGGCCGGGCTCGACGCGGTCCTCGTCGCCACGGACGGCACCCCGGCCAAGTCCCGGCTCGGGGCCAACGCGCTCCTCGGGGTCTCCCTGGCCACCGCCAAGGCCGCGGCGGCGGCGCACCGCCAGCCGCTCCACCGTTACCTGGGCGGTTCCGGCGCCCGGCTACTGCCCGTACCGCAGATGAACATCGTCAACGGGGGCGCGCACGCCGACAATCCGCTGGACTTCCAGGAGTTCATGATCGCGCCGATCGGCGCGGCGTCCTTCGCCGAGGCCGTACGGATGGGGTCGGAGATCTTCCACACCCTGCGCCGCGACCTCCTCGCCGCCGGGCACTCCACGGGCGTCGGCGACGAGGGCGGCTTCGCGCCCTCGCTGCGCACCGCGAAGGAGGCGCTCGACTTCGTCGTGGCCGCCGTCGAGCGCGCGGGGTACCGGCCGGGCACGGACATAGGCCTGGTCATGGACCCGGCCTCGTCCGAGTTCTTCCGCGAGGGCGTCTACGACTACGCCGGGGAGGGCGTACGGCGTACGCCCTCCGAGCACGCCGAGCACCTGGTCGAGTTGATCGACGCGTACCCCGTCGTGTCGGTCGAGGACCCGATGGCCGAGGACGACCTGACGGGATGGCGGGAGCTGACCGCGCGGGTCGGCGCGCGCTGCCAGCTCACCGGGGACGACGTGTTCTGCACGAACGAGACCCTGCTGCGCGAGGGCATCGCCTCCGGCGTCGCCAACTCCATCCTGGTGAAGGTCAACCAGATCGGCACCCTCACGGAGGCCCTGGACACCGTCGCCACCGCCCACCGGGCGGGGTACACGGTCGTCATGTCGCACCGCTCGGGCGAGACGGAGGACACGACGATCGCGGACCTGGCGGTGGCCACGGGCTGCGGCCAGATCAAGACCGGCTCGCTCTCCCGCTCCGACCGCACCGCCAAGTACAACCAGCTCCTGCGCATCGAGGAGCAGTTGGGCGACAGCGCCCGGTACGCGGGCGCGGAGGCGCTGCGCCGCTGAGAGAGACGTCCCGAGGAGCGCCCTTAAGGGGCGCGGGGAACTGCGCGCCCAGCCACAACACAGGCGCAGCCTGCAACGCGCAGCAAGGGGCACCCCCTGCCCAGCCTCAAGACGAGGCGAGGGCAACCACGCTCCGCCGGAATCGGACTACTCGGCCGTGCGGACGGCGACGTCAAGACGCTCCAGACCGCGCAGGCCGTTGTTGATCATCGGCGTCGAGGCCACGGTCTCGAAGCGGCTCACCCGGTCGGCCAGCCGGTCCAGCAGCGTGCCCATCTCCAGCCGGGCCAGGTGCATGCCGACGCAGACGTGTTCGCCGCGGCCGAAAGCCAGATGGTCCGAGGGGCGCCGGGTGATGTCGAAGCGCTCGGGGTCCGCGTAGTGTCGCTCGTCGCGGTTGGCCGAGCCGTAGAGCAGCGCCACCCGGCTGCCCTCGGGGAGGACCGCCCCGTCGATCTCGTGGTCCTCGGTGAGGACCCGGCTGAACTGCGGGACCGGACTCTCCAGCCGCAGCGACTCGTTGATCGCGTGCGGGATCAGCGTACGGTCGGCCCGCAGCAGGTCCCACTGGTCCGGGTGCGCGGCGAAGAGCGCGATCGTGTTCGTGATCGCGAGGATCGTGGTGTCGAGGCTCGGCGTGACGTAGTCGAGCATCAGCCCGGGGCACTTCTCGCGCGCCAGTTCGCCCCTGTCGGCGGCCTCGTGGAGGTGGGCGGCCCAGCCGTCCGGGGCGATACGGCCGGGCACCGCCTCGTGGGCGACGAAGTCCATGAACTCCTCGACGACCGGCGCCGCCCGCGCGAAACGCTCGTCGGCCGGGCCCTGCATGTCCCACATCGCGGCGGCCCACTCCAGCATCTTGGCGCGCCCCCGGTCGGGCAGTCCGACGAGGTCGGAGACGACGGCCATGGGCAGGTGCTCGGCCAGCTCCGTCGCGGCGTCAAACCGGCCGCGCGCGACCAGTTCCGCGACGATCCGCTCGGCCTCCGCCTCGATCGTGGGCGTGACGTCGCGCATCCGGTCCTGGCGCAGCGGACGGCCCAGCACCGCGCGCATCTCGGTGTGCTCGGGCGGGTCGCTGCACAGCGTGATGCCTTCGAGCTGCTCGTTCATCCCGGGATCGACGAACACCCCGCGCGCCGAGGAGAACGTCCGCCAGTCCACGAGCGCCGCGCGCACCTCCCGGTAGCGCGGGAGCGCGTAGAGGCCGTACCGGGACAGCCATACCACGGGGCCGAGCGCGCGCAGCTCCGCGTAGAGCGCGTAGGGATCGGCGCGCGCCTCGGGCGTATAGAGATCGACGTCACTGACCGGTACCGGTATCGCAGACACAGGGGCTGACTCCAAGGAACGGACGGTCGGTTCGCGCGATCTTCGCACGCGCCCGGCGGCCGACGCGGCGGATTCTGTGCGGCCGTCCCACCCTGCCATTCCCGCGCGGTGCTTTACGGGGCAACGGCCGTACGCCCGGGGCGCATCAGTCCCCCTGTCGCTCCCAGCGCGCAGCCCACGAGCAGGCCCACCCCGTGGTTGTCGGCGAGGAGGCAGAGGAGCAGTCCGGCGGCGGGGACGAGGGGCGCCGTCCGCCGCAGGACGGCCTCGCCGCCGCGCGCCACCGCGTACCGGACGGCGAGCGCGCCCACGAGGCCGCAGACCGCCACCGAGTCGCCGCCTCCCCGCGGGCTCCAGCCCGCCATGCTGACGGCCTGTGCCGCGACCCCGCTCACCACGAAGACCAGCAGCGTCCGCCCGGGCCCGAACTGCCGCTCGGCGACAGGGGCGACGACCGCGAGCGCGGCGAGGTTGAAGAGGAGCTGGGGCCATCCCGAGGACTGCACCGCGAGGGCGGTCACGGCCCGCCACCACTCGCCGTGGGGGTGCCGTTCCAGCGCGTCGACCATGCCGGGCACGGCCTCCTGGACCACGCCGAGCACCGCCATGCAGGCCACCAGCGCCGTCGCGGCCTTCGGGAGGGGGCGTCGCCATGCCCGTAGCAGGGCCAGCGGCGGAGGGGCCTCGGGGCCGCCCGCCTCGCCGCCCGCCTTGCCGTCCTCGGCGGCGAAGGCGGCCAGGAGGCGCACGCCCGTCGCGACGACGACGGCCGCGCACCCGTAGAGCAACACGCTGTGCAAGGTCACGCCCGAAGCCTGTCAGACGGTCACGGCCGGACGGTCACGGCGCCCCCCGCTCCGGTACGGGGCCTATTGCTCCGCGTGCGGGGTCCCGCACTGCTCCGCGTGCGGGGCCTCGCGCTGCTCCGCGTGCGGGGCCTCGCGTGCCCGGGCCTGGTGGCGGCGGGCCTTCAGACGATTGCCGCAGGTCTTCATCGAGCACCAGCGCGCGGTGTTGGCACGGCTGCGGTCGAGGAGGAAGAGGCAGCACTCGGGGTTCTCACAGGGGCGGAGGCGGCCCGGCATACGCTCCTTGACGTCCGCCCAGGCGAGGACCAGCTCCACGGCGAGCCGGCGCTCCGGCGGCACGTCGAGGTGCCATTCGAGGCCCGCCGCGCTGGGTCGCGGGACCCTGCGGACGTCCGCGAGGAGACGCTGCAGCTCCGCCTCCGGCCCCGACTCCGGCTCCGACTCCATCGCCTGGAGCGCGTCCCGGGCGGCACGCAGCCATCCGCGCTCCTCGGGGCCGCCGGGCCCCCCGTGCTCCCGCGCCCACCTGTCGATCTCGTGGTCGTCGCGCCACAGGTCCGTCCGGTGGCCGTCCGTCACGGGGGTGCTGTTGAGCGCCTGCAACAGGGCCTGTTCGTCCAGCACGGTGCGCGACCTTTCTCCGGCTAACTCCCTCGACTCGCTTGACAGGTTACCTCCTCGGCGGGTCTACTGAACACCGAGGGAATAACCCTCATGAAGCCTTGAAGGGGTTATTCATGGTCGAGATCCATCACCGGTATGCGACGGTGCGCGGACACCGCGTCTTCTATCGCGAGGCGGGGCCCCGCGAGGCCCCCACGCTCGTGCTGCTGCACGGGTTCCCCACCAGCTCGCGGATGTTCCGGCACCTGATCCCCGTGCTGGCCGACCGGTTCCACGTCCTCGCCCCCGACCACCTCGGTTTCGGCAGCTCCGACGCCCCGCCCGTGGACGAGTTCGCCTATTCCTTCGACTCCCTGGCCGACCTCACCGAGGCCCTCCTCGCCCAGCTAGGCGTCGATCGCTACGCCATCTATGTCCAGGATTACGGGGCCCCCGTCGGCTGGCGGCTGGCCCTGCGCGCCCCGGACGCCGTCACCGCCGTGATCACACAGAGCGGGAACGCGTACGAGGACGGCTTCGTCCCGGATTTCTGGGCACCCCTGTGGGCGTATGCCGAGGATCCGGGCCCGGAGACCGAGCCCGCCGTCCGCACCGCGCTCTCGCTCGACGCCATCCGCTGGCAGTACCTGCACGGGGTGGACAGGCCCGAGCTGGTCGACCCCGACACCTGGACCGCCGACCACCGCGAGATCTCCCGGCCGGGCAACGATCTCGTGCAGCTCGCCCTCTTCCGTGACTACGCCCGCAACCGGCCCCTCTACCCCGAGGTGCACGCCTATTTCCGCGAGCGCCGGGTCCCCCTCCTCGCGGTCTGGGGCGAGGGCGACGAGATCTTCGGCCCGGACGGGGCCCGCGCCTTCGCGCGGGACCTGCCGGACGCGGAGATCCATCTGGTGCCCGGCGGCGGGCACTTCCTCCTGGAAAGCCACCTCGACACCGTGGCGGGCTACATACGCGGATTCCTCACCGCCACGTCGTCCGGCACCGTCGCTCCGCCCGCCGCCACGCCGCCCGCCGCCACCTCGTCCGCCGCCGCGTAGCCGCCCGTCAGCGGCGGGCCTCGATCGTCAGGCCGCCCGTGGTCTCGTTCCGGATGTGGTCGCTGGCGAGCAGGTCGTGCGGGAAGCCCAGCACGGGCGCGCCGACCGCGTCGAGACGGGCGAGTTGGGCGTCGGTGAACTCGACGTCCAGGGCGCCCAGGTTGCCTTCGAGCTGCGCGGGTGTACGGGCGCCGATGATCGGAGCCGTCACGGCCGGGTTCCGCAGGGTCCAGGCCAGCCCGACCTGGGCGGGGGTGCGGCCCATCTCGGCGGCCACCTCCTTCACGACCTCGGCGATGTCGAGGTTGCGCGCGGTGAGCTGACCCACCGCGAGGTTGAACTTCTTCCGGGTCCCGTCACTGGAGGCACCATCAAAACCGTCCGCACCACCCGAGCCGCCCGCCCCGTCCGAGCCACCCGCAGCGCCCGAATCCGTCAGATCCTCGCGGCTGTACTTCCCGGAGAGCACGCCGCCCGCCAGCGGCGAGTAAGGGACCACGCCCAGGCCCATCTCGCGCGCCATGGGGATGAGGTCGCGCTCCCCGCCGCGCTCGATCAGGTTGTACTCGATCTGCAGCGCGACCAGCGGCGACCAGCCGCGCAGCTCGGCGACGGCCTGCATGCGCGAGATCTGCCAGGCGGGGGCGTTGCTCATCGCCACGTAGAGGACCTTGCCCTGCCGGACGAGGTCGTCCATGCCGCGCAGGATCTCCTCGACCGGGGTCGTGAAGTCCCATACGTGCAGGTAGAGCAGGTCGATGTAGTCCGTGCCGAGCCGCCGCAGGCTCTCCTCCACCGAGGCGAACAGGCTCTTGCGGTGGCTGCCCCCGGAGTTCGGGTCGCCGGGGCGGCGCAGCGTCGTGTATTTCGTCGCCAGCACCAGGCTCTCGCGCCGGTCGCGGGCGAACTCGCCCAGCAGGCGCTCGGAGCTGCCGTCGGTGTAGGTGCTGGCGGTGTCGACGAAGTTGCCGCCCCGCTCGACGTAGAGGTCGAACAGCTTGCGTGCCTCGTCCTTCTCGGCTCCCCAGCCCCACTCGGTCCCGAAGGTCGCCGCGCCCAGGGCCAGCGGGGAGACCCGCAGCCCGGAGCGGCCCAGCAGCCGGTAGGTGTCGAGGGTGAGCGGCATGATGGCCTCCTGTGCTCGTGTTGCGTCGCGCGTAGTGCGTCGCACGTGTTCCGTTGCCGGGAACAAGGCTGCGACGGCCGCGGACAGGGGGTAAGGGAAGGCGGATCCTGGGAAGGCCCGTCCCACTCTCGTTGTTGCACCGACCATGACGACCCCCACCGTGGACACCCATCAGGAGCTGGCCGCCTTCCTGCGGACCCGGCGCGAGCGGCTGGACCCGGGCGCCCTCGGCCTGCCCGCGCCCCGGCGGAACCGGCGGACGCCGGGGCTGCGCCGCGAAGAGGTCGCCGAGCTGGCCGGAGTCAGCGTCGACTATGTCGTCCGGCTGGAGCAGGGCCGCGGCCTGCGCCCCTCGGCGGAGGTGCTGGAGTCGCTGGCCCGCGCCCTGCGCCTGGCCCCCGCCGAGCGCGCCTATCTCTTCGACCTCACCCAGCAGCGCCCTCGCGGCGCCACCGAGCCCGCGCTCACGGTTCCGCCGCCGCTGGCCGGACTGACGGCGGACCTGTCGCCGCTGCCCGCCATGCTGATGAACCACCGGTCCGACATCCTGGCCTGGAACCGCGAGATGACCCGGCTGCTCCTGGACTTCGACACCCTGCCGCCCGCGCGGCGCAACGCGATGTGGCTGTGCCTGGCCCACCCGGAGATCCGCGAGCTCTACGTCGACCGGGAGCGTGTCCTGCGCGAAGGCGTCACCCATCTCCGCGCCGCCTGGGCCGCCCACCCGGAGGACCGCGCGCTCTCCGACCTCATCGCCGAACTCCTCGACGGCGACGAGGAGTTCGCCCGCCTGTGGGCCGCCCGCGACATCGGCGACACCGGTCGCGGCCACAAGACGATGCGCCACCCCGAGGCCGGCGAGATAGCCGTCCACGCCGAGGTCCTGATCCCTCTCCAGGACCCCCACCACCGCCTGATGCTCTTCCGCCCCGCGAACGAGCACAGCCGTACGGCCCTGGACAGGCTGTTCGCGGACTGAGGGATCAGGAAGGAGGCGCGAGCCGCAGAGGGTTCTCGTGCCAGGGCACATGTGAGGGGGTAATGGCGCGGGCAGGGGCGGAGGAGGAGCGAGGAAGTCGTCCACGCCGGTGATCCGTTCGGAGGCCTCATAGAAAAGCTGGGCCGCGAGGAGCCGCCTGTCGGCGTTCGCCAGCGAATCCAGATCGGGCGCTCCTTGCCTGAGGGGTGGTCGGCCCGATCCAGCGCTCAGCCCCCGGCTCCGGGTCCGGACGTCCCAGGCGTCGCGGGCGGCCCCGGAGGGAGCTGGACCGTCATGCGGAGGTGACAGGTGGTGGTGCGCGCGCCTCGGTAGGTGTGGAGGGGCGACGGCCCCTGGATCGTGGCTGTCCGGCCAGCCTCGACATGGCGTTCGGCGCCGTCGACGACCAGGGTCATCCGGCCCGGGTGACGCTGACGGTCTCCACGGCCCCGGCCTGGTGGGGGTGGCTCGGGTGCTCCTCGCCCGGCTCCAGTTTCCAGCGCCGGGCCTCGACCGGCGCCACGCCCCTGGCCGTCAGCAGGAGACGGCCCTCGCCGCCTCGTTCGCCTGTCCACAGCGGCGTCACGGCATCGGCGAACATGACGCGGACGCGGGCCTCCGAGGGGCCCTCCAGCAGGGCGGAGACCGGGGTGCCGAGGGTGTGACCTGGGCGCGACGGCCCAGCTCGTCCAGGGACAGGCCCGCACGGGTGCGGGCCGCCCGGGCGTTGTGCGCGAGCGTCCGCAGCGCCGCCTGCGTCGCGGTCATGTGCCCTCCCACCTGGCCACCCCGCACGCTGGAACGACTGAAAAGTAGGTTGGAACGACCGTCGACGAGGAGGAGCGCGTGTTCATCCACCCCTGGGATGCCGGTCTGGACGACGCCGAGTGGCAGAGCTGGCTCGCCGAGGGCCACGACTTCGGGCAACTGAGCGTCAACGGCCTGCCCGGCGAGCCACCCGCCGTCGTCCCCACCCACTTCACCCACGAGGGCTCGCGGCTGCTGGTCCACCTGGCCCGGCCCAACCCCGTCTGGGCGGCGGTCGAGCGCGACCCGCACGTGCTGTTCACCGTCGTCGGCGACTACGCGTTCGTGCCCGGCCCCTGGCGCGCCAAGGACGGCGTCCCGCCCGTCGAGGGCGTTCCGACCAGCTATTACGCGACCGTCCAGTTCACGTGCCGTGCCACCGTCGTCGACGATCCCGAGGCCAAGGCCGAGCTGCTGCGCCGCCAGCTCGCCCATTTCCAGCCCGACGGCGACCACGCCCCCGTCGCCGCGGGAGAGCCGCCGTACGGGCGCATGCTCTCCGGCATCCGCGGGCTGCATCTCGACGTCACGGACGTACGGGCCAAGTTCAAGTACGACGACCAGAAGCCCGTGGCGCACCGCGAGCGCGTCGCCGACCGGCTCGCCGCCCGCGGTGAGGGCCTCGACGTCCCCACCGCGCGCCAGCAGCGCCGCCGCCTGGACCACCTCGGTCCCTGGCAGCCCTGACACCCGCACCGGCGCACACCGAACAGGAACGGAACACCCTATGACCACCGTCCACCTCACCCCCGCCGTCGCCGAGGCCTTCCCCGGCACGCTCATCGCCGTGGTCACCGCCACCGGGCTGCGCGGCCACGGACCCTGGCCCGCCACCGTCGCCGCCCTGGCGGACCTGGAGCGGGAGCTGGCCGAGGACACGTGGCGGCCCGCCGACGAGACCGATCCGCGCGTCGAGGCGTGGCACGCCGCCTACCGCTCCTTCGGCACCAACCCGCGCCGCATCCGCCCCAGCGTCGACGCGCTCGGCCGCCGCCTCGCCAAGAAGGGCGCCCTGCCGCGCATCAACCCGGCCGTCGATTCCTACAACGCGGTCTCCGTCCGCCACGGCCTCCCGGCGGGCGCCTTCGACCTCGACCAGGTCTCCGGCGACATCGAGATCCGCCCCTCCGACGGCACCGAGTCCTTCACACCGCTCGGCGAGCCCGGCACCGTCGAGCAGCCCAGGCCCGGCGAGATCATCTACGCGGACGCCACCGGCGTACTGACCCGGCACTGGAACCACCGCGACGCGCACCGCACCCGCGTCACCGAGGACTCCGCCGCCGTCGCCTTCGTCCTCGAAACCCTCCGCGCCGCCGACGACGGCCATCTCCTCAAGACGGCCGCACACGAACTCCGCGACCTGCTCACCCCGCACGCCGAGGAGATCGCCGTACACCACCTCACCCCGGAACACCCCTCGGCCGCGTGCCGCTGAGGACCCTTATATGCCTTGACGCGTATATAACGTGCACGGCATATTGGAGGAGTGATCGACACGCTTCTGTCCGCCCTCGCCGACCGCCACCGCCGCGCGCTGCTCGACGCGCTGCGGCGGCGGCCGCAGGCCGTGGGCGAGCTGGCCGAGGAGCTGGGCGTCAGCCAGCCGACCGCCTCCAAGCACCTGCGGGTGCTGCGCGAGGCCGGGCTCGTCCGCGTCACCAAGCGCGCCCAGCAGCGGATCTACGCGGTGGAGCCCGAGGGCCTCGCGGAGCTGGACGGCTGGCTCGCGCCGTACCGGGCGCTGTGGAACGACCGCCTGGACGCGCTGGGCGCCCACCTCGACCGGACGGCACGGACGGCGCCGCCGGCACGGACGGCGCCGCCGGCACGGGCGCCACGGACGGCACGGGAGCGCGCGCCCGAACCCCCCACCCATAAGGAGCGGGACTGATGGATCTCGGCACCTTCATCGACTTCGACGGCCGCCCGGCCGTCCGCTTCACCCGTGTCTACGAGCACCCCGTCGAACGGCTGTGGCAGGCGCTCACCGAGCCGGGCGAACTCGCGCACTGGTTCCCCTCCCCCGAGGTGCGGATGGAGCCGCGCGTCGGCGGCAAGATCGAGTTCTCCGGGGACCCGAACATCGAGGAGGACGTGTCCGTCGGCACGGTCCTCGTCCACGAGCCGCCGCACCGCCTCGCGTTCACCTGGGGCGGCGACGAGCTGCACTTCACGCTGCGCGCCGCGGGCGAGGGCGGCTGCGAGCTGACCCTCGTCGATGTGCTGGAGCGGCGCGACGCGGCCGCGCGGAACGCGGCGGGCTGGGACGTCTGCCTCGGCGCGCTGGGCGCCCGTATCGCCGGCACTGAAGCGCGGGCCGCCCCGGACTGGGGGCCGAGGTATGAGGCCTACATCGCGGAAGGTCTCCCCTCCGGCGCGCCCGTTCCGGGCACCGAGTAGAGCCAGACCCTCGCCGGGCGTCGCCGACCACGGGTACAGGGCACGACGGGTGTCCTACCCCGCAGTCGGCGGGGCCAGCGTGGTGAAGCGGTGGAGGAGGGAGGTCCAGAGGGGGCCCGCCACCGCGTCGTCGGCCTCTGCCCGGGCGCACAGCGCCTCGTGGTCGAGGCCCAGTCCGGCCAGCCGGTCGAGGTCCCAGCCGCGCAGGCGCGACGGCGGGACCTCCGGGTGGAACTGGACGCCCCAGGCCCGTTCGCCGACCCGGAACGCCTGATACGGGCACGCGGCGCTCTCCATCAGCCACACCGCGCCGGGCGGCAGCGCCGTGATCCGGTCGACGTGGTTCTCGACGGCGGTCACCCGGGACGGCAGCGCGCCGAAGAGGGGGTCGCCCTCGGCCTCCGGCCGTACGGCCAGCGGCGTGCTGCCGACCTCCGGCTCCCCGGACCGCCCGGCGACCGCGCCGCCCGCGACATGGGCGAGCAACTGGCCGCCCAGGCAGATCCCGAGCAGCGGCGCGCCCGTGTCCAGCGCGTCGACGGCCAGCGCCCTGAGGTCCGCGAGCCAGGGCGCCCGCGCGTCCTCGTCCGGGAGATAGCCGCCGCCCAGCACGACCACGGCGCCGTGCTCCACCTTCCGGGGCACGGGCTGTCCCTCGTACGCGTGCACGACCTCCGTCCCGAGGCCGCGCTCCGCGAGGACCTCGCCGACCCGTCCGGGCCCACCGGTCGGCGTGTTCTGCACCACGAGCACATCAGTCACGGCGACGAGCGTACGTCGGGTGCCGGGGGCCAGAATGGGCGGATCGGAGAACGCGAGTGGAAGGCGGGAAACGGCGTGCGCGAACGGTCCGGAGGACACGGGCGGCCCGGAGGGCACCGCAGGGGCGGCGGACGCCCGTACGGCGAACGGGGCGGACGGGACGGACGGGGCGAGCGCGGCGAGCGCGGCGGACGCCCGCACGAGGAGCGTCCGCGCGCGCCGCGCGGCCCCCGGAGCGGGCTCGCCGAGGAGCTGGGCGCGCTCGAAGGTGCCCAGTACGGGCGGTACAAGGGCCTCGTCGGCCGCTGGGAACTGCCGGGCGGCGTCTCACTGGAGCTGGTGCGCGCGCAGTCCGACCCGTACGCGCCACCCGCCCGCGTGGCCGTCCACGTCCCCGGTGAACTCGCCGCGTTCCCGGAGGAGTTGTGGGCCTCGGCCGTACGCCGCCGCGCCCTGGCCTCGTACCTGGCCCGGCAGGCGGCCGGCGCGCTGCGCGGCGAGCGGGCGCTGCGCGTGGACGCGGGCGGCCAGGAGGTGCTGGACCGCAGCTCGTGCACCGTCGACGCGGAGGACGGCTCGGTCACCCTGCGGCTGGGCGCCGCGCTGCCGGGCCACGGGCGGCGGATCGACGGCCGCGAGGCCCGGCGGCTGCTGACCCGGGTGCTGCCGGAGGCGGCCGAACGGACGCTGCGCCACGCCTCGTCGGACGCGGAGGCCGTGCGCCGCTTCGTCGAGACCGTCGAGGACTCGGTCGCGCTGCGCGACGCGCTGCCGGGCCTCGGGCTCGTCGGCTTCGTCGCGGACGGTGCGGTGCTGCCGCGCCGCAGCGGGGTGGACGACCGGCCCGCGACGGGCGAGGGCGTGATCCCGTTCGCCTCGCCGCCGGAGCTGCGCGTCACCGTCGAACTGCCGCACGCGGGCAGCGTGACGGGCATGGGCCTGCCGGAGGGCGTGAGCCTCGTCGTCGGCGGCGGGTTCCACGGCAAGTCGACGCTGCTGCGGGCGCTGGAGTCCGGCATCTGGGACCACGTTCCGGGGGACGGACGCGAGCTGGTCGTGGCGCGCCCGGAGACCGTGAAGCTGCGCGCGGAGGACGGGCGGCGCGTGGAGCGCGTCGACGTGCACGCCTTCGTCGACCACCTCCCCGACGGCTCCGACACCTCCGACTTCTC
This sequence comes from Streptomyces albiaxialis, assembly GCF_039530985.1. NCBI lineage: Bacteria > Bacillati > Actinomycetota > Actinomycetes > Kitasatosporales > Streptomycetaceae > Streptomyces > Streptomyces albiaxialis. Next base: position 97,187 of record NZ_BAAAPE010000011.1, read on the forward strand.
CACGGAGAACGCCTCGGGCTCGACCTCGCAGGCCGCGTCCCTGTGCGAGGCCGTCGAGGCGGGCGCCCGGGTGCTGCTCATCGACGAGGACACGGCCGCGACGAACCTGATGATCCGCGACGCGCGCATGCAGGCCCTCGTCGCGAAGGACCGCGAGCCGCTGACCCCGCTCGTGGACTCGGTCCGCTCCCTCCACCGCGACCACGGCGTCTCCACGGTCCTGGTCATGGGCGGCTCCGGGGACTATCTGGAGGTCGCCGACCGGGTGCTGATGATGGACGCCTACCGGCCCTCGGACGTCACGGAACGGGCCCGTGAGATCGCGTCCGTACCGACGGGGCGGCGGGCCGAGGCCGAGTCGTTCCCCGGCGTCGTCGCGCGCGTCCCCGTGCCGTCCTCGCTCGACGCGGAGGTGCGCGGGCGCCCCCGCATCCGGGCGCGCGGCGAGGACGTCCTCTCCTTCGGCGACCACGAGGTGGACCTGCGCGCGGTCGAGCAGATCGCCGACCCCCGCCAGGTCACGGGCATCGGCCTCGCCCTCGAACTCGCGGTCCGCCGCGGCCATCTCGACGGCGAACGCACCCTCGCCGAGGGCCTGGACCTGCTCGGCGAGGAGCTGACGACGGCCGCGCTGCTCGCCGTGCGCGACGAGGACTTCGCGGTCCCCCGCCGCTACGAGATCGCCGCGGCCCTCAACCGCGTACGCGGCCTGCGCATGCGGAGGGCGGGGCGCCCGGCCTGACGCGGACGCCGCGCCCTCCGTAGGAGGCCTCGCGCGCGTCAGGCGGATTCGAGGACCGGGCGTACCTCGATCGTCTCCGGCGTCGGCAGGCTCCTGGCCAGCTCGACGGCCTCCTCGCGGTCGGCGACCTCGACCAGGAACCAGCCGCCGAGGGTCTCGTCACCGGCGTACGCGGGCCCCTCGGTCACCGAGGACGCGCCGTCGAGCGCCGTACGGACGGTCACGGGGCCGGTCCGCTCGGTCTCCAGCGCCTCGCCGCCGACCAGCGTCCCGGTCGCGGCGAGGGTGCCGATCCAGCTCTCGTACTCCTTGCGGTACGCCTCCCGGTCGTCCTGGATCCGGCGGCGCGAGGCGTCCGTCTCGAAGATCACGAGCGCGAATTTCATGGTGCGGGTCCTCTCAAGGGCTCAAGGGGCTCAAGGGGTGTCAGGCGGGCGCGACAGGCGCGACGCGGGCGAGCGCGCCCGTCTCCAGCGCCGCCCACACCGCGCCGTCGGGGCCGACGGCGATGCCGTGCGGCTCGGAACCGCCGGCGGGCAGGTCGTACGTGGTGATCGCGCCGTCCGGGGTGACCGCGCCGACGCGGTTGCCGGCCCACTCGGTGAACCACGCGGTGCCGTCGTCGGCGACGGTCACGGCGTGCGGGCGCGCGGCGCGGTCCGGCAGCGGGAACTCGGTGATCTCCCCGTCGGGCGTGATCCGCCCGACCTGTCCCGCAGCGATCTCCACGAACCACAGCGCGCCGTCGCCCGCCGCCGCGATGCCCACCGGCGCGGCGTTCGCGGTCGGCAACGGGTGGAGGACGGCCTCGCCGTCCATGTCGATCCGCCCGACCGCGTTCGCCGTGTTGAGGGTGAACCACATGCCGCCGTCGCCGCCCGCGACGATCGCGGACGGGAACGCGCCGGTGACCGGGAGCGGGTACTCGATGACGTCCCCGTCGACCGTGATCCGCCCGATCCGGTCGGACGCCGTCTCCGTGAACCACAGCGCGCCGTCCGGCCCCGCCGCGATGCCGAACGGCCCGCACTCGGGGGTCGGCAGGCCGAAGCCGTCCACGGCACCGCCGGTCGTGATCCTGCCGATCCGGTGCGCCTTGTACTCGGTGAACCACAGGGCGCCGTCCGGCCCGGGGGTGATGACGGTCGGCCCCGCGCCGGGGTCGATCTGATGAGCCGTCGCCTCCGCGCCCGGCACCAGCCTCCCGATCCGCCCCGCGTGGACCAGGGTGAACCAGAGCGCGCCGTCGGGCCCCGTGGTCGGCGCGTACGGCCCGGCATCGCCGTCCGACACGGTGTGCACGTCGATACGTACGTCCGCGCGTACGTCCGTGCGCTCGTCCGTGCGTACGTCCGCGCGCACGTCGGGAGTGCCCCGCTCCTTCATCGGCCCTCCTCCTCGCGGTGCGCGGCGGCGACGGCGGCGATCTCGGCCGGGGTGCCGCCCATGAGGGTGCGGGCGTGCTCGGTGACGAGTTCGGCGGGCCAGTCCCACCACGCGGCGTCCAGCAGCAGTTCGACCTCGGTGTCGGAGAAGCGCTGCCGGATCGTCCGGGCCGGGTTGCCGCCGACGATCGTGTACGGCGGCACGTCGGCGGTGACCACGCTCCCTGCGGCAACGATCGCGCCGTCGCCGATCCGGACGCCCGGCATGACGGTCACCTGGCGCCCGAGCCAGACGTCGTTGCCCACGACGGTGTCGCCGCGGCTCGGCATCGAGGTGACGAGGTCGAGGGTGTCCTCCGCCCACCGGCCCCCGAACATCGTGAACGGGTACGTGGACACGCCCATCGTCGGGTGCTCGGCGCCCGCCATCAGGAAGAGGACCCCGGTGGCGAGGGCGCAGTACTTGCCGATGACCAGGCGCTCGGGCCCGTAGGCGTAGGCGACGTTGCGGTGCTCGAACTCCGTGGCGCCCTCGGGGTCGTCGTAGTACGTGTACGCGCCGACGTCGATCGTGGGCGAGGTGACGAGCGGCTTGAGGAACACCACCCGGTCGTGCTCGGGCAGCGGGTGGACGACGGTCGGATCGGGTGCCAAGGCCGGGCCCTTCTCGGACGTGCGTGACGTGTGTGGGGTCGCCCCCGAGCCTTGTCCACCCGCGCGGCCGGTTCAACGGCGATTCCCGCATGGCAGCGATAAGCGAAAGTGATCGCCGCCGTTTCCTCAGTCGTCCCCCGGCCCGCCCTCGGGGGCCAGGACGGTGACGAGGGCGGCCACGGGCACGGGACCCCGGCCGTCGCTCGATCCCTCGATGAGGCCGTGGAGCAGGCCGAACATGGCGACGGCCAGATACGCGGCCCCGGCCTCGTCGATCGGGACCCGGCCCTGCTCGCCCCGGCCCTGCTCACCCCGGCCCTGCTCGGGCTCCTCGCCGAGGGCGGCGTCCCGTCCGGGCAGGCGGCCTGGGGCGTGGACGTCCTGCTCCAGTTCGCGACCGCGACGGCCGCGGAGCAGGGACGCGCGACGAGCCCCAGGACACGGCCGGCGAGTGGGACGCGCTCGTGCGAACGCCGCGCGACGCCCCGGCCGCCACGTATCCGCACGTCGTCGCCGTCTCCGGCGAGCTGGTCTCCGGCGCCGACCGCGCCCGCCTCTCCTGGGGCTTCCAGGCGCTGCTGACCGGCATCCTGCACACGCCCACTCCGGCTCCGGAGTCCCCCGTGTCCCGTGGTGAACTGGACACATGACCGACACCGTGCCCGTGACGACCTGGTACCTGGAGCAGACCTCGCCCGGCGATCTGGCTCCCGCTCGCATCCCGGACGAGGCGTCCGGAATACGGATCGAACGGGCCGGGACACCCAGCCCCGAATTCAGCCGGTTCCTCTACGCGTCCGTCGGCGTCGACGTGACCTGGACGGACCGGCTGCCGTGGACGTACGCGCGCTGGCGCGAGTTCCTGGAACGGCCGGGGGTGGAGACCTGGGTCGCCTACGAGCACGGGACGCCGGCCGGGTTCATCGAGCTGGACGGCGCCACCGAGAGCGGCGTCACCGAGGTCAGCTACTTCGGCCTGCTCCCCGCGTTCCGCGGGCGCGGCATCGGCGGCCACCTCCTGTCGTACGGGACGGCGCGCGCCTGGGACCTGGCGACCCGATGGGACGGGTTCCCCGAGGTCAAGCGGGTGTGGGTGCACACGTGCAGCAAGGACGGGCCGTACGCGCGGGCCAACTACGAGCGGCGCGGCTTCCGCGTCCACCGGGTCGAGGAGGGCCGCGAGCCCGACGCCACCCACCCCGGCCCCTGGCCCGGCGCGGGACCCCGGGACTGAGGGGCGCACCCGCGATGGACGCGCTGCTCCCCCGCCCCCGCACGGTCGTCGCGCCCGGCGCGGTCCACGTGCCGGGCTGGCTGAGCACGGAGGACCAGCGCCGGCTCGTCGAGGCGTGCCGCGAGTGGGCGACGGGCCCGGTCCCGATGCGGCACACCCGGCTGCCGCGCGGCGGCGTGATGTCGGTGCGCACGGTGTGCCTGGGCTGGCACTGGAAGCCGTACGCGTACACGCGTACGGCCGACGATGTGAACGGGGCGCGCGTCGCCCCCTTCCCCGCGTGGCTCACGGAGTGGGGGCGGCGGGCGCTCGCCGACGCGTACGAGGATCCGGCGGCGGGCGTGGGCTACGCCCCGGACACCGCGCTGATCAACTTCTATGACGCGGCCGCGAAGATGGGCATGCACCAGGACAAGGACGAGCGGTCCTCCGCGCCCGTGGTCTCCCTGACGGTCGGCGACTCCTGCGTCTTCCGGTTCGGCAACACGGAGACGCGGACTCGGCCGTGGACGGATGTCGAGCTGGCCTCGGGGGACCTTTTCGTGTTCGGCGGCGAGTCCCGCTGGGCGTATCACGGTGTCCCGAAGGTGCACCCGGGCACGGCCCCGGCCACCCTCGACCTCACCGGCCGCCTCAACCTGACGCTCCGCGAAACGGGCCTCCCGAGCTAGCGGGCCTCCGCGAGAGCGCCCCGCAAGGGGCGCGGGCCTGTGTCTGATGTGCGGCTCCGCCGCGCGGGCGCGACCGGTCACTACACATCGGGGCTTGCCCCATAAGGGGCGCGGGGAACTGCGCGACAAGCCACGGCGCAGCCGCAGCCTGCAATGCACGGCACGGGGCAGCCCGAACCCAGCCCTCATGTCCGGGTGCCCGGCGAAGAGGGCTGCGCTTGCCAACCCTGCTCCCCCAAGCTCTTCGAGCAGGGGGGACCCCCAGCGCAGACTTCCCAAGCGCAGCAGGGAGAAGCGGGGGCCTGCTCCGTGGAGGAGACCAGCGTGGTCTCACTCCCCAAGACATTGGCGTCCAGAATACGGAAGGTGGTGGACCAGGTGCGGCACCGCATGCCACGCTTCCCGCATGTCTCGCGCTGGAATCGCCTTGGTGAGTCGACGTCACGTCGACCTCGTCCGCGTGTCCAGCGCCATCTGTCCGGCGGGCTGACAGTCACAGCACCGCCGTTCTCCGAGCCGTCACCGACTCTTCCCCCTCGTCCGCGCTGAGCTGCGGTCACCGCCTCTCCGCGTCGATTCCGCCTGCGTACAGGCCCGTTCGCCCTGCCCGAAGGATCTCCCGCCATGGCCGACACCTCCGAGCGCCCCGCACCTCCCGCACCCGCCCGCCGCAAGGCAAAGGCAGGCCGCCACCGCGGCGAAGGACAGTGGGCCGCTGGTCACTTCACCCCGCTCAACGCCAACGAGCAGAACAAGAAGGACGACGACGGTCTCAATGTGCGGACACGCATTGAGACGATCTACGCGCACCGCGGCTTCGACTCCATCGACGGCTCCGACCTGCGGGGCCGTATGCGCTGGTGGGGGCTGTACACCCAGCGCAAGCCCGGGATCAGCGGCGGCAAGACGGCCGTCCTCGCTCCCGAGGAGCTGGACGACGAGTACTTCATGATGCGCGTCCGTATCGACGGCGGGGCCCTGACGACCCTGCAGTTGCGCACGGTCGCGGACATCTCGCAGGAGTTCGCGCGCGGCACCGCCGACATCACCGACCGGCAGAACGTCCAGTACCACTGGATCCGCATCGAGGACGTGCCCGAGATCTGGCGGCGCCTGGAGGGCGTGGGCCTCTCGACGACCGAGGCCTGCGGCGACGTGCCGCGCGTCATCCTCGGCTCGCCGGTGGCGGGGATCGCCGAGGACGAGATCATCGACGGGACGCCCGCGATCGAGGAGATCCACCGGCGCGTCATCGGCAACCCGGCCTATTCGAACCTGCCCCGCAAGTTCAAGTCGGCCGTCTCCGGTTCCCCGCACATGGACGTCACGCACGAGATCAACGACGTGGCGTTCGTCGGCGTCGAGCACCCGCAGTACGGGCCCGGATTCGACGTCTGGGTCGGCGGCGGGCTCTCCACGAACCCCAAGATCGGCGTACGGCTGGGCGCCTGGGTGCCGATCGAGGACGTGGCCGACGTCCACGAGGGCGTCGTCGCGATCTTCCGCGACTACGGCTACCGCCGGCTGCGCAACCGCGCCCGTCTGAAGTACCTCGTCGCCGACTGGGGCCCTACGAGGTTCCGGCAGGTGCTGGAGGACGAGTACCTGCTGCGCAAGATGGCCGACGGGCCCGCGCCGGAGCGGCCGGTGCACGAGTGGCGCGACCACATCGGCGTGCACCGGCAGAAGGACGGCAACTACTACGTGGGCTTCGCGCCGCGCGTGGGCCGCGTCGACGGCGCGACCCTCAGCAAGATCGCCGACCTCGCCGAGGCGCACGGCTCGGGCCGCGTCCGTACGACCGCCGAGCAGAAGATGCTCGTCCTGGACGTGGCCGAGGACCGGGTCGAGTCGCTGATCGAGGGCCTGGAGGCGCTGGACCTCAGCGCGCGCCCGTCCCCGTTCCGGCGCGGCACGATGGCCTGCACCGGCATCGAGTTCTGCAAGCTGGCGATCGTGGAGACCAAGGGCCGCGGCTCCTGGCTGATCGACGAGATGGAGCGCAGGCTCCCCGGCTTCGACCAGCCCGTCACCATCAACCTCAACGGCTGCCCGAACTCCTGCGCCCGTATCCAGACAGCGGACATCGGTCTCAAGGGCCAGCTCGTCACCAACGCCGAGGGCGAGCAGGTCGAGGGCTACCAGGTGCACCTCGGCGGCTCCCTCGGCCTGGACCCCGGCTTCGGCCGCAAGGTGCGCGGCCTGAAGGTGACCGCCGACGAGCTGCCCGACTACGTCGAGCGCGTGCTGCGCCGCTTCCAGGAGCAGCGCGAGGACGGCGAGCGCTTCGCGCAGTGGGCAGCACGCGCGGGAGAGGGCGATCTGGTATGAGCCAGACGGACCCGAGCCGGGAAGGCATCCCGAGATGAGTGAACGCGCCGCGCCGTTCTACTGCCCGTACTGCGGCGACGAGGATCTGCGGCCGTCCGAGGAGGGGCACGGCACGTGGGAGTGCGCCGCCTGCAACCGGGCGTTCCGGCTGAAGTTCCTCGGCCTGCTCGCCGCCGGACTGCGCACGTCGTCCCCGGCGCACCCGGCCCGGCCGGCGGCCACCGACGGAGAGGACCCGAGCACCTCATGAGCACCGCACACATACGGGAGCAGCGCTCCCCCGCCGAGCTGCGGGACCTCGCCGGGACGGCGGGCCGCGAGCTGGAGGAGGCGACCGCGCTGGACGTGCTGCGCTGGGCCGCGGACACCTTCGGCCGCCGCTTCTGCGTCACCTCCTCCATGGAGGACGCGGTCGTCGCGCATCTCGCCTCGCGGGCGTTCCCGGGCGTCCAGGTCGTCTTCCTCGACACCGGGTATCACTTCCCGGAGACCATCGGTACGCGCGACGCCGTGGAGGCGGTGATGGACGTCGAGGTGATCACGTTGACGCCCCGCCAGTCCGTCGCACAGCAGGACGCGCAGTACGGCCCGAAGCTGCACGACCGCGACCCCGACCTGTGCTGCGCGCTGCGCAAGGTGCAGCCGCTGGAGGAGGGGCTGCGGGAGTACGACGCGTGGGCGACGGGCCTGCGCCGCGACGAGTCCCCGACCCGCGCGGGCACCCCGGTCGTCGGCTGGGACGAGAAGCGCAAGAAGGTCAAGGTCTCGCCCATCGCGCGCTGGACGCAGGACGACGTGGACGCGTACATCGCCGAGCACGGCGTGCTGACCAATCCGCTGCTGACCGACGGCTACGCCTCCGTCGGCTGCGCCCCCTGCACGCGCCGCGTGCTCGCGGGCGAGGACGCGCGCGCGGGCCGCTGGGCGGGGCGGAACAAGACGGAATGCGGGCTGCACGGCTGATGGGGCGGGCAGGGCATTCAGGACAGGCGAGGAAGGAAGAGAGATGACCGGCGCCACCGTGTGGCTCACGGGCCTGCCGAGCGCGGGCAAGACGACGATCGCGACCGCGCTCGCCGGGCGGCTGCGCGCCGAGGGGCGCGCGGTGGAGGTGCTGGACGGCGACGAGATCCGTACGTTCCTCTCCGCCGGGCTCGGCTTCTCCCGCGCGGACCGGGACGCCAACGTCCAGCGCATCGGCTTCGTCGCCGAGCTGCTCGCCTCGCACGGGGTGACGGTGCTGGTCCCGGTCATCGCGCCGTACGCGGACAGCCGCGAGGCCGTGCGCAAGCGGCACGACGCGGAGGGCACCCCCTATCTGGAGGTGCACGTCACCACGCCCGTCGAGGTCTGCTCGGAGCGCGACGTGAAGGGGCTGTACGCCAAGCAGGCCGCGGGCGAGCTGTCGGGGCTGACGGGCGTGGACGACCCGTACGAGGCGCCGGAGGCCCCGGACCTGCGGATCGAGGCGCACGAGCAGAGCGTCGAGGAGTCGGCGGCGGCCCTGTACGGGCTGCTGGACGAGAGGGGACGGCTGTGAGCACCGTGACGACCGCACTGGAGGACACCGACAATCCCTACGCGCTGTCGCATCTGGACGCGCTGGAGTCGGAGGCGGTGCACATCTTCCGGGAGGTGGCCGGGGAGTTCGAGCGCCCCGTGATCCTCTTCTCGGGCGGCAAGGACTCCATCGTCATGCTGCACCTGGCGCTCAAGGCGTTCGCCCCGGCGCCGCCGCCGTTCGGGCTGCTGCACGTGGACACCGGGCACAACTTCCCCGAGGTGCTGGAGTACCGGGACCGCACGGTCGCCGAGCACGGGCTGCGGCTGCACGTCGCGTCCGTACAGGAGTTCATCGACGACGGCAGGCTGCGCGAGCGTCCCGACGGGACCCGCAACCCGCTGCAGACCGTGCCCCTCCTGGAGGCCATCAACGAGCACCGCTTCGACGCCGTCTTCGGCGGCGGGCGCCGCGACGAGGAGAAGGCGCGGGCCAAGGAGCGGATCTTCTCGCTGCGGGACGAGTTCGGCGGCTGGGACCCGCGCCGCCAGCGCCCCGAGCTGTGGCAGCTCTACAACGGACGGCACGCCCCCGGCGAGCACGTGCGCGTCTTCCCGCTCTCCAACTGGACCGAGCTGGACGTGTGGCAGTACATCGCCCGCGAGAAGATCGCGCTGCCCGCCATCTACTACGCCCACGAGCGCGAGGTCTTCGCCCGCTCGGGCATGTGGCTGGCGCCCGGCGAGTGGGGCGGCCCCAAGGACGGCGAGCGGACCGAGCTGCGCCGGGTGCGCTACCGCACCGTCGGGGACATGTCCTGCACCGGCGCCGTCGACTCCGACGCCGACACGATCGAGAAGGTCATCGCCGAGATCGCCGCCTCCCGCCTGACCGAGCGCGGCGCGACCCGGGCCGACGACAAGCTCTCCGAGGCCGCCATGGAAGACCGCAAGCGGGAAGGCTACTTCTGAGCATGACCACGACCGTTGACATCGAGAGCATCGACACGGCCACCTCGCTGCTGCGCTTCGCGACCGCGGGCTCCGTGGACGACGGCAAGTCGACGCTGGTCGGGCGGCTGCTGCACGACTCCAAGTCGGTCCTGGCCGACCAGTTGGAGGCCGTCTCCCGGGCCTCGGAGGCGCGCGGCCAGGACGCGCCCGACCTCGCGCTGCTGACCGACGGGCTGCGCGCGGAGCGCGAGCAGGGCATCACCATCGACGTGGCCTACCGCTACTTCGCCACCCCGCGCCGCCGCTTCATCCTCGCCGACACCCCCGGCCATGTGCAGTACACCCGCAACATGGTCACCGGCGCCTCCACCTCCGAGCTGGCCGTCGTCCTCGTGGACGCGCGCAACGGCGTCGTCGAGCAGACCCGCCGCCACGCCGCCGTCGCCGCGCTGCTGCGCGTCCCGCACGTCGTCCTGGCCGTCAACAAGATGGACCTGGCCGGCTACCAGGAGTCCGTCTTCGCCGCCATCGCCGACGAGTTCACGGCGTACGCGACCTCGCTGGGCGTCGAGGAGGTCACCACGATCCCGATCTCCGCGCTTCAGGGCGACAACGTGGTCACGCCGTCCGCGCACATGTCCTGGTACAGCGGCCCCACCGTCCTCGAACACCTGGAGACGGTGCCGGTCACCCACGACCCCACGGGCGAGGTCGCGCGCTTCCCCGTCCAGTACGTCATCCGGCCCCAGACCCCCGAGCTGCCCGACTACCGCGGCTACGCGGGCCAGTTGGCCTCCGGCGTGCTGCGCGTCGGCGACCGCGTCACCGTCCTCCCCTCGGGGCGTACGAGCACGATCACCGCGCTCGACGTGCTCGGCCAGTCCGTGGACCTGGCCTGGGCCCCGCAGTCCCTCACCGTCCGCCTCGCCGACGACCTCGACATCTCGCGCGGCGACCTGATCGCCCCCGCCGACGCCTCCGTGACCCCCTCGCAGGACCTGACGGCGACCGTCTGCCACCTCCACGACCGCCCCCTCAGGCGCGGCGAGCGAGTGCTGCTCAAGCACGCCACCCGCACCGTCAAAGCCATCGTCAAGGACATCCCGTCCCGTCTCTCCCTGACGGCCTCCGATGACACGAGGGGCCTCCCCCAGCACCCGGCGCCCGGCGCACTGGAGGCCAACGACATCGGCCGCGTCGTGATCCGTACGGCCGAGCCGCTGCCCGTCGACCCGTACGCGGCCTCCCGGCGCACCGGCTCCTTCCTGCTGATCGACCCCGCCGACGGCTCGACGCTCACGGCCGGGATGGCGGGCGACGCGTTCGCTGACCGTACGGACGAGGCCCAGGCCCAGGTCCAGGCGGCGGCCGACGAGGGCTGGGACTTCTGAGCCATGGGCATCCCCGGAGAGGTCTTCTCGACCTTCGACCAGACAGGCGGCCGGATCGGCAGCGGCGTCCGCGGCAGCGGCCAGGGCGGGGTGGGGCGATGCGCGCCGTGACCCGCGCCCCCGTCCCCCGCCGCTCCCGCCCCTCCGAGAGGACACCTCCGTGCCCCGCACCCGCCCCCGCGCCGTTACCGCCCTGACCGCGCTGACCGTTCTCCCGCTGCTGCTCCTGACGGGCTGCGGCTACGGCTCGAAGGCCGTCGAGGACAACGAGCCCAAGGCCGCGGGCGGGAAGAAGGTCGACGGCCTCGACGAGGTCAAGGTCGGCTACTTCCCGAACGTCACCCACGCCACTCCCCTGGTCGGCCTGCGCACCGGCGGCCCGATCGTCGAGGAGCTGGGCGGCACGAAGGTCGCCACGCAGGTCTTCAACGCGGGCCCCTCCGCGATCGAGGCCCTCAACGCGAAGGCCGTGGACCTCACCTGGGTCGGCCCCTCCCCCGCCGTCAACGGCTATGTGAAGTCGGGCGGCAAGAACCTGCGCATCGTCTCCGGGGCCACCTCGGGCGGCGCCTCGCTCGTCGTGAACCCGGACAAGGTCAAGTCCGTGGACGACCTCAAGGGCAAGAAGATCGCCACCCCGCAGCTCGGCAACACCCAGGACGCCGCCCTCCTCAACTACCTCAAGGGCAAGGGCCTGAAGGTCGATCCGGAGACCGGCAAGGGCGACACCTCGGTGCTGCGGCAGGACAACAAGGAGATCCCGACCACCTTCCAGCAGGGCGGCATCGACGGCGCGTGGGTCCCCGAGCCGACCGCGTCGAACCTGGCCGGCAAGGGCGGCAAGCGGCTGCTGAACGAGAAGAAGCTGTGGAAGGACGGCAAGTTCGTCACCACGAACCTCGTCGTCCGGCAGGACTTCCTCAAGAAGCACCCGGACGTGGTCGAGGCCGTGCTGCGCGGCTCCGTGAAGACCAACGCCTGGATCGCCGGCCACGAGGACGAGGCCAAGAAGCACATCAACACCGCGCTGGAGCGGGACGCGGGCAAGCCGCTGCCGGACAAGGTGCTCGATTCGGCGTTCGCCGAGATCGACGTCACCGACGACCCGCTGGCCGCCACCCTCAAGTCCCAGGCCGCGCACGCCCGCGAGGCGGGGCTGCTGAAGGAGTCCGACCTGAGCGGGATCTACGACCTGACCCCGCTGAACAAGGTCCTCAAGTCCGAGGGCCGCTCCCCGCTCCGCGACGCGGGGCTCGGGCAGTGAGCAGGCCAGTGAGCACAGGCCACCAGGAGGTGAACCGATGAGCGCCACGATCGCCGAGAAGGCGAAGACGCCCCCCGCCGACAGCACGCGCACGTCCGCCCGCTACTCCGCCCGTATCGCCCACGTGTCGAAGACCTTCGGCACGCAGCAGGTCCTCGACGACATCAGCGTGGACGTCGCGCCCGGCGAGTTCGTCACCCTGCTCGGCGCGTCCGGCTGCGGCAAGAGCACGCTGCTCAACCTCGTCGCGGGCCTGGACCGGCCGACGTCGGGCGAGATCGACGTGCCGGACGGGCGGCCCGCGCTGATGTTCCAGGAGCACGCGCTCTTCCCGTGGCTGACCGCGGGCAAGAACATCGAGCTGGCCCTGAAGCTGCGGGGCCTGCCCAAGGCCGAGCGGCCCGCCGAGGCCGAACGGCTGCTGGAGCTGGTCCGGCTCAAGGGCGCGCACCGCAAGCGGGTGCACGAGCTGTCCGGCGGCATGCGGCAGCGCGTCGCGCTGGCCCGCGCGCTCGCGCAGGACAGCAGGCTGCTGCTGATGGACGAGCCGTTCGCGGCGCTGGACGCCATCACCCGCGACGTGCTGCACGAGGAGCTGACCCGCATCTGGGCCGAGACGAACGTCTCGGTCCTCTTCGTCACGCACAACGTGCGCGAGGCCGTACGGCTCGCCCAGCGCGTCGTGCTGCTCTCCTCCCGCCCCGGGCGGATCGCGCGCGAGTGGGACGTGGACATCCCGCAGCCGCGCCGTATCGAGGACGCCGAGGTGGCGGCCCTCTCGGTGGAGATCACGGAACAGCTCAGGGGGGAGATCCGCCGACATGGCCAGCACTAGTACCGAAACCGCCGAGGAGCCCGCCGGGGCCCCGGCCCCTGCGGGCGGCGACCTCGCGGGGCTGGAGGCCGGGCTCGACGCGCTCGACACCCGTACGTCCACGCGCCCCTCGCTCGGCCAGGTGCTCCGCAAGAAGGCGCTGCCGCCGGTCGTCGCCGTCGTGCTGGTGCTGGGCCTGTGGCAGCTCGCGTTCGCGCTGGACGTGAAGCCGGACTACCAGTTGCCGGGCCCGCTGATGGTGTGGGACGCGCTGGCCGAGGAGTGGTACAAGGGCACGATCCTCGACATCATCTGGCAGAGCGTCTCGCGCGGCGCCCTCGGCTTCCTCGTCGCGCTCGCCATCGGCACCCCGCTGGGCCTGCTCGTCGCCCGCGTCGCGCTCGTACGGGCGGCGATCGGGCCGATCCTCTCCGGGCTCCAGTCGCTGCCGTCGGTCGCGTGGGTCCCCGCGGCGATCATCTGGTTCGGGCTGACGGACGCGACGATCTACGCCGTCGTCCTGCTCGGCGCCGTGCCCTCCATCGCCAACGGCCTCGTCGCGGGCGTCGACCGGATCGACCCGCTGCACCTGCGCGCCGGGAAGGTCATCGGCGCCACGGGCCTGCGCGGGATCTGGCACGTGCTGCTCCCCGCGGCCCTGCCGGGCTACATCGCCGGCCTCAAGCAGGGCTGGGCGTTCTCCTGGCGCTCGCTGATGGCCGCCGAGCTGATCGCGACCTCGCCCGAACTGGGCGCGGGACTCGGCCAGTTGCTGGAGACCGGGCGCTCGTACCAGGACATGCCGCTGGTGCTGGGCGCGATCCTGCTGATCCTGCTCGTCGGTATCGGCATCGAGCTGCTGATCTTCGCGCCGGTCGAGCGCCGTGTGCTGCGCGCCCGGGGGCTGCTCCGCTGATGTCCACCCCGCCTCCCGCCCTCCTCCTCGTCGCGCACGGCAGCCGCGACCCGCGGCACGCCGCGACCGTCGCGGCGCTCCGCGGGCGCGTACGGGCGCTGCTGCCGCACGTCCGCGTGGAGGCGGGCTTCCTCGACTTCGACGCGCCGACGGTCCCCACCGCGCTGGAACGGCTCTACGCCGAGGGCGCGCGGGAGATCGTCGCGCTCCCCCTGCTCCTCACCCGGGCCTTCCACGCCAAGACGGACATCCCGTCCGTGCTGGCCGACACGGTGGAACGGCTCCCGGGCCTCACGGTCCGCCAGGCGGACGTCCTGGGCCCCCACCCTCTGCTGACCGCCGCCCTGGAGCGGCGGCTGCGGCAGGCGGGCCTCGACCCGCGCCACGCGCCCTCCACGGGGATCGTGCTGGCATCGGCGGGTTCCTCAGACCCGGAGGCGATCGCGGTGATCGCCGAAGCCGCGCGGGAGTGGCGGCGCACCGCCGGATGGTGCGCCGTGCGGCCCGCGTTCGCCTCCGCGGCCCTTCCCCGCACGGCGGACGCCGTACGCGCGCTGCGCGCCGACGGCGTCCGCCGGGTGGCCGTCGCGCCGTACGTGCTGGCCCCCGGGCTGCTGCCGGACCGCATCGCGGCGGGCGCGCGGGAGGCGGGCGCCGACGTCCTGGCGCCGGTCCTGGGCGCGGCCCCGGAGCTGGCCCGGCTGGCCGTGCTGCGCTACGCGGCGTTGTCAGTGGGCTGTGGAACGCTGGCGCCATGCTTGACCACATCGGAATCCAGGCCGAAGACGTCCCCGCCAGCGCTCGTTTCTACGACGCGGTTCTAGCTCCGCTCGGGGCCCGCCGCTGGCTGGAGTTCGAAGGAGGCCAGGTCGTCTCCTTCGGCACCACCGCACCGGGCAACTTCTGGGTGAGCGCGGTCCCCTCGGACCAGCGCGACCGTGCCGGGCGGGAGAACCATCTGGCGTTCACCGCGCCCGACCGGGCGGCGGTCGACGCGTTCCACGCCGCGGCGCTCGCTGTCGGGGCCGAGTCGCTCCACGCGCCTCGGCTCTGGCCGGAGTACCACGAGTCGTACTACGGCGCGTTCGTCCGCGACCCCGACGGCAACAACGTGGAGGCGGTCTGCCACCACCCCTGACAACCGACCAGGGGGTGCCCCCTGCTCCCCCGCCAGGGAACCGGGGGCCCAGGACTTCGGGGCTTGCCCGATAAGGGGCGCGAGGAACTGCGCGACAAGCCACGACGCGGGCGCGCCCCGGCAGGTGAGGGAGAAGCGGGGGGGGTGCCCGGCCACGGGGCGCGGGGGTGTGGGCCCGCGCCCCGTGGTGAGGCGCGCCCTCACGGGGTGAATTTGTAGCCGACTCGGCGGACTGTGACGATGCGCTGACGGTGCGGATCACCCAACTTCCGGCGGAGACGAGCCACGTGGACGTCGACCGTACGACCGTCGCCGACGTGATCCCCGTACCCCCAGACCGTGCTCACGAGCTGTTCCCGCGAGTGGACCTGCCGCGGATAGGCGGCGAGATGAGCCAGCAGCTCGAACTCCAGGTAGGTCAGATCGAGTTCACGGCCTTCGACGTGCACCGTACGGCAGACCCTGTCGATCTCCAGGCCGGGCCCGGGAGCCGAGTCCCGGACCACCCTCAGCGCCGTACGCGGCGGCAGAGCGCGCTCGTACGGCCTCGCGTTGCCGACGGCAGTCATCGCGCACCCGCCAGCGGGGTGTAGTGCGCGGCCTCGTCGCCCTCGACGGAGCGGCTGGGGCGGCCGTCGACGCCCACCGGCACGTCACCGGCGACGGTGACCCGGTGGAGTTTGCGCGGCAGGTCGTCGTAGTCGTCGGGCGCGTAGTGCTGGGTGATGCGGTTGTCGAAGAGGATCAGGTCGCCCGGCGCCCACGTCCACCGCACGGTGTTCTCGGGGCGGGTGACGTACGACTGGAGGATGCGCAGCAGATCGCGGGATTCCGACTCGCTCAGCCCCTCGATGCCCTGCGCGAACCCGCCGATGAACAGGCCGCGTTCGCCGCTCTCCGGGTGGACGCGGACGACCGGGTGCGCGGTGCGCCACTTCGTGGAGACGAAGACCCGCCGGTGCTCGGCGGCGGCCTCCGTCTTCGGGGGCTCGGCGTAGTCGTACGCGTTCGAGTGGACGGCCCACAGCCTGTCGGCCAGTTCGCGCAGCGACTCCGGCAGGTCCCGGTACGCCGCGGCCGTGTTGGCGATCAGCGTGTTGCCCCCGTACGGCGGGACGACGAGGCTGCGCAGGGTGCTCGCCTTGGGCGGCGTGCGTACGAAGGTGACGTCGGTGTGCCAGCGGTTGGCCCGTACGCCGCTCTCGCTGTCGACGGGCAGGATGTTCGGCTGGTCCTCGACCGACGGCACGGTGGGATGCGCCGTGGTCAGCTCCCCGAAGAGGCGTGCGAAGCGGATCTGGTCCGCGTCGTCGAGCTGCTGGTCCCGGAAGAAGAGGGCCTTGTGTTCGAGAAGGGCCGCGTTCAGTTCCGCGACGAGTGCGGTGTCCAGCTCACGGGAGAGGTCCACGCCGAGGATCTCGGCGCCGATACGCCCGCCGACCCGGCGGATGTCGAAGCTGCTGCTGGTCATGAGGAGGTCCTTTCGCGAGGGGTTCAGGCGGAGGTGGTCCGCCAGGACGTGAAGCGGCGTTCGAGCGCGACGAGCGCCTGGTTGGAGGCCACCCCGAGCGCGGAGACCGTGAGGATCCCCGCGTACATCTGCGGAATGGCGAAGTTGAACTGGGAGTTGTTGATGAGGAAGCCGAGCCCGGCCTTCGCGCCGACCATCTCGGCCGCGATCAGGACGAGGATCGCGGTGGCACCCGCGAGCCGGATGCCGGTGAACACGGCGGGGACGGACGCCGGGAGGATCACCTTCTGGAACAGCCGCCAGGGCGGCAGGAACACCCGGTCGGCGAGCCCGGCGCGCGGCGCGATCTCCCAGAGCGCGAGCAGCGCGAGCACGGCGGCCGTACGGGTCGCGACGGCACCGGCGAGGCCGAGGAGCCGCCGGGGCAGCGACGGCCCGCCGTCCTCGGCGACCGGCTCCGGGGCGACGGGCCCGGCCTCCGCGGCGTCCCGCCGCTCGGCGGGCAGGGTGACGCTCATACGGCGGCCGCCTCCCGCTCCTGCCGCTGCGCGCGGTCCACCTCGTCGTGCAGCAGTTCCCAGACCCGGTGCCGGTAGGAGGCGAACTCCGGGCTGGAGCGCGGGTCGTCCGCGCCCGTACGGGTGGCGCCCAGGGACACCGTGACGACCTCCTTGACCCGCCCCGGGCGGGAGGTGAGGACGGCGACGCGCCGGCCGAGGAGCACGGCCTCGTCGATGCCGTGGGTGATGAACACGACGGTCTTGCCGGTGCGCTGCCACACCCGCAGCAGCTCGTCCTGGAGGGACTCGCGGGTCTGCGCGTCGAGCGCGCCTGGGGGCACCTCCCACGCCCTTCAGGCAGTGGGGGAGGCTCGTCCATGAGCAGGATGTCCGGGTCGTACGCGAGGCTGCGGGCGATGGCGACGCGCTGCCGCATGCCGCCGGACAGCTCGTGCGGGTGCCGCTCCTCGAAGCCGTCGAGGCCGACGAGGGCGAGGAACTCCCGTGCCCGTTCCGCCCGTTCGCGCCGCGGTACGCCGATGGCCTCCAGGCCGAACTCGACGTTGCCGCGCGCGGTGCGCCAGGGCAGCAGGGCGTACTGCTGGAAGACGGTGCCCCGGTCGTGGCCGGGCCCCGTCACGGGCACGCCGTCGACCAGGACGCGGCCGGATGTGGGCCGGGTGAGCCCGCCGAGCAGGTCGAGCAGCGTGGACTTGCCGCAGCCGGAGGGGCCGACGAGGACCGTGAACTCGCCGGGCGCGATGTCCAGGTCGACGCCGTCGAGGGCGGTGAAGGGGGCGGGGGCGGCGGCGCGTCCGCGTTTCGTACGGCTCTTCGCGCCGGGGAAGGTCTTGCCGACCCTCTCGAAACGTATCTTCGGGCTCTTCGGCGGCTCGGTCATCGGCCACGGCTCCTCGGATAGCGGTTGTAGGCGTTGGTGTAGATGTCCTCGATCCGCACGCGGTCGGCCTTGATGTCGCCGCGCCGCTCCAGCCAGCGGGCCCAGGTGGCGAGTTCGCGGGGCGCGATGCGCCCGCCGGTACCGGCGACGCCGTACGACTGCCAGTAGCGGAGCGGGGCCGTGTCCTCGCTGCGGTCGCGGCGCTCCACGATGCGGACCATGCGCGCGACGACCTGCTCGCGGGGCGTGCGCCGGGCCCATTCGAGGGCACGCGCGACGCCGGTCACGAACGCGCGGGCCACGCGCGGATGCCGGTCGAGAAAGCGGTCGGCCATCACATAGGTGCCCGCGCTGAACGTGCCGAGGAGGCGGTGGTCGTCGAAGAGCGGGCGGATGCCGCCGCGTTCGAGGGCCTTGTCGCGCATGAGGTCACCGAGGACGGCGACCTCGATACGGCCCTTGCGCAGGGCCTGTTCGGTGTTGACGGGCGGCAGCGCGATCCGCTCGACCTCGGCGGCCTCGCCGGAGTCGAGACCCTCGCGCTTCAGGCCGAGATCCTCGGCGAGTTCGGCGGGCGTGACGGTGCCGGCCCAGCCCTGGTAGCGGATGGTGGTCGCGGGAACGCCGTCCCGCCCGGCGGCGGTGCCGCACCCGGCGCTGAACGCGCCGGCTCCGACGCCGCCCGCGAGGGCGAGGAATTCTCTTCGGGGGACGGAAAAGGGGAATTGACGCACGGGTGCCTTCCGTTGCGACGCGGGAACGCGAGAATTCGGGCAGGCCGAATTCAGGAAATGCGCTCCGCGCGGGACTCAACGCACGGGCCACTGCCGTGAGCAGCGGCGATGCGGAGGAAGAGGTGAGAAGTGAGCGGCGTGCGCCTCAGGCGCAACGGCAGGCACAAATGGCGCTGGCGTGACGTCGCAGATCGACGTGCAGGCGCGCTACGAGATTGCGGTGGGTGCTCACGACAATGGAGCATGCCAGCAATTACCGCAGCCCGTCAACAATTCCCGGCCCCCGTCACCACACAGCGGGGCTTGCCCCTTCTCTCTAAGGGGCGCGGGCCTGTGCCCGATATGCGGCTCCGCCGCGCGGGCGCGCCCGGTCACAACACATCGGGGCTTGCCCCATCAGGGGCGCGGGGAACTGCGCGCCCGGCCACGACGCGCTCGCAGCCTGCGAAGCACAGCCCGGGGCACCCCGAACCCAGCCCTCATCGCGGGGCACCCGGCGAAGAGGGCTGCGCTTGCCGGCCCTGCTCCCCCAAGCTCTTCGAGCAGGGGGTACCCCCAATGGCAGACCTCCCAAGCGCAGCAGGGAGAAGCAGGGGGCCTGCTCTTTCCGGGGCGCGGGTCCTCTGCGCCGCAGCAGGGGCTAGCTCGGCGTCGCGTGGGGGACCACTACCGGGGAGCCGTCTCCTGGGGCCGAGAGGATGTCGGCGTCCACCCCGTACAACGTCCGCACGAGGTCGGAGGTGAGGACCTCCCCGGCGGGGCCCCGCGCAGCGACCTCGCCGGCGTTCATGGCGACGAGCGTGTCCGCGTAGCGGGCGGCGCTCGCGAGATCGTGCAGCACCATGACGACGGTCCGCCCGGCGGACGCGACCTCGCGGACCAGCGCGAGGACCTCGACCGCGTGCCCGAGGTCGAGCGCGCTGGTCGGCTCGTCGAGCAGCACGATCGGCGTGCGCTGGGCCAGCACCATCGCCAGCCAGCAGCGCTGCCGCTGGCCCCCGGAGAGGTGGTCGAGGCGGTGGTCGGCGAGTCCGGCGGTGCCGGTGGCCTCCAGCGCCTCGGCGACCGCGTCCTCGTCGTCCCTCGACCACTGCCGGAACAGCCCCTGGTGCGGGTGGCGTCCGTACCGTACGAGCCCGGCGACGGTGATGGCCTCCGGTGCCTGCGGCGACTGCGGGAGCAGCGCGATGCGGCGCGCGGCGTCGCGCGGCCTGAGCCGCCAGACGTCCTCGTCCCCGACCCGCACGGCGCCGGACTCCGGCTGGTGCAGCCGTGCGACGGTCCGCAACAGGGTGGATTTCCCGCAGCCGTTGGGGCCGACGATCGCGACGACGTCCCCGGCGGGGACGGAGAGGTCCACCCCGTCCACGGCGAGATGACCGGGGTACCCGGCGCGGAGCTTCTCGACGGTCAGATGCGTGGAGCGAGGCGACATGAGGTAAGCCTAGCCTAAGTTCTCCTGGATGCCCCCGGGGCCCGGAGCCACCCCGAAGCGGCCCCTCTGTCCCCTTTTGATCAACTCATTCTTTTACCTTCGCTTTTCCCTGGCTTTGCCACGGGACTTGAACGAGGGTCGCAAGAGAAGAAAGTTTCGGCCATGGACACGGCGCGATTTCTCTGGCTAGCATCGAACCGCGCTACGGGGGATTCATCAGCGCTCCTTGACCAAATGGACCCCCTGTTGCGCCGTCATGCCACGGGGTTGACCACCGCGTTCGGCAAAGCGGTACGGAGCGCGCCTTTTGTCTGGACCAAGGTGTCTGGAGCCCCGCGATTCCGAATCGAGCACGGAGGTTCTGATGCTGCTGGAAAAGGTGAACCAGAATGCCGCGCTTTCGGGTTTTGTGCCCGTCAGCGTGAGCCCGGGTGAAGTGGCCCCCATCATGGCCACGTTCACCATCGCGTGCCCCACGACCCCGGCCATCGGCGCCGGTCTGGCCAAGGCGGCCGGTGCGGTCGTGGGCGCCGGGGCCGTCACGGGCGCCGCATATGTGGCGTACGAGGCAGCCAACAAGTAATCACGCCGGCACCGGAGCACGGTTTATCGCTCTGTCTTCCGCGTGTTCCTCGAACGGTCCCATCGCGAAACGTGAAGGATGGATCATGCCGATTCACGGAAATGTCAACGGCGCATTGCTGGCAAAGGTGAATGCGGGTCAGGCGGCACATGCCCTTCCCGCAGGCGTCCCCGTCATGGCGACACCCGCCGCGTTCGTCGCGGGAGTCGTCTCCGGCGCAAAGGTGTGCGGTGCTCTCGTGGCCGCCGCCAGTGCCGGAGCAGCCGTGGGTAAAGCCGTAGCGTCCTGACAAGAGGTAGCCAACAGAGCAATGTGGTCTCGTCTTCGCAGACCTCTTGAGTTGGCAAGCGCTCGGCCTCTCGAAACAGCGGAGAGGCTGAGCGCCGTCACCCATCTCTTGAGCAGTCTTGAGTACATGGCACGCAGGTCCGACCGAGAGCCCGGCGGTCTCAACGACTGGCAGTACCTCCGCCACCAGTTCCCCACCAAGTCCCGCTTCCTCCGCTCGCTCATGGACCGCGTCGCGAAGGAGCCCGTGACGCAGGCCATCCACGGCTCCCGGGCCGTGGCCGCCGCGCTGCTCGTGCTGCCGGTCCGCAGCAACGGGCTCCGGCTGGCGTGCGACGCGTATCTCTCGGCGACCCAGCTCGCCATCTATCCGCGGCACTTCTTCGGCACGGACGGCTCGGACCAGGTCGCCTTCCTCGTCCAGACGACGGCGGCGCTCGGCCGCGCGGGCGGCACCGAGGCCTCGCGCACGGCCGCCGTCCAGTTCATCGGCGCCCAGGCCGTGCTCTCGTACGGCGCGTCCGGCTGGGCCAAGCTGCCCGGCCACCGCTGGCGCAGCGGCGACGCGCTCGTCAAGATCATGCGCACCCAGACCTACGGCGACCAGTGGTTCTTCGAGCAGCTCTCGAAGTACCCCGCGGCGTCCCGGGCGATCTGCCATGTGGTGCTCGCGCTGGAGAGCGGGTTCCCGCTGCTGCTGCTCCGGCGCGGGAAGTACATGGACGCCGGGCTGGCCGTGATGGGCGGCTTCCACCTGGCGAACGCCCGCTTCATGGGCCTCTCCCGGTTCGCCTGGGCGTTCGTCTCCACGTACCCCTGCATCCGGGTGCTGGCCAAGGGCGGCAGGGACGGCTCCGTGGGAACGCCCGTACGACGGGAGGTCACCGGCCGATGAGCTCCGATTCCCGCTCCAGCTCCGGCTTCACCAGGATGACCCTCGGCGCGCTCGCCGCGGCGGGCGCCGTCGGCGTCACATACCAGCTCTACGCGGACGCCCGCGCCAAGCGCGCCACCGGCGGTCTCGCCCACCGCCAGCTCACCTGCTCCAGCGGCAACATCATCAGCTACCACGTACGGGAGGGCGCCCCCGGCGCCGACACCCTCGTGCTCGACGCGGGCCTGCTCAGCAGCTCGCTCGCGTGGCTGCTCGTGCTCGACCACCTGGACCCGGACCTGCGGGTGGTGCTCTACGACCGCGCGGGGTACCGGCGTTCGCTGCGCCGGTGCGCCGAGGACTACTGCTTCGAGGAGAGCGTCGGCGACCTCGTCGACGTCCTGGGCGAGGCCGTGGACGGCGACTGCGTGCTGGCCGGGCACTCGCTCGGCGGCTATCTCGCGCACCGCGCGGCGACGCGGCTCCCGGAGACCGTGCGCGGGCTCGTGCTGATCGACCCCATGCACCCCCGGCAGTTGCGCGAGAGCCGCACCCAGCGCGCGGGGGCCAACAACACCAACCTCACCGTCCGCCTCGCGCCGCTGTCCATCCAGTGCGGCGGCGCCCTCCTCCTGGACCGCCGCTCCCTGCTCTCGTACGCGGACGACAGCCCGTACCGGCGGGCACTGGGCTGGGAGCTGTCCTCCGCCTCCGCGTGGCGCGCCAGCCGCCGCGAGTGGGGGTACGCGTACGCGTTCATGCTCGACGGCGGCCGTCCCCTCGACGCCCTGGAGATGCCGGTGAGCGTGCTCGCCGCCGAGGCGACCGTCGGCGACGCGCCCGAACAGCGCGCGCTGTACGAGGAGTACGCGCGCTCGGGCGCCGACGGCGGCTCCAGCGAGACCCTGGCCGGGGCCTCGCACCTGTCGATCCTGGGCTCGGCGGAGCACGCCCCGCGCACCGCGGCCCACCTGGAGAAGGCCCTCGCGGCCACGCACGTACGGGAGGCGGCATGAGCAGGACCGTCGACCGGGTGCTCCAGGGGACGTTCGCGGCGTGGTTCCTCGTCACGGTCGTCTCCCAGCACCCCGACCGCAGCTACGACCGGCTCAGGAAGTTCGACAGAACCGGGATCCTCATCCCCAACTGGCGCTTCTTCGCCCCCGAGCCGGCCGTCGAGGACCAGCACTTCCTCTACCGGCTGGCCAGCGAGGACAAGACCTCCCACACCGAGTGGCGGTCCGTCTTCGAGGTCCAGCCGCGGCGCGCCGCGCACGCCGTGTGGTTTCCCGGGCGCCGTATCGAGAAGAGCATCTTCGATGTGGCCTCGACCCTCAACAGCAACCCGCACAGCAACAACCCCATGCACGCGGACGCCCGCAAGGCCTCCTACGGGATCATCCTCGACTTCGTCCGCGCCCGGCTCACCCCGGAACCCGGCCATCCGCTGCTCCAGCTCATGCTGGTCCGGTACTCGGGCTACGACCACAGCGAGGACCCCAAGTACGACCTGATCTCCGACTACGAGCCGGTGAACCCATGAGCGACGTCCAGTACGGCAGCGCGGTCTCCTCCGTCTACGACATCCTGCTCAGCGACCCGATACCCGCCCGGGACACCGTGGACTTCCTCCGCGACCGGGTCGCGGGCAAGGACGTGCTCGAACTCGGCGTCGGCACCGGCCGGATCGCCGAGCCCCTCGCGCCCCTGGTCCGCACCCTGACCGGGGTGGACAACTCCCCGCACATGCTGGAGGGCTTCCGGGCCAAGGGCGTGCCGCAGAACGTGACCCTGATCCAGGCCGACTTCCGCACCCCCGTCCCCACCGGCGGCAGCTTCGACGCCGCGTACAGCACGCTCGGCTCGCTGGCCTGCTGCCGCGACCGGGACGAGCTGCGCGCCGCGCTGCGCGGCGCCGCCGGGCGGCTCAGACCCGGCGGGGTGCTGTGCCTGGAGTACTACTCGGCCGACACCTACCGGCTGATGCTCCAGGCCAGCCCCTTCGCGTCCCGTACGGCCGAGGGCCATCCGTTCGAGATACGGCTCGCCCTCGACCCCGTGCGCACCGTGCTGACCTCGGCCACCACGATCAGCGTGCACGGCGAGAAGGTGGACTTCGCCGAGGACGTGCTGCTGCTGGAGGCCGACGAGGTGGAACGGTGCCTGACCGAGGCCGGATTCGCCGCCGTCGAGACGCTGCGACAGCCCGGCCAGCCGTTCGACTGGTACGTGGCGCGCGCGCCGTCCGCGTCCGAGTCCGCTGCCGAGCCGACCGAGTGAGGGGATCACCATGACACGCAGCACAGCTCTCTGGTTCGTCTTCGTCCTCGTCCTGACCACCCCCATCCTCCTCGCGACCTACCGGGGCGACGACGGGCTGACCGGAACCGTCTGGCTGACCAGCCTGGGCACGGCGGCGGCGATCTCCGCCGTCACCGCCATCGCGTGGGGGAAGAAGAAAGGAGCCCGATGACGTCCCTGACCGACCGGACCAGCACGACGGGCGAGCGGGCCGGGCCCGCCGCGGACCCGGACACGGGCGCGGACTCTGCGCGCCGTGACAGCGACCTGCGGGTCATCGACGTCACCAAGCGCTTCGGCGAACGCGTGGCCCTCGACCGGGTCAGCTTCACCGTCCCGCAGGGCACCATCACCGGCTTCGTCGGCAACAACGGCTCCGGCAAGACCACCTCGATCCGCATCATCACCGGTCTCCTCCACCCGGACGAGGGCCAGGTGCACGTCGGCTCCGAGGAGGTGAGCGACGCCTTCCGCGCCGCGATCGGCTACATGCCGGAGGAGCGCGGCCTCTACCCCGACATGAAGGTCGAACAGCAGCTCGTCTACCTCGCGCGGCTCTACGGGATGCCCAAGGCCGAGGCCCGTGACGAGGTCGCCGCGTGGATCGAGCGGCTGGCGATCGGCCAGTACCGCGCGTCGAAGCTGAACACGCTCAGCCTCGGCAACCAGCAGCGCGTCCAGCTCATCGCCTCGCTGCTGGGCGGCCCGCGCATGGTGATCCTCGACGAGCCGTTCTCCGGGCTCGACCGCGCGGCCGTGACCGCGATGTCGGAGATCCTCCACGAGGCGGCGGGCCGCGGCACGGGGATCTTCTTCTCCAGCCACCAGCTCGACCTCGTGGACAGCATCTGCGAGCGGGCCGTGATCCTCAAGGACGGCCGGGTGGTCGCCGAGGGCCCGGTCGACGAACTCCGCGACCGCGGCGGCGCCGTGGCCATGGTGACCTTCGGCGACGGCAGCGCGCCCGGGGCCGAGGAGCTGGCGGCGGCCGTGCCGGGCGCCCGGCTGCTGCACGGCACCACCTTCGCGGTGCCGTGCGACACGGACAGCTCGGCGCGGGTGCTGCGCGAGTGCCTCCGGTTCGGCGACGTCACCGAGTTCTCCCGGCGCCGCCAGACCCTGAGCGATGTCTTCGCGGAGGTGAGCAGCGATGACGGCGACGAGGAGCAGTGAGCGCACCGGGGCCCTGACCACCCTGGGCCTCGTCCTGGCCCGGGAGATCAGGACCCGGACGTTCTCCCGTACGGCGCTGATGAGCATCGGATTCAGCGTGCTGATCATCGCGGGCCTGATCTTCGTCCCGAAGATCATCGGTGGGGGCGGCGGCGACCACCCCGAGGTCGCGGTCGCCGGGGCGAAGCCCGCGCAGGTCGAGCAGTACGCCAAGCTGCTGCCGGACAACGACGTGAGCGCGGCGCCCGCCGGGGCCACGCCCACCGAGGACCGACCGCTCGTCGTCACGCTCAAGCCCCGCGCCATCGACGGCAAGGTGTACGAGAGTTCGCAGCTCTCCGAGCTGGAGAGCGTCACGGCCCGGCTCCAGCTCGCGCTGCTCAGCGACGGCTCCGGGGAGAAGGCACCGGCCGTCCACCTCAAGGCGGTGCACGACGACTCCGAGGACGTCTCCCGCTCCATGATCGGCTACCTGGTCGTGGTGCTGCTCTTCGGCCAGATCGTCGGCATGAGTTCGGCCGTCACCCAGGCGATGATGGAGGAGAAGGGTAACCGCGTCGTCGATCTGCTGCTGCCCAAGATCAAGCCGCTCTCCCTGCTCTGGGGCAAGGTGATCGGCGCCGGGGTCGCCGGGCTCGTGCAGACCGGCGCGATGGCGGGTGCCGCCCTCGGCCTGCTGCTCGCCAGCGGCGACAGATCCACCTTCGACATCGTGCTCGGCATCGGCTGGATCGTGCTGCTCTGGTATCTGCTGGGCTTCCTGTTCATGGGCGTCATCTACGGCGGCATCGGCGCGATGATGCGCAAGCCGGACGACGTGCCGAGCGTGACGGTGCCGCTCCAGCTCATCAACATGCTGACGTTCCTGGTGGGCGTCGTCGCCCTGCAGCAGCCGGGCGCGGCCTGGGTGGACGTCGTCAGCAAGGTCCCGCCGTTCTCGGCGATCCTCGTCCCGCTGCAGTACATCACCCAGGAGACGACCACCGGCGACATGCTGACCAGCGCCGGCATCATCGTCGCCTGCGCCCTGGTGCTGAGCCTCGCCGGGGCCCGCCTGTTCTCCCTGGCGGTCCGCACGGACTCCCCGAAGGACGCGCTGCGGGCGTTCGTCACGCCGCGGGCCGGAACGGCATGAGCACGAGGACGGCCGCCGCGCCCCGTGGGGGAAGGACGCGGCGGCCGGGGCCCTCGGAAGAGCCGGGTGTTACTTCACGACGCGCAGCAGCTTGTTCGGCGTGCCCGCGCTCGGGTTCTTGATGGCGCCCTTGGTGGCGCCCTTGGTGAGGGCCGAGGCGACCTGCGCCGGGGTCGCCGTCTTGTGCCCGGCGACGTAGAGCGCGGCGGCGCCCGCGACGTGCGGCGAGGCCATCGAGGTGCCGGACATGGTCGCCGTGCCGGTGTTGCTCTTGTTGCTCAGCGAGACGATGTTGACGCCCGGGGCGTAGAGGTCGACGAGCTTGCCGTAGTTCGAGAAGTCGGCCTGCTTGTCGGCCTTGTCGCTGGCGGCGACGGTGAGCGCCTCCTTGACGCGGGCGGGACTCTGCGAGGAGGCGTCCCGGCTCTCGTTGCCCGCCGAGACGGCGTAGGTGACGCCGGAGGCGATCGACTTCTTCAGGGCCGCGTCCATCGCCGCGTCCTTCGGGCCGCCGATGCTCATGTTGGCGACCGAGGGGCCCTTGTGGTTCTTGGTGACCCAGTCGATGCCCGCGACGGCGGACTCGGTGGTGCCCGAGCCGTTGTCGTTGAGGATCTTGACCGCGACGACCTTGGCCTTCTTCGCGACGCCGTACTTGCCGCCCGCGACGGTGCCCGCGACGTGGGTGCCGTGGCCCTGCTTGTCGTTGGCCTTCTTGCTGCCGTCGAACGCGTTGAAGCCGTACGACGCACGGCCGCCGAAGTCCTTGTGGCCGATGCGGACACCGGTGTCGAGGACGTAGGCGGTGGCGCCCGCGCCCGCGCCGGCCGGGTAGGTGTACTTCTTGTTGAGCGTGGTCTTCGCCTGGTCGATCCGGTCCAGGCCCCACGGCGGGTTGCTCTGGGTGCCGGTGATGGTGAAGCGCTGGTTCTGGACGACCTTGTCGACCTTGTCGTCCGCGGCGAGGCGGCGGGCCTCCTGGGCGCTGAGGCCGGAGGCGGAGAAGCCGTTGACGGAGGACTTGTAGGCGCGCTTGAGCTTGCCGCCGTACTCCTCCGCGAGGTCCTCGCCGTTCGCCGCGGCCTTGATGCCGGGGGCGCCGGAGCCGTCCTTGAGCATCACGATGTAGCTGCCCTTGACCGCGTCCTTCGCGTCGGCGCCGTAGACGGTGCCCTCGGCCGGGGACGCGCCCGCGGGGAGTGTCAGCAGCGTCGCACCGCCGGCGACGGCGACAGCGGCGCCGATCGCCAGGGATATCCGGCGCTTCTTGTTACGGGACACGTGATTTGCCATGCCGAGGGAGCCTCCGAAGTGGTGGGGGGACACAGGGGTTTGTGAAGGATCCCTTCACAAACCCGATCCAGTTTCGAAACCCTGTCTGATACGCGGGCCCCGGCTCAAGCCGATTGGACAGGTGTGACGCACGCAACGTGCGTCACTTCACAGAAATCCCCTCACACCGGACCAACTTGCTCAGCTCGATCAACTCGACAAGCTCACTCAGCCCGTCAGCTCACTCAGCTCATCAGCCCGTCAGCTCGTCAGCTCGATCAGCCGTTGCACCGTGCGCCAGTTGCGGCCTGTGGAGACCAGGGCGGGGCGGACCCGGCCGAGCGCGTCGGGGAGCTTGCTGCGGCCCATCCCCTGCGGGAAGTAGCAGTACACCGCGCGGCCCACGAGGTGGAACTCGTCCGGCGCGTACGCCCCCGCGTCGATCCCCGCGAAGCGGTCCGGCGGCGGCTCGTCCTCCAGGAAGAGGACCAGCACCTTGGCCGGGTCCAGCTCGGCGACGGGCAGCGGGCAGGCCGCGGCGACCTCCCGCAGCTCCTCGTGCGTCCGCACGAGGCAGCGCACCTCGAAGCCGAAGTGCCCGGCGATGGCCCGCTCCAGGGCCGGGCCCGGGTCCGCCTCGTCGGTGACGAAGACGGCGTTCCCGCTCTGGAGGTACGTGCGCACATCGGTCCAGCCGAGCCCCGCGATCAGCTCGCGCAGCTCGGCCATCGGCACCTTCCGGTGCCCTCCGACATTGATGCCGCGCAACAGCGCCGCGTAGGAGGTCATGTGCCGCACTCTATGCGGCGGCTATGACAGCGGCCCCAGGTCGATCGCGTTCTTGGCCCGCTCCATGGACTCCTCCGAGGGGCCGTGGCCCGGATTCTCGGTGGCGAGCGCCTGGTTGAGCGCGACGAAGGGCCGCATCCGCGCGTCGTACCGCGCCAGGGCCGCCCCCTGACCGCCCTCCGGGGCCTTCCCCAGCTCGTCCGCGAGGACGTACGCGCCGACCAGCGCCAGGCTGGAGCCCTGTCCCGAGAGCGGCGAGGGGCAGTACCCCGCGTCGCCGACGAGCGCGGCGCGGTCCGTCACCCAGCTCTCCATCCGCACCTGGGCCATCACGTCGAAGAAGAAGTCCGGCGCCTCGCGCATCGCCTCCAGCAGCCGGGGCACATCGCCGCCGAGGTGCCCGAGCCGCGCGGCGAGCAGCGCCTTCTGGGCGTCCGTGTCCCGGTGGTCGTACTCCTCGGGGCCTTCCGCCGTGAAGCCGATGGTGGTGCGCAGCTCGGCGTTGCCGCGGGCGGGATAGACGCAGTAGCCCGCGCCCTCGTGCTGCATCCACACCTGCCAGTCCTCCAGCTTGAGGAAGTTGTCCGAGCTGAAGACCGCGACGTGCTGGCCGAGGGGGTGGAGGAAGCCGCCCTCGGGCCCGAACGCGAGCCGCCGGGTCGCCGAGCGCAGCCCGTCCGCGCCGACGACGAGGTCGAACGTGCGCGGAGCGCCGTGCGCGAACTCGGCATGCGCGCCGTGCTCGTCGAGGGTGAGCGCGGTGAGGTGGTCGCCGAACACGAACTCGGCGCCGTCCCGCGCCCGTTCGTACAGCAGCGCGGTCAGGTCGTCGCGCAGCAGCTCGATGTCCCCGCCGTCGAGCCGCCCGCTGCTGAGCGCGACCTCGGTCGAGCGCCACTGCTCGTTCCCCTCGCCGTCCACCATCGACATGCCCCGCATCCGGGTGCGCAGGGCGCGCGCCTCCGCCAGCAGGTCCATCCGCTCCAGTACGTCGAGCGCGACGCCGCGCACGTCGAGGGCCTGTCCGCCGGGCCGGAGGGCGGGGGCGCGCTCGACGACGGTCGGAGCGAAGCCGCGGCGACGCAGCCAGTACGCGGCGGTGAGCCCGGCGACGCCGGCACCGGAGATGAGTACGGTCCTCATGACTGCCTCCCAAATCGCTGAATGCTTCGAACGTACGGCGTACGCGTGCGGCCGCCAAGTGCGGTTTCCCTTGCCCTGTACTAGGTCAGCGCGGCGGGCCGCCGCCCTCGTCGCCGCTAGCCTCTGTGCTAGTACAGCCACCGAGAGGGGATGCTGGTGACGGAGATCACACCGCCGTATCTACGGATCGCGGCGGAGATCCGGCGGCGGATCGAGGACGGCGAACTCGCCCCCGGCGAGCGCGTCCCCTCGACCCGGCGGCTCGCGGCGGAATGGAACGTCGCGCTGGCCACAGCGACCAAGGCCCTCACGGCCCTGCGCCAGGAGGGCACGGTCACGGCCCGGCCACGGGTGGGCACGGTGGTCGCGGAGCGGAGCCGAGTGCGGCGGCAGGCGGCTCCCACTCCCCCGCGCCGCGCGGAGGGGGAGATGGGCCGGGAGCTGAGCCGGGAGCGCGTCGTGCGCGCCGCCGTCGCGCTCGCCGACGCGGAGGGGCTCGGGGCGCTCTCGATGCGCGCCGTCGCCGCGCGGCTCGGTACGGCCGCGATGTCGCCCTATCGCCATGTCGAGGGCAAGGACCATCTCGTACGGCTGATGACCGACGCGGTGTACGGGGAGCTGGAACTCCCCCGCCCCGCACCGGAGTTCTGGCGCGACCGGCTGGAGGCGGGGGCACGGGCGCTGTGGGAGCTGCACCGCGCGCACCCCTGGCTCGCCCACGCGGGCCCGATCAACCGCCCGCTGATGGCGCCGAACGTCCTGGCGTACTCGGACTGGATCCTCGGCGCCCTGGAGGGCCTGGGGCTGCCGCCCTCGCGGATGTTCGACGTGAACGTGCTGCTGTACGGGTACGTGCAGGGCCTCGCCGTCCATCTGGAGCGCGAGGCCCATGCCGAGGCGGCCTCCGGCATGACGGAGGACGAGTGGCTGGCGGGCCAGGAGCGGGAGATGGCGGGCCTGGTCACGCCGGACGCGTACCCCTCGTACAGCCGCTGGCTCGCGTCACTCGGAGAAGAGGGCTACGACCTCTCCCTCGACACCCTCTTCACCACAGGCCTATCGGCCCTCCTGACCGGCCTCGCATCCACCCTGCCCTGACGCACCCCCAAGATCCCCGCACCCGACCTCGGGGCTTGCCCGTTAAGGGGCGCGAGCCTGTGCTTGATGTGCGGCTCCGCCGCGCGGGCGCGACCGGTCACGACACCTCGGGGCCTGCCCCCTCAGGGGCGCGGGGAACTGCGCGACAAGCCACGGCGCAGCCGCAGCCCGCGAAGCACAGCACGAGGCATCCCGAACCCAGCCCCGAAGTCCGGGCACGGCGCATCGGTGGGCGCCGCTATCGCAAGGTCGCCTCGATGAGGTTCGCGGCGTGGGGGGCGCCGCCCTCTTCTGTCGTGGCGCGGCGCAACTCCGCGAGGCGATTCGTGGTCTCCGGAGAAGACGTCAGCTCGGCCAGCGAAGCACGCAGCGCGTCCGCCGTGGCCTTTTCCTTCGGTACGTGGCGGGCGACCCCGAGCCCCTCCAGGATGCCGGCGTTCATGAACTGGTCGGCCGCCTGGGGGACGGCGATCATCGGGGTGCCGGTGGCGAGGCCCTCCTGGCTGCCGCCCATGCCCGCGTGGGTCACGAACGCGTCGGCCTCCTCCAGGATCGCGAGCTGCGGCACCCAGGGGTGGGTCTCCACATTGCCGGGCAGCGGACCGAGGTCCTCGGGGGTGACGTGCTTGCCGATCTGGAGGATCACGTACCAGCCGGGCAGGTCGCCGAAGGCCTGGAGGCAGGCGCGGTAGAACTCCGGCTCGTTGGTGAACGTGGAGCCCAGCGAGACCAGCAGCAGCCGCTTCCCCTCTGCCGCCGCCGGGCGCCGCCACTCCTCCCCGCGCCCTTCGGTCCTGCCGCAGGTGCCCACGAACGTGTACCGCTCGCGGTCGACCAGCTCCGCGTTCGGCTGCATCGCGCTGGGGATCAGCACGAGCGAGCGCTCGGGGACGCCGGTGAACTCCTCGACGTCCAGATCGACGCCCTGCTCGTCCAGCCAGGAGCGGAACGCGGCGAAGTAGGCCTTGCCCTCCTCCGAGCGCTTCATCTGCGCGTACTCGGGATTGATGTCCTCCATGACGAAGCCCTCCCACGCCACCATGTGCGGCGTGAGCTGGATCTGCGGGACGCCCCAGCGCCGCGCGAGGACCCGGGCCGGGTACGAGGTCGAGTCCGACAGGACGAGGTCCGGCACGTCACCCTCGAACGCGACTTCGAGCTGGGGCAGGGCCTGGACGGCGTCGTCGAAGAACGGCCGCATGTTGTCGAGCGGGCCCGAGCCCCAGTCCGCGGGGTCGTCGGAGGGCAGCGTCGAGGTGTACGGACGCGGCTCGGCGCCCGTCGAGGCGACGAGGTCGGCCATGGCGTCCGGAATCGCATAACTCACCCGGTGACCCCGCGCGACCAGCTCGCGGACGACCTCCAGGCCGGGGTGGACGTGGCCGGGGGCGGCGATGTTGAACATGGCGATGTGCGCGCTGCGGCGCGGTGCGGTGGGCATATCCGTAAGATAGACGAGACGGTTCGTCTCGCACAACCGGCACAAGAGAACCCGCCGTGGCGGCGGGCGGGCTCTCTCAGGGCACCGGTCTCAGGAGACCGGGCTCAGGACACCGGCTCTCAGGACACCGGGCGCGAATCCGTCCAGAAGGACTCGAACTCCTCGCGGTAGACGGGGAAGAGCCCGTTCTCCGTCTCGTCCAGCGGCTTCGCGCGGGCGGCGGAGCCCTGCTCCTGCACCAGGTCGCGGGAGCCGCCGCGCAGCACGAGCACGGGCGCCTCCATCCCCCGCATGTGCCGCAGGTACGACTGCACGACCGCGAGCCCGTCGGCGCCGTCCCCGTCGACCATGTACGCCGTGAAGCGCGGCGTCTCGTCGAAAACGTGGATCTCGAACGCGCCGGTGTCCCGGAGTCGCGAGCGCACCCGGCGCATATGGAGGATGTTCGTCTCCACGGAACGGCTCAGCTCGCCCTTCTTCAGGCCGAGTTCGCGCTCGCGGCGCCGCACCGCGCTGCTGGCCGGGTTGAGGAAGAGCAGCCGCACCCGGCAGCCCGACTCGGCGAGCCGCACCAGACGGCGCCCGCTGTAGTTCTGCACCAACAGATTGAGCCCTATCCCCATCGCGTCCAGCCGCCGCGCCCCCGCGAACAGGTCCTCGGCGGGAAGCTGCCGCTGGAGCCGCACCCGGTCCGCGTGCACGCTCACGACGTCCGCGAACCGGTCCCCCACCAGTTCCTCGACCGCGTCCACCGGCAGCCGCCCGCCGGACGGCGCGTCCTCGCGCGAGGCGCCCAGCAGGTCCAGCAGCCGCGCGCACATCCGTTCGGCCTGCGCGAGCACCGTCTCGGACAGCGCGCGGTTGCGCGCGACGGCGCTGCGCGCGACCTCCAGCTCGTCCAGCGCCAGCTCGACGTCCCGGCGGTCCTCGAAGTACGGCTCGAAGCAGGGCCAGTGCTGCACCATCAGCTCCCGGAGCTGCGGCAGGGTGAGGAAGGAGAGGATGTTGTCGTCGGCGGGGTCGAGCAGATAGCCCTTGCGGCGGCTCACCTCCCGCACGGCCACGGCGCGCTGCACCCACTCCTGCCCCGCGGGCCCCGCCGCGGCGATGACCCACTCCTCGCCGTGCACCGGCTCGTAGATCGGGCGCAGCACGGCCGCGACGACGGCCCGCAGCCGCTGTTCGACCAGGTTCAGCCAGATGTAGGCCCGGCCCGCGCGCTGCGCGCGGGTGCGCACCTCCGACCAGGCGTCCGCTCCCCAGTAGAGGTCGGCGCCTATCTCCATCGGGCGCGCCAGCGGGACGGTGCCCGGCTGCCGCTCTCCGAGGCCGCCCTCGGCCCCGGCCTCCCCTGTCCCGGTCCCCGTCGCGCCGCGATCGCCCTCGCCCCCTTCGCCGCCGTCGCCTGGGGGGAGTTCAAGCCCTCCCGAGCCCAACTGCGCACCGCCTTCCGCGCCCCATTGTTCGATCAAGGAAGACTACTGCGCCCCCGGACGGCGTACACCCGGAACCCCCGTCAACTTCCCTTGCTCGTACATCCGCCCGTACGGCCGCGCGGGGGAATACGGAGGGGAAGAGGACGCAGGGGTTCGCCCGGCGGGCCACGGCTGCGCAAGGATGCTGCGGTGCTACGGGCGCGGCAGGGGCCACCGGGTACCCACCCGGAGACGACGAGCGGGGAGAGACGCACCCATGAAGGTCTGGCCGGGACAGGCGTACCCCTTGGGCGCCACGTACGACGGCGCGGGGACGAACTTCGCCGTGTTCTCCGAGGCGGCCGAGCGGATCGAGCTGTGCCTGCTGCACGAGGACGGCTCCGAGACGGCCGTGGAGCTGCGTGAGTCCGACGGCTTCGTCCGGCGCGCCTATCTGCCGGGCGTGATGCCGGGCCAGCGCTACGGCTTCCGCGTGCACGGCCCGTACGCGCCCGAGCGGGGCCAGCGGTGCAACAGCGCCAAGCTGCTCCTCGACCCGTACGCGAAGGCCGTCAGCGGCGACATCGACTGGGACGAGGCGGTCTACGGCTACCACTTCGACGCCCCCGAGCGCCGCAACGACCTGGACTCCGCCCCGCACACCGCGGCCTCGGTCGTCGTCAACCCGTACTTCGACTGGGCCGACGACCGCCCGCCCCGGACGGACTACCACCGCACCGTGCTCTACGAGGCCCATGTGAAGGGCCTCACCATGCTCCACCCCGAGCTGCCCGACGACCTGCGCGGCACGTACGCGGCGCTCGCGCACCCCGCGGTCATCGCGCACCTGGCGGAGCTGGGCGTGACGGCGCTGGAGCTGATGCCGGTGCACCAGTTCGTCACCGACAACCGGCTCGCCGACGCGGGACTCGTGAACTACTGGGGATACAACACGATCGGGTTCTTCGCCCCGCACAACGCCTACGCCTCCTGGGGCGACAGGGGGCAGCAGGTGCTGGAGTTCAAGCACGCCGTGCGCGCCCTGCACCAGGCCGGGATCGAGGTCATCCTCGATGTCGTCTACAACCACACGGCGGAAGGCAACCACCTCGGTCCCACGCTCTCCTTCCGGGGGCTCGACAACGCCTCGTACTACCGGCTCGCGGACGATCCGCGCTACTACATGGACACGACGGGCACGGGGAATTCACTGCTGATGCGCAGTCCCCACGTCCTTCAGCTCATCATGGACTCGCTGCGTTACTGGGTCACCGAGATGCACGTCGACGGCTTCCGCTTCGACCTCGCCGCCACCCTGGCCCGGCAGTTCCACGAGGTCGACCGGCTCTCCTCGTTCTTCGACCTGGTGCAGCAGGACCCCGTCGTCAGCCAGGTCAAGCTGATCGCCGAGCCCTGGGACGTCGGCGAGGGCGGCTACCAGGTCGGCAACTTCCCGCCGCTGTGGACCGAGTGGAACGGGCGCTACCGCGACACCGTCCGCGACCTGTGGCGCGGCGAGCCCCGCACCCTCGCCGAGTTCGGCTCGCGCCTGACCGGCTCCTCCGACCTCTACCAGGACGACGGGCGCCGCCCCCTGGCCTCCATCAACTTCGTCACCTGCCACGACGGCTTCACCCTGAACGACCTGGTCAGCTACGACCACAAGCACAACGAGGCCAACGGCGAGGGCAACCAGGACGGCGAGAGCTACAACCGCTCCTGGAACTGCGGCGCCGAGGGCGAGACCGACGACGAGGAGGTCCTCGCGCTCCGCCGCCGCCAGCGGCGGAACTTCATCGCGACGCTGATGCTCTCCCAGGGCGTGCCGATGCTCAGCCACGGCGACGAGTTCGGCCGCACCCAGAAGGGCAACAACAACGCCTACTGCCAGGACAGCGAGCTGTCCTGGGTGCACTGGCCCGAACAGGGGCCCTCGTCGGGCGCGTCCGGCTCCTCCGGTTCCGCCGACCCGTTCTGCGACTTCGTGCGCACCATGGTCTGGCTCCGCCGCGACCACCCCGTCTTCCGCCGCCGCCGCTTCTTCCACGGCCGCCCCATGGAGGGCACCCACGACGAGCTGTCCGACATCGCCTGGTTCACGCACGAGGGCGAGGAGATGGCCCAGCGGGACTGGCAGGCGGCGCAGGCCCGCTCCCTCACGGTCTTCCTCAACGGCAACGCGATCTCCGAACCCGGCCCCCAGGGCGAGCGGATCACCGACGACTCCTTCCTCCTCCTCGTCAACGCCCACCGCGAGGCCCTCGACTTCGTCATCCCCGTCAACCACGGGCGCGAATGGGAGGTCATCGTCGACACCGCGCAGGAGGAGCCGTACACCGCGGGCAGCGGGCACAAGGTGCAGGCGGGCGAGACGGTCACCGTCACCGACCGCGGCATGGTGGTGCTCCAGCGCCCGCTGTGAGGGCCCGGGCCCCGGCTGTCGGACCCTCCCCTTAGGGTGATCGGCGTTCATCATCGGCGGACGACGGCACGGACACGGGGGTACGGCAGTGCGGATCGAGCGGCACCAGGTCGAGGAGGCGGCGCTCACGGCGGCCCGCGAGGACTTCATCAACAGGATCGGGTCCACCGTCAATTCCATGTCGAAGGCCGGGCGTATGGGGACCTTCGACTGGGAGATGATCGCCGACGAGTTCCGCGACTATCTGGGCGCGCTCTCCGTCCAGCACCCCGACCTGGACACGGCGGAGGCCAGGGCGGCCCTCGGCGACGCGTCGGAGGCCGCGGCCGGCATGGTGGCCTTCGCCGCCTATTTCCCCCTGTGCTCCTTCCACGTCTTCCTGAACTACGTCAACTTCGGGATGTCGTACGACCAGGACATGGACGGCGAGCGCGAGACCGTGAGCGTCTTCGACTGGCGCGACGCCTTCTGCCTCACGGTGCTCACGGGCACCACGCAGCGGCACGGCGAGGCGTTCCGCTTCGCCCTGGAGACGGCCGGAATCGGGCAGGCCGGGCAGCCCGCCGCCGAACTCGCGGCCGGCTTGATGGCGTACGTGCTGGGGATCACCGACGACGACGAGGCGCCCTGGCCGCTGCCCCCGGAGGACACCCTCGCCGCGCTGGACGCCGCGCTCACCCGCGTGGAGCGGCCCGAGCACCCCGACACGCTCGCGCTGCGCGGCCTGCGCGCCCTCGCGGCGGGCGACCGGGAGGAGTTCGACTACGCCCTGACGGCGCTGCTGCGCCACACGGCCGAGGTCGGCGGCTCCTTCCCCCGGGACCTGCTGCCCCTGACGCCGCTCGCGCTGGCGGCCCTCGCCCACCGCGACCAGGGCTGGGAACCGCCGGTGGAGAGCGGATACCTGCCGCGGGCCCTGGTGACCGGGTTCGAGAGCGCGGGGGCCCGCGTCGGCGCGTTCGGCCGCGACCGGCGCGAGGAGGCGGTCGCCGAGCTGGCCGCCGGGCCCGTCGCCTTCGAGCGGCCCGGCGATCTGAACATGTACTTCAGCATGGACGCCGTGGAGATCTTCGAGGAGATCGTCGGGGACGCCCTCACGCCCGGCAAGTCCGGCAAGCCCGGCCGCGGCAGGGTGGTGGACCTGTCCCGCGCCTTCAAGGAGCTCATCACCCTCGTGACGTACCGGGCCCGGGAGTCCGCCGAGGGCAGCGAGGGCCAGCTCGACACCGTGCGCCGCGCCTCGCGGTTCGGCGCCGCGCTCTTCCGCACCGTCCTCGCCGAGCCCGGCACCGAGGTCGAGGTGGAGCTGGACGGCACGACGCTCGTCTTCCCCGCCGACGACGGCCGCCACGCCGGCCCGGGCCTGTGGCACGCGGCCGTGAACGCGGCACTGGTCACCGGCGTCCGCGAGGACCTCGCGCCGCTGGTCCTCTCCGGCGCCGCCCGGCTGCGCACCGACCGCTCGGGCGCGGCCTTCACCTCGTACCGCCGCGCCCTCCTCGACTATCTGCGTGCCGAGGACGCCGAGCCGGCGGCCGAACGGGCCGTGCGGGACGCCGAGAAGGCCGAGGGCCAGGGCTTCCTCCCGCCGCCCGCCGTCCTCCTCTCCCAGCTCGTCGAGGGCGACGAGGAGAGCTTCAACCTCGCCCTGCTCGACGCCCTGGAGACCCACCGCGACCACTACGCGGTCGCCGACCGCGGCCGGGGCCCCGACGCCCTTGTCAACCTCGACATCCTCGCCCTGACCTGCCACGCCCGCCGCCGCGGCTGGGACACCCGCGTCGTCACCCCGTATCTCCCGCCCCGCATCCTGGAGACGGCCCGGCCTCGCTGAGGGCGCTCCGAGGAGCGCCCTCAAGGGGCGCGGGGAACTGCGCGCTCGGCCACGACGACGGCCGCAGCCTGCGGTCAGCGGCCAGGGGCAGCCCCTGCCCGGTCCTGACGGTCCCGGTCGCGGGAGGCCAGGGCCAGGGCCAGAGCGCAGGCCGCCGCGGTGACCGCGACCGCGAAGGCGGCCGTCGGGCCCCTGCTCTCCGCGAGCGGCCCGCTCACGGCGAGGGCGAGGGCCTGGCCGCCGATGATGCCGCTCGTCATGTACGCCATCGACTCGCCCAGACGGCCCGCCGGAACGGCCCGTTCGGTGAGGGCGAAGAGGGTGATGAGGTGCGGGGCGTACGCGCTGCCGAGGACGACGACCGTGACGTACAGCCCCACCAGGCTGTCCACCGCCGGCAGCGGGAGGGCGAACACGAGCGCGGCGCCCGTCGCGGCGCGGCGGCGGGCCGCGAGGGACACGGACGGCGGCACGGACGCCATGGCCAGGCCGACCGCCGCGCTCATGACGCCCATCGCCGCGTAGACGAGCCCGGACTGGCCCGGCGCGCCCAGCTCCTCCGTCAGCGCGGTGATCCCGGCCTGGCAGGCGCCGAACATCGCGCCCTGGAGCGCGGCCGAGGCGCGCAGCGCGTGGACCGCGCCCCGCCGGGCGTACGGCCCGCGCGGCCGCGCCCCGTGGTGTACGGGGGCCGCCCCCTGGCGTACGGGGGCCACCGCGCGGGCCGTGGGGTGGACGGCGAAGGCCGTGCCGCACACCGCGAGCAGCCCGGCGCCGAGCGCCAGGGCCGCCGCCGGGTGCGCCACGGTCGCGGCGACCCCGACCAGCGCGGGGCCCAGGACGAACGAGGCCTCGTCCAGGGTCCCTTCGAGGGAGAGCGCGGCGCCGACCGTGCGTTCGTCGGCGCCCGCCTTCCGCGCGAGGGCGACCGTACGGGTCCGCGCGAGCGGCCCGATCTGCGGCACGCTCAGCCCCGCCGCCGCTCCGAGGGCGACGAGCGCGCCGGTCGGCGCCCGGCCGAGCGCCGCCGCGACGAGGGCCGCGACGGCACACGCGTCGAGCAGCGAGGCGGCCAGCACCACCGGGCGCTGCCCCAGGCGGTCGGCGAGCCGCCCCACGTACGGGCCGCCCACCGTCTGGCCCGCCGCCAGCGCCCCGCCGACGAGCCCGGCGGTCGCGAGGCTGCCGCTCGTCCGGGCGACGAGGAGCAGCGTGCCGAGCTGGCACATGGCCGTCGGCAGCCGCCCGAGGAAGGAGAGCGCGGGCAGCAGCGGCCCGCCGCCCAGCCCGATCACCAGCCGGTACGTCGTCATCGCGGAGCGCGTCGCCGTACGCCTCGCCGTACGCATCGCCGCAAGCTAGCCCGTACGGACGCCCCCGGGGGACGGACAGGACGCACGAAAAGGCCCCGGCCGGGTACGTACGTTCGCATGACACGTGGAGACGTCCCCGCCGCTCCTCACTCGACCTACCGGCTCCAGCTCCAGCCGGACTTCCCCTTCGCCGCCGCCGAACGCGCCGTGCCGTACCTGGCCGGGCTCGGCGTCTCCCATCTGCACCTGAGCCCCGTGCTGACGGCCGTGCCCGGTTCGGCGCACGGCTACGACGTGACCGACCACGCCACCGTGCGCGAGGAGCTGGGCGGCGAGCGCGGGCTGCGCGCCCTCGCGGGCACCGCGCGGGCGCACGGCCTCGGGCTGGTCGTGGACATCGTGCCGAACCACATGGCCGTACCGGCCGACGTACGGCTCAACGAGCCGCTCTGGGAGGTCCTGCGCGACGGGCCGGGCTCGCCCCGCGCCCGCTGGTTCGACATCGACTGGGAGGCGGGCGGCGGCCGGGTGCTGCTGCCCGTGCTCGGGGGGCGGCTGCACGAGGAGCTGCCCCGGATGCGGGTGGAGAGCGGCACGCTGCGCTGGGCCGACCGCGTCCTGCCGCTGCGCGAGGGCACGGAGGGCATGCCGCTGCCGGAGCTGTGCGAGGCCCAGCACTACCGGCTCGCCTGGTGGCGGCTGGGCCGCACGGAGCTGAACTACCGGCGGTTCTTCACCATCTCGGACCTGATCGCCGTGCGGGTGGAGGACCCCGCCGTCTTCGAGGCGACCCACGCGACGGTCCTGCGGCTCTTGCGCGAGGGCGTGGTGGACGGGCTGCGCGTCGACCACCCGGACGGCCTGGCCGACCCCGCCGCCTACCTGCGCCGGCTGCACGAGGCGACGGGGGGCCGCTGGACGGTCGTCGAGAAGATCCTCGCGGCGGACACGGACACGGATACGGATACGGATACGGATACGGACAGCGACGGCACGGCAGAGGCGCTGCCCTCGCACTGGCCCGTCGCCGGTACCACCGGCTACGACGCGCTGCGCCACATCGACGGCCTCTTGGTCGACCCGGACGGTGCCCGCGAACTGACCGCGCTCCACCGGGAGTTCACCCGCGCGCCCGCCGACCGGGGCGGGGAGTGGGAGGCGACGCTGCGGCGCGCCGCGTACCGCGTCGTGGTGCACGACCTCGCCGCCGAGGTCGAGCGGCTGACCCGGCTCGCGGTGCGCGCCTGCGCGAGCGCGCCGGACCTCGCGCTGCGCGACCACGCGCCCTGGGCGCTGCGCGCGGCCGTGCGCGAGCTGCTGGTGCGGCTGCCCGTCTACCGCCCGTACCCCGCGCCCGGCACGCCCCCGGCCCCGGGCGACGTGGCGATGCTGGAGCGCGCGGCGGCGCGGGCGCGCGCCGTCTTCCGGGTGCCGGAGGAGGCCGCCGCCGTGGACGTCGTACGGGACCTGGCCCTGGGCCTGCCGCACGGCGGGCCCTACGGCGGCCCGTACGGCGGCGACTTCCCCGCCCGCTTCGCGCAGGTGTCGTCGGCGCTGCGCGCCAAGTCCGCCGAGGACACCGCGTTCTACCGCCATGTGCCGCTGCTGTCGGCCTGCGAGGTCGGCGGCGACCCCGGCCGTCCGGCCGTCTCCCCCGCCGCCTTCCACGCGTACTGCGCCCGCCTCCAGCGCGACCGGCCGCTCACCGCCACCGCGCTCTCCACGCACGACACCAAGCGCAGCGCGGACGTACGGGCCGCGCTCGCGGTGCTCAGCGAGTGCCCGGACCGCTGGGCGGACCTCCTGCGCGCGACGGCGACGGCGACGGCGACGACGGCCGGGGAGAAGCCGGGACCGGAACCGGCTGCTCCCGACGGGCACGTCGCCTGGCTGCTGTGGCAGACCGCGTTCGGCCTGGGCGAGGTGCCGCCGCCCGTGGACCGGCTGCTGCCCGCCGTGCTGAAGTCCGTACGGGAGGCCGGGCTGCGCACCAACTGGACGGAGCGGGACGCCGGTTACGAGGCGGCCGTCGAGGAGTACGTCACCGCCGCCGCGCACGGCCCCGGCCCCGGCGCCCGCGCGCTGGACGCCCTCCGGGCCGCCCTCGCCCCGTACGCGCGGGCCAACTCGCTCGGCGCCGCGCTGCTGCACCTCACCATGCCGGGCGTGCCCGACCTCTACCAGGGCACCGAACGCCCGTACCGCGCGCTGGTCGACCCGGACAACCGGAGCCCCGCGCGGTTCCCCGACGAGGCGGGCCCGGACGGCGGCGAGAAGCGGCGCCTGACGACCGCCGCGCTACGGCTCCGGGCCCGGCACCCCGAGTGGTTCCTCGACGCCGCCGACTACGCTCCGCTGCACGCGGAGGGCGCGGCGGCCGGGCACTGCGTGGCGTTCGCCCGCTCCGGCCAGGTCGTCACCGCCGTCACGCGGCTGTCGCTGCGGCTGGAGGAGGCGGGCGGCTGGGGCGGCACGGAACTGCCGCTTCCGGAGGGCACCTGGTACGACCTCCTCACGCCCGGCGACGCGCCCCCGCCGCCCGTCATCGGCGGGCGCTGCCGCCTGGACCGCCTCTTCGCCGAGCGGCCGGTCGCGC
This sequence comes from Streptomyces albiaxialis, assembly GCF_039530985.1. Taxonomy (NCBI): domain Bacteria; kingdom Bacillati; phylum Actinomycetota; class Actinomycetes; order Kitasatosporales; family Streptomycetaceae; genus Streptomyces; species Streptomyces albiaxialis. The sequence goes on from NZ_BAAAPE010000011.1 coordinate 138,899, forward strand.
TGCTGGTGCGGGAGGAGGCGGACTGACCTCAGCCCGCCGCCGGGCCCGGCGGCGGGCTCTGCGGGCGCGGCGGGACCGCCGGGGGCCCGGCCGGGGGCCCCGGCTGGCCCGGCTGGCCGGGGGACGAGAGGCGGAAGGCGACCTGCCCGAAGCGGACCTGGTCGCCCACGCGGACCGGGACCGCGCCGGTGACCCGGCCGCCATTGACCCAGGTGCCGTTGCGGGAGCCGAGGTCCTGGAGCACCCAGCCGCTGCCCACGGACGTCAGCCGGGCGTGGGCCCGCGAGACCGTGTCGTCGTTCAGCCGCAGGAGCGCGCCCGGTGCCCGGCCTATCAGCACCGGGTACGGGCCGGGCTCGGGCAGCAGCAGCTCGGGGAGGCGCTGGCTGCGCCACGCCTCGCGGACCTTCCCCGGGAAGGCGGAGACCCGCCCGACCGCGGTGAACCACCACCGGTTGCGCGGCACGCGCCCCGGGAGGTCGTGCAGCACGGCGTGCAGCTCCTCCTGCCACCGCGCCTGGAGAATGACCTCCATCCGGCGGACGAAGGTGTCCGGCGACAGCCGCCCCTGCTCGGCACCCTCGCGCAGCACCCCGAGGGCGCGCTCCCGGTCCGCGTCGGAGAGACGCGGAGGGCCGGGACCGGGATCGAGAGACGTCATGACCAGCATTCTCCGGAGGGCTCAACCCCCTGTCCAGCAAGGTCGTCCGTCAGTATCCGTATGAAGACATCCGCGGCACCGCCCGTACGGGACCGGCAGAACGCGGTCATCGGCCGGCGCCACGGCGGATCGACGGCGAGGAGCTGCTCGGCGGGCACCAGTTCGGGCACGAGGTGCGCGGAGACCATGGAGACGCCCGCTCCCCCGGCCGCCATCCGCGCGGCCGTCGTCGAGTGCTCGGTCCGCAGCACCGTACGGGGCACGAACCCGGCCCTTCCGCACACCAGGTCCAGGAACGGCAGGCCCTCCACCCACGGTTCCATGCCGCACCGCACCCAGGCGCGGTCCGCCAACTGCTCCAGCCGCACCGTGCCCGTGCCGCACAGCGGGTCGTCGGCGGGGACGACCAGCACGATCTCCTCCGTGCCGAACTCCCGGACCGGGCCGTCCCACTCGCGCGGCCGGTAGCCGACGGCGACATCGGCGACGCCGCGCGCCATGTGCTCCAGCAGCTCGTCCTCCGAGACGTACTCCCGCAGCACCAGCGTGATCCGCGGGTAGAGCGCGCGCAGCGCGGCGACGGCGGGCGGCAGCACGCCCAGCGCGAGGCCGTGCAGGGTGGCGACCTGCAGCTCGCCGCCGTCGGCGCCCGCGGCGGCGCGAGCCGCGCGGCGGGCCTGCCGGGCGCTGCGGACGGCGAGTTCGGCGTCGGGCAGGAAGGCGCGGCCCATCGCGGTGAGCCGCACCCCGCGCGGCAGCCGCTCCAGCAGGGGCCCGCCGACGTCCCGTTCGAGGGCCTTGATCTGGTGGGAGAGCGCCGACTGCGTCACGTGCAGCGCCTCGGCGGCGCGCGTGAACGAGGACTCCTCGACGACCGTGACCAGGTACTCCATCTGCCGCAGGCTCATCGGCCCCTCCCCCGTCTCCCCGCCACCGTCCCGGCGCGCTCCGCATGAAGAACGTTCATCCCCTTCATGGAAACATTGCGTTGGACTCATGGCCACGCCGGGCCGGAGGCTGGGGCCATGAGCGGGAACACCACGGACGTGATCGTCATCGGCGGCGGAACGGGCGGCTACAGCACGGCCCTTCGCGCCGCCTCCCTCGGGCTCGGCGTCACCCTCGTCGAGCGCGATCTGATCGGCGGCACCTGCCTCCACCGGGGCTGCGTGCCGAGCAAGGCCATGCTGCACGCGGCCGAGCTGGTCGACGGCATCGCCGAGGCGCGCGAGCGCTGGGGCGTCAAGGCCACCCTCGACGGCGTCGACTGGCCCGCGCTGACGGCCACGCGGGACGACATCGTCTCCCGCAACCACAAGGGCGTCGAGGGCCATCTCTCGCGCGCGGGCGTCCGCGTCGCGCACGGCACGGCACGCCTGACGTCCGCGCGGACGGTCCACGTCGGCCTGTCGGCCGGGGGCGCCGAGGAGTGGACGGCGCGGCGCGGCGTCGTCCTCGCCACGGGCTCGCGCCCGCGCACCCTGCCGGGCCTCGAACCGGACGGCCGTACGGTCGTCACCAGCGACGACGCGCTGTTCGCGCCGGGGCTGCCGGGCAGCGTGCTGGTGCTGGGCGGCGGCGCGATCGGCGTCGAGTACGCCTCGTTCCACCGCTCGATGGGCGCCGACGTCACCCTCGTCGAGGCGGCTCCCCGGCTGCTGCCCCTGGAGGACGAGGACGTCAGCCGCCATCTGACGCGCGCCCTGAAGAAGCGCGGCATCGACGTCCGTACGGGCGCGCGCCTGGAGGACGTACGGCGCGAGGGAGGGGGCGGGGCAGGCGGGGTGACGGCGACCGTACGGCCGTCGCGCGGCGCGGAGTTCGCGCTCACCGCCGAACGGCTGCTGGTCGCGGTCGGCCGCGCGCCCGTCACCGACGGGCTCGGACTGGAGGCCGCGGGCCTGGCGGCCGACGAGCGCGGCTTCGTGCCGCCCGCCGACTGGGCCACGCTGGAGACGGCCGTGCCCGGCGTCCACGTCGTGGGCGACCTGCTGCCGCCGCCGTCGCTGGGGCTGGCCCACGCCTCGTTCGCGGAGGGCCTGCTGGTGGCGGAGACCCTGGCGGGCCTCGCCTCCCGGCCGGTCGACTACGCGACGGTGCCGCGCGTGACGTACTCCAGCCCCCAGACGGCCTCGGTCGGCCTCACCGAGGCCGAGGCGCGCGAACGCGGCCACGACCCGGTCTCGAACACTCTCCCCCTCACGGCCACCGCGAAGGGCATGGTGCACGGCCAGGGCGGCATGGTGAAGGTCGTCGCCGAACAGGGCGCCGAGGGCCGGATCCTGGGCGTCCACATGGTCGGCCCGCACGCCTCCGAGATGATCGCCGAGAACCAGCTCGCCGTCGCCTGGGACGCCGCTCCCGCGGATGTCGCCCAGCACATCCACGCCCATCCGACCCTGTCGGAGGCCGTGGGCGAGACCTACCTCACCCTCGCGGGACGGGGCCTCCACCAGCACTGAGCGGAGACATCTTCTGTACTTCTCTTGTAGTTTCGTCAACAGCTCGTAGACGTTCACTTGCGAAGCGGGGGAGATGTGTCGTTCGAACAAGAGTGGTCAGGGCTGGTCAACAACGCACGTTCCCGGCAATCCACCTCCATGCAGCTCAACGGGCCCGCCACTCCGGGCGCGGGCGGTGACGGAGGCGGCGGCGGAGGCGGCGGAGACGGGAAGACGCTCCAGGTCACGGCGCACGTCCTGCGCTCGTACGCGGGCCGCGCGGAGAAGGTGAGCACCGAGTTCCAGAAGGTCGACAACGAGACCATGCGGGAGACCGAGCAGGTCCCCGGCTCGATGAAGGGCTTCGCGAGCGACGAGGCGTTCAAGGACTTCCAGAAGATGTGGCGCGCCCAGATGAAATACCTGGACGGGCTCTACACCGGCGTCGCCAAGGCGCTCCGCGCGGCCTCCACGACCTTCAAGGCCTCGGACATCCGGCGCAAGGCCGACCTCGACAAGGCGGACCCCACACCCACGAACCCGCTCCTGCCGAACTCGCCGCTGCTGCCCAACTCGCCGCTGCTCCCGGGCGGAAACGGCCAGTACCCGCTGACGCCGGGCTCGCAGCCCCCGTACCTCACCCCGCAGGGCCCGTCGATCGGTGACAAGCCGCTCTACGGGCCGTATGTGCCGAACACCCTCCCGCAGACCGATGCCCCGACGTCCTAGGGAGCGCAGTCATGGCCACTCCTGAACCCCTCGCGTACTCCGACGTGCGGAACGTCAACCTGGAGCCGCTCCGGCAGGCGGCAGGCAAATGGGGCAAGCTGCCCGGCAAGATCGACGGCGTCGCGACGTCCTTCAGCCGCAGCGTCTCCAACCCGCTGGAGCAGTCCGGCTGGTACGGCGACTCGGCGGAGTCCGCGTTCAAGCACTTCCGCAGCGTCCGGCACCAGATGTCCGAGGCCTCCGGCCAGGCCGAGAAGATCGGCACCGTGATGTCCGAGGCCCTCAAGGCCTTCGAGTCGGCGAAGAAGGTCCTCGAAGACGTCGAGACCGCCGTGAGCACTCCGCCGAAGGACGGCGACGGCAAGATCTATCTGAAGGTCAACAAGAAGGACGGCGTCGTCTACCTCGACCCGCCGGCCGACGTGGAACAGACCCCCGGCCTGCAGAAGGCCTTCCACGAGTCGATCGTCTACTACAACAACAAGATCCGCGAGGCCCTCCAGAGCGCCGCCGACGCGGACCACGACCTGAAGACCGCCCTCCAGATCAACCCGCCGGGCAAGGGCTTCAACGACGACATCGCCGGACACCTCAAGGACGTCGACGCCGAGACGAAGAAGGACGTCGACGCCCTGATGAAGCTGGCGGGCACCGAGGACTTCAAGAGGGACCCCAAACTCCTCTCCCGGTTCAACGGAATCCTGGCCAAGAACGCCAACAACGCCGACTTCGCCGAGCAGTTCGCCACCCGCAAGGGCCCGAAGTGGATCGAGGAGTTCTGGTACAAGACGGCCAAGCCGGATTACGACGGGGAATCCCCGCTGTCCGAAGAGAAGCCGCGCTCCAAGGCGGTGACGAAGCAACTCGCCGCGCTCCAGGACAATCTGGGTGTCACCCTGGGCCTCGCCAGCCAGTCGGACTCGCCCGAGATGACGAAGTGGAAGCAGGACGCCATCGCCTCCGGTGACGAGCGCGTACCGCTCGGCCGGAACCAGTGGTACCAGGGCGGCACGAAGCAGTTGGCCGACCCGCCCTACGGCTTCCAGGTGATGAGCAACCTGATGCGCACGGGAAAGTGGGAGACGGGCTTCCTGAACAAGTACGGCGACCGGCTCGTCGCCTTCGACAAAGAGCCCTACACGCCCTGGAACGGCACGCAGGAGATGGACGAGAAGACCCACCGCAAGTGGCTCTCGTTCGGTAACCAGAAGCCGGATTTCCTCAACTTCGGCAAGGAGTACGACCAGGGCGAGGACCCGTTCACCGGATATTTCGAGGCGCTGGGGAACAACAGCGACGCGTCCCTGGACTTCTTCAAGGACGACGGCAACTACGACCACGTCATGAAGGACCGCACCTGGGAGCCGGACGGCGACAGCCCCACGTCCGGCAAGGAAAAGGACTTCACCGGGTCCAAGGTGGCCCTCGGGCACGCGCTGGGCTCCGCGACCACCGGCCACGACTGGGACGCGCCGAAGAACGTCCCGGCCGAGCACACCAAGGACCAGGCGGACCTCATGTCCAAGATCATCAAGGACACGGGGAAGATGGACGACGACGGGAACGCGACCGCCTCGCTCTCCCCCGGCATGCGCCAGGGCCTGGGGAACGCGGCGGCGGAGTACGTGCCGGACTTCTTCCGGGCCATGACCGAGGGAGAGGGGGACAACAAGCTCTTCCCCATGACCGGGGCGCAGGCCGACATGGAGCACCGCGACGCGACGAAGTTCCTCGTGCAGCTCGGACAGGACCCGGACGCGAACGCGGCGATCACCGCCGGGCAGAAGCTCTACACCGCCCAGACGCTCGACCATCACCTCGGCGGCGACGTCCCCGAGGGCCAGCGGTACGACGCCTCCCCCCGGGACATCGTCCGCGAGGTCCTCAAGACCTCGGGCGAGACCGCGGGCACACTGGCCGCCGGAGCCCAGGAGGCCATCATCGGCCCCGCGGTCGTGCAGGACAGCGAGTACGACAAGGCCACGCTGCACAACCGCCTGTGGGGCAACGGCGCCTTCGGCACCGTGGTGACGGGCCTCAGCGTGACGAAGCCTCTCCTCCCGCACCCGGTGATGGCCGCGACCGCGGCGTCGCTGCTCATCGGCGCCGAGGGCGCGACCGTCAACGACATGGACGCCCAGAACTGGAGCAGCAACAAGTCCGCCCCCGCTGGGGACAGGGCCGGTGCGGTCTACGACGAGATGTCCGGCCGTGACGTGATCCAGAACCAGAGGATGCTGAAGGCCATCGAGGAGAAGTACGACATCGACGTGTCGAGCACCAGTTGGGGCCGCCAGTACTCCAACGACGGCTTCGACCACGGCTACAGCAGAGTCGGATCGACCGCCTCGTTCTTGACGTCCATCGAGCAGGTCAAGCAAATGGCCAGGGAAAAGTAAGGGAACGCACGCAGATGAACCGCCCCCTCCGCATCATCCTGCTCACCGTCCTCGCCGTCGCCCTGCTCGCGGCGGGGACGGTGGGCGGCATCCTGTACACGCACAAGGACGGCGGCGGCACGAAGAGATTCTCCGCTCTGGTGTCCGACGACACCTGCCCCAGCGTGCTGAAGGCGGTGCCCGCATCGCTGCTCGACCGCGTCGTCCCCGCATCCCGGCATGCGGTCCTCCAGCAGTGGGTGTACCGGGAGAAGCACAGGTTGACCACCAAGTGTGCCGTCACAGCGGACGGCAAGCAGGTGCTCAAGGTCTCCGTGGAACAGCGCAACCATGTCCACGAGCCCCGCCGCGCCGGCACGGGCCCGGGCCACGGAAAGACCAAGAGCATCCCCGGCTTCCGGCACTCCTGGTCCTCCCAGGACGCCGCGGGGCTCTCCGTCCCCTGCACCAAGGACTCGGGCAAGGGCTCCGACGACGCCACCAACCTGTACGTCAGCGCCCAGGCGTGGCGGGAACCGTACGGGAAGCTGCGCGAGGACATGGTGCGGATCGTCGAACGAGCAGCCCGGACGAACAAGGGCCCGGCCTGCGAAGCCCCACCGGCCGTCGGCTGACCCGTTCCCCTCCGCGCCCCGAAATCCCCTGGACAGATCGACCGTCCAGGGGTTTCACTTGCGCAGCGTTCATGTCCGCGAAGAACGAGGAGGCGATAGCGATGCGTACTGAGGTCATCTCGTGTCCCACTTCTTCCGGAGGAATCCGTGACATCCACGACCGGTCCCACCGATCTGGTCATCCGCGCGCTCACCGAAGCTGACGCGCGCTCCGTCTTCACCTCGCTCGCCGACCCCGGCCTCGTCGGCCGCCCCCTGCTCGGGCGTCCGTACGGCACGCTCGCCGAGGGCGGCGAGTACCGCCCCGACTGGACCTTCGTCGCCGAGCGCGGCGGCGAGGTCGTGGCGCGCGCCGCGTTCTGGGCCGCGCCCGAGGACGAGGAGCCCGTCGTCCTCGACTGGCTCGACGTCGCCGACGGCGAGCACGAGGCAGGCGTACGCCTGCTGCGCGAGGCCCCGCTCAAGGCCGAGTTCGAGCTGGTCCTGCCGCCCGGTTGGCGCGAGCGGCCCGAGGTCGCGGCGGCGGCCGAGGCCCGTATCGCGGTGGCGGCCGACGCCGGGTACGTCCCGCTCGTCGAGCGCTACCGCTACGCGTGGACCCCCGCCGAGGGCCTGCCCGAACGGCCCGGACGGCTCGTCTTCCGCCCCGAGCCGGACGACGAGGCGTTCCGCGACGTGCTGCGCCGGGTGATGACCGGCACGCTCGACGCGCACGCCCGCAAGGCCCTCGCCGAGGGCGGGGTCGAGCAGGCCGTGCGCGAGGACTTCGAGCACCTGGCCTGGCTGTCCTCGCCGCGCGAGTGGTGGCAGGTCGCGCACACCCCGGACGGCGAGCTGGTGGGCGTCCATGTGCCGGGCGAGATCCCCTCGGGCCCGGCGGCGGCGTTCATCGGCGTCGTCCCCGAGCAGCGCGGCCGGGGGTACGCGTACGACCTGCTGGCCGAGTGCACCCACTTCCTCGCGGGACGCGGCGCCGAGACCATCGCCGCCTCCACGGACACGGGCAACGCCCCCATGGCCGCCAACTTCGCCCGCGCGGGCTACCCCATCACCCAGCACCGCTACTGCATGTCGCCGCCGGCCCGCTGACGGTGCGGGGGGGGGCGCCCCGCCCGGGGGCGCGGGGAACTGCGGGCCCGGCCGCGTCGCGACCCGCGCCCCGCGACGCGCGGCAAGGGGCAGCCCGAGCCCGGCAAGGACCGCCGGACACGCCGAGGCCCGGTCATCCGCCGGCCGGCACCCTCGTGTTCTGGTCGTGGATCACCAGCCAGCGGCCGTGCTCGTAGGTGAAGGTGAGGCCGATCTTCAGGTGGGTCCGGTAGCCCGGCGCCTCGTATAGCGAGTCGAAGAGGACGAAGCCCGTGCGGCAGCCGCTGACCACGCGGCGTTCCTCGTCGAAGGTCTGCGTCCAGTCCGGGTCGTTGAAGAACTCCTCCCGGACCCACTTGAGGCCCGCCTTCTTCCCCTTCAGGATCTCGGCGTCGGGGAAGACGACGGTCCAGCCGTCGTGCAGGACCTCGGCGAACATGTCGACGTCCCGCGCGGGATGCGCGTCGACGTACTGGGCGACGGCGGCGTCGAACTGCCGCGCGCAGCGTGAGTGCGGGCCCGTGTCCGCCGTCGCGCCCCTCCCCTGCGAGGGCGCGGCGGCGGACAGGGCGATCAGGAGGGCCGCACCCGGTGCGGCGTAGTACAGCGAACGGCGGCGCATGGCCGGCTCCTCGGGGTTCGGCGGAGGTGCGCCCGGCTCGGGCGGGACACCGGAAGCGTGGCGGCGCGGCACGCGGGACCGCACACCATGAAGCCAGGGCTGAAAGGTCGGACGGAGGGCACGCCCTCCCCGTAGGCTCACGCACGTGATTGAGCTGCGGCTCGGCGCCGCCGACCTGTGCCGCACCCGGTTCGGGTTCTCGCCCCTCTCGGAGGTCGCGGCGAGCCTGCACATGCTCTCCGCCGGGCTCGTCCACCCGCTGCACCGCCCCTGGTCGGGCGGCATGCGCCGGGCGTTCGCCGAGGCCGATGTCGAGCTGCTGAAGGCCGTGGTGCCCGCGCGCCGGGACCTGGCCGACTTCCTCTTCGCCGGGGTGCGCGGCCGTACGACGACGATCGAGGGCCAGCTCGACGTGGTGCGCGCGATGTCCCCCGAGGCCGTACGCACGGACTTCGCGAAGGTCTGGGAGGGCGGTCCGCTGCCGCCCGTGCTGGAGCGCGCGCTGGACGAGGGTGCGGCGGGCGTCCACCGTCTCGCGGACGCGCTGCGCGGCTACTGGGAGGCGGTGATCGCGCCGCACTGGCCCCGGCTCAGGACCGTTCTGGAGGCGGACGTCAGCCACCGCGCGCGGCTGCTGGTGGAGGGCGGCGCCGAGGCCCTGATGGCGGACCTGCACCCCGAGGTCGCCCTCTCCGGCGGAGTCCTCAGCATCGACAAGCCGCACTGCGACCCGGCGGCCAGGGACCTCACCGGCCAGGGCCTCCTGCTGGTGCCGTCCGTCTACGTGTGGCCGCACCTCATCGTGATCGGCGAGGTGACCGAGCACCAGCCCACCCTCGTCTACGCCGTGCGCGGTATCGCCCACGTGTGGCAGGACGGCGCCCCGCGCGAGGCCGAGGACGACGCGCTCGCCGCGCTGCTCGGCCGCACCCGCGCCGCGCTCCTGCGGCGCCTGGGCGCGCCGCTGTCGCCGACGGCGCTCGCGGGGCTCCTCGGGCAGTCCCCGTCCTCGGCCTGCCAGCACCTCGCCGTGCTCCGGCGCAGCGGCCTGGTCCGCTCGTGGCGCCAGGGGCGCGAGGTGCTGTACGAGCGTACGGCGCTGGCGACGGCGCTCCTCGCGGCCGGATCGGAGGCGGCTTGCGCGCCAACTCCCCTCCGCCGGGGCCGTCCTGACTGAGAATGGCGGCATGCTGTTCGAGGTGTGGGCCCCCGCCGCAGAGACCGTGACCCTCCATCTCCCGCCGGGCCGCACGCGCCCCATGGGCCGCTCGTCCGCCCGTCGCGGCTGGTGGCAGGCCGAGGAACCGGCGGCGGACGGCGCCCGTTACGGCTTCTCCCTCGACGGCGGCCCCGTCCTCCCCGACCCGCGCTCGCGCCGCCAGCCGGACGGGCCCGAGGGGCCGAGCGCGGTCGTGGACCACGACGCGTTCCGCTGGCGCCATCCGTGGCGCGGGCTGCCGCTGCCGGGCGCGGTGCTGTACGAGCTGCACGTCGGCACGTTCACCCCGGAGGGCACCTTCGACGCGGCCGTCGCGCGGCTGCCGCACCTCGCCGCGCTCGGCGTCACACACGTCGAGCTGATGCCGGTCTGCCCGTTCCCGGGGACGCACGGCTGGGGGTACGACGGGGTCGCGCTGTGGGCCGTGCACGAGCCGTACGGCGGGCCCGAGGGGCTCAAGCGGTTCGTGGACGCGGCGCACGGGCACGGGCTCGGGGTCGTCCTGGACGTCGTGCACAACCACCTGGGACCCTCCGGCAACCATCTCCCGGCCTTCGGGCCGTACTTCACCGACCGTTACCGGACGCCGTGGGGCGCGGCCGTCAACCTCGACGGGCCCGGCTCGGACGACGTGCGCGCCCATCTCATCGGTAGCGCCCTGGCGTTCCTGCGGGACTACCAGCTCGACGGGCTGCGCCTCGACGCGGTGCACGCCCTCGCCGACAGCCGGGCCGAGCACTTCCTCGCCGAGCTGTCCGCCGCCGTCGACGCGCTCGCCGCGCACACCGGCCGCCCCCTCTTCCTCGTCGCCGAGTCCGACCTGAACGATCCCCGTACGACGGCGCCGCGCACGGCGCACGGGCACGGCGTCCACGCGCAGTGGAACGACGACTTCCACCACGCCCTGCACACGGCGCTCGCGGGCGAGTCGCACGGCTATTACGAGGACTTCGCGCGCGAGCCCCTCGACGCGCTGGCCAAGACGCTGACCGGCGCCTTCTTCCACGACGGCACGTACTCGACGTTCCGGGGCCGCCGCCACGGCCGCCCCGTCCACCCGGGCACGACGGCGACGCCCGCGCACCGCTTCCTCGCGTACGCGCAGACCCACGACCAGGTCGGCAACCGGGCCAGGGGCGAGCGGCTCGCCGCGCTCGCCCCGCCCGGGCTGCTGGCGTGCGCGGCGGCGCTGGTACTGCTCGGGCCGGGCACGCCGATGCTGTTCATGGGCGAGGAGTGGGGCGCGCGCACGCCCTGGCAGTACTTCACGGACCACCCGGACCCGGAGCTGGCGGAGGCCGTACGGCGCGGGCGGCGCCGGGAGTTCGCCGCGCACGGCTGGGCGGCGGAGGAGGTGCCCGACCCGCAGGACCCGGCGACGCGCGCCCGCTCCTGCCTCGACTGGGACGAGCCGGCCGAGCCGCCGCACGACCGGCTGCTCGCCTGGCACCGCTCCCTGGCGACGCTGCGCCACGCCCACCCGGTGCTGGCGCACACCCAGCTCGGCGCGGCCGGGGTCGAGCACCGCGAGAGACCGGACGGCACGCGCTGGCTGCTGCTGCGCAACGGGCCGCTGTACGTCGCGGTGAACCTCTCGCCCGGCCGTACGGCCGAGATCCCGCTGCCGTCCCCGCACGCGGTGCTGCTCACGGCCTGGCAGCCGCAGGGAACCCGGCTGGGCGGCGACGGGGTGCTGCGGCTGCCGCCGGAGTCGGCGGCCGTGCTGCGCTGAGCCCCGGTCCCGGCCCCCGGGGACGGGTCAGCCGTCGAGCGCGAGCCGTATGCCCAGCGCGAGGAGGACGCCGCCGGAGACCTGCTCCAGCCTGCGCCGTACGCCCGCGCGGGAGAGGACCTTCCTGAGCCGTCCGACGCCCCAGACGTACATGCCGTAGAAGCCGGTCTCGAAGACGGCCTGGAACGCGGCGAGCGCGAGCATCGCCGGGAACTGCGGCGCGCCGGAGGGCACGAACTGCGGGAGGAACGACATCGCGAAGATGCCCGCCTTGGGGTTCGCGAGGTTCACGAACACGCCCGTACGGTACGCGCGCCACCCTGATGCCACCGTGGCGCCACTCTGGGCCTCCTCGCCGCCGAGGTCGTCGGCGTCGCCGCCGCGGCGCGCGGCGCGCAGGGCCTGGACGCCGAAGACGAGGAGGACGGCGGCGCCCGTGTACCGCATCACGTCGTAGGCGACCTCGGACGCGGCGAGCACGGCCGTGAGCCCGCAGGCGGCGACGACGCCCCAGAGGAAGACCCCGGTCTCGTTGCCGAGCACGGTCAGCATCCCGAGCCTCCTGCTCCGCAGCGAGTTCCGGATGATCAGGACGGTGCTGGGGCCGGGCGCCAGCGCGATGAGGGTGCATGCCGCCACGAACGGCAGAAGGATCTCGAACACCCGCACATCCTGCCTCGCGCACCCCCGCGCGCTCGAACGGGTTTCCCGCTCGGCCGCAGGTGGCACCACACGAGAGCATGCGTAATGCCAACCCCTCTTGCATTGGCGCCATTGCGGTGCCATATTGGCGTCATGGACCTCACGCCCTACGTCGATACGCTCCGGCGCGAACTCGCCGCCTCCGCCGAGGGCGGCGACGAGGACACCCGCGCCCTGGCCGAGCGGCTCGCCGCTCCCCTGGAGTCGGCCACCCGGCTCACCCTCCTGCGCGCCCTCTCCGCCGCCATGGGCGAGGTCACCCGCGACCTCGCGCCGGGCTCGGTGGACGTACGGCTGCGCGGTCTCGACCCCGAGTTCGTGGTGACCCCGCCGCCCGGCCCCGACGAGGCGGGCGGCGCGGACGGCGGGCCCCTGACAGCGCCCCCGCTCGCGCCCCCGCCGAACGGCGAGGACGGCGCCACCGCCCGCGTCAACCTCCGGCTGCCCGCCCACCTCAAGGCCCGGGTCGAGCAGACGGCGGCGCGGGAAGGCCTCTCCGTCAACGCCTGGCTGGTGCGCGCGGCCACCGCCGCGCTGGAGCCCGGCGCCCCGGGCGGCCCGCCCGGGCGCGCCCGCCGCTGGAACGGCGGAGCCGTCACCGGCTGGGCGAGCTGAGCGCCCGCCCGCCCCGCCTTTCTTCCCTCCCACTCACGAGCCACGAGGACGGCACAGCCATGCCCGAGTACGCGACCCCCGAACCCCTCACGGCCACCCTGGAGTTCGACCTGGGGACCGTCCGTATCACCGCGGGCGAGCGCGCCACGACCGTCGTGGACGTCCTGCCCCACACCGCGGACGACGACCTCGACATCCGTACGGCCGAACAGACCCGCGTCTCCTGCTCCGGCGGGTCCCTCGTCGTCAAGGGCCCCCGGAACCGGGGGCTGTTCGGCAGGAGCGGGCAGCTCGACATCCGCGTCGAGCTGCCCGCGGGCTCCCGGATCGAGGCCACCTCGCCCATGGGCGACTACCGCTGCGAGGGCCCTCTCGGCGCGTGCGTCCTGCGCACCTCCGTGGGCGACATCCGCGTCGAGGAGGCCGCCTCCGTCAAGCTGCGCACCGACACCGGCGAGATCGAGGTGGACCGGGTGCGCGGGGACGCCGAGGTCAACGGCGCGGGCCGGATCGCGATCGGGACCCTCGCGGGCGGGGGCACGGTCAAGAACCGCAACGGCGCGACCACGGTCGGCGAGGCCGCCGGCCCCCTCTCGGTGAACTCCACCAACGGCCCCGTCGACATCGGCGTCGCGCACTCCGGCGCCGAGGCCAGGTGCGCCAACGGGTCCGTCCGGATCCGCGAGGCCGTACGCGGCGTGCTCGCGCTCCGGACCGCCTCCGGGAACGTCGTGGTCGGCGTCCGCGAGGGCAGCGCCGCCTGGCTCGACGTGCACACCCGCGTCGGCGGCGTGCACAACGCGCTCGACGCGGCCGACGGGCCCGGTTCCGCCGAGGACACGGTCGAGGTCCGCGCCCGTACGGGCATCGGCGACATCGTCGTCCACCGCTCCTGACAGCTCACCTCACAGCTCCTGACAGCTCCCGAGAACACCCATCCCCTCCCAGAGAAACGGCAGTTGCCATGAATCCCACCACCGGAACGGCCGTCTCGGCCCTCGGTCTGCGCAAGGCGTACGGCCCGGGCGGCGAGAAGGTCGTGCTCGACGGCGTCGACCTGACGATCCCCGAGGGGACCGTCTTCGCCCTGCTCGGCCCCAACGGCGCGGGCAAGACGACCACCGTCCAGATCCTCTCCACGCTCATCGAGGCCGACGGCGGCGAGGCGCAGGTCGCGGGGCACGACCTGGCGACCGACGCCGACGGCATCCGGGCGGCGATCGGCGTCACCGGCCAGTTCGCGGCCGTCGACAATCTGCTGACCGCCGAGGAGAACCTGATGCTGATGGCCGACCTCCAGCATCTGGACCGGACCGAGGGACGGCGGCGCGGCGCCCGGCTGCTGGAGCGGTTCGACCTCGCCGAGGCGGCCCGCAAGCCCGTGTCCACCTTCTCCGGCGGCATGCGCCGCAAGCTCGACCTCGCCATGACGCTCGTCGGCGACCCGCGGGTGATCTTCCTCGACGAGCCGACCACCGGCCTCGACCCGCGCAGCCGCCGCACCATGTGGGAGATCATCCGCGGGCTCGTCGCGGACCAGGGCGTGACCATCTTCCTCACCACGCAGTACCTGGAGGAAGCCGACCAGCTCGCCGACCGTATCGCCGTGCTCGACCACGGCACGATCGTCGCCGAGGGCACCGCCGAGGAGCTGAAGCGGCGCATGCCGGGCGGCCACATCCGGCTCCGCTTCGCCGACGCGGCGCAACTGGAGGCCGCCGCCGGGCTGTTCGCCTCCGTCGGGCGCGACGACGAGGAACTCACCCTGCACATCCCGAGCGACGGCGGCATCCCGACGCTGCGCGCCGTCCTCGACATCCTCGACGACAGCGGGATCAGCGCCGAGTCGCTCACCGTCCACACCCCCGACCTCGACGACGTCTTCCTCGCCCTCACGGGGAACCGCGAGAACCCCGAGAACCCCGACTCCCGGAAGGTGAACGCCCGATGAGCGCTCAGTCCTACGCCGTACGCGACGCCATGACGATGCTGCGGCGCAACCTCAAGCACGCGCAGCGCTACCCGAGCATGTCGGTCTCGACGCTCGCGATGCCGGTCCTGATGCTGCTGCTGTTCAACTACGTCTTCGGCCGCGCCCTGGGCAGCGGCATCGGCGGCACGCCCGCGGGCGCCGCCGGAGGCGGGGAGTACATCGACTACATCGCGCCCGGCATCATCCTGATGGCCGCGACCTCCGGCGCGGTCTCCACCGCGGTGAGCGTCTGCTCGGACATGACCGAGGGCATCGTCAACCGCTTCCGCACCATGGCCATCTCCCGCGCCTCGTTCCTGACCGGACACGTCGTCGGGAGCGTGCTCCAGACGCTGGCCAGCATCGCCCTCGTCGTCGGCATCGCCCTCGCGATCGGCTTCCGGCCCAGCGCGACCGCCGTCGAGTGGATCGCGGCGGCGGGGCTCCTCGCCCTCCTCGTCCTGGCCCTCACCTGGCTGGCGGCGGGCATCGGCCTGGTCACCAAGAACGTGGAGACCGCCAGCAACATCCCCCTGCCCCTGACGTTCCTGCCCTTCCTCGGCAGCGCCATCGTCCCCCCGGAGTCGATGCCGACGGGGCTGCGCTGGTTCGCCGAGTACCAGCCGTTCACCCCCGTCATCGAGACGCTGCGCGGCCTGCTGATGGGCACGGAGATCGGCAACGACGGCTACGCCGCGGTCGCCTGGTGCCTCGGCCTCACCCTCCTCGGCTACCTCTGGGCCCGCTCCGCGTTCCAGCGCGGCGCCCGCCGCTGACGGACCCCGCGTCCGTGACGACCCCGCATCCGCGACACCCCCGATCCGTACGGAAGGACACCCCCATGAGCCCGGCGCCGATCACCGAATTCCCCTTCGCACGCCCCGCCGACCGCCCGTACCTGCCGCCGGAGGGCCTGGCCCCGCTGCGCGAGGAGAGCCCACTGCGGCGGTTCACCTACCCGGACGGCCACGAGGGCTGGGCCGCCACCGGCTGGTCCACGGTCCGCGCGATACTCGCCGACCCCCGCTTCAGCTCCCGCTACGAACTCCTGCACCTGCACATCCCCGACGCGCCGCCCGGGGGCCTGCCCCCGGCCCGGCCCGGCGACCTGACCGGCATCGACCCGCCCGAGCACACCCGGCTGCGGAAGCTCGTGGCCGGCCGGTTCACGAACCGCCGGATGCGCGCGCTCGCCGACCGGATCGCGCGGTTCACGGCCGAGGCGCTCGACGACATGGAGCGCCGGGGGCCCGGCGTCGACCTGGTCGAGGCCTTCGCGTATCCCGTTCCGTCGCTCATGATCTGCGAGCTGCTGGGCGTCCCCGAGGGCGACCGCGCGGTCTTCCACCGGCACGCCAGGGAGGCCATGGGCGCCGGGGAGAGCCACGACGCCATGCAGGAGGCCCTGACCGCCCTCCAGGACTTCATCGCCGCGATGGTCCCCGCCAAGCGCGCCCGCCCCACGGACGACGTGCTCAGCGAGCTGACGGCCACCGATCTGACCGACGAGGAGATCGCGGGGCTCGGCGGCTTCCTCCTCGGCGCCGGATTCGACACCACCGCGCACATGCTCTCCCTCGGCACCCTCGCGCTGCTCGACAACCCGGACCAGGCCGCGCTGCTGCGCGAGGACCCGGACCTCGCCGACGGCGCCGTGGAGGAGCTGATGCGCTATCTGTCGGTGGCCCACACGACCGCGAAGGCCGCACTGGAGGACGTCGAGCTGGACGGCCACGTCATCAGGGCGGGCGAGACGGTCACCCTCTCGCTGATCGCCGCCAACCACGACCCGGCCCGCTACCCCTCCCCCGAGAAACTCGACCTGCGGCGCGCGGCGGCCGGGCAGCTCGGCTTCGCGCACGGCATCCACCAGTGCCTGGGCGCGCAGCTCGCCCGCGTCGAGATGCGGACCGCCTTCCCTGCGCTGCTGCGCCGCTTCCCGACGCTGCGGCTCGCGTGCCCGCGCGAGGAGCTGGAGTTCTACGACATGGTCGTCTACAGCCTCCGTGCCCTCCCCGTCGCCTGGGACGACGCGTGACGCGATGAATTCCGGCCCGCTCCCCGGTCTGCCTCTACGGACACCCTTATCGCTCACACGTCAGGAGGAGATCCCCATGGCCCTTCCCGAGGGAGTCGGGCGCCCGGCCGAGGTGACCGGGGAGCAGTGGCTCGCGGCACGCAAGGAGCTGCTGGCCGAGGAGAAGGAGCTGCGCCGCAGGCTGGACGCGCTCAACGCGGCACGGCGCAGGCTGCCGATGGTCCGCGTCGACAAGGACTACGTCTTCGAGGGCCCGGACGGCAAGGCGACCCTGCCGGACCTCTTCCAGGGCCGCAGCCAGCTCTACGTGCACCACTTCATGTGGCTCGACGAGACGGACACCGGCTGCCCGAGCTGCACCGCCGCCGCCGAGCTCCACTTCACCCCGGCGTTCCTGGCCCATCTCCACGAGCGGGACATCACCTTCGCCGCCGTGGCCCGCGCGCCCCTGCCGAGCATCGAGGCGTACCGCGCCCAGCACGGCTGGACCTTCCCCTGGTACTCCTCGCACGGCAGCGACTTCAACTACGACTTCCACGTCACGCTCGACGAGAGCGTCGCCCCCGTCGAGTACAACTACCGCACCAAGGAGGAGCTGCTGGCCACCGGCCTCCCCGAGGAGGCCCTCAAGGGCGACTGGCCGGGCAACAGCGTCTTCCTCCGGGACGGCGACGAGGTCTTCCACACCTACTCCGCGTACGCCCGGGGCCTGGACCAGCTCTTCACCCCGTACCACTTCCTGGACCTGACCCCGTACGGCCGCCAGGAGTCCTGGGAGGACAGCCCGGAAGGCTGGCCCCAAAAACCCACCTACGCCCCGGGCAAGCTGACGCTGCGCGGAGCCGACCAGCACCACTGCCACTGACGGGGCCCGCGTCTCCTGAAGCGCCCCGGAGGGGCCGCTTCAGGGGCGCGGGGAACTGCGCGAGCGGCCACGGCGCACCGGCTGCCTGCGACGCACGGCAAGGGGCAGCCCCTGCTCAGCCACGGGAGGAGACGGCGTGCCCGCGTTCGACGGGGTCCGCGTGCACGGGCGAGGCGGCACTGCCGACCGCAGTCGACGAGGGGAGGAACGCGGCGATGACAAGGCCCAGCAAGGCCGCCCCGGCGGCGATGAGAAAGGCCGTACGGAACCCGGCGAGATCCGGAACCTCGGGCCCACCCGGCACGACAGGACTGGTCATACGGGCCAGGACAACACCCACAACGGCGCTGGACGTCGACGTGCCGATGGACCGCATAAGGGTGTTCAGCCCATTGGCGGCGCCGGACTCCGAAGGATCCACGGCACCGAGTATCAGCGCGGGCATCGCCGAGTACGCGATGCCGATGCCGACCCCGATCAGCACGGCGACGACCACCGTCTGCCACACGGCCCCCATCAGCCCGGTCCCCGCCAGATACGCGGCGGCGAGGATCACCAGCCCCGTCATCAGCGAGACCTTGGGCCCGCGCGCCTGCGAGAGGCGGGCGGAGAGCGAGGAGACCAGCATCATCGCGATGCCCATGGGCGCGACGCACAGCCCGGCGACGACCATGGACTGCCCCAGCCCGTACCCCGTGGAGGCGGGGAGCTGGAGGAGCTGGGGCAGCACGAGCGTCGCGGCGTAGAAGGCGAGCCCGACCATGATCGAGGCGAGGTTCGTGAGCAGCACCTGACGCCGTGCCGTGGTACGCAGGTCCACCAGAGGATCGGCGATCCGCAGCTCGTACGCGCCCCAGGCCAGGAAGATCACGACGGCGGCGGCGAGCAGCCCGAGGACCGTGCCGCTCCCCCAGCCCCAGTCGCCGCCCTTGGAGATGGGCAGCAGCAGCGCCACGAGCCCGGCCGAGAGGCCGAGCGTGCCGATCACATCGAAGCGGCCCGGCGTGCGCCGCGCGGACTCCGGCACCAGCAGCCGCACCAGCACCATGGCCGCCACGCCTATCCCGGCGGAGCCGAAGAACAGCGCGTGCCAGTCGGCGTGCTGCGCGACGTACGCCGCGAGGGGCATGCCCAGCGCGCCGCCCACGCCGAGCGACGAGCTCATGAACGCCATGGCCGAGCCGAGCCGCTCGGGCGGCAGTTCGTCGCGCATGACGCCGATGCCGAGCGGGATCGCGCCCATCGCGAAGCCCTGCACCGCGCGCCCCGCGACCATGGGGACCAGCTCCGAGGTGAAGCCGCACAGCAGCGAGCCCGCGACCATCAGCGCGAGGCTGAGCAGGATGATCCGCCGCTTCCCGTACAGGTCGCCGAGCCTGCCCATGATGGGGGTGGCGACGGCACCGGAGAGCAGCGTGGAGGTGATGACCCACGAGGCGTTCGACGTGGACGTGTCCAGCAGCGCCGGGAGCTGGGCGACGATGGGCACGATCAGCGTCTGCATCACGGCCACCGAGATCCCGCCGAAGGCGAGGACGGGCACGAGCCAGCGAGCGGTCATACGCGGAGCCTCCAGGGCAGCACGGCACTGTCTTCTTGTCATATGGCTATTCATGCAGCGTACAAATGAACTGACCGGTGCCCGCGGTTATTTCGTCATGCGAGACTTTGGCCACAGCTCTCCTGGAGGGGCTCATGTTGGAGCGGCGGTTCGAGTCCGGCACGGTCGACCTCGGGAGCGGCAGGCGCTTCCACGTGGAGAGCGCGGGCCCGCCCGACGGCCCCCTCGTCCTCCTCTGCCACGGCTTCCCGGAGACCTGGTACTCGTGGCGGCACCAACTGCCGGTGCTGGGCGCGGCGGGCTACCGGGCGGTCGCGATGGACATGCGCGGCTACGGCCGTTCGTACGCGCCGACGGACATCCCCTCCTACCGCGTGGACCGTCTCGTCGGGGACGTCGTCGGCGTCGTGGAGGCGCTCGCCCCCGGCCGCCGGGCGCTGATCGTCGGGCACGACTGGGGCGCGCCCGTGGCGTGGACGGCGGCGTGGCTGCGCCCGGACCGGTTCCGGGGGGTCGTGGGGCTCAGCGTGCCGTTCGCCGGGCGGGGGCTCCTCGCGCTGCCGGGCGACCCGTTCGGGGAGCACCGGCCGAGCTTCGTGCAGCGCCAGGTGGGCGGCGAGGGGCGGCTGTTCTACCAGGAGCACTTCCAGCACCCGGACCAGCGCGCCGAGCGCGAGGCCGAGGCCGACCCGCGCGACTGGCTCGCCGCCGCGCTGTACTCGCTCTCGGCCTCCCCGCCCCTCCCCGAGGCCCTGGCAGGGGCGGATCTGAGCAGGCTGGACACGAAGGCGGCCGTCGACGTGCTGCGCGCGACGCTGTGCGTTCCGCAGGGCGCGCGGCTGCGCGACGGGATGAGCCTGCCGGAGGGCCCGCTGCCGTGGTTGACCGACGAGGATCTGGACCTCTACGCGGCGGAGTTCGCCCGCACGGGCATGACGGGGCCCCTCAACTACTACCGGTGCGTCGACGAGAGCTGGGAACACCTGGCCGACCTGGCGGGGCGTCCGCTCACCGTCCCCGCGCTGCACGTCGGGGGCGACCGCGACCTGGTGACGATGTGGTCCCGGGAGGCCGCCGAGCGCGCCCACGAGGTCGCCACGGACCACCGCGGCACGGTGGTCCTGCGCGACTGCGGCCACTGGATCCAGCAGGAGCGCCCCTCGGAGACGAACGACGTCCTGCTGGACTTCTTCAGCGACCTGTGACCTGTGGCCGGTGGCCGGTGGCCCGTGAGGGGCTCAGTCCCCGTCCTTCGGGACCAGCGTCAGGGAGATCGAGTTGATGCAGTACCGCTGGTCGGTGGGCGTGGGGTAGCCCTCGCCCTCGAAGACATGTCCGAGGTGTGAACCGCAGCGGGCGCAGCGGACCTCGGTGCGGATCATGCCGAGCGAGCGGTCGGTGATCAGCTCGACGGCCTCGGACTTCGACGGGTCGTAGAAGCTGGGCCAGCCGCAGTGCGAGGCGAACTTGGTGTCCGAGCGGAACAGCTCGGCGCCGCAGGCCCGGCAGTTGTAGACACCCGTGGTCTCGGTGTCCGTGTACTCACCGGTGAAGGCGCGCTCGGTGCCCGCCTCCCGCAGCACGTGGTACTCCTCGGGGCTCAGCTCCTCGCGCCACTGCTCTTCCGGCTTGTCGATCTCGTACGCCATAGCGATCTCCTTCTCCGGAGCCGGGGGCGGCGCCGCCCTCTCAGTCGGTGAGCCTGCCCAGGATGCGCGGGCCCAGCTCCGTCACGTCACCCGCTCCCATGGTGAGAACGAGATCGCCTGGCCGCGCCATTCCCGCGACCAGCTCGACGGCCTCCCCGGCCGAGGCCGCGTCCCGCACCCCGGCGCCCGCGTCCCGCGCGGCCCCCGTGATCAGGGCGCTCGTCACGCCGGGGATCGGGTCCTCGCGGGCCGGGTAGATCGGCAGCACGACCGAGTCGTCCGCGAGGGCCAGGGCCCGGCCCATCTCGGTGCCCAGCTCGCGGGTGCGGCTGAAGAGGTGCGGCTGGAAGAGGACCAGCACGCGGCCCGCGCCCGCGCCGCCGCGGATGGCCTCCAGGTCGGCGGTCATCTCGGTCGGGTGGTGCGCGTAGGAGTCGATGACCTGCACGCCCCCGGCCTCGCCCTTGAGCTGGAGGCGCCGCTTGACGCCCGTGTACGTGCCGAGCGCGCGGGCCAGCGACCCGGTGTCCGCGCCCAGGGCTGTGCCCGCGACGAGCGCGGCGACCGCGTTGAGCGCGTAGTGCCTGCCGGGCACCGAGACGCCGAACGTCAGCTCCCGCCCGTCGAGCACCACGGTCACCTCGCTGGTCAGCCCCTTCGGCACGACCTTGAGCACCCGTACGTCCGCGTCGGCGGCCTCCCCGTACGTACGGACGCGGACACGGTCGCCCTCGCGCTCCCGCACCCGGCGCGTCAGCTCGCGCGCGCCCTCGTGGTCGGCGGAGATCACGAGGGTGCCGCCGTCGGTGATCCGCGCGGCGAAAGTCTCGAAGGACTCGTAGATCTCGTCCATCGAGGCGTAGTTGGCGTGGTGGTCCAGCTCGACGTTGAGGACGACGGCGACCTCGGGCGCGTACTTGTGGAAGCTGCGGTCGCTCTCGTCGGCCTCCGCGACGAAGATCTCGCCGGTGCCGTGGTGCGCGTTGCTGCCCGGCTCGTCGAGGTCGCCGCCGATCGCGTACGAGGGGTCGAGGTCCATCGCGCGCAGGCTCACCGCGAGCATCGAGGTGGTGGTCGTCTTGCCGTGCGTCCCGGCGACGGCGAGCGGCCGGAGCCCGTCCATCAGCGCTGCCAGCGCGTCCGAGCGGTGCACCACGGGGATCCCGCGCGCCGCCGCCTCGGCCAGCTCCGGGTTGTCCTCCCGGATGGCGCTGGAGACGACGACGCCGGTGGCGTCGGGCGCGAGGTGCGCGGCGTCGTGCCCGATGTGGACGGTCGCGCCCAGCTCGCGCAGCGCGGCGGCGGTCGCCGACTCCTTGGCGTCACTGCCCGCGACGCGCGCGCCACGCTGCGCGAGGATCTTCGCGATCCCCGACATCCCGGCTCCGCCGATGCCGATGAAGTGCGGACGTGACATGTCGGACGGAACGGCGACGGCCATACGGGCTTCTCCTGGCTCAGAGTCGATCGAAGAACGCCCAAAGCCTATGGGGTCCGACCCTCAGCCCCTCACTCCGTATGCGCACTGCACTCCCCCAGGGGGCAACCCCCGGGCCCCCGGCCGAACACCTGCGCCGCCCCTCACTCCGTGTGCGCACTGCACTCCCCCGGGGGCAACCCCCGGACCCCCGGCCGAACACCCGCGCCGCCCCTCACTCCGTGTGCGCGAACAGCTTCAGCACCGGCACCCCCACCTTGTGCCGGGCCCGCGAGGCCCAGTCGCGGTGGAAGAACTCCTCGACCAGGTGGGGGGCGGTGAGGACGATGACCTCGTCGGCGTTGGTCTCCTCGGCGACGGAGGTCAGCACCTGGAGCGGGTGCTCCTCGATGAGCTGGCCGACGGCCTCCGTGCCGGCCTCTCTGAGCTGTTTCAGCGAGACGTCGAGTGCCCTTTCGGCCGCGCCGCCCGAGGGCTCCTCGCCCTCGCGCACGGCCTCCTCCAGCTCGCCGAGCGCGACGTCGTCCAGGGCCCGCAGCAAGCGGTCCTGGTCGCCACGCGGCTGCATGAGGACGACGAACGAGACCGGCTCGTCCCCGTGCAGCGTCGTGACCAGCTCGACGTCTGCGGACACCAGCGGCTTCTCGATCATCAACACGGTCGTGATCACGACGGGTGCCCTTCTGCTACGCGGGGCCCCAGGCCCCGAAAGAAACCATCCTGCCCCGCGTTCACGGGGCCCTGCGCTTGTCAGTCTGCCCAACCAGATTTAAGCGGAACGTCTCATTCCGCTCATTGTCGGATGCGACGGTAACGCGTGAAGAGGAACCCCGCCTCCTCCAGCACCCCTTCCAGCGAGTAGTCCTCGGGCGCCGCCAGCCCGGCGCCGTCGGTGATCCGCGGCGCGTCGCCGACCGTGATCAGCGGCGCGACCGACAGGCACAGCTCGTCGAGTACCCCGGCAGCCGCGAACTGCCCCAGCAGTCGCGGCCCGCCCTCGGTCAGTTGCCGCCGCAGGCCCCGCGCGGCGAGCGCGCCCGGCACCCGCGCCGCCTCGGCCCCCGCGCCCGGGCCCGCGAACACGACCTCGGCGCCCGCCGCGCGGGCCTCCGCGACCCGCTCCGCGGGGGCGCCCTCGCCGGTCACGACCAGCGTCGGCACCACGGCCTCGGTGAACAGCGGCCCCGACCAGTCCAGCTCCAGGCTCGCCGTGACCACGGCGATCACCGGGGCCGGCGACTGCCCGGCCGCCGCGCGCCGGTCCGCGAACGCCTCCCGCACGCGCGCGGGCCCGTACCCCTCCTGCCGTACGGTCTCCGCGCCGACCACGACCACGTCGGCCAGGCCGCGCAGCACGCCGAAGATCCACATGTCGGCCTCGGAGGAGAGGGGCCGGGACCGTCCGCCGTGGTGAGTGGCGCCGTCCAGCGAGGCGACCATATTGCCGCGCAGCCAGGCGCCGTCCCTCCCGCCCGGCCCTTCCAGCTCCTCCGGCAGCGGATACGCGTACTCCTCGGCGATCTCCTCCAGGCTCCACTGCGGGGCGGGTGACGGCGCGGCACGGGAAGGGAACAGGCGTCGCATACGCCGCAGTGTGGCACGGCGCACGCCCCACGGCCTGCGCGCCGGGAGCCGACGGCCGACTAGCATGACAATCGTGTCAACCAGCGCAGCGCACATATCCGATTCCGCTTCCGGCTCCTCCGGGGCGGCCCCCGCGGCCCTGAGCGCCCGCGAGCCGCACGTGCCCGCCGAGCAGCTCGTGGCCGAGATGGTGCCGCCGCCGCGCTTCGACGGCGTCCGCTTCTCGACGTACATACCGGACCCGCAGCAGCCGAGCCAGACCGAGGCCGTCCGCGTGCTGAGCGCGTTCGCCGACGGACTCGGCAGGGGCGCCACCGCGGCCGGAAGCGGCCGGAAGCGCTGGTTCCGGCGCGAGCCGAAGGCCGCGGCGCCCGCCGGGCCGCGCGGCGTGTACCTCGACGGCGGCTACGGCGTCGGCAAGACCCACCTCCTCGCCTCCCTCTGGCACGCGGCACCGGCCGCGCCGGAACGCAAGGCGTTCGGCACCTTCGTGGAGCTGACCAACCTCGTCGGCGCGCTCGGCTTCCAGCAGACCGTCAAGACGCTCAGCGGCCACCAGCTCCTGTGCATCGACGAGTTCGAGCTGGACGACCCCGGCGACACGGTGCTGGTCTCCAGCCTCCTCGCCCGCCTGGTCGAGCACGGCGTGGCCCTCGCGGCCACCTCCAACACCCTGCCCGGCAAGCTCGGCGAGGGCCGGTTCGCCGCCGCCGACTTCCTGCGCGAGATCCAGGGCCTGTCCGCCCACTTCCGCGCCCTGCGCATCGACGGCGAGGACTACCGGCACCGGGGGCTGCCCGAGGCGCCGAAGCCGTTCACCGACGACGAGGTCACGCGCGCCGCGTACGCCACCCCCGGCGCCGCGCTCGACGACTTCCCCTCCCTCCTCGAACACCTCTCCACCGTCCACCCCAGCCGCTACGGCGCCCTGGTCCGGGACGTCGCAGCGGTCTGCCTCACCGACGTCTCGGCCGTGCCCGACCAGTCCACGGCCCTGCGCCTCGTCGTCCTCGCCGACCGGCTCTACGACCGCGAGATACCGGTCCTCGCCTCCGGCGTCCCCTTCGACCGGCTCTTCAGCGAGGAGATGCTGAAGGGCGGCTACCGCAAGAAGTACTTCCGGGCCATCTCCCGCCTCACGGCCCTCGCCCGCGACGCCGAGGGTCTTCTCCGCGCGTAGCACTGGTGGTAGACACACGGGTCACATCACCTGGCCGCCAACAGGGGAGTTGCCCAGTGTCCACGACTCGACGTCAAGCATTGGCAAGAACGGGCGCGGTAGGAGCGGCAGTCGCCTTCAGCGGCGCGCTGTCCGAACTCTTCGCGGGGACCGCCGCAGCCCAGGCCACCGGCGGGAGTTCGGGCTACGGCCCGCTGATACCCGACCCCAAGGGGCTGCTCGACCTGCCCAAGGGCTTCCGCTACAAGGTCCTCTCCCGCGAGGGCGACCCGATGTCCTCCGGCGAGGGCAAGGTCCCCAGCAACCACGACGGCATGGCCGCCTTCGCCGCGCGCCGCTCCGGCCACGGCCGCAACCACGGTTCCGTCTGGCTCGTACGCAACCACGAGAACCGGATGGACGGCCGCGTCCCCGTGCCCACCGTCAAGGGCCTCACCTACGACCCGGCCGCCAAGGGCGGCTGCACGGTCCTCCAGCTCGACCGGCACAACGACGTCCTCGCCGAACGCGTCGGCATCGCCGGCACCTCCACCAACTGCGCGGGCGGGCCCAGCCTCTGGGGCACCTGGCTCACCTGCGAGGAGACCGAGTTCAAGGCCGGGGAGCAGGGCCACACCAAGGACCACGGCTACATCTTCGAGGTCGGCTTCGACAAGGACCGCCCCACGTCCGTCGAACCGCTCACCGCGATGGGCCGCTTCCAGCACGAGGCCGTCGCCTTCGACCCGCACAACGGGGCCGTCTACGAGACGGAGGACGCCTTCGAGAAGCCGTTCGGACTCTTCTACCGGTTCCTCCCGAAGAAGCCGAAGGGCGGCTACGGTTCGCTGCACGCGGGCGGCAGGCTCGAGGCGATGCGCGTGCCGGGGGTCCGCGATCTGTCGGCGGTGACCGAGACGGGCACGGCCTTCGAGGGGATCGAATGGGTCAAGGTGCCGGATCCGCTGGCCAAGGAAACCCCCATCCGTTTCCAGGACTTCGGGCCGAAGGGCATCACGCACGCGCAGAAGCTGGAGGGGTGCTACTGGGGCGGGCGCAGCGTCTACTTCGTCTCGTCGTACGCCAAGAGCGCGGAGGGTTCCGCCGCCGACCACTACGGCCAGGTCTGGCGGTACGAGCCGCACGCCAACCGCCTCACCCTCGTCGTCGTCTTCGGCCCCGACACGGACCTCCAGCTCCCCGGCGAGGAGCCGGACAACATCTGCCTCGCGCCCAGCGGCGGCCTCATGGTCTGCGAGGACGGCGCGGGCGCGCAGCACGTCTTCGGCCTCACGCGCAAGGGCAAGGTCTATCCCGTGGCCCGCGGCGCGCAGAACATCGGTACGCCGGAAGAGCCGGAGTGGGGCGAGTTCGCGGGCGTCACGTTCTCGCCTGACCACCGCACGATGTACGTCAACTGCTACACGCCGGGCACGACCTTCGCCATAACCGGCCCTTGGCACCACGCCTGAACTGGGGGCACCCCCAGTTCCCCGAACAGGGGGTGCCCCACCTCCCTCCCTGCTTCTCCCTCCCGCGAAGCTTGGGAGGTCTGCCGTTGGGGGTACCCCCTGCTCGAAGAGCTCGGGGGGAGCAGGGCTGGCAAGCGCAGCCCCCTTCGCCGGGTGCCCCGCGATGAGGGCTGGGTTCGGGGTGCCCCGTACCGTGCATCGCAGACTGCGGCCGCGCCGTGGCTTGTCGCGCAGTTCCCCGCGCCCCTTAGGGGGCAAGCCCGGAAGTCTTGGCCCCCCGGAGGGGGTTAGCGGCGGGGGGTCAGGGTCGCGGCGCAGGCCAGGGCGCAGGTGGTGAAGGCGAGCGACGCCAAGAGGGAGGGCCAGGGAGAGGGGACCGAGCCCGCTCGGGACGCGGAGACCAGGCCCTGGACCGCCGCGTTGGCCGGCGAGGCCCCCGCGACCAGCACCACGACCACCCCGCCCAGCAAAGAGAGCACGCCCCACCCCCGCCCCCGCACCACGGGCCGGCTGCACAGCGCCCCCACCCCGGCCCCCACCACCCCGCAGGCCGCCGCGGCCACCAGCCCCGCCCCCGCCGCGGGCAGCAGCGGAACGGCCACCCGCCCGTCCGTACTGTGCGGGTCGCTGATCGCGACGACGACGCCCGTCCCCACGGCCCCCAGCACCCCGGCGCCCGCCCCTCCCGCGAGCACCGCGCTCACATGGGCCCGCGCGGGACCGGCGAGCGCCGCGGCGCAGTGCCGTGCGGCGTCCGGCTCGGCGGTGACGCAGATACGGACGAGCCAGGCGGCGACGGGCAGCAGCATCGCCGCGGCGTAGCCGAGCGAGTCGAGGACGGGCTGCCCGGCCCGTACGCCGACGCCGACCAGCGCCGCGTACGCGAGCACCGGCGGCAGCCACCGCTGCGACCGTACGAGCAGCGCGAGCTGGTACCGCACCAGGGCAGTCACTCCGCACCTCCGGTGACCCGCCGGACGTGCCACGGCGGGCGCGCCGTCAGCAGCGCGTACAGCACGGCGTCCGACTCCGACGCGGGCACGGTCAGCACGGCCGTGCCGTCCGCACCGGCCCGTGCCCCCGCGACGGCCGCGCCCGGCGGCCCCTCGGCCTCGATCCGTACGACCCGGGCGCGCGGCCCGGACGCCGAAGGCCCGGGCGCCAAGGGCCCCGGCGCCGAGGGCCCCGGCACCAGGCCGCCGCCCGTCACCCGGTGGACCGTGTCCGTGGCGTCCGCGAGGCGGCGGGGGTCGTGGTCGACGAAGACGACGGTGCCGCCGTCCGCGACCCGTTCCGCCACCGCGCCGTCGAGCACTGTGCGGGCGTCCACGTCGAGTCCCGTCCAGGCCTCGTCCAGCACCAGCAGCGCGGGGGCGCCGAGCAGCGCCTGCGCGACGGCGACCTTCTGGCTGCCGCCCTTGGAGAGTTCGGACATCCGCGTACGGGCGTACCGCCCGGCGCCGAACCGCTCCAGCCACTCCCCCGCCGCGCGCGACGCCGCGCGCCGCGACAGGCCCTGCACGCGCCCCAGGTGGGTCAGATAGCCGAGCGCGGTCAGCGGCAGGGCCGAGGGGAAGCGCTCGGGTACGTACGCGCGACGCGGCGGGCGTCCGCTGATCCGGCCCGCGCTCGGCGCGTCGATCCCCGCGAGGAGGCGCAGCAGGGTGGACTTGCCGGAGCCGTTGGCGCCCTCCAGGCGCAGCAGCCGCCCCGCGCCCACCTCCAGATCGACGCCGCGCAGCACCCACGGCCCGGTCAGCCCGTAGCGGCGGCCGACCCCCTCCAGCCTCATCGACCAGCTCATGGCCGTGACCGTATCCCCTGGCAGAATTGATCACGTGAGCGATTCCCCGAATGACCCGCACGCCCCGCACGACCGGCAGGACCCGCACGACCCGCACGACCCGCCGTACGTCCTTCCCCTCGTCGTCCGTATCGAGCGCGCCGCCCCGCCCGCGCGCACGGACGCGCTGGAGACGGCCGCCCGCGCCGTGCTCACTTTCCTGTCGGACCCGCGTACGGCCGACGGGGCCGGCCCGTGGCACGAGCCTGTACGGGCGTGGGAGGAGCGCGGCATCCGCAAGGTGGTGCGGCGGGCGCGCGGCTCGGAGTGGCGGCGCGCGGAACCGCTCCCGGGGCTCACGGTCACGGGCCGTACGGCCGAGGTGCGGGTCTTCCCGCCCGTCCCCGTCGACGCCTGGCCGAAGGACCTCGCGCGCCTCCAGGTCTCCGGCACGGATCTGACGGACCCGGAACCGCCGCCCGCGCCCGCCGCGGACGTACCGGTGCTGTGGCTGAGCCCGGAGCTGGAGATGACGGCGGGCAAGGCCATGGCGCAGGCCGCGCACGGCGCCCAGCTCGCCTGGTGGGACCTGGACGCGGCGGCCCGCGAGGCGTGGCGCGCGGCGGACTTCCCGCTGGCCGTCCGCACCGCGCGCGACGCCGCGCACTGGCGCGAGCTGACGGCGGGCGCCCTGCCCGTCGTGCGCGACGCGGGGTTCACGGAGATCCCGGCCGACTCCTGCACCGTGGTCGCGGACCACCCGGCGCTGAGGCTCGGCCCGGAACCTCAAATCGACCTCTGAACCGGGCCGTTCGGGGATTCGTCTCACCTCCATGAGGCAGAGACTGGGAGAACGTACGGGGGAGGTCCGCGCATGGAACACACCGAGCGCTTGGGAGAACGCCTGGGGACGGGCATCGGCTGGCGGCCCGAGATCGCCGAGGGGATCGAGGCGCTGCCGGGCATCGACTGGGTCGAGGTGGTGGCGGAGAACGTCTCCCCCGGGCACCTGCCCGAGGCGCTGGAGCGGCTGCGCGAGCGCGGCACGACCGTCGTCCCGCACGGCGTCTCGCTCGGCCTGGGCGGCGCCGACCGCCCGGACCCGGAACGGCTGGCGGCCCTCGCCGAGCGCGCGGAGGCGCTGGCGGCGCCGCTGGTGACGGAGCACATCGCGTTCGTCCGCGCGGGCGGCGACCTGACCGGGACCCGGCCCATGGAGGCCGGGCACCTGCTGCCCGTGCCGCGCACGCGCGACGCGCTCGACGTGCTCTGCGCGAACGTGCGCCTCGCGCAGGACGCGCTGCCCGTGCCGCTCGCGCTGGAGAACATCGCCGCGCTGGTCGAGTGGCCCGACGAGGAGATGACGGAGGGCCGGTTCCTCACGGAGCTGGTCGAACGCACGGGCGTACGGCTGCTCATCGACGTCGCCAACCTCCACACCAACCACGTGAACCGGGGCGAGGACCCGGCCGCCGTGCTCGACGCGCTGCCGCTGGACGCGCTCGCGTACGTCCATGTCGCGGGCGGCGTCGAACGGGACGGCGTCTGGCACGACAGCCACGCGCACCCCGTCGGCGCGCCCGTGCTGGACGTGCTGGACGAGCTGTGCGCGCGTGCCGTGCCGCCCGGCGTGCTGCTGGAGCGCGACGAGGCCTTCCCGCCCGTGGCGGAACTGGAGGGCGAACTGGACGCGATCCGGGACGTGCTGGCCCGGCACACCGCCCGCCCGAAGGAGGCGCCCCGTGTCTGAGACCCACACCGACACCGGCACCGGCGCCGACACCGAAACAAGCGGCACCGCCAGCGGCACCGACACCGGCCTCGACGCCGCCCGCGAGAGGCTCGCCCGTGCCCAGGGCGAGCTGCTCTCCGCGCTGGTCGCCGACGGGCCCGTGCCGCCCGGCTTCGACGCGGAGCGGCTGGCCGTGCAGGCCCGCGCGCTGCGCGCCAAGCGGGCCGACGTCGTCGCCAAGGTCGCGCCCGAACTCCCCGGCATCCTGGGCGAGGAGGAGTACCGCACGGCGTTCCTCGCCTACGCCGAGGGCCGTCCGATGCG
Organism: Streptomyces albiaxialis; assembly: GCF_039530985.1. Taxonomy (NCBI): domain Bacteria; kingdom Bacillati; phylum Actinomycetota; class Actinomycetes; order Kitasatosporales; family Streptomycetaceae; genus Streptomyces; species Streptomyces albiaxialis. The sequence continues at coordinate 169,299 of NZ_BAAAPE010000011.1, forward strand.
GGGCAACTACCGGCGCGACGCGCTGGACTTCGCCCAGCATCTGCTGGCCGCCGACCGCCCGGACGACGCGAAGCAGCGCAAGCGGCTGCACGCCTGGTGGCGCGAGCGAGCGGGCCCCGCGCCCCTGCCGTCGGGCCGGGTCCGCCGCCTCCTGGACCGCCTCCCCGGGCGCTCCTGACCCTTTCGCGCAACCCGGCCTGGGCCGTACGGCCCCGGAGGCGTCCCCGGATCGGGCGGTTCCGGCACGACACCCGTAACCGGTGCTTTACTCAGGGCGGCGGGGCCCGAAGCATCCGGGCATGCGCACTCCGGCGATCTGCGGCTCCTTCACCGCCCTGGCACTGACCCTGTCCCTGACTCCGGCGGCCTCCGCCGAAGGGGCCCCCGCGCGAGGCGGCATCGACTGGAAGAAGTGCCCGCGCGTCGAGCACCTCCCCCGGCCCGTCGAGTGCGGCACCGTCTCCGTGCCCGTCGACCACGCGAAGCCGCACGGCGAGAAGATCGAGCTGACCGTCAGCCGGCTGCGCGCCACCGGCGAGCCCTCCGAACGCCAGGGCTCGCTGCTCTACAACCCGGGCGGCCCGGGCGGCAGCGGCATGTCGTTCCCGCTCTACCCCAAGGCGCTCGGCGGGGTGTGGAAGAAGCTCAACACCCGTTACGACCTGGTCGGTTACGCCCCGCGCGGGGTGGGCAGGTCGGCGCCGCTCTCGTGCGGGAACCCCCGGGAGTTCGCGAAGGCGCCCAGCCGTTCGCCGCGCGATCCCTCACCCGCGTTCAAGCGGAAGATGCGCGAGCGCGCCGAGGCGTACGCGCGGGGCTGCGCGGAGGCACAGGGCGACAGGCTGCGCCACTACACGACGCCCGACAACGCCCGCGACCTGGACGCGATCCGCTCCGCCCTCGGCGAGCGGAAGATCAACTTCCTGGGCGTCTCGTACGGCACGTACCTCGGCTCCGTCTACGCCACGCTCTTCCCCGAGCGCGTGCGCCGCCTCGTCCTGGACAGCGTCGTCAACCCCTCGCCCGAGAAGATCTGGTACCAGGCGAACCTCGACCAGAACGTCTCCTTCGAGCACCGCTGGACCGACTGGAAGGAGTGGACGGCCCGGCACCACAAGACGTACGGGCTGGGCCGCAGCGAGCCGGAGGTGCAGCGCTCGTTCGACCGCGTGCGCGACGCCGTGGACCGGAAGCCGGCGGGCGGCAAGGTCGGCTCGGAGGAGCTGCTCAGCTCGTTCTTCGACACCGCGTACGCCGACGACGTCTGGGCCCGGCACGCCCGCGCGCTCGCGGCGTTCCGGAAGGGCGACGAGAAGCCGCTGACGAAGCTCGCGGCGCCGGACCCGGCGGAGGCCACCGAGGACGAGAACGGCAACGCGGTCTACAACGCCGTCCAGTGCTCCGACGCCCCCTGGCCCCGCTCGTGGACGCGCTGGGACGTGGACAACTCGGTGCTCGCGCCCTTCGCGCCGTTCAACACCTGGGAGAACGCCTGGATGAACCTCCCCTGCGCCTCCTGGAAGGTCCCGTCGTCCCGGCCGCTCGACGTCCGCACCGGGCCCGGCGAGCTGCCGCCCGTGCTGCTGCTCGCCGCGACCCGCGACGCCGCGACCCCGTACGAGGGCGCGGTCGAGACCCGGCGCCGTCTGAAGGGCTCCTCGCTCGTCACCGAGCGCGGCGCGGGCACCCACGGCGTCGCGGGCGGCAACAAGTGCGCCGACGCCCACCTGGTGAACTACCTGTTCGACGGCAAGACCCCGGGCGACAAGGCGGAATGCGAGCCCCGCCCGGAGCCCAAGCCGTAGCGGGGGCGGGGGCGGGGCGGGGTCCGGTCAGCGGCCCCCGCCGCACGCCGCGCGCAGCTTCCCGAACCAGGTGCGGTACGCGTCGTGCGCGGCGCGGCCCGTGACGCGGAGCGCGGAGTCGTCGGAGTTCTCCAGGTGTGTGAAGTTGGCGCTGCCCGTGTAGACGCGGGGCGTGAGGTCGCCGCCGAAGGAGCCGTCGATCATCATCACCTTGGTGTGAGTGCTGACCGCCTGCCCGTTGCCGGGGTCGAAGCGGCACGGGGTGAGGCGGATCGGCGCCCGCCCGGCCGGGTTGAGCGCCTTGAGCACCTCGGGGGCGACCGAGGGGCCGCCCGCGGGGCCCGGGTGGACGATGTCGACCGAGCAGCCCTGGTCGCGCAGCGCCCGCAACTGCCGGGCGACATCGAGCCGGTGCTTGGTGAACGCGGTCAGCGCGATCCGTACGGCGGTGCGCCGCGCCGTGCCGCCCCCGTCCTCGTACCGGCACTGGACGCGCCGGAGGTCGTTGGCGACGGGGTCCCGCGAGGGGTCCTGCGCGCCCGGGTAGAACAGGGCCCGGTAACGGGCGCCCGCCGGGCCGCGCCAGAAGTAGCGGGAGTCGGGCTTCCGGGCGCGCAGGTCGGCGAAGTAGCGGCGGTAGTCGGCGTAGGCGCGGGCGTCGGCGACGGTGAAGGAGTCGTTGAAGGAGTTGTAGAGGTACCAGTCCTTCAGGTTCGACGAGGTCTGGAAGACCACGTTCCGGTGCTCCTTCCCGCCGACGACGACCGACGAGAACAGCGCGAACTTGCTGTGCAGATAGTCGCGTCCTATGCAGCCGCGCCCGGCGGGGCAGGCCACGGCCCACGACGCGCGGTCCTTCCCGGCGCCGAAGGCCTGCCGGAACCGGGCGAGGGCGCCGGGACTGGAGGAGTCCAGGACCACCTTGACGTGCACGCCCCTGCGGTGCGCCGCGAGCAGCGCGTCGAGCACGGCCGTGGACCGGTCGCCGTCCGCGAACTCGAACATCACGAACTCGATCTCGCCGCCCGCCGGCACCCGGTCGGTCAGCCTGATGAGCTGGTTCATGACGGCGGCCTGCCCCGCGCTCGGCCGCCCGGCGCCGCCGGAGAGGTCGGCGGGATCGTTGAACACCGGCCCGTCGATCACGGGTTCGGCGGCGTTCCGCCCCGCCCCGGTCGCCTGTCCCTTCCCGGGCGCGGACTTCGACCTGTGCTGGGACTTGTGCTTGTGCTTGTGCTTGGGCTTCGGCTTACGGGGCGGCTTGGACGACGGGCTCGCGGGCGCCGTTTCCGGCGGCTTGCGCGATTCCGCCCCGTGTCCGCCCCGCGCGCCCACGGCCTCGGCTATCGAGAACGTCAGCAGACAGCACAGGGCGACGGCGCCCGCGACAAGGGCACGCCGGGACAGGGCGAGAGGGGACAGGCTCATGGTGAAACGTCTTCGGGGTCAGATCACGGACGGGGAGGCAAGGGCGGTCATCATCGGCCCCGCCTCCCTTCCTGCTGCTCCCCGAGTGGTCACGAATCGCGCCAACGTAACAGCCCGCCCCACCGGGCCGTCCAATCGCCGGGAAGTCAAATCCCGTGCGGATGAGACGTGTCACATCCGGGACGTCGCGCCCCGTCAGGCGAGACCGGCCACCAGTTCGCCCACGGACTTGCGGCGGCCCGTGTAGAAGGGGACCTCCTCGCGGACGTGCATCCGGGCCTCGGAGCCGCGCAGGTGCCGCATGAGGTCGACGATGCGGTACAGCTCGTCGGCCTCGAAGGCGAGGATCCACTCGTAGTCGCCCAGCGAGAACGAGGGGACCGTGTTGGCGCGGACGTCCGGGAAGCCGCGGGCCATCTTGCCGTGGTCGGCGAGCATCGTGCGGCGCTCGTCGTCGGGCAGCAGATACCACTCGTACGACCGCACGAAGGGGTACACGCTGACGTACGCGCGGGGCTCCTCGTCGGCGAGGAACGCCGGGATGTGCGACTTGTTGAACTCGGCGGGCCGGTGCAGCGCCATGTTCGACCACACCGGCTCCAGGGCCCGCCCCAGCTTGGTGCGGCGGAAGCGGTTGTACGCGTCCTGGAGCGCGTCGGAGGTCTCCGAGTGCCACCAGATCATCAGGTCCGCGTCGGCGCGCAGCCCGGACACGTCGTACGTGCCGCGCACGGTGACGTCTTCGGCGGCGAGCTGCTTGAACAGCTCCTCCACCTCGTCCGCGTACCCCGCACGGTCGCCGGGGGCCTCCGGCAGCACGTCGCGCAGCCGGAAGACCGACCACAGGGTGTAGCGGATGACCTCGTTGAGGTCCTTGGCCTTCTTGCCCGCGTTCGGGGCCTTCTGCGGTGCGTCGTCGCTCATGGTCCTCATTCTCCTCCGCGCCCTGCGCGCGCCGACGCCAGGGTCTCCTCCGCGGCCCGCTCCCCACTGGCGACGCACGCGGGGATGCCGACCCCGTCGTACGCGGCGCCGCACACCGCGAGCCCCGGCACGGCGGCCAGCCCGGCGCGGACCCGCTCGACGCGGTCCACGTGCCCCACGGCGTACTGCGGCAGCCCCTCGTCCCAGCGCGTCACCACCGTGTCCACGGGCCGCGCCGCGAGGCCCGTCGCCTCGCGCAGGTCGCGCAGCGACAGCGCGACCAGCTCGTCGTCGTCCCGCTCCAGCACCGCCGTCTCCCCGTACCGGCCCAGCGAGGTGCGCAGCACGCTCAGCCCGGGGTCCTGCTCGCCGATCCAGCCCCACTTCTGCGAGGCGAACGTCGAGGCCTTGATCGACCGCCCGTCGACCGGCGGCACCAGGAAGCCGCTGCCGGACGGCAGGCCCCCGGTGTCGGCGCGCCGGAAGGCGAGGGTGACCAGCGCCATCGACGCGTACTCCACCGCGTCCAGTTCGGCTGCCGCGCCCGGCGCCTCGTCGGCCAGCAGCCGCGCGGCGGCGGGCGCGGGCACGGCCAGCACGACGGCGTCGGCGTCCAGCGTCTCCTGGTCGGTCACCACCCTCCAGCCCTCCTCGCGCCGGACCAGCTTCCGTACGGCCGTGCCCGTGCGGATCTCGGCCCCGGCGGCACGGCAGGCGTCGGCGACCGCGAGCGGCAGCCGCCCGACGCCGCCCTCGACGCCCATGAACACCGGCCCGCCCGAGGCGGGCGCCGACGCCGCCCGCTCCTGGATGCCGCGCACCCCGGCGAGCAGCGAACGCTCACCACGCGCGGCCTCGAAGAGCTGGGGGACGGCGGCACGCATCGAGATGCGGTACGCGTCACCGGCGTAGACCCCGCCCAGCAGCGGTTCGACGAGCCGGTCCACGACCTCGCGCCCGAGCCGCTCGGCGACGTACGCGCCGACCGCGACGTCCTCGCCGACCTCGCTGCGCGGCAGCGTCTCGTCCTCGGCGATCCGCGCGAGCCCCTCCGGGGAGATCACCCCGTGCAGCGCGGCCGGGTCGCCGGGCACGCCCATCACATGCCCCTTGGGCATCGGCCGGACCTCGCCGCGCGTCCAGATCGCGCCCCCGGCGACGGCGGGCGGCTGGAGCGCGTCCCCGAGGCCGACCTCCCGTGCCAGCCCGACAGCCTCGGGCCGCCGCGCCAGCATCGACTCGGCGCCGAGATCCACGGCGGCGGCGCCCGCGACGCTGCCCGCGTGCAGCTTGCCGCCGAGCCGGGCGGACGCGTCGAGCAGCGTGACGCGGGCGCCCTCCGTGACGAGCCGGTGGGCCGCTGCCAGCCCCGAGATGCCTCCGCCGATGACCAGTACGCGCATACGGTTAGTGTCCCGCGCCGTTCCCCGTGACGTGATCAGGGGGTCGGGAACGGTCACCGACGAAGGGAACCCGTATGGCACCGCAGCGCATGCTCGTGATCGGCGGCGACGCGACGGGCATGTCCGCCGCCTCGCAGGCCCGCAGGCTCAAGGCCGCTGACGAGCTGGAGATCATCGCGCTGGAGCGGGGCCACTTCGCCTCGTACTCGGCCTGCGGCATCCCGTACTGGGTCGGCGGCCAGGTCGAGGCCCGGGACGCGCTGATCGCCCGTACGCCCGAGGAGCACCGGCGGCGCGACATCGACCTGCGGATGCGCACCGAGGCCACGGAGATCGACCTGGCCGGGCAGCGCGTACGGGCCCGGGACGTGGACGCGGGCACCGAGGAGTGGCTCGGCTTCGACCAGCTCGTCCTCGCCACCGGCGCCCGCCCCGTACGTCCGCCGCTGCCCGGCATCGACGCGCCGGGCGTCTACGGCGTGCAGACCCTCGACGACGGCCAGGCCCTCCTCGACGTCCTCGAAAAGGAGGAGGAGACCCCCGGCGGTCGCCGCGCGGTGATCGTCGGCGGCGGCTACATCGGCGTGGAGATGGCCGAGGCCCTCATCAACCGCGGCTACACGGTGACCGTCGTGGACCGGGGCCCGCAGCCGATGTCCACGCTCGACCCGGACATGGGCGCGCTGGTGCACGAGGCGATGTGCGGCATGGGCATCGAGACGGTGCGCGGCGCGGCCGTCACGGAGGTCCTCACGGACGGCGGGGGCCGGGCACGCGGAGTGGCCACGGAGGACGCGGAGTACGCGGCGGACGTCGTGGTCCTGGGTCTGGGCGTACGCCCCGAGACGGGCCTCGCCCGCGCGGCGGGCCTCCCCCTGGGCGAGTCGGGCGGCCTCCGCACGGACCTGGCGATGCGCGTACGGGGCCACGAGAACATCTGGTCGGGCGGCGACTGCGTCGAGGTCCTCAACCTCGTCTCGGGCCGCCCCCAGCACATCGCGCTCGGCACGCACGCGAACAAGCACGGGCAGATCATCGGCGCGAACATCGGCGGCGGCTACGCCACGTTCCCCGGCGTCGTCGGCACGGCCGTCAGCAAGGTGTGCGACCTGGAGATCGCGCGTACGGGCCTGCTGGAGCGGCACGCGGCGGCGGTGGGCCTCCAGTTCGTCACGGTCACGACGGAGTCCACGAGCCGAGCGGGCTACTACCCGGGCGCCCGTTCGATGCGCGTCAAGATGATCGCCGAACGCCGCTCGGGCCGCCTGCTCGGCACCCAGATCGTCGGCGGCGAGGGCGCGGGCAAGCGCGTGGACATCGCCGCGGTCGCCCTCACGGCCGGCATGACGGTGGAACAGATGACCGCCCTCGACCTCGGCTACGCCCCACCCTTCTCCCCGGTCTGGGACCCGGTCCTGATCGCCGCCCGCAAGGCGGCGGCCGCGGTGCGGGACGACCTCACATAAGAGGGTGCCTTCTTCTCCGCGACACGACCGGGACGAGACTGCCCCGCACGGCACATCGCGGCCCGCGGGTACGCCGTGGCTGGCCGCGCAGTTCCCCGCGCCCCTGACGGGGCGCTCCCGTGAAGCGCCCCGAAGGGGCAGCTTCAGGGGCGCGGGGAACTGCGCGAGCAAGTACCACGCAGCCGCACCCGGCGAAGCACGGGAAGGGGCAGCCCCTAAGCCGCCGCCGTACGTTCGTGCACGTAGGCGACGAGGTCCGTGAGAACGGCGGGATCCGTGTCCGGCAGGACGCCGTGTCCGAGGTTGAAGACGTGCCCTTCCAGACCACGGGCCGACTCAAGGATCTCGTCGGCCTTCGAGCGAACAGCGTGACGCGGGGCAAAGAGGACGGCGGGGTCCAGGTTCCCCTGGATCGCCTTGCCGGGGCCGACACGGCGCGCGGCCTCGCCGACCGGCACGCGCCAGTCGGCGCCGACGACATCGGCCCCGGCCTCGCCCATGAGGCCCAGCAGTTCACCGGTCCCGACACCGAAGTGGATACGCGGCACCCCGTACGCCGCGACCTCGGCGAAGACCTTCGCCGAGGCGGGCATCACAGAGCGCCGGTAGTCCGCGGGGGCCAGCGCGCCGACCCACGAGTCGAAGAGCTGCACGGCGGAGGCCCCGGCCTCGATCTGCACGCGCAGGAACGCGGAGGTGATGTCCGCGAGCCGGTCGAGCAGCTCGGCCCACAGCTCCGGGTCGCCGTACATCATGGCCTTGGTGTGCTCGTGGTTCCGGGACGGACCGCCCTCGACCAGGTAGCTGGCGAGCGTGAAGGGCGCCCCGGCGAAGCCGATGAGCGGGGTGGCGCCCAGCTCGCGGGTGAGGATGCCGAAGGCCTCCGTCACATACGCCACGTCGTCCGGCTCCAGGCGGCGCAGCCGCTCCAGGTCGGCGCGCGAGCGGAACGGCCGGGCGATGACGGGCCCGACGCCCGGCTTGATGTCGAGGTCGACGCCGATGGCCTTGAGGGGGACGACGATGTCGCTGAAGAAGATCGCGGCATCGACCCCGTGCCGCCGCACCGGCTGGAGCGTGATCTCGGCGACCATGTCGGGCCGCATGCAGGAGTCGAGCATCGCGGTGCCCTCGCGCAGCTTGCGGTACTCGGGCAGCGAGCGGCCGGCCTGCCGCATGAACCACACCGGGGTGTGCGGCACGGGCTCCCGGCGGCACGCGCGCAGGAAGGCGGAGTCCCGCACGGCGGCGTTCGGGGTGGACGCCTGAACGTTCTGCTGGCCCCGAGGGGCGCCCCAGGGGCGGTCGTTTCCACTCACCCCAGAAGTCTCCCACGGCCGTCCGGGGTGTCCCTACCGGCCTGAAGCTCGCCCTCCGCCTACTCTTCCGCCCATGACAGCGGCGAGGGCATCAATGGCGGGCAACTCCGGTGGCGGCGGCGGGGAGTCCTTTCCCCCTCCCTTCCGGGCGGCCGTCACCGCGCTCAGCGAGGCACGGCTCCGCCCCGAGGTCCGGATCTCCCCTCTCCCCGCGCCGCGGCGCCTCGCGCCGTACGCCTTCGCGCTGGAGGCCGCGGTCACCGAGCCCGACGACGCGGGCACGGAGCTGGCCGACGGCCGCTTCGTCCTGCTGCACGATCCGGAGGGGCAGGACTCCTGGCAGGGCACCTTCCGCGTCGTCACGCTCGGACGCGCGGAGCTGGAGCCGGAGATGGCGCAGGACCCGCTGCTGCCCGAGGTGACCTGGTCCTGGCTGACGGGCGCGCTGGAGGCCCGCGAGGCGGGGTACGCGGAGCCGAGCGGCACCGTGACCCGGTCCAGTTCGACGTTCTTCGGGGGCCTCGGGGAGCAGGACCCGCAGGAGGTCCTGGAGATCAGGGCGAGCTGGACCCCGGCGGGCGGCGAGGCCGCGCCCGACGCCGCGGCCCATCTGTCGGCGTGGTCCGAGATGCTCTGCCAGTGCGCGGGGCTGCCGCCGGAGAGTGGGGACGGCGGTTCGGTCGTCCAGCTTCCGCAGCGGCGTGGCCCGCAATAGCGGGACGTATCACCCCTTCGTGATCTTTCACTAAAGCCTCGGGGGAGAGCTGCCGAAGAGGTCTGTGACCCTTCCACACGGAATACCCGACTCGTCCGCAGGCTTCCCGCCACCCGGACGTCGGGCCCGTCCCCAGCCACTCCCCCCAGGAGGCCCGGTGTCTGTTCTCCTTGAGCACCCCACAAGCCTGGTCGCCTACCGCCCGAACAAGCCGACGGCCATGGTCGTCGTGGCCGACCCCCGCGTCCGTCAGACCGTGACCCGCCACCTGTGGGCTCTCGGTGTCCGTGACGTGATCGAGGCGTCGTCGATCGCGGAGGCCCGTCCCCGAGTCGGCAATCCACGCGACATCTGCGTGGCCGACGTCCATCTCCCCGACGGTTCGGGGCTCAGCCTGCTGTCCGAGACCCGGGCGGCGGGCTGGCCGAACGGTCTGGCACTCTCCGCGGCCGACGACATCGGCGCCGTGCGCAACGCCCTCGCGGGCGGCGTCAAGGGCTATGTCGTCACCGGCACCCGCACCAACCTCGGCGGGGCCATGCCGACCCGGCACGGCGCGGCGCCGATCGGTGCCGCCGCCGCGCGCATGCACCGCCGCCCCGGCGGCGGTCCCGGCGGCCCCGGCCACCCCGGCGGCTACCGCGAGCTGTCCGGGCGCGAGGTCGAGGTCCTGCGCCTGGTGGCCGAGGGCCAGTCGAACAAGGCCATCGGCGTCTCGATGGGCCTGTCCGCGCTGACCGTCAAGAGCCACCTCGCCCGGATCGCCCGCAAGCTGGGCACCGGCGACCGCGCCGGAATGGTGGCGGTGGCACTGCGCACCGGCATCATCCACTGAACCGTTCACCATCGTCCGATCCTCTGTGCGGCGCCCGTCGAGGTAACGTTCCGTCGGCGGGCGCTTCGCATTGCGTGCACACGGATACCCTTGACTGGTGACCGACGCCCAAGAGACCGCATCAGCAAACGCAGCTCAGGCCCCTCTCCAGGACTCGGGTCCGGCGCCGGTCCCTCTCTTGGAACCGCGGGAGGGCATTCCGCCGGTAACCGTGGCGGCAGAGGAGCTGAGCCGGGTCGTCGACGCGTTCGCGAACGCGTCGGGCCCCGTCGCCGTCGACGCCGAACGCGCGTCCGGCTATCGCTACGGGCAGCGGGCGTATCTGATCCAGTTGCGACGCGAGGGCGCGGGCACAGCGCTGATCGACCCCGTCGCCTGCCCCGACCTCTCCGTCCTCGGTGAGACGCTGGGCGGCACCGAGTGGGTGCTGCACGCGGCGACGCAGGACCTGCCCTGCCTCCGTGAGATAGGCATGCGCCCGGCGCGGCTCTTCGACACGGAACTCGCGGGCAGGCTGGCCGGATTCGCGCGGGTCGGCCTGGGGGCGATGGTCGAGAGCGTGCTCGGTTACGCACTGGAGAAGGGCCACTCCGCGGTCGACTGGTCCACCCGCCCGCTCCCCGACCCCTGGCTGCGGTACGCGGCGCTCGACGTCGAGCTGCTCGTCGATCTGCGGGACGCGCTGGAGGCCGAGCTGGAGCGGCAGGGCAAGCTGGGGTGGGCGAGGGAGGAGTTCGCCGCGATCGCCTCGGCCCCCGCGCCGCCGCCCCGCAAGGACCCGTGGCGCCGCACCTCCGGCATGCACAAGGTGCGCCGCCGCCGTCAGATGGCCGCCGTCCGCGAGCTGTGGACGACGCGGGACGCGGTCGCGCAGCGGCGCGACGTCTCGCCGGGCAAGGTGCTGACGGACGCGGCGATCATCGAGGCGGCGCTGGCGATGCCGCCGAACGTCCGTGCGCTCTCGGCTCTGCCGGGGTACGGGCAGCGGATGGGCCGCAAGCAGTTGGAGCAGTGGCAGGCCGCCGTGGACCGGGCGCGCCAGCTCCCGGACTCCGAGCTGCCGCAGCAGAGCCAGGTGCCGAACGGGCCGCCGCCGCCCCGTTCCTGGGCGGACAAGGACCCGGCCGCCGCGGCGCGCCTGACCGCCGCCCGGGCGGCGGTCAACGCGCGGGCGGACGAGCTGAATCTTCCGCAGGAGAATCTGCTGACGCCGGATTCTGTGCGGCGCCTGTGCTGGGAGCCTCCGGCGGAGGTGACGGAGTCCGGCGTGACCTCCGCTCTCCGCTCCCTCGGAGCGAGGGAATGGCAGATCGAGCAGACCTTGCCACTGCTGGTGGCCGCACTCCAGGCCGAGGCCGCATAAGCCGCACCCGGCAAAGGTGGGCTGCGCTTGCCAGCCCTGCTCCCCCAAGCTCTTCGAGCAGGGGGTACCCCCAGTGGCAGACCTCCCAAGCACAGCGGGGAGAAGCAAGAGTGCCCCGTCAGGGGCGCGGGGAACTGCGCGACCAGCCAGGCGCGCACTCGCAGGCTGGGACGCGCGGCGCGGGGCACCCCCGTGGCAGCCCGCTCGCCGGGTGGCCGGAAAAGAGGGCGGGGGCGTGTGACGTAGGCCCCTCGGGGAGGACGGCTCTTGCGACACGGTTACCCACAAGTAGCATGGGGGTCGGGGAGAAACCCCGACCCCCGGCCGCACCTGGAGGAGAGCCAACGTGCCTCGTACCGCTAGGGACGTCGTCTTCGTCGACGGCGTCCGCACCCCGTTCGGCAAGGCGGGCCCCAAGGGCATCTACCACGAGACCCGCGCCGACGACATGGTCGTCAAGTGCATCCGTGAGCTGCTGCGCCGCAACCCCGGGCTGCCCCCCGAGCGCATCGACGAGGTGGCGCTCGCCGCGACGACCCAGATCGGCGACCAGGGCCTGACCCTCGGCCGTACCGCCGGCATCCTCGCGGGGCTTCCGCAGTCCGTGCCCGGCTACTCGATCGACCGGATGTGCGCCGGTGCGATGACCGCCGTCACGACGACGGCGGGCTCGGTCGCCTTCGGCGCGTACGACATCGTCGTCGCGGGCGGCGTCGAGCACATGGGGCGGCACCCGATGGGCGAGGGCGTGGACCCGAACCCGCGTTTCGTCTCGGAGAAGCTGGTCGACCAGTCGGCCCTCTTCATGGGGATGACCGCCGAGAACCTGCACGACCGGTTCCCGCACCTGACCAAGGAGCGCGCCGACGCCTACGCGGTGGCGAGCCAGGAGAAGGCCGCCAAGGCGTACGCCAACGGCAAGATCCAGGCCGACCTCGTGCCGATCTCCGTGCGCCGTACGGGCGACGAGGGCGGCGAGAAGGGCTGGGGCCTCGCGACCGCCGACGAGCCGATGCGGCCGGGCACGACGCTGGAGAACCTCGCCGGACTCAAGACCCCGTTCCGCGCGCACGGCCGTGTGACGCCGGGCAACGCGGCGGGCCTGAACGACGGCGCGACCGCCTCGCTGGTCGCCGCCGAGGACGTGGCGCGCGAGCTGGAACTGCCCGTCAAGATGCGGCTCGTCTCGTACGCCTTCGCGGGCGTCGAGCCCGAGGTCATGGGCATCGGGCCGGTCCCCGCGACCGAGAAGGCCCTCGCGAAGGCCGGGCTCTCGATCGACGACATCGGCCTGTTCGAGATCAACGAGGCGTTCGCCGTGCAGGTGCTCTCGCTGCTCGACCACTACGGCATCGCGGACGACGACCCGCGCGTCAACCAGTACGGCGGCGCGATCGCGTTCGGTCACCCGCTGGCCTCCTCCGGCGTGCGGCTGATGACGCAGCTCGCCCGGCAGTTCGAGGAGCAGCCGCACGTCCGCTACGGCATCACCACCATGTGCGTCGGCTTCGGCATGGGCGGGACCGTCATCTGGGAGAACCCCCACTGGGAGGGCAAGTAAGCATGAGCACGAGCACCGCTGAGCTGCTGAAGGGCGCTGCCGAGCTGTTCCCGGACGAGGTCGTCACGCACGCGTACGTCCGTCACCTCGAACTGCCGGACGGCGCCGGGAACTTCGCCCTCATCACGCTGGACAACGGCCTGGACCACACCAAGCCGACCACCTTCGGCCCGCAGTCGCTGGCGAACCTGAACGCCGCGATCGACCAGGTGGAGAAGGAGGCCGCCGAGGGGAAGATCAAGGGCGTCGGCGTGACCGGCAAGCCCTTCATCTTCGCCGTCGGCGCCGACCTCAAGGGCGTCGAGCTGCTGAAGCGGCACGAGGACGCGCTCGCCATCGGCAAGGGCGGCCACGAGGTCTTCAAGCGGCTGTCCTCGCTGGCCGTTCCCACGTTTGCGTTCTACAACGGCGCCGCCATGGGCGGCGGCGTCGAGGTCGGCCTGCACTGCACGTACCGCACGGTCTCCGCCGCGCTGCCGGCCTTCTCGCTGCCCGAGGTCTTCCTCGGCCTGGTGCCCGGCTGGGGCGGCTGCGCGCTGCTGCCGAACCTGATCGGCGCCGACCGCGCGGTCTCGGTCATCATCGAGAACTCCCTCAACCAGAACCGGCAGTTGAAGGGCAAGCAGGTCTACGAGCTGGGGATCGCCGACGCGATCTTCGAGGGCGCCGACTTCCTGGAGGAGTCGCTCCGCTGGACCGCCTCCGTCCTCAAGGGCGAGGTCGAGGTCGTCCGCTCCGAGGTCGACCGGGGCGACGCGTGGGACGCGGCCGTCGCGCGCGGCAAGGAGATCGCCGACAGCAAGGTGCACGGCGCGGCCCCGGCCGCCTACCGGGCCCTCGACATCATCGCGAACGCGAAGAGCGGCGACCTGCGGCAGGGTTTCGACGCCGAGGACCAGGCGCTGGCCGACCTGATCATGGGCGGCGAACTGCGCTCCGGGATCTACGCGTTCAACCTGGTCCAGAAGCGCGCCAAGCGGCCCGCGGGCGCCCCGGACAAGTCCCTGGCCCGCCCCGTCACCAAGGTCGGCGTCGTCGGCGCGGGCCTGATGGCCTCGCAGCTCGGGCTGCTGTTCGCGCGCCGCCTGGAGGTGCCGGTCGTCCTGACGGACATCGACCAGGAGCGCGTCGACAAGGGCGTGGCGTACGTCCACGAGGAGATCGACAAGCTGCTCCTCAAGGGCCGCGTCAACCAGGACAAGGCCAACCGCCTCAAGGGCCTGGTCACCGGGTCGCTCGACAAGACCTCCGCCTTCTCCGACGCGGACTTCGTGATCGAGGCCGTGTTCGAGGAGATGGGCGTCAAGCAGAAGGTGTTCGCCGAGGTCGAGGCGGCCGTACCGGCGCACGCCATCCTCGCCACCAACACCTCCTCGCTGTCGGTCACCGAGATGGCCTCGCAGCTCCAGCACCCCGAGCGGGTCGTCGGCTTCCACTTCTTCAACCCGGTGGCGATCCTGCCGCTGCTGGAGATCGTGCGCGGCGAGCAGACGGACGACGCCTCGCTGGCCACGGCCTTCGGCGTCGCCAAGCAGCTCAAGAAGACGGCCGTACTGGTGAAGGACGCCCCGGCGTTCGTCGTCAACCGCGTCCTGACCCGCTTCCTCGGCGAGGTGCTGCGCACCATCGACGAGGGCACCCCGGTCGACGTCGCGGACCGCGCCCTCGCGCCGCTCGGGCTGCCGATGTCCCCGATCCAGCTCCTGGAGCTGGTGGGCCCGGCCGTCGCGCACCACGTCGCGGAGACGCTGCACAGCGCGTTCCCCGCCCGGTTCGCCACCTCGGAGAACCTCGGCCGGATCGTGGCTGCGGGCAAGCGGAACCTGTACGTGCCCGGCACGACGGAGCTGGACCCGGAGGTCGCCGAGCTGTTCCAGGTCCGGGACACCGTGCTGTCCGAGGAGGAGGTCCGCGACCGCGCGCTCAACGCCATCGCCGAAGAGGTCCGCCTCATGCTCGACGAGGGCGTCGTCGCCGAGGCCCAGGACATCGACCTGTGCCTGATCACGGGCGCGGGCTGGCCCTTCCACCTGGGCGGCGTGACGCCTTACCTGGACCGTGAGGGTGTCAGCGAGCGGGTCTCCGGGCGCCGGTTCCTCGAACCCGGCGTCGCGAGCGTCCCCGCGTAGCGGATCGCCCTGCTAAGGGGGTGCCCCTGACCGCGCGTCGCAGACCGTGGCTTTCGCCGTGGC
>NZ_BAAAPE010000011.1:184358-381442 GCF_039530985.1 Streptomyces albiaxialis
CTGCTCGGGCCCGTGGGGACCAGCTCGCTCGGGCGGACGATGACGAAGCCCTCGCCCTCCAGCGCGAGCTGGACCGCCTCGCCGGAGCCGCCGCGGAGCATCGAGCCGAAGCTCTGCGAGCGGTGCAGCGAGGTGCTGAGCTGGGCCGTCCAGCCGACCACCGCGTCCGTGTCCACGTACACCGGCGACTGCGGCGTCACGGGTATCACGATGGGCTCCCCCTCGCAGGTCACACCGAGCTTGCCCTGCCCGGTGAACACGCTGTTGAAGAGGCCGCCGCCCGTCATGCCCGCGCCCTTGACGACCTTCACGTCGTACGACAGCGAGGCGTCGAAGACCAGCACGTTCCGGCCGTTGATGCTGAGCGCGTCGCCCGGGGCGATGTCCACGATGAAGCAGCTCGCCGCCTCGTGCGCGAACCAGGCCTCGCCCTGCCCCCGTACGGCCATCAGCGGCAGGCCCTCGCCGGTGACCTTCCGCTTGATGTATCCGCCGACGCCCTGCCCCTTCCGCTCGAACTGAAGGTTCCCCCGGAACGCGACCATGGCACCCTGTCGCGCGAAGCACTCGCCGTTCACGGCGTACTTGATCGACTTGCTGTTCTGCAGCGACATGCCCGCGGCACTGGGTGCCTTGGCCATGTACGCGTCTTGGAAGAGGTCACTCTGCATGTCCTCATCCTCCCAGGGGTGTTGACCGGCGCTCCAGCCCCGCGCGGCTACGGCCGGTAGACGCAGGACACACCGAGGCCGCTCCCGCTCACCGCGAGCGGATTACGGGCGGGCCGGGGCCGTGCGCGGGCGGCGGAAGAGCGCTGTCCAGAGGAACGGCTCGCCGAAGTGGGGCGATGCGGGCGGCTCGTCGGTCATGCGGCGCAGCTCGACCTCCTCCAGCCCGGCGAAGATCCAGCGGAGTTCGTCCGCCGTGTAGCCGAGCCCGCCGTGCGGCGCGGGGCCCCGGTAGTGAGCGGCGTCGGGCAGCTCCGAGCCCATCGCCCCCGCCGCGAAGCACACGAGCGCGAAGTGGCCGCCGGGCGCGAGGACCCGGTCGAGCAGGGCGAGATGGCCGACCCGGCGGTGGGGCGGGAGATGGTGGAAGCAGCCCGAGTCGTACACCAGGTCGTACGGGCCCTCGGGCGCCCCCGCGTCCCGCTCCGGCGCCGCGAACGCGTCGGCACAGCGGAAGCCGACCTCGGCGCCGGTCCCCCGTGCCCGTTCCTCCGCCCACCGGATCGCCTCCGGGGACAGGTCCACGGCGTCCACGCGCCAGCCCCGGGACGCGAGGAAGAGCGCGTTGCGGCCGGGGCCGCAGCCCAGGTCGAGGGCGCGGCCCGGGCGCAGGGTCCCGTTCCCGACGTGCGCGGCGAGGTTCTCGTCCGGCTTCGCGACGAAGAAGGGGACGTCCCGCGAACGGTCCCCGTAGAAGCCGTCCCACCGGTGCGCGGCGCCCGCCGTCCCGCCGTCGGCGCCGGGCGCGTACAGCCCGTCGAGCAGCTCCATGACGTCCTCGACCGTGCGGATGTTCCGGTTCCGGTTCACCGCTCCCCTCCCTCTCCTCGAAGCCCTCTCCTCGAAGCCCTCTCCGGGCAGGCACGTAAGGTACCCGGATGATCGCAGTGCCGGAGGAGTTCGCGCGGGAGACCGTCGCGCGCGAGGGAGAGCCCGGGGCCGCCTGGCTGGAGGGGCTTCCCGGGACCGTGGACGAGCTGCTCGCCCGCTGGGGGTGCGTGCCGGACGGCGAGGTCACGCACGGGGCCGTCGGCGTGATCGTCCCCGTACGGCGTCCGGGCGGGGACGCCGCCGTGCTGAAGGTCTCCTTCCCGCACCCCGGCAACGTCCACGAGCCCGACGCGTTCGCCGTCTGGGGCGGTCGCGGCGCCGTCGTGCTCCACGCCCGCGACGACGACCGGTTCGCGATGCTCCTCGAACGCGCCGGTACGGCACAGCTCGCCGACTCCGGCGACCTCGACGGCATGGTGACCGTCGCCGGGCAGCTCAGCCGCGTACTGGCCGTTCCCGCGCCGCCCGGCCTGCCCCGGCTGCGCGACCGCGCCGACGCGTGGGAGGAGGAGCTGCGCGAGGACGCCGCCGCGTTCCCGGACGCCGTGCCGCGCCGCGCACGGGAGGCGGCGGTGGCGACCGTACGGGAGCTGGGCCGCGCGCAGCCGGACACCCTCGTCCACGGCGATCTGCACCCCCGCAACATCCTGAGCGCCGAGCGCGAGCCCTGGCTCGCCGTGGACCCCAAGGGGTACGCGGGCGACCCGGCGTACGACGGCGGCACGCTGCTCAAGTCGCTGGCCCCGCTGTTCGTGGACGCCGAGGATCTGGGCGGGGAGCTGCGCCGCGTCCTGGACCTCTTCGCCGGGGCCGCCGGTCTCGACCCCGGACGCGCCCGCCGCTGGGCCCAGTTCCACGCCGTCCAGACGGCCTACTGGGGCCTCCGCCACGGCTCGCCCTCGGCGGGCTTCGCGACCCACGTCGCGGAGCTGCTGACCGGGCGATGAGCGGGCGATGACGTTGGCCGGAACTCGACGGGCGTACGCGCCGCGGGCGTACCCGCCGCAGACGTACGGCCGCTACCGGTCGGCCCGCAGATAGATCACCGCGCCGTCCACCGTCGCGACGCGCGTGTAGTGGCGGTCGACGTAGCTCCGCAGGGTCGGCATACGGGGGATGCCGTACGGCGCCTCGCGGGAGTCGTCGACGATCAGGGCCGGCCGGGTCTGCCGCAGCTCGCGCATGAAGTACGGCCAGGCTCCGTCCATCGCGTACCGCTCGCCCGTACGGATGCCGCCCCGGCCGCCGCTGAAGTTGGAGAGGAACCCGGCGGTCAGGTACCGGGACGCGGGCTTGCGGGCCGCGAACCAGTACCCCTCGGGGTGCATGCTCCACAGCAGGACCCGCTCCTCGGGGACCGTCCGCGCGCCCACCTCCCCCGCGACCCGGTGCGCGTGGTCCAGCTCGCCGCGCTTGTACGCGAAGCCCCAGCCGATGAAGGCGGCGGCGAACACGGACGTCACGGTCAGCACCACCGTCGCCTGCCGGGCCCGCAGCTCGCACAGCGCCGCGGTGGCGAGGAGGGCGAGGGGCGGGGTGAGCTGGAGGAAGTAGTGGCCGTAGAACTGGAAGCCGACGGCGACCGCGACGGCCGAGGCGCCGAGCCAGACCCACTGGTCGGCCACGTCGCGCAGCCGCTCGCGGTGGCGGCGCAGCACGAGCCCCAGCGCGATCAGCAGCGGCAGGGCCGCGGCGGAGAGGATGCTGAGACTGCCCAGCGCCCGCCCCATGGCGTGCAGCCCGGCGCCGTCGGCGGAGACGTACGCGCCGGAGCCGGTGGCCATCCAGTACGCGAAGCGGGCGGGCCCGAACGCGAGCGCGACGCCCAGCACGGGGAGCGCGGTCCCGGCGGTCAGCCGGATCAGCGGGAGCCAGCCCGCGCGGGTCCGCCACAGCAGGAAGAGCACGGGCAGCAGGACGGCTCCGCCGGTCTGCTTGGTCAGGATGGCGCCCGCGACGGCGAGCCCGGCCCTTCCCCAGTGCGCCCGGTCGGCGCACCACATCGCGGCGACCGTCCAGGGCAGCATGAAGACCTCGAACGTCGCCGCCTGAGTGTCCTCCGGGTTGATCCCGATGGACAGCAGGACGTAGACGACGCCCGCGATCCAGCCCGCTCGCCCGCCCCAGCGGCGGCGCGCCAGCGAGGCGGCGAAGGCCGCCCCGACGGCCACCGCGGCGATCGCCGCCACGCGCAGGGGCCACAGTGAGTCGTCGCCGAACAGCGCGAAGGCGCCCTGGTAGAGCCAGGGCATGAAGGGGGGCTTGCGGTCGACGACGTCGTGGTAGAGCGTGCCGCCGTCGGCGAGCTGGCGCGCCTGGGTCGCGAGGAACCCCTCGTCGGGGTTCCACAGGGGCCGGGCGAACGAGGGGATACGGGTGAGCGCGCTCAGCGCGACGAGCAGGGGGAGCAGCCACAGCCAGTACCTGCGGTCCGCCGCGGCCGTTCCCCGCCGGGCCTCCGTGGCATCTGCCGGTCCGGCGATACGGGTACGGACTGAGGGCTGCGGCATGCCCCTAACCTAACGGTGCGTGCCCCTTTGCCCTCCGGGGGCCCACACGTTCAGGACAAGAGCCCCGCCCCTTCTCCTCAGGAGGGCGTGGTCCTGTGCCCGGCACGACCAAGCGGGGCATGCCCCCTCAGGGCATGCCCCCTCAGGGGCGCGGGACTGTGTTCAATTTGCGGCTCCGCCGCGCGGGCGCGCCCGGTCACAACACCACGGGGCTTGCCCCTTCAGGGGCGCGGGGAACTGCGCGCCCAGCCACGACGCAGCCGCAGCCTGCGAAGCACGGCACGGGGCACCCCGAACCCAGCCCCCATCGCGGGGCACCCGCGAAGAGGGCTGGGTAGCCCAGAAGCGAGGGTGCCCCACGTTGCGGGGGGGGGCGGGGGTTCCCCGCTGGGCCCCTCGGGGAGAGGGGCGCGGCGGTTCAGTCGCGGGCTACTTCTTGGGCGGCGGCCCCTTCGGCGGAGCCGTCTAGTTTGGCGACGAGCCCCGTGACCTGGCGGGCGATATCCGGCGCGGTCAGACCGATCTCGGCCATGACCTCCTTCCGGGACCCGTGGTCGAGGAACCGCTCGGGGATGCCGAAGTCACGCAGCGGCACATCGACACCCGCGTCCCGCAGGGCCTGCGCGACGGCGGAGCCGACGCCGCCCGCGCGGCTGTTGTCCTCGACGGTCACCACGACCCGGTGCTGCTCGGCCAGCGGCGGCAGCGACTCGTCGACGGGCTTGACCCAGCGCGGGTCGACGACCGTGGCCGAGATGCCCTGCTTGTCGAGCAGGTCGGCGATCTCCAGGCACATCGGCGCCAGCGCGCCGACCGAGACGAGGAGCACGTCCGGCACGCGCACCCCGGCGTCGGGGCGCCGCAGCACGTCCATGCCGCCGACCTTCCCCACGGCCGGGACGGCCGGACCGACGGCCCCCTTGGAGTACCGCACGACGGTCGGCGCGTCGTCGACCTCGACGGCCTCGCGGAGCTGGGCCCGTACCTGGTCGGCGTCGCGCGGCGCGGCGAGCCGGAGGCCCGGCACGCACTGGAGGATCGACATGTCCCACATGCCGTTGTGCGAGGCCCCGTCGGAGCCCGTGACCCCGGCGCGGTCCAGCACGAAGGTGACCCCGCACCTGTGCAGGGCGACGTCCATGAGGAGCTGGTCGAAGGCGCGGTTGAGGAACGTCGCGTAGACGGCGAAGACGGGGTGGACCCCGCCCGTGGCCAGGCCCGCCGCGGAGACGGCGCCGTGCTGCTCGGCGATCCCCACGTCGTAGACCCGGTCGGGGAACTCCTGCGCGAAGGCGTGCAGCCCGACGGGCCGCATCATGGCGGCCGTGATCGCGACGATGTCGTCCCGCTCGCGGCCGAGCTTGACCATCTCCTCGCCGAAGACCGAAGTCCAGTCCGCTCCCCCGGACTTGACCGGCAGGCCGGTGTCCGGGTGGATGACGGGGACGGCGTGGAACTGGTCGGCCTCGTCCTGCCGCGCGGGCTGGTAGCCGCGGCCCTTCTCGGTGAGGCAGTGGACCAGGACCGGGCCGCCGAAGCGCTTGGCGCGCTGGAGCGCGGACTCGACGGCCGCGATGTCGTGCCCGTCGATCGGCCCGACGTACTTCAGGCCGAGGTCCTCGAACATGCCCTGCGGCGCGATGAAGTCCTTGAGGCCCTTCTTCGCGCCGTGCAGCGTCTCGTAGAGCGGCTTGCCGACGACGGGGGTGCGGTTGAGCACCTCCTTGCCGCGGGCGAGGAAGCGCTCGTATCCGTCGGTGGTGCGGAGCGTCGCGAGGTGGTTGGCGAGGCCGCCGATGGTCGGCTCGTACGAACGCTCGTTGTCGTTGACGACGATCACCAGCGGGCGGTCCTTGGCCGCGGCGATGTTGTTCAGCGCCTCCCAGGCCATGCCGCCGGTCAGCGCGCCGTCGCCGATGACGGCCACGACGTGGTCGTCCTTGCCCTGGACCTCGTTCGCCTTGGCGAGGCCGTCGGCCCAGCCGAGGACCGTGGAGGCGTGGGAGTTCTCGATGATGTCGTGGTCGGACTCGGCGCGCGAGGGGTAGCCGGAGAGGCCGCCCTTCGCGCGCAGCGCGGAGAAGTCCTTGCGGCCGGTGAGCAGCTTGTGCACGTACGCCTGGTGCCCGGTGTCCCAGAGCACCTTGTCCCTCGGGGACTCGAAGACACGGTGCAGGGCGATGGTCAGCTCGACCACGCCCAGGTTGGGGCCCAGGTGTCCGCCGGTCTTGGAGACCGCCTCGACGAGGAAGGAGCGGATCTCCTCCGCCAGCGTCTCAAGCTGCTCCGGGCCGAGCCGGTCCAGATCGCGTGGTCCCCTGATGCGGGTCAGCAACGCCACCCGTACCTCCTAGCTTCGAGCGTGATCGAGCAGTGCCGATTCCGTCGAGTCTAATGTTCCGCTCGCGGAGGCAATCATCGGCTGGTGCTATCTCAGTCACACGAATGGTCCCTTGCCACACCCGTAGGACCTGTGTGAGATACGTCGCCCGACCCGGGCCCCTCCGTGTCCTTCCCGGCCCCTCCCGTCTCCCGGCCTACGCCCTGCCCGCCGTCTTCTGTGTCCGGCGGGAGACCGAGTCGATCACGACCGCTGCCAGCAGGACCGCGCCGGTGATCATGTCGCGGATGGCGGAGCCGGTGCCCAGCAGCGCCATGCCGGAGTTGATCGACTGGATCACGAGCGCACCCAGCAGCGCGGACCAGGTCTTCCCGCGCCCGCCGAAGAGGCTCGTGCCGCCGATGACGGCGGCGGCGATGCAGTTCATCAGCAGGCTGCCCGCGCCGGACGACTGGTTGGCGGCGTTGATCTGCGAGGCGTAGAACATGCCGCCGATGGCCGCCATGGTCCCCGCGATGGAGAAGACCGTGATGCGGATCATGGGCACGTTGATGCCGGCCCGGCCCGCGGCCTCGCTGCTGCCGCCGACCGCGAAGACCTTCCGGCCGTACGTGGTGCGGCGCAGCACGAAGTCCGTGAGGACGACGATGCCGAGGAAGATCACCACGGCGAGCGGCAGGCCCTTGTAGGAGTTGAAGACCATCGCCGCCGCGTACAGCGGGACCGCCAGCACGACCGTGCGCAGCACGATCTCGCTGAGCGGGCGGCAGGGGACCTGCGCCGCCTTGCGGCGCCGCGCGTCCAGCAGGGAGAAGCCGAGGAAGGCCAGGACGCCGACGGTGGCGAGGCCCATGGCCGCGGCCTTGTCCTCGAAGTAGTAGTTCGTGAGCTTGGCGACGATGCCGTCGTCGTCCAGATTGATGGTGCCGCTGGGGCCCAGGATCTGGAGCATCAGGCCGTTCCAGCCGAGCAGCCCGGCCAGGGTGACCACGAAGGCGGGGACGCCGATCTTCGCGAAGAAGAAGCCGTGCAGGGCGCCCGCCGCCATGCCCGTGAGGATCGCCAGGAGGAGCGCGAGCCCCTCGTCCATGCCCTTGTTGATGTTGAGTACGGCGAGGACGGCGGCCGACATGCCGCTCACCGAGCCGACCGAGAGGTCGATCTCGCCGAGGATCAGCACGAAGACGATGCCGACGGCGATCAGCCCGGTGCCCGCGCTGAGGATGAACAGGTCGCTGAGGTTGTTCGCGCTGAGGAACGCCGAGTCCTGGGCCTGGAAGACGATCGCGATGATGATCAGGCCCACGACGACGGGTATCGAGCCCAGCTCGCCGGTGCGGACCCGGCGGACCAGCTCGTTGAGGTAGCCCTTGAACCCCTGCTGGCGCACCAGCAGCCGGGGGTCGACGACGGTGACGGCGCCGGTCGCCTTCCCCGCGGTCTCGGTGGTCTCCGTGGCCGCCGCGCTCTCCGTGGCGGCCTCTTCGCCGGTGGTCACTTCTCCACCTCCGGTGTGGCGTCCTCGATCCGGGACGTACGACGGGTGACAGCGTTGTCGGTCGCTCCGGTGATGGCGGAGACGATCTCTTCCTGGGAGGTGGTGGCCACCTCGAACGTGCCGTTGTTCCGGCCCAGCCGGAGCACCGCGACACGGTCGCTGACGGCCTTGACCTCGGCCATGTTGTGGCTGATGAGGATCACCCCGAGGCCGCGCTCGCGCAGCCGCTCGACCAGGTCAAGGACCTGCGCGGTCTGCTCCACGCCGAGCGCGGCGGTCGGCTCGTCGAGGATGACGACCTTGGGCTCGCCCAGCAGCGAACGGGCGATGGCCACGGTCTGCCGCTGCCCGCCCGAGAGCGCGGCGACGGGGATACGGACGCTGGGGATCCGGATGGACAGCGTGGAGAGCAGCTCCAGCGAGCGGCGCTCCATCTCGACCTCGTCGAGGATCGAGCCGCGGCGCAGCTCGGCCCCGAGGAAGAGGTTCCCGACGACGTCCAGGTTGTCGCAGAGCGCCAGGTCCTGGTAGACGGTGGCGATCCCGAGAGTCTGGGCGTCGTGCGGGCGGTGGACCTGGACCGGCTTGCCGTCCCATTCGATGGTGCCCTCGTCGGCCGGGCCGACCCCGGCGATGGCCTTGACGAGGGTGGACTTGCCGGCTCCGTTGTCGCCGACGAGGGCGACGACCTCGCCGGGGTGGATCTCCAGCTCGACGTCCGTGAGTGCCTGGACGGCGCCGAACCGCTTGGAGATCCCGCGCAACGCCAGCACGGGCGCGGTGGACACGTGAATCAACTCCCCTGTTCCAGCAGTACCGTGGCCTGTTGCCCGGCTACTTCAGGCCCGCCTTGTCGCACGCCGACTTGAACTTGGCGGTGCAGATCTCCTTCTGCGTGAAGAAGCCCGCCTTGCCGACGTACTTCTTGACGTCGTCCTTCGTCAGCGGCAGCGGCGTGACGATCTTCGAGGGAACGCCCTTCTCGGACTCGCTGTCGGTCTTCGAGCTGGCGATCTTGTCGACGCTCTCGCCACGCGCGAGGGCCACCGCGAACTCGGCCGCCGCGGAGGTCTCAGGGACGTACGGCTTGTAGACGCTCATGTACTGCTCGCCGGACAGCAGCCGCTGGACGGCGTTGAGTTCGGCGTCCTGGCCGGTCACCGGGGGCATCTCGTCCTTGGCGAAGCCCGCGCCCTTGAGCGCGGTGATGATGCCGCCCGCCATGCCGTCGTTCGCGGAGTAGACGCCGTCGACCTTGTCCTTGCCGAGCGCGGAGAGGGCGCCCTTCATGTTCTCGTTGGCGTTCTCCGGCTTCCACTCCTTGGTGTCGTACTCCTTGCCGACCTTGACCTTGCCGTCGAGTACGGAGTGGGCGCCTTCCTTGTACATCTTGGCGTTCGGGTCGGTGACCGAGCCGTTCATCATGACGACCTGCGGCTTGCCCTTGACGCCCTTCTCGTCCAACGCCTTCAGCAGCGACTTGGCCTGGATCTTGCCGACGCGCGGGTTGTCGACGGAGGTGTACGCCTTGATCGGGCCCTCGGCGAGGCGGTCGTAGGCCACGACGGGGATGTCGCGGTCGTCGGCCTTCTTCACCGAGCTGGAGATCGACTTGGCGTCGACGGCGTCCACGATGAGCGCGTCGACCTTCTTCGCGATCATCGTGTCGGCCTGCTGCTGCTGGAGGTTGGCGTCCTGCTTGGCGTTGGAGTAGAGGATCTTGGTGTCCTCGCCCGCCAGCTCCTTGATCTTCTTCTCCATCAGCGGCTTGTCGAAGCGCTCGTAGCGCGCCGTCTGGTTCTCGGGGAGCAGCAGGCCGATCGTGAGCTTGCCCTTCTTCCCCTTGCTGCCGCTGTCCTTGTCGTCGGCCTGGTCGGCGCTGCCGCAGGCCGCCGTGGCGACGGCGATGGAGAGGGCTACGGAACCGAGGGCGACGCGGCGCATCGTTGCGTGCATGAGCTACCTCCCTGACGGGGCCGCGTCGATGCGGCCGAGGTAGCCGGAAGTCAACTCGTCGGTACGAGCGTGGTCAATAAGTAAATCATTAACGAGATGGCAACGATGCCATTCGTTAGTGCCCCGAAGGGGCGCGAGGGAGGCCGGTGCCGCCCGTCGCGCCCCTTCGGACCGCTCTCCTCCGACCGTACGGCGGCTAGACGGCGGCGGGGACCTTCAGCGTGGAGGCGGCGTCCATCTCGGAGAGGACGAGCGCCAGGGCGCCCAACACCTCCGCGCGGCTGCCCAGTTCGCCCGGGACCACCTTGAGCTGGCGGGCGGCGCTCGGGATCGCGTACCGCGCGACGGAGTCCCGTACGGGGTCGAGGACCAGGTCGCGGGCCTCGGCGAGGGGGCCGCCGAGCACGACCCGGGAGGGGTTCAGCAGATTGCACAGGCTGGCCACGCCGCTGCCGATGTGGCGGCCGATGTCGGCGACCACCCGGCGGCACCCCGGGTCGCCCTGCCCGGCCAGCTCGACGACGCGGGCCATGGTCAGGTCCGTGCCGTGGCTGGAGTGGAGCAGCGGCAGCACGTACCGCGCGGCGGTGAACGTCTCCAGGCAGCCCCGGTTGCCGCAGCGGCAGACCGGGCCCGACTCGTCGAGGGTGATGTGGCCGATCTCCCCGGCCGTGCCGCCCGGGCCCCGGTAGATCTGCCCGTTGATCACGAGCCCGGCGCCGACGCCGCTGGCCACCTTGATGTACGCGAGGTCGGCGGCGCCCCGGCCCGCGCCCCAGACCTGCTCACCCAGGGCGCCGAGGTTGGCGTCGTTGTCGACGTGGACGGGGACGCCGAGGCGGCGGGCCATCTCGTCGCGCGGATTGGTGCCGGCCCAGCCCGGGAGGATCGCGGTGGAGCCCAGCACGCCGGTGCCGATGTCGATGGGCCCGGGGACGCCGAGGCCGACGCCGATGACCTTCTCGGGGCTGATGCCGCTCTTGGCGATGAGGCGGTGCGCGAGCTGCTCGGCGCGGTCGAAGCCCTCGGCGGAGGAGGCGTCCACATCGATGGGCTCGGCGGCCTCCTCCAGCACCGTGTGCGCGAGATTGCCGACGGCGACGCGCAGGTGGGAGTGGCCGAAATCGATGCCGACGACGGTCCCGGCGTCGGCGCTCAGCGAGACCGCGCGGGCGCGGCGTCCGCCGGAGGAGGTCGGGGTGACCTCGACGGTGCCGCCGTCCTTCAGCTCGCGGACGATGTTGGAGACCGTGGCGGCGGACAGTCCCGTCGTACGGGCGATCTCCGCCTGGGTCAGCGAGCCCGCCATCCGCACGGCCCGGACGACCCGTTCAAGGTTGGCCCGGTGCAGCGAGGACTGCGACCCCGGAGTCTCCACCACTGTTCACTCCCCGTGTGTTTGTCTCCAACATATGAACTCTAAGCAGAGCCCCAGCCGTTCCCCGCGTCAAGTCCTTGAGCACGAGTGGGCATGGTGGCCGCTCATATGTGTGGCAATTGTACGGAGCGTGAGCGCATGCGGACGCGGGGGTCCTGGCACCGGCTGCCGGGACCCCCGCGGTTCCCCCTGTGCTACTTCACCGATCCGGCGGTCAGGCCGGAGACCACGTGGCGTTCGATGAAGGCGAAGAGCACGACGACGGGCACGATGGCGACCACCGAGGCGGCGAACAGATAGTTCCACTCCACCGTGTAGTTGCCGATGAAGTTGTTGATGCCCACGGTCAGCGGCTGCTTGTCGGGCTCCGTGGAGAGCGTCAGGCCCATCACGAACTCGTTCCACGAGGTGATGAACGTGAAGATCACCGCGGTGACGACGCCCGGCAGCGCCAGCGGCAGGGTCACCTTCACCATGGCCCCGAACCGGCTGGTGCCGTCGACCATGGCCGCCTCCTCCAGCTCGGCCGGGATCGAGGAGATGTACGCCGAGAGGATCCAGACGGCGAAGGCGAGGTTGAACGCGGCGTTGCACACGATCAGCGTCCACACCGAGTTCAACAGATCGAGCTGGTAGAACTGCCGGTACAGGCCCACCACCAGCGCCGTCGGCTGGAACATCTGGGTGACCAGCACCAGCAGCAGGAACCACTTCCGGCCCCGGAAGCGCACCCGCGCCGTGTAGTAGGCGGCGGGCAGCGAGACCAGCAGCACCAGCAGCGTGGCGCCGCCCGCGACCAGCAGCGTCACCTGGAGGTTGTCCCCGAGCGAGGACTCCTTCCAGACGTCGATGAAGTTCGACCACTCCAGGTCGGACGGGAGGTACGTCCGGTCGCGCAGCTCCTTCGCGGGCCGCAGCGCCGTCAGGATCATCTCCAGGTACGGCGCCAGGAAGAGCGCCGCCAGCAGCCAGGCGACCGCGGCGATGACGAGCGTGCGGGGGCTGAAGCGGCGCGGCGGCTTCGGCGGCGTCACCTTCCGTGGGGCGCGAGGAGTCGTCTTCTGAACGGCCGTCGTCATCAGTCCTCCTCGTTCCACCGGCTGACCTTCAGGAAGATCAGCACCAGCACGACGACCATCGCGAAGTTGACCACGGACATCGCCGAGGACTCGGCGATGTCGGTCTCCTTGAGCTTGTACATGAACACCGTGGTCGTGGCGGTGTCGCTGCCCGGACCGCCCTGCGTCATCGCCCAGATGATCGGGAACGAGTTGAAGACGTTGATCAGGTTGATGACCACGCCGACGAGGAACGCGGGCCGCAGCAGCGGGAGGGTGATGCCGCGGTACGTCTGCCAGGGCCCGGCTCCGTCGATCCGCGCGGCCTCGTAGACGTCGTGCGGAATGGTCTGGAGCCCCGCCAGGAGGGTGTAGGTGGTGAACGGCAGCGAGACGAAGACCGCGACGAACATCATCCACGGCCAGGCCGTGCCGGGTTCGCCGAGCCAGTCCTTCGACTTGTCGATGAATCCGAGGTCGATCAGGAGCGTGTTGAGGACGCCCGCGGTCTGGTTGAGCATCCACTTGAAGCCGATGGCGGTCATCAGCACGGACGCCGCCCAGGGGGCGATGAGCGCCCAGCGGGTGACGCTGCGGCCCGGGAAGCGCTGGTTGAAGAGCTGCGCGAGGGCCAGCGAGATCAGCATCGTCGCGGTGACGACCACGACGGTCCACAGGACCGTCCAGAGGAGCACATGACCGAAGTCGGTCTCCTCGAAGAGCTTCTTGAACTTCTCGGTGCCCGCGGATCCGCGGACCTTGCCCGCGATGCTGATGTTCAGGAACGAGGTGCGGACCAGCTCGACGATGGGCCAGACGACGACGGCCAGGATCAGCAGGATGACGGGAGCGATCCAGGGAAGCGGGCCCAGCCGCCCGAGACCGCCGCGCGGACCGCGGCGTCCCGGTCGGGTGGGGAGCCCGCCCCGTCCCCGGCTCCCGCGGGCCGGGGACGGCGGGGCCTTCATTGACACAGATTCTCCTTGCGGTGCGAGAACAGCAGGAACGGGAGGGCGGGAGGGCTACTTGTTCGCCGCCGCTTCCTCCGCCTTCTTCTGCAGGTCGCCCAGCACCTTCTTCGGGTCCTCCTGCGCCGCCTTGCCGCCCGTCTTCTTCATCTCGGCGGAGACGACGTCCCACGAGGGGTCACCCAGCGGGTAGAACTTCGCGTTCGGCAGCTCCTTGAAGAAGGGCTCCAGGTCCTTGTGCTTCCCGCTGCTCTGCATCTGCTCCATGGCGTCCTGCGTCACGGGCGGGAAGTTGTACATCTCGTCGAACTTCAGCATCTTCTTGGAGTAGGTGAAGTCGAGGAACTTCTTCACGCCCTCCTTCTCCGCGCCGCCGTCCTTGAACGCCATCATCCAGTCGGCGACGCCGAGGGTGCTCTTCAGCGGCCCGTCCTTGCCGGGGATCGGCACGACGCCGTAGTCGATCTTGCCTTCCTTGGCCATGGCGATGAGGCTCGGGTGGCCGTTGAGCATGCCGACCTTGCCGCCCGCGAAGTCCGCGAACGCCGTCTTACGGTCGGTGGAGGCGGGGTTGGAGTAGGTCAGGCCCGGCTTGACGAGGTTCTTCTGCAGCCACTCGAAGGTCTCGACGTTCTCCGCGCTGTCCAGCGTGTACTTGCCGCTGGGGTCGGTGTAGCCGCCGCCGTTGCCCATCTCCCAGATCATCGTCTCGCCCTGGGTCTCCTCGGGACCCAGCGGCAGGGCGTACGGGGTCTCGGCGGCCTTCTTGTCCTTGATCTTCTTCGCCGCGTCGGCCAGCTCGTCCCAGGTCTTCGGCGGCGTCTTCACGCCCGCCTTGTCGAGGATCTTCTTGTTGTAGAAGAGCAGCCGGCTGGAGGAGACCCACGGGATGCCGTACTGCGTGCCCTCGACCTCGCCGGCCTTGGCGAAGGAGGGGATCAGGTTCTTGCGGGTCTTGGCGGAGGTGACCTCGTCCACCTTGTAGAGCAGGTCGTCGGCGACCTTGTCGGCGTAGCCGCCGGTCTGCAGCAGGTCGGGCTCGTTCCCGGCCTGGATCATGTTCTTGACCTGCTTGTCGATCTCGTTCCAGTTGATGACCTGGACGTCGACCTTGTAGCCCTTGTTGGCCTTCTCGAAATCCTTGGCCACGTCCTTCCAATAGATCTTGGAAGCGTTGGAAGCCTTGTCTCCGTAGTCGGCGGCGACCAGCTTGATGGTCTTGGAATCCCCGTCCCCGCTGTCGCTGCCGCAGGCGGTGACTCCCAGTGCCATGGCGAGCGCTGCGGCCCCGGCCGCGACTGCTCTTCTGTTCATATTGCTCAACCCTTCGACGTCGGCGTCGACTTGTTGCCGGTGCCCCACG
Organism: Streptomyces albiaxialis; assembly: GCF_039530985.1. NCBI lineage: Bacteria > Bacillati > Actinomycetota > Actinomycetes > Kitasatosporales > Streptomycetaceae > Streptomyces > Streptomyces albiaxialis. Next base: position 198,990 of record NZ_BAAAPE010000011.1, read on the forward strand.
TGGCGCTTCGCGCCGAGACTACTCACGGCGCTTTCCACCGCAATAGGTCTAGTCCACTTTCGTGGCCAAGCCGAAATCTTTGCGCAGGGTCCCTGCGTAAAGGCGCCGCCGACGCGCAACACAGGTGCTCAGACCCCTACTTGAGGGCGCCCGCCGTCAGGCCCGCCTGGACCTGGCGCTGGAAGACCGCGTAGACGACCAGAACGGGCAGCATCGCGATGGTCAGCCCCGCGAACAGCGCGCCCCAGTCACCCCGGTAGCCCTGCGAGACCGCCAGTGCGGCGAGCCCCTGGGGCAGCACGTAGTTGTCCTCGTTGTCGTTGTTCAGCAACAGGGGCAGCAGGTACTGGTTCCACTGGCCCAGGAAGTTGAAGATCCCGATGGACACGAGACCCGGCTTGGCCATGGGCAGCATGATCTGGAAGAACGTACGGGTGTGCGACGCCCCGTCGACCATCGCCGCCTCCTGCACCCCGGTGGGCAGGGTCCGGAAGAACGAGGTGAGGAAGAACGTGGTGAAGGGCAGCGAATACGCGATGTAGGCGATGATCAGCCCTGGCCTGGTATCCAGCAGCCCGAAGTTGTCCATGATCGTGAACAGCGGCACGAGTGCCAGGATCACCGGGAACATCATCCCGCCCGCGAACAGCAGGAAGATGAACCGGTTCCCCGGAAAGGTGAAGCGCGCGATCACGTACGCGGCCATCGAGCCCAGCAGCATCGTACCGGTGAGCGAACCCGCCAGGATGATCAGCGAGTTGATCGCGTAACGGCCGATCTTGGCCTCGGTCCAGGCGTTGCTGAAGTTTTCCCAGTGGAGCGCGGACGGCAGGCCGAGCGGATCGCTGAGGATGTCTCCCGAGGGACGGAACGCCGTCAGCGCCACCCACACCAGCGGGCCGGCCGCGAGGACCACCCACACGACGAGAAACGTGTGCGAGAAGACATTGAGGACGGCCCCCTCCTTCCCCTTGACCGGCTTCGCCGGGCGGGAGTCCTGCACAGGGGACTTGGTCGGAACGGTGGTCATGATGCTGTGGCTCCCGCGGTCTTCAGTATTCGATCCGGTCGCGGTTCCCGACCCGCATGATGATCAGGGAGAACACCACGCTGACGACGAGAAGGACGACGCCGATGGACGTGGCGTATCCGAACTGGCCCTCACGGAACCTTTGGTAGAGGAAGACCGGTGTGACCTTCAGCGCGTGGTCCGGCATCATGACCAGGACGATCGCGAACGAGTCCAGGGCCTGGATGCCCATGTAGATCCAGCCGGTACGGACGGTGTCCCAGATGAGCGGCAGTGTGATCTTGAAGAAGGTCTTGGTGCGTCCCGCGCCGTCCAGCAGCGCCGCCTCGTAGAGGTCGTGCGGAATGGCCCCCATCGCGGCCGAGAACAGCACCACGTAGAAGCCGACGAAGGACCAGCACAGCACGGTGAGCGTGGCGAACAGCGCGAGGTTGTACTCGCCGCCCAGCCAGGGCTGTTCGAGGCCATCGAGTCCCAGCGCGCCGAGCGTGCCGTTCAGCAGACCGCTGCGGGTGGAGAACACCCGCATCCACACCACCGCGATGATCGCGATGGAGAGCACCTGCGGGAAGAAGTAGACGATCTTGTAGAACGTCGAGCCGAAGACCCCCGCGACGGCCTGGCCCTTGCGGTACCGGCCGCCGGCCATGATCATGTACGCGAAGAACATCCCCAGCGCGAGGGTGATCAGCGGGGCCACCACCAGGAGCGTAACGCTGGTCTTGGCCGAGTCCCAGAACCGGTCGTCGTTCCACAGCTTCTGGTAGTTGTCCAGGCCGACGAAGTTCGCCGCCGAACCGCCGTCCCAGTCCGTCATCGAATAGTAGATCGCCTGGACGAACGGGGAGATGACGAATATCGCATAGAACAGCAGCGGCAGCGACAGGAATCCGATGACGAATCGGTACTTGTCGAGCGTCCGGTACCGCCGGTCCCGCTTTACCCGGGCCGGGGTGAGGCGGGGCGGCAGCAGCACCGCGGCGAGGAAAAGCAGCCGCCCAGCGCCCCCCGGATCGGGGGTCTTCGTTGTCGACGGGGATTTCCCCGCTCGTGCCTCAGTCTTCACACCGCTCCCGATTCACGCGTGTGACATTGCTCTGCGACGCCCGAGATGCGCGGGGCTACGACCGCTCGACCCGCTGTGTATCGGGGTCCTTCGCAATCCGAGCCGCGGCCTTCTCCATCGTGTCCATGGCCTGCTTGACGGACATGTCCCCCAGCATGAACTTGCCCATCACGTTGTTGTAGTCCGCCTCGAACATGTCCCGGTACCACTCTTTCCAGAAGGCGAGGACGATGTTCTTGCCGGCCGCCTTGATCGCCTTCTGGGAGCTGTCGACGCCAGGCGGCAGCTTCAGTCCGTCGATCGCGCCCTTGACGACGGGGATGGAGGAGACCTCCTCGAAGAGGTTCCGGGCCGCCTTCTTGCTGTACATCATCCGGAGCCATTCCATGCCGCCCTGGGCATTCTTGGCCTTGGCCGGAACCATGAACGGCTCACCGGGCGGGGCATAGAGCGTGCCGAACGGCATCTTGTCGCTCTTGTCGAGAGAGGGAGTGGCGCCCACCGCCATCCGGAAGTCCTTCGGGGTGGTGTCCTTCGCCTCGTTCTCCACCCAGGAGCCGTCCGGGACGAAGACCGCCTTGCCCTTGGTCCAGGCGGTCTGCATCTCGATATGAGCCTCTTTGCCGTCGAAGCCGGTGAGGACGTACTTCTTGGCGACCAGCTCCTCGAACGCCTCGAAGACCGACTTCACGGCGTCGTGCTTCCAGGCACCCGGTTCCAGATAGTCCATGGCCTCGATGACCTCGCGCCCGCCGGCCTGCGCGAACATCGCGAACATGCTGAAGAGCATGTAGCGCGGATGGCCGCCCGGATAGGTCCAGCCGTGGATTCCCTTCGCCTTCGCCTTCTTGCAGACGGCGAGCATCTCGTCCCAGGTCTTGGGGTATTCGGCCTCCAGCGTCTCGGTGAGCATCTTCTCCGAGTACCAGTTGCCGTAGACCGTGGAAGCGATGTTGAGCTGATAGCAGCCGTCGGTGCCGAAGGCCCCCATTTGCACAACGCCGGGCACCAGTGTGTCCCGCACCTTGACGTCCGGATCGTCCCATGACGGGGCGTCGAGCAGCTCGGTGAGGTCGGTGAGCTGCTCGTTCTTGATGGCCTTGCCGGGGTGAATGGGCTCGGCACCGGAATTGTTCACGACATCCGGCGGGTCACCCTTCACCAGCCGCGGCTGCACCTGAGTAGCGATCTTTTCCGTGGCCTTCTGCTCCGTGTCGGCCTTGGAGAACCGGTCCTGGTACATGTCCGTGACGTACTGGGCGTACTTGTCGCCGTATCCACCGTTGAAGATGTAGACCTGAAGGGCGGCGTCCTCCTTGACGCCGAGCGGGTTCTTCTTGCTCTTCTTACCCTTCTCGGCCTTCTCGTCGCCATCATCACCGCCCGTCGCGCAGGACGCGAGCGCGCCCACCGCGGGGACGGCGAGCAGTCCGGCCGCCGCGGCCCTTTTCATCGCATCACGACGGTTGACGCTGGTGAATCCCATGCTCAAGTCCTCGCTTCCTAGGACTCAGGCGGTGTACCGGTCACCCGTCAACTCACCACAGACGAAGGGCCCGTCACCGCAGGTCGGTGTCAAGCTGGGGTCGTGCAGATCGTGCAGGTCGCGCTGGGCTCGGACAGGTATAGTCCACCGCTCGGCGACAGGGCAAGATCGAGCACGAGTCGCCTCGGCATCTTTCCCGAGTTGAGACCTCGCGAGGCGCACCGGGAAAACAGCGCGAACCGTTATTCCCCCCAACACCCTTGACACCAACGAATCCGGGGCAGTACTGAGCCCGCCACGTCCTACGGAACGCGGTCCCACCCCTTGGGCAGGTGCGGCACATCCCAGTCAGGGCTGGGCTGCCAGCGGCTCCAGTCCGTGGTGAACGGCCACTGTCGTCTCCCGAGCCCGGTCACAGCCTCGTGCGCGGTCTTCTGGATCATGAGGTCGGTGCCGTTCGATATCCGGCCGGTCGTCCGGGCCCGCTGGTACTCGGCCTCGTCCTTCCAGCTCCACGTCGACAGATCGTCCTCCACGACGATGTCGAGCACGTAATCCTCGCTGTCGAAGCCCACCCCGGTCCGCGTCCAGGGCGCCTCCAGGTTGATGTACCAGCCATGGAATTCGCGGGCCTCCGGGTCCCAGGACCTGATGACGGAGTACGCACTTCCGACGACGTGGAGCCGCACCGTATCGGGGCCGTCCCACCACCGGTCGGTATACGCGTCGGCGAGCCCGGGATCACTCAACGGCCCCTTGCGCCGCTTGCAGAGCGTGCCATGGGGCTGCCAGATGGCGACCGCGCCGGGCTCGTCCCGGACGATCACCGCCGGCAGAACATAGCCGATCCTCCGGAACGGCATCGAACGCCACGCGATGACGTCGCCGGTCTCCCACCGGCCTGTCACAGCAGCCTCGCCATGCCGAAGAAGGCCGGATTGCGTATGGCATTCCGCCCGCCCGACCATTGCAGGACGCACCGCCTCTCCTGGCCTTGGGCTCCGCTTTCGTAGGCCAGCAGGTCGAACCCGAACCACGCCCCGTCGGCGATGTCCCCCAGGACCTCGGTGCGGGGAATGCCCGCGCGCATCCGATAGCCCCCGGGAGAGAACGCCGCCTCCAGCCAGGAGCCGGGCACGGTCTCGGTACCGGCTCGTACAAGCCCCGAGAAGTGCTCCACCACCGCGCCTTCCGGAAGATCCGCGGCCTTCGGCACCAGGAAGATGCTGTGCACGTTCCCGGATCCCAGCGGTACCTCGAAGAGTAGCTGTACGACGTCCTGGGCGTGGTAGAAGCCATTGGGCTTGTCGAACACCTGAACAGGGTCATTGACGTGTGCGGTGACCCGTATCTGGTCGGCGGTATGGCTGAACGAGACCGCCGCGCTGAACTCCTCGTCGGATTCCGGCGCCACGCCGTAGGTGACGTGGCTGCGGAAGAACTGCCAGGGCGGGGCCGGTGCGACGCCGCTGAGCACCGTCCCGGCCGTCTCCGGCTCCGGCGGGATCTCCAGCCGCCCCCCGGCCTCACCCCGCTCGCGCAGTCCTATGTAGCGTTGCTCGTCGACATGCGGGTCGAACAGTCTTTCCCGGAAGGTGCTGGAACCGCGGGAAAAGGTCCAGACGTCGTCGATGACCGCCTCGGGCTCCCTGGTCAATTGCGGTGGTGGCGTCAACAGGGATTCGGGCACCGTGCCCGGATAGAGCCGCGCCAGGTGCGTGACGGCGAAATGGACCCGGTCACACTGCGCCAGCGAGTGTGCGCGTTCGTACAGCCTCTGCCAGGCAGCGGGTTCCTGACCGGCCGAGAGCATCTGGCGCAGGTCACAGAATTCATTGAGCCGCGCGGCGGCCGGGCGGCCCGCCGGTGCGTAGACGTATATGTCCTTGCACAGATGCGCCGCGCAGAAGATGAGGTCGTCTGTCGGGGAAAGCCTTCTCGCCCGTCCGGAACCGGTGTCCCAGGGGAGGGAGTCGTCCAGGAATGCTCTGGTGTCCACGCGGTGGAGGTTCTCGTCGAAGCCCGGGGCGTGCAGCTCCACGATGAAGGCTCGCCCGGCGCGGCGATCGGGCCTGATGAAGGGTGCGGCGTGCCGTCCGGTCGCCAGGGCGCCGGCGATCCGTTCCTGTGCCAGGGGCCGTACCGTGCCGGAGGACGGGTCGTAGGTCGACTGTGAGTACCCCATCGACCTCAATGCCTCGCCGTACGCGTCCAGTTGTCCGGCCGGCACGAACAGGTCCAGGTCGTTGAAGCTCCTCAGCTCCGGAGCCGGATAGTACGCCGTTGCCCACGCGGGCCCCTTGAGGACGACCGGCTCCAGACCGCGGTCGTTGAGCGCGGCAAGGACGGCCCCGAACTCCTCCCAGAGCATGGTCATGCGCAGGCGCCGGTCCGCTGCCGCCTGGTCGAGCAGCGGAAGCTCCCCGACCAGGCCGGGACGGCGGATCCGCGCACGGGCCACGGCCGAGGCCGCCAGCAGCGGTATCTTGTGCCGGACCACCTCGGACACAGCAAGCTTCTCGTCGAAGTCATCGGCGCCGAGGGTCCGTACGATCGTGTCCGCCTCGTCCAGGTCCTGCGCGGGGAGAGGCTCCGGGGCCTCTGGAGTCTCCGCAGGACACTTCGACGCTTCGAGCAGGAACGTGGCGAGCCATTCGCCTGTCATCTGTGTCCGCCCTTTCCCTGTTCTCCCGAACCGGATTCCGGCTATGCGACGTTCACGCTCCACAGCGTGCGCGGATTCACCGATGTGCTCCCGTCTTCGGCCGTCCGGTGGCCGCGGACGGTGCACCGGCCATGCCCGAACCGATCGTTGTCGATGATGACGAGGTCTCCGGCGCCGAGCGCGTAGCGCATCTGAACCCCGGGGGTATCGGCATGCTCGGCGAACCTTCTGGCGGCCCGGATGAATCGGTCCCCGTCACGGCCCGGCGGTGCACACTGTTCCAGCCGGGCGAATTTCTGCGGGAGACGGGCGGCCACGTCGTATCGCACGGATTCGCGCCAGGGGGTCGGCGGAACGTAGACGAGAGGCAGCCTCGACGCCTCGTCCTGGAGGTTGACCGAAGGAAAGCAGATGCTCTTGGTGGTGAGCGTACGGACGTCTTCGGTGAATCCGTCGGGGTCCGCGCGTTCCATGGACGCCAGCACCTCTCCCCAGCGCACGAGGAGCGATTCACCGTTCTCCCCGGCCGCCCCGTCCGACCAGCCGGGGTCGATCATCTGCATGGCCATGTACCTCGGCCGGTCGGCGGCGAATGCGCGCCCCGAGTGCATCGGTAGTGCGCCGTCGCGCTCCTGCACGCGCTTGGCCGCACTGTCGGGGCGGTAGCGCACCACGTTCACCGCTCGGTGCAATGCGTAGGCCTCCGAGTCGGATCCGGCCGCATAGTTGTCGATGAGTGTGCCGAGTCCCGAGAGTACGGAAACGAGGACGTCGACATCGGGTGGCATCCCCCGCAGCAATGCCAGTCGGTGAGCCCCCAGAGACTCCCGCGCCGCGGCGGTGACGCGGGCGGGGGACATGCCGTCGGTGGTCAGGGCGATCGAGTCAATCTTCTCCATCGTCGGGAACCTTTCGCTCGGGGAGATTCGACCTTGCCGCGCTGCGCGACGGAGGGTCCGGCCAGGATGTGCTGCCGAGGAATATCGCGTTGAAAAGGATCTTGAAGGCTCCGTGGGACTGTGCGCGATGCTGCGCCTTGAAACCGATCAGCACCACATTTCCCAGGCCATGTCTGACGGTGAGCACGCTCGCTCGGCCGACCAGGTGTGACTCACCCCGCAACCAGCCGCTCCGCAGCACATCGCGGTCCGGATAACGGGCGGCAATCCGGACCCCCGGACCCTCCGCCAGAAAGACCGGGCTGTTCAGCACGAAAGCGGAATAGACCGGTGGCATGCCATAACACACCGGATGATCTCCCTCGGCGGCCATCTCCACGATCGTTCCCGGAACGGACAGGTCGTCCGACGACACGGTCTCTGTGATATCCCGGACCGGAAGTCCGAATTCCGCGAGGGGCAGCGTGGCCGCCCGGTTGAGGGTGATGAGCGTGCCGCCGTCCGCCACGAATTCGCGGAGATTCGCCACACCGCCTGGCGTCATGCCGCCGGCCAGTTCGGGCGGACAGCGGTCGGCGGGCGGTCCGTCCCGCATCGAGGCCCAGTCACTGTCCGGCAGGATCACGGTGTCGTAGCGCGCTCCCAGGCCGCCCTCGCGGATCTCCCGGTCGAGCACGGCTCGGTACTCGAAGCCGAACTGATCCAGCACCAGGCGAGTCCAGCCCTCGTCGTAGTTCCGGTTGCCGACCTGCTTGTAGACGCCCAACCGTGGGGAAGCCACGGGGACGGCGTCCGTCGGGACAGCAGCCACCGAGGCGACCGGCACACCGAGCCGATCTCCCAGGTCGCGCAGGATGGTCCCGGCCTCGGGCCCGGCCAGGAAGGCTCCTGGCGGAAGCCCGCCCCGACTGCCGGGCAGGTCCCCGGGGGCACGGAGGACCGGGAAGCCCGCGCGCAGGAGCTCGTTGACGGCCCGGTGCACATCGTTCACGCGGGGGTCCAGGGCAAAGCCGCCTGCCGGCTCGTCCGTGACCATGTCAGGGCGCGGCCGTGCCCATGCGACCGGCGTGCGGGGCAGGTGGCCGCCGTGCCGGTGGCGGGTGACGGTCACGCCCATCTGCAGGGGCAGGGTCCAGCCCGTGATGTCGAACGGGCGCTTGTGCTGCCCGTTCGAGCCGCGGTCCGGGTACCTCTGCGGGCACAGAAGATCCTCGATGATGGGCCGGTACGCCTGTCCGGCCCGGATGACGAAACTGCCCGCCGGGTAGCACACATCGTCCAGGGTGAATCCCGCGCCGGCCTGCTCCACGGCAACGCCCTGATGCCGGAGGATGTTGACCAGCTTCACGGCCGTCGGGAAATCCGGCTGGTCGGCGGGGAGGACGTAGCAGTCGTCACCGCCCTTCCGAATCTGACGCCGACCGATCGCGCAGGCGTCGTAGAGCCACTCCTCGCGATCCCTGGCGACCAGGTCGAGTACGGCCATCGCCGCCGCTCTCAGATACTCACCGGCGTCGCGCATACGCCATTCGCCGCCCCTGTAGGGGTTCGGGTAGAACGTGGACGGCTGCCGGGTGGGGGTGATGTTGTCCGGGAAGGTCTCCGGAAAGGAAGAACTCCGGTGGATCTCCGGGCCCGCCGATGTGCGTGCGGTCTCCGTGAGTATCGCGGTGATGTTGTGGAACTGCGGCACCGAACGCATGCCGCCGTTCCACCAGCCGTCGTAGTACTGATGAGAGACGACACCGGGCATTCCGGCCCGCTCCAGGCTGCGCGCCACCGCTGCGCCGACGTAATTGACGTTCCTGATGACTTCGGCGGGTATGTTCGGATTGACCGGGTCCAGGAACGGCGGTACCACGATCCGTGGTGGATATGCGCTCGTCTGGTGCACATTGTTGATGACCTGCGGAAACCAGCGGTGGTAGAGCTGGTGGCTGATGTTCCGCGTCTCCGCGAGCGCGCACATGTACCAGTCCCGGTTGTTGTCGTGACCGGCGTAGGCGCCATCGAGCCAGGGGTAGGGAAACTCCGGGAGTCCCGCTGTGAACCGGTGCGTATACCAATCGGCAACCATCGTTGTGCCGTCCGGGTTCGCCGCCGGAACGACCAGCGTGATCAGTTCCTGCCGGATCCGCTCGGTCGTCGGTGAATCATCGGCCGTCAACTCGTAGAGAAACGTCGGTGCGCTCTGATGAGTGGCGATCTCCGAGGCATGTATGCCGAAGTCGACCCACGCGATGCCCCTTCCGGCACGCGCGAGCTCCCGGGCCTCGGCATCCGTCATCCCTTTCACACCGGCCAGCCTGGCCGAAATCCTCCGGTAGCGTTCCAGCGCGGACAGGTTCTCCGCCGCGGACACGATGGCCATGAGCTGTGGCCGTCCCTGCTCCGTTCTCCCGATCTCGACCAGACGCATCCGGTCGCTGGCACGGGCCAGCTCCCGGCAGTACCGGGCTATCTGCTCGTAGGTGGCGATCTTGTGGTCGGCGCACGGTGTCCAGCCGATGACGGACTCGGGCGTCGGTATCGCGGGCATACGCGTCACCTATTTCCGGGAGAACTCGTAGGCGGACCTCGGGGGAAAGGCGAAATAGGCCACAAGCGCACCCACCGCGACAACGGCTCCGCAGAGCACCATGAGGGTCTCGAAGGCAGGCCCGAGCCGGTCCGGCTCCAGATAGCGGCTGCCGGTGAGCCCGGCGAGCGCCGGCACCGCGGCGACGCCCAGGAGCCCTCCTGCCCGCTGGGCGGTGTTGACGACTCCGCTGGCGATTCCCGCGTTGTGGGCAGGAGCGGCGTGCACGGCGATGGACATCGACGGGGTGAAGGTCAGCGCGAGGCCCGCGCCGAGCAGCACGACTCCAGGCAGGACTTCGAGCGGATAGAAGGCATGAGAGCCGATCCGGGCGAGCAGGAGCACGCCGGCCACGCCCAGCAGTGCGGCGCTGCCGACGGTGAGCCGGGGGCCGATCCGGCTCAGCAGTGCGGCGGACACCGGCGAGAGCAGCAGGATGAGCAGCGATGTGGGGATCAGTGCCGCCCCCGCCACGGCCGGCGCGTACCCGGCGACCGACTGGAGCTGGAGGAGGACGAACATCGGAACCACTGTCTGCGCAGCACACATGCAGGCGACGACCACGCAGGCGGCGGCGAAGATCCGCGAACGCATCAGAGGCAACGGAACGAGTGGTTCCGCCGGGCGCCGTTCGTAGCGGAGGAAGGCGAGCAGCGCGCAGAGGCCGACGGACAGGCACAGGAGCACCGGTGCAGCGGTGATTCCGGATGCCGGCGCACTGATCGCGGCGTAGGTGAGTGAACCGAGCGCGGCCACGAGGAGACATGTCCCGGTCCAGTCGAACCGGTGCGCCTTGTGCGTCGCCGTCAGCGGCAAGCGGAGCCAGGCGACTGCCAGCGCGGCGACGGCGACCGGTACGTTGGCGAAGAAGATCCATCGCCACCCGCCCAGCTCGATGAGCCAGCCACCGACCGAGGGGCCGATCGCGCTGAGCACTCCACCGAGCGCGTACCACAGGCCGATCGCCCGGGACTGATCAACCGGATCGATGAGCTGCCGGAGAACCGCCAGTGAGCAGGGGATCACCAGCGAGGCGCCGCAGCCCTGCAGGCCGCGGCCGATGACCAGCATCACCATGTCGGTGCTGAAGCCGCAGAACAGGGACGCACCGAGGAACAGCGTGATCCCAGCCATGAAGGTACGGCGCAGGCCGTACCGGTCGCCGAGCGCACCTCCGATCGCGGACAGGGTCGCGAGCATGAGCATGTAGACGCTCACGGACCACTGGACTTCCGCCATTCCGGCATGCAGGTCGGCGCCGAAGTGCGGAACCGCGATGCTGACCATCATGACGTTGAGCAGCGCCATTCCGGAGCCCAGTTCGGCGGTGAGCACGGTCCAGCGCCCGGCGCGGCTACGCATGCGGATGCCGACACTCGGACTCTCCGTATGGGAATCGGGCATCGGTGCTCTGCTCGCTATTCCGGCTCCGCCGGAGCCGGGTCGGCAGAACCTCCCGGCGCTCCCGTCCTGGACACCGCTGTCCTGCCGGACTCCTCGAATTCAAGCTGACGCTTCAGGCTCTCCGGCATGCCCTGGAGGGCGAAGACCTCACTCAGCGGCGCCAGTTCCTCCTCGACATTCTTTGTGGTGCCGTCGATCTGGATACGGACCATGGCCTCCCTGGTCGCCTTGATGGCCCGCCGGAGCCCGTGGTTGGCATAGATGGCCATGGCGAAGCCCTTGGCCTCCAGCTCATCCACGGTCACCTCCGGGTAGGTGGTGGGAACGACGATGACCGGCAGGCCTCCCGAGTAGTTCTCCCGGAAGTCGTTCACCTGGCGCGGAATCCGCTCCTTGGAGTGGATGAGCAGGGCGTCGGCTCCGGCACATTCGTAAACCCGGGCACGGTATATCGCATCCTCCGTGCCGGCCCCGGAGATGAAGGACTCGATCCGAGCGACCACGACGAAGTCGCTCTCCACTTGTGCGTGCTTGGCAGCCTGTATCCGGGCGGCGAAGTCCTCGGCCGCCAGCATGGTCTGGCCCGACTCGACAAAGCTGTTCATCTTGGGGAACTGCTTGTCCTCGATGCAGACTCCGGCGATTCCACCCGCTTCGTACTGACGGACCATGTGGAAGACATTGTTGACACCCCCGAAACCGGAATCGCAGTCCGCCAGCACCGGGATCTCGACAGCGCGCGCCATGTCCTGAGCCGCGCTCAGGCACTCACTCATGGTGAGCACATTCGAATCAGGCACACAATGGCTGGTCGACACTTCGAATCCGCTGGCCCAGACGCAGTCGAAACCGGTTTCCTCGACGATTCTGGCGGTCAGCGCATTGTGCGCGCCCACGGCCTTGGTCAGGCGCGATGCGTTCAGCAACTGACGGAGCAGCGTGGTCGTCCGGGTCATGCCGTTCGCCTTCCCTCTGCTGAGTGGGGGGTTGCCAGGTACCTGCTCATCCGCTGAGTGAGATCCGGTGGACTGACAGCCACGCGCCCGGGTTTGGTGCCACGCTCGTCAGGGATGTCGATGTGCACCAGCACGGGTGGGCGCAGGCTGCCGGGGTCGGGAAGCGCCGCCGCGCCGGACACCCGCAGTGCCGAGCGGTATCCGGCGGACAGCGCCAGGTCACAGGGGCTCGCCTCGTTCCGGTGGCGCTGTCCGCCGGTGCTCTCGTGCAGTTGGTTGTCCAGCACCAGGTGGATCAGATCGACGTCGAACCGGCCGATCAGCGGAAGGCACGAGAGGTTCATGTAGAAGGAACCGTCTCCGTCCAGGACCACCGTGCGATGCCGTTGTTGGGCCAACGCGATGCCCAGCCCGATCGGCCCGGCCATGCCCATGGACCCCACCAGATAGAAGTAGCGTTCCCGGTCGCCGGACGAGTGGAGATCCCGGCTGATCAGTCCATTGGTGGAGACGATCCCGGCGTCCGTGAAGTTCTCGGCCACCCACTGGATCACATCCGTCATCGTCAACATCTCAGTCACTTCCCTGGACGATCAGACAGGCGGGCGTCCCGGATTCGTCCAGCGCGCGGACCACTCTGCTCACCGAGTCCCGGGGATCCGCCCTGTCCAGCACTGTCCAGGGCAGCCCGAAAAGGTCGAGCAGCGACAGCATGTTGTCTCCCATGACCTGGTGCTCAATGGCATCCGCACCGCTCTGGCCGCGCCAACTGATGATGATCGGCAGTGAAACGCCGTAGATGATGTTGAACGAGGACAGCACGTTCAGCGAGTAGCCGAGGCCGGAATTCTGCATCAGGACGACGCACGGGGCTCCGCCTATGGTGAGTCCGGAGGCCAGCCCGAGGGCAGTGTCCTCCCTTGGGGCGAGCACGAATCTGGAATCTGCCAGCTCCGGCGGCCGATTGCCGACAGGTTCTTCCAGGATCTGGAAGAACTCCTTGAGATAAGAGCAGGGCACGCCAGTGAAGTTCAGAAAGCCGTGGCTGCCGAACTCGCCCAGCGTCAGCTCCGCTGTATCGATCGGCGAGAGAGCGCTTCCGGTGTCGTTCATGAACTTCTCCAAGGGCGATTATTCGTGATCGGGCAGCGCGGGGAACCGCAGGTCCGGCAGTGCCTTGCCGAGCAGGACACCCATGTCGTGGGCGCTCCGGGCGTCGACTGGCTTCTCTCCCAGGCCGGCCGTCAGCCGGTCCATCGAGGCCAGCTCGTTGCGAGGCGGCATTCCGTGGAACACGGGGCATTCAATCCCCCGTTGACGCAGCCAGTGCGCCGCTCCGAGCGTTGCCATCGTGTCCGAGGGAATCACCACGAGACAGCGGAAGGACTCCTGAAGTTCCGGATCGTCCAGCAGAGCGGGAATTCCGGCTTCCCAGAGATCCCCGCCGAGTTCGGCGACGATGACCTGCGACTCCTGTTCCCTCAGACGCGTCAGAAGGTATTTCGCGGCCGTGGTCACCGTCTCGTCGGGGAGGCCATAGGTGGTGGCCAGTCCGGCGTCGACGAAGTCGGCGCTCGCGTGCGCCCCCGCGTCGGAGAGCTGCAGCAGATCGCCGAGCCGGCCGGTGCCGGCCAGTTTCGTGACCCCCACCCGGAGGCCGGCCCTGCGAACGAGGTGGCGCACCAGGTTCCCGGCGAAGGTGGTCTTCCCGACATTCGATGCTGTCCCGCCGATGACGATGGTCGGGCAACTCCGGTAGTGCTGCGGGGATTTCGGCAGGAGCCCGAGCGGCTGCGCCGGTTTGCGGGCGTCGGCGACCAAGCCGAGGAGGCGCACCTCGGTGTGCGAGGCGAGGGCGGACGGCCGTGCCTGGGCCGGCCCGATCACACCCGCGAGAGAGAGGAGGTCCGTGGCCCTGTCCACCCGCACCTCCAGACCGCCCTCGGGTATGCGGCCGTAGAGAGAGGTGCTGGAGAATCGGTTCGCCAGAACGCCGATCAGCACGTCGCCGGCCCACAACGGCCGCTCGCGGCCCGAAGGGATTTCGAGGACGGCGGGATACTTGCCGACGGAGGTGACCCTGGCGAGCACGAGATCCCCTGGACGACCGGTTCCTTCCACGGGGACGAGCCGCCGGGGGATGTCAGGCCGACCACGTACGCAGCTACCGAGGAGCACTTCATCGGCATCGAACCCCTTGCCGGTGGCGAAGTCCGCACTCATTCGCCTCGGCCCGCCAAGACCGATTCCGCCTTACCGATGATGGTCACCAGCCCCTCCTCCCGCATGGGCAGAACACGTGATCCGACCACAGCCCAGTCCCAGGGGTGAATCGGCACTCCCAGGCGGTGTGAAATTCTGAGCATGTCCGTCCAGGCGGAAGCCGATTCAAGCTGCGCACGAAGGGCGGCCAGCTTGCCGAGGTCTGCCGGCCGTCGGGATTTCGGCTGCTGTTCCAGGAAGCGGTCGACCGAATGCAGCAGCCTTTCCACGCAGGCATCGTAATCGAGGTCGAGTTCCTCACTTCCCTCGTAGATCTTCCTCACCTGCTTGCGTGCGAACCGTTCCAGATCAGCGCCGGCGTGCGCGGATTCACAGACTCGGATCCGCCGCCCTTCTTCGAAGAAGATCCCCAACTCCCGGATGATATCCGCCGGTTCGTCGGGGGTATGGACGTGCGAGACGAGTGCCGTGCTCGACCCGAGGTGGTGGCGGAGCTGGCCGGGTCGCTGGAGTTCCGGGGTCGCGGGCCCCTTGGCCCTGGCCAGCTCGACACATGTGGGCATCCTGCGACTCTTCCGGTACAGCACCAGTACCAACGACTGACAGCAGGTGAATGTGTGGTCGGCGATGCGCCTCCGTTCCTGGGTGGTGATGTTCCAGGCGAAGTACCTGAGCGCCCGTAACGAATGCCGATCCATCGTGACGCGCTCGGCTGCGACGATTCGAAACCCGTTGTACTGCAGCCAGTCGACGGCGTTGTCGAGCTTCCGCGACACCGCACTCTCCGGCCTGAGAAGTATGAGGCTGTAATGCTGGGCGAAATCCTCCACGGGAATACTCGAAGCCTGCAGCGTGTGGTAACCCTCACTGAAATAGACATCGGCCGCGTAGAGCGATCTTTTCTTTTCGTCCACGCTGAGGATGTCCGGCATCGTCGGCGCGTGGGGGCCCCAGGAGAGAGTGGTCGTCGGATCGGCCATACTGCCCCCTTGAGTCATCTAACTTCAGCCATACACTGCATCATGTACTGGTTAACTTTTGGTATCTGCACGGTAAACACGCACGTTGTCGCCAATTGTTCGGCGAGGCCGAAAGCGGGAGGCTGAAACCCTGTCACTCGGGAAGGAGCCTGATTTGTGACCATCTCAGCCCGTCCTCATGAGCTCAACTTCGTGGACGGCCGGTGGGTGGCCGCCATGGGGGGTACCGCTGGTCCGGACCTCAATCCCGCCAGGCCCGCCGATGTGATCGGCCGGTTCGCCCACTCCGGCGAAGACGATGTGGAAGCCGCGGTGGCGGCAGCCGACGCCGCCCTGCCGAGCTGGCGCGGCCAGGGGCCCGTCCGGCGCGCGGAGCGATTGCGGGCACTTGAGCAGGTGATCGCCCGCCGTGCGGATGACTTCGCGCATGCCATCACCCGTGAGCAGGGCAAGTTGCTCCGGGAAGCGCGGGCGGAAGTGGAGCGGTCGCTCTCGATTCTCCGATTCACAGCGGGCGAGGGGCGGCGGCTGGGAGGAGCCACCGTACCCGCGGAGGACGCGCGGACATTCAGCTACACCCTTCGAGTGCCCCTGGGCGTGGTCGGGCTCATCACTCCGTGGAACTTTCCCCTCGCGATTCCCGTGTGGAAAGTCGCCCCGGCACTGCTGTCCGGCTGCACGGCGGTGCTCAAGCCGTCTCCGCTCACTCCGCTGGTTGCCGCGCTCCTGACCGAGGCGGTGGCTGAAGCCGGGGTACCGCCGGGGGTGCTGAATCTGGTCCAGGGCGACGTCGCCGCGGGGGAAGCGCTCGTGAGACATCCGGCGGTCGCGGGTGTCAGCTTCACCGGCTCGCTCGCGGTGGGGCTGCTCATCCAGGCCGGGGCAGCGCGGCGCCTGGCGCGGACGCAGTTGGAGCTCGGCGGCAAGAACGCGGTGCTGGTGCTCGGCGACGCCGATCTGGACGCCGCGGCCGATGCCGTCGTGCAGGGCGCCTTCGGGCAGGCGGGCCAGCGATGCAGTGCGACCTCACGTGTGATTGTGGAGGTCGGGGTCAAGGACGCGCTGCTCGATCGGCTGGTGCATCGTGTGAACCGGTTGAAGGTGGGGCCCGGGACCGGGCGCGCCGTGGACGTGGGACCCATGATCAGCGCGGCGCGCAGGGACGCCTGCCTGGGCGCGGTCGAGAGGGCACGGGGCACGGGTGCCAAGGTGCTCTGCGGCGGGGACACCGTCCCGGGCGACGGCTATTTCATGCAGCCGACGGTGTTGAGCGAGGTTCGGGAGAGCGCGGAGCTGGCGCAGGAAGAGATCTTCGGGCCGGTGCTGTCCGTCATCGACGCGGACAGATTCTCCGACGCCGTCCGTATCGCGAACGGTGTGCGCTACGGAATGAGCGGAACGGTCTTCACCCGTGATCCGTCCAGGATCTTCGAAGCGATCGAGGCCCTCGACGTGGGCATGCTGCACGTGAACCGACCGGGGGTAGGGGCATACGCCCATCTCCCCCACGGGGGCGGCAAGATGTCCCAGTACGGTCCCCCCGAATGCTCTCCGCACGTCTGGGAGTTCTACACCCAGTGGCGCTCAGCCTGCATAGCCTTCTGAGCGTCACATGCCGGGCAACGGCCGGACGGGCCCGCCGGTGCATTCAGGCCCAACGGCACACCACCGCTGTGAAGTCGTCGTGGAGTTTCACGTGCCTGGCCCGGCCGAGCTGCCACCGGGACCGCTCCTCCGCACGAAGCCTGGCGAGCACCGACGGCACATCACCGGAATCGAGCTGACACAGCAACCCCGCCCAAGTGCCCAGCCCCAACTCCTGTATGCGCGCTGCTCCATCAGTGACGACGGCGGCCCGCCGCAGGCCATCCGCTCCGTCGAGAGTGGAGGCGCCGGCCACCGCGCTGAACGCCGCCTGCGGTTCCACGCTGGCCTTCCAGAGCGGGCCCGTCGGTGACATGCGCCGGGGCCGCTGGTCCCGCCGGGTCGCGTCGGTCCGCACATGGATCCCGCCGCGCTGTTCGAGCAGAATCGTGCAGTCGCAGAGCACCAGATGATCGACGACCGTGCCGCTCGTGCGCAGTATCGCCACGGCAGCCGAGGGGGTGTCGGGATGCGACAGATCGCACCGACCCTCGTGCGCTCGCCGTACCTGGTCGATCGACCGGGCCAACGCCTCGGGCAGAGAGCGTTCCTCGGCGGGGCCGGCCTGGTCGACGATGCGGCGCGCCAAGGACTCGACATACCAACGGACGCCGTGCACACAGCCGGTCGGCCGGCCGTCCGGCGGCGGAGTCACCCCGTCCAGCACACACACCAGACGGTCGTCGGCGAGCACGTAGTCCTGATTCTCCCTCGCACCGGGGCCGGGCACCGAGACCTGACTCACGTACATCGCACGACCTGCCGTTGCCAACCGCCCCACCGTCCCGGCCGCTCCTGCCCTTCGGTTCATGCTCTGTCGACGGATGTCCCGCCACGCCCCTCGCCTACGAGGAACGCGCTGCGCGGAAATACGGGGCGGCCCGCGACAACGGACTGGAAAGCTCCCCCGTGAGAACCTCTTGATGCAGCTTCTGGATGGACGCGGTCGGGTCGATGCCCAGTTCCTCTCGGAGCCAGGCCCTGAGCTGCTTGTAGGTGTCGAGTGCCTCGGCCCGCCGGCCGTCCTGATACAGCGCCAGGATCAGAAGGCCCCACAGTCGCTCCCTCAGCGGTGTCCGCGACACTTCCATGCGCAACGGCCCGATCACTTCATCGAGTTGCCCGTCCATGACGCGGATCTCCATGAGCTCTTCGAAGGCGGCCAGACGCTGCTCGCCGAGGTCGGCCGTACGGGCGGCGAAACTCCCGTGCAGGGGCACATCGCACAGCGGATCGGGAGCCCGCCACATGGCGAGGGCGTCCTCGAACGCCTGGGCCGCGACCCCGAGATCGTGATCCCTGAGGGCCCGCCTGCCGCAACGCATCAGCAAATCGAAGGCAGAGATGTCGATTTCATGCGGCTCGACCTTGATCAGATAGCCGAAAGCGCATGTCTGGATCCGATTCGGCACCGCCTCGTCGAACAGCTCCGTACGCAAGCGGGAAACGTTCGTCTTCAGGTTGCTGCGAATGGACCGAGGGGGACCGGCGCCCCACAGTGCCTCGGTCAGTTCGTCAGTCGTCACCGTGGTATTCGCCCGGAGCAGCAGCGAGCACAGAAGCTGCCGGTGCTTTAATCGAGTGATCGCGATGAGGTTGCCATCGTTTCCGAGGACCTCAAGGGGGCCCAGTATCCGGAATCTCACAACCCCTCCATGCGGCAGGTGAACTCTCGGGCTGGATCCAGATTCTCACCGCGCTCACCACACACCTGGGCCAGCTTCCCAGGACATCGAGGGGTGAGTCCTTGAAGCAACTAGCGGCACGCGCTCAGCCGCCGACGCGCATTCCGGGCTCCGGCCACTGACGCCGGCTCCACGATCAGCGGCACAATGCGCTTCGCACTTCCCCGCGGTTCTACCCGGCTGCATCAGGCGTCGCACAACGTATCGACGACCGCTTCAGCCAGTCAACCGTCGTGACCACATCGAATCAGCCATTCGTTCGACCCCGCATCGGCGATCAGACGCCGCGAGTTCACCGACGGCAGTCCCGGCGAGCGCCCGCTTCTCAACACCCCAACACCGTCTGCCCCCTTGACACCAAACAGCCCCGATACATTACTTGGCATTGCAACTGCGGAGTGACAACGTTGTCGGTCACCGTCACCGGGAGGCTCGCGTGCGACATGGACAGCGGCACAGACATCTCGCCCGACTGCTCCCCCTCTCCGGGGTCACAGGACTGCTCGTGGCGTCGCTGCTCGCCACGACGCTCCAGTCCACAGCCGTCGCGGCCCCCGACCCCGGATCGGCGCAGCGCGGCACCGCGTTCGCCTCCTCGTTCGAGGAGGACGACCCGCCGCCGGACTGGCGCGACACCGTCGAGACGGGGCCCGACGGCAAGCCCCGCACCGGCGGAGTCACGCCCGAGGACCCGCCCTCGCCCGGCGCGAAGGGCATGACGACCCGGGTGGACACGGGGCCCTCCGACTCCCCCACCTCGAAGAAGGACGCCGGGTTCACCGGCAGGCACGCCCTGCGGTACGCGGGCACCCATGCCGGTTCCGGCCACGGGTACGCGTACAACAAGGTGTTCGACACGGATGTGACGGTCACCCGCGACACCGTCCTGTCGTACCGCCTCTTCCCGGAGATGCCGGAGGGCGACCGCTCGTACCGCGCGACGAATGCCGCCGTCGACCTCGCCTTCACCGACGGCACGTACCTCAGCGACCTGCGCGCGACGGACCAGCACGGCGTGCGCCTCTCGCCGCGCGCCCAGGGGCACTCCAAGACGCTGTACGTGAATCAGTGGAACAACAAGGAGGCGCGGATCGGCGCCGTCGCCGAGGGCAAGACGGTCGACCGCGTGCTGGTGGCGTACGACGCGGAGAAGGGCGGCGGCTCGGGAGACGGCGCGGGCGAGGACGGCGGAGCCTTCCGGGGCTGGGTGGACGACATCGCGCTCAAGCCCGAGAAGGCCGAGCCCGCGAAGCCCAAGGCCCATCTCTCCGATCACGTCGTCACCAACCGGGGCACCCTGTCGAGCGGCGACTTCTCACGCGGCAACAACTTCCCGGCGACGGCCGTCCCCAACGGCTTCAACTTCTGGACGCCGGTGACCAACGCGGGCTCGACCGACTGGCTCTACGAGTACGCGCGCAAGAACAACGCCGACAACCTGCCCACCCTCCAGGCGTTCGGCGCGAGCCATGAGCCCAGCCCCTGGATGGGCGACCGCCAGACGTTTCAGGTGATGCCGTCGGTGGCGAAGGGCACCCCGGACGCGTCCCGCGGGGCCCGCGAGCTGCCCTTCCAGCACGCGAACGAGACGACGAAGCCGCACCACTACGGCGTGACGTTCGAGAACGGGCTGCGCACCGACATCGCGCCCTCGGACCACGCGGCGATGATGCGCTTCCGCTTCCCCGACAGGGACGCGGCGAGCCTGATCTTCGACAACGTGAACAACGACGGCGGCCTCACGCTCGACCGCGAGAACGGCACGGTCACCGGCTTCTCGGACGTCAAGTCCGGCCTGTCCACGGGCGCCACGCGGATGTTCGTCTACGCGAAGTTCGACGCGAAGGCGACGGACGGCGGCAGGCTGGAGGGCGGCGGCGGCAAGGACGTCACCGGCTTCCTCCGCTTCGCGCCGGGCGACGACCGTACGGTCACCATGCGCATCGCGACCTCGCTCATCAGCGTCGACCAGGCGAAGGACAACCTGGAGCAGGAGATCCCGGCGAAGGCGACCTTCGACGGGGTGAAGGACAAGGCCCAGTCCGAGTGGGACGACATCCTGGAACGGATCGAGGTCGAGGGCGCGAGCGAGGACCAGCTCACCACGCTCTACTCCAACCTCTACCGGCTCTACCTCTACCCCAACTCCGGTCACGAGAAGGTCGGTTCGCGCACGCGCTACGCCAGCCCGTTCTCCAAGGCCGAGAAGCCCGACACCCCGACCGAGACCGGCTCGAAGATCGTCGACGGCGAGGTCTACGTCAACAACGGCTTCTGGGACACGTATCGCACGACCTGGCCCGCGTACTCCTTCCTCACCCCGAAGCGGGCGGGGAAGATGGTCGACGGCTTCGTCCAGCAGTACAAGGACGGCGGCTGGATCTCCCGCTGGTCCTCGCCGGGCTACGCGGACCTGATGACCGGCACCTCGTCGGACGTGGCGTTCGCGGACGCGTACGCGAAGGGCGTCGACTTCGACGCCAAGGCGGCGTACGAGGCGGCGCTGAAGAACGCGACGGTCGCCCCGCCGGACCCCGGCGTCGGCCGCAAGGGCATGACGACCTCCCCCTTCCTCGGCTACACGAACACCGACACGAAGGAGGGCATGTCCTGGGCGCTGGAGGGCTATCTGAACGACTTCGGCATCGCGAAGATGGGCAAGGCGCTCTACGCGAAGACGGGCGAGAAGCGCTACAAGGAGGAGTCGGACTACTTCCGGGAGCGCGCGCGGAATTACGTCCATCTCTTCGACAAGCGCGTCGGATTCTTCCAGGGCCGCAATCCGAACGGCAGTTGGCGCCTCTCGCCCGATGCCTACGACCCGCGCGTGTGGGGCCACGACTACACGGAGACGAACGGCTGGAACTTCGCCTTCACCGCGCCCCAGGACACCAGGGGCCTGGCGAATCTCTACGGCGGCCGGGGCGCGCTGGCGAAGAAGCTGGACTCCTACTTCTCCACTCCGGAGACGGGCGAGAAGAAATACGCGGGCAGCTACGGGCAGGTCATCCACGAGATGCGCGAGGCGCGGGACGTCCGCATGGGAATGTACGGGCACAGCAATCAGCCCTCGCACCACATCGCGTACACCTATGACGCGGCGGGCCAGCCCTGGAAGACCCAGGAAAAGGTCCGTGAGGCCCTTTCCCGGCTCTATCTGGGCAGCGAGATCGGCCAGGGCTACGCGGGCGACGAGGACAACGGCGAGATGTCGGCCTGGTACGTCTTCAGTGCCCTCGGCTTCTACCCCCTGGTGATGGGCCAGCCGGAGTACGCGGTGGGCTCCCCGCTCTTCACCAAGGCCACGGTCCACCTGGAGAACGGCCGCGACCTGGTGGTGAAGGCACCGAAGAACAGCGCGGAGAACGTCTACGTCCAGGGCGTGAAGCTGAACGGCAAGAAATGGACGTCGACGGCGCTCCCCCACAAGCTCCTCGCACGGGGCGGCACCCTCGAATTCGACATGGGTCCCCGCCCCTCGAAGTGGGGCACGGGCGAGAAGAACGCCCCGACATCCCTCACGAAGAACGCCGAGGTCCCGTCGCCGTCCCAGGACATCACGGAACCGGGTGATTCCCCCCTTCTGGACAACACCTCGGACACCGCGGCGGAAGTCGATGACACCCCCGTGAAGGTGAAGAAGGGCAAGAGCGTCACCTCGTACACCCTCACGTCCTCGAAGGCGGACGAGGCACCGGCTTCCTGGACCTTGGAAGGCACGTCCGACGGGAAGAAGTGGCACAGGGTCGATTCCCGCGAGAACGAGAAATTCCGCTGGGACAAACAGACCCGCGCCTTCACCCTCCCGAGAACCGCCCGCTACGACGAGTACCGCCTGATCCCCGACGAGAGGACCGGAAAGCTCTCAGAGCTGGAACTCCTCGACTGACCACCCCCCACAACCGCCCCTTCCCGCGTGCCCCCCATCGGGAAGGGGCGGTCTTGGTGTCCGGGTCTTCCGCCGGGTGTGTGGGCTCCGGGGAAGGGCTGGCGTGGCGTCCGGGGGCGGGGAGCGGGGGCCGCGCAGGATGCGGGGATGGGTACTGGTGAACGGTCCGGGGTGGACCGGAAGACGTTTTTGCTGCTCGGAGCCGGGGTGCTGGGCGGGGTGGGCGCCGCGGCACCGGAGGGAGAGGCGGGGGCGGAGGACCTGCTCGCGCCCCTGCCCGATGTGCTGGAGGGGGGGCGCGTCTCGCCGCCCGACGGGGGCGTGCCCGGCGGGGACCCGGGGGTCGGGCCGGTGGAGGTGCCGACGCGGGTGCCGTTCCCGTTCCGCGCGGCCGGGTACCGGGCGCTGCCCCGGCTGGCGGAGGACCGGCGGCCGTGGCGGGACCGGCCCGTGCCGTGGTCGCGGGTGACGCCGGACGACAAGCACACGTACCTCGACCGGCACGGCGTCATCATGTACCGGCCGAACCGCAAGGCGCGGGGCTACGACCAGCCGGTGACCCAGCTCCAGTTCGGGCTCGGATGCGTGACCAGCTACCGGCGCGAGCGGGACCCCGCCCGCAAGCGGCTCTTCCTGCGGCGGGCCAGGGCGCAGGCCGAGCGGCTGATCGCGAGGAAGACGGTGACGCGGGGCGCCTGGTACTTCACCTTCCCCTTTGACTTCACGCACGGTACGCACAAGGGCATCCGCTACCGCGCCCCCTGGTACTCCGGCATGGCGCAGGGCGAGGCGCTCAGCTTCTTCGTCCAGCTCGCGGAGCTGGACGGGGTGACCCTGGAGGAGCGGTTGCTCTACCGGACGGCGGCCGACGGGGCGTTCGCCTCACTGCTGCGCGGCGACGACGAGTGGCCCTGGGTGGTCAACCGGGACAGCGACGGCTATCTGTGGATCCAGCTCTATCCGATGGACCCGACCGAGACCTCCGACTACACCTTCAACGGGATGCTCTTCGCCGCCCTCGGCCTCTGGGACTACGCCCGGTTCACCGGGCATCCCCTCGCCCGGCAGCTCTACGACGGCGCGCTCACCACCGCCGCGCACTTCTTCCCGGAGCTGCGGAACACGGGCGGCTGGGCGTACTACTGCCGCACGCACCGGATCCCGACGCCGACGTACCACGGGCACGTCGTACGGCTGTACCGGCAGCTCGCCTGGCAGACCGGCAGCCGGCGCTTCGCCCGGATGGCCGAGCTACTGGCCGGGGACACGCCCGCGCGACGGGGCGGGCGTCTTTCCGGGTGAGGTCCCCGGGCATCTCCCCGGGGCATCTCTCCGGGCGTCTCCCCGGGTGAGGTCCCGCCGCCTCACGCCCCTTCCTCCTCCTCGTCCAGCGCCACGATCTGCGAGCGGGCGGAGAAGCCCAGCTTGGTGAGGATGTGCTCGACGTGGGAGTCGACGGTGCGCTTGGAGACCACCAGCTTCTGCGCGATCTCCCTGTTCGTGAGCCCCTGGGCGACCAGCCCGGCGACCTGCCGTTCGCGGGGCGTGAGCCCCTCGGCGGGGCCACGGCGCTGCGGGGGGACCTCCGGTGCCGCCGCGTTCTCGGCGAGGGCGAGGCGGACGGCGGCGTCCATCGTCAGCTTCGTGCCCTCGTTGAACGCCTCGTGGTACGCGCCCGAGCCGAGCGTCTCCCGGGCCAGCTCGGCGGCGTGCCGGTGCAACTCGTGCAGGGCGGGGATGCCGAAGCGGGGCTCCTTGGACGCGCGCCGCCACAGCGCGTCGGCCGCGCCCTGGAGCGCCGCGACGCGCTCGAAGTGGCGCAGCTCGGCGGCGTGCCAGGCGAAGCCCTCCAGGAAGTGGGCGATGCCCATGACGTCGCGCAGGGCGTCCTTGACGCGGATGCCCTCGCGGGCGGTGTCCACGGAGTGCTGGTGGTCGCCCTTGAGCCAGAGGCCGACGCTCTTGACCCACAGGGCCCACCCGCGCGACCAGCACTCGGCGGGGTGCGCGGCGTTCCGCCGCAGCGAGTCGTCGCAGAGGCCGACGCCCTCGCCCGTGGCGCCGGTGATGATGTGGAAGAAGCCGGCGAAGAAGGCGCTCATCATCAGCGCCGTCTCGTCGCCCGCCTCGTCCATCCGGCGGCGCGCGTCGTCGAAGCCGTCCGCGACGCCGTCGGTCAGCCCCCGGAAGTAGCGGGTGTGGTGGCGGAACGCGAGGGTCCAGGCGAGGCCCCGGTCGTCGCCGAGGCGGCGGGCGAGGGCCTCGGCCTCGTCCAGCAGCGGCCAGTTGTCGCCGCGCTCGCCCTGGAGGTCCATGTACCAACTGCTCAGCCAGAGCGCCTTGACGCGCTCGGGGCAGGGCTGGGCGCAGGTGTCCAGGGTGCGTCTCAGCCAGTACCGGCCCTCGGTGAGCAGCCCGGCGCAGTGCCAGTAGCCCCACAGCCGGGTGGCCATGCTCAGCCCCTCGCAGGCGAGCGGGGGCGTGGCGACGCAGTGCTCCAGGGCGGCCCGCAGATTGGCCTGGTCGTGCGCGATGCGGCGCATCCAGGCGGCCTGCCCGTCGGTGAGCCACTCGGCGTCGAAGCGTCCGCACTCGTCGAGGAAGTACGCCACGTGCCGCTGCCGTACGGCCTGCTCGGCCGCGTGGCCCGTCTCCGCGAGCTTCTCCTGGCCGAACTCGCGGATGGTGTCGAGCATCCGGTACCGGGCGCCCTCCTCGGTCTCCACCTTGAGCACGACGGACTTCTCCACGAGCCCGATGAGGGCGTCCAGCACCTCCCACTCGGCGAGGCTGTCGTCGTCGGAGCAGACGGCCTCGGCCGCCTCCAGCCGGAACTCGCCCGCGAAGACGGAGAGCCGGGCCCACAGGGAGCGCTCCTCGGGCGTGGAGAGTTCGTGGCTCCACTCGATGGTCGTCCGCAGCGTCTGGTGGCGGGCGACCGTGGTGCGGCGGCCGCCGGTCAGCAGCCGGAAGCGGTGGTCGAGGCGGCCGAGCATCGCTTCGACCGACAGGGTCCGCAGCCGGGAGACGGCCAGCTCGATGGCGAGGGGGATGCCGTCGAGGCGGCGGAGGAGGGAGAGCACGTCGGCGCGGTTGTCGTCGGTGACCTCGAAGCCGGGGGCCGCGGCGGAGGCCCGGTCGGTGAAGAGGCGCAGCGCGTCGCAGTCCTCCCCCGCGCGGGACTCGCCGGGTCCCGCGGGCACGGAGAGCGGCGGCACGGGCAGCACCTGCTCGCCGGGCACGTCCAGCGGCTGCCTGCTGGTGGCGATGATGTGCAGGTCGGGCGCGGTACGCAGGAGCTGGTCGCAGAGCATGGCGCAGGCGTCGACGAGGTGCTCGCAGGTGTCGAGGACGAGGAGCATGCGCTTGTCGGCCAGGTAGGCGGCGAGGACGTCGGCGGCGGGCAGCGCGGACTGCTCGGGCAGGTGCAGCGCGGAGGCCACGGTGTTGGGCAGCAGCTCGGGGTCGGAGAGCGCGGAGAGGGGGACCAGGCCGACGCCGTGCTCGAACCGGTCCCGCATCCCGTGTGCCGCGCGGATCGCCGTGCGGGTCTTGCCGACGCCGCCGGGCCCCGTGAGGGTCACCAGCCGCGCGGTGTCCAGCACGGAGGCGATGCGGGCCAGCTCCGCCGTACGGCCGATGAACGAGGTGGTCTCGGCGGGCAGTTCAGGAAGGGTCATCCGTGACGATCCCGTCGTGTGTGGTCGGGTCCGGGGAGGTCCCGTCACGGTAGAACGGACTCGTCCGAAGCCGTACGAGTTCGGGTGACCGTCAGCCGTACGGGGCTCCACCGTGGATAATGCGCGCCCGGACGGATCCGCGGGAGGGGCCGGACGGTCACGTCTCGCGTGTGCCGGACGCCGTGCGCCGGTGAGCCGGAAAAGCCCGATGGGCCGCGCCCCGGGAAGGGGGCACGGCCCATCGGTCCGAACGGCCGCGGGTGCGGTCAGTCGCGGATCAGCGAGCGCAGCACGTACTGCAGGATGCCGCCGTTGCGGTAGTAGTCCGCCTCGCCGGGGGTGTCGATGCGGACCTTGGCGTCGAACTCGACGCCCGTGTCCGTCGTCACCTTGACCGTCTCCGGGATGCCGCCGTCGTTGAGCGCGGTGACGCCGGTGAAGGAGAAGGTCTCCTCGCCGGTGAGCCCCAGGGACTCGGCCGTGGCGCCCTCGGGGAACTGGAGCGGGAGGACGCCCATGCCGATGAGGTTCGAGCGGTGGATGCGCTCGTACGACTCGGCGATCACGGCGCGGACGCCGAGCAGGCGGGTGCCCTTGGCGGCCCAGTCGCGGGACGAGCCGGAGCCGTACTCCTTGCCCGCGAGGACGACCAGCGGGGTGCCCTGGGCCTGGTAGTTCTGCGAGGCGTCGTAGATGAAGGAGACCGGGCCGCCCTCCTGCGTGAAGTCACGCGTGTAGCCGCCCTCGGTGCCCGGCGCGATCTGGTTGCGCAGGCGGATGTTGGCGAAGGTGCCGCGGATCATGACCTCGTGGTTGCCGCGGCGGGAGCCGTAGGAGTTGAAGTCGCGGCGGGTGACGCCGTGCTCCGTGAGGTACTTGCCCGCCGGGGTGTCGGCCTTGATCGCGCCGGCCGGGGAGATGTGGTCGGTGGTGACCGAGTCGCCCAGCTTGGCCAGCACGCGGGCGCCGGAGATGTCCTCGACCGGGGCGGGCTCCATGCCCATGCCCTCGAAGTACGGGGGCTTGCGGACGTAGGTGGACTCGCCGTCCCACTCGAAGGTGTTGCCGGTGGGGATCGGCAGGGCCTGCCACTGGGCGTCGCCCGCGAAGACGTCCTCGTAGGACTTGTTGAACATGTCCTCGCCGATGGAGTTGGCGACGACGTCGTTCACCTCGGCCTCGGTCGGCCAGATGTCGGCGAGGTAGACCGGCTTGCCGTCCTGGTCGATGCCGAGCGCGTCGCGCGTGATGTCCACCTTCATGGACCCGGCGATGGCGTAGGCGACGACCAGCGGCGGGGAGGCCAGGTAGTTCATCTTGACGTCGGGGTTGATCCGGCCCTCGAAGTTGCGGTTGCCGGAGAGGACCGAGGTGACGGCCAGGTCGTTGTCGTTGACGGCCTGGGAGACCTCGTCCGGCAGCGGGCCTGAGTTGCCGATGCAGGTCGTGCAGCCGTAGCCGACGAGGTTGAAGCCGACCTTGTCCAGGTACGGGGTCAGGTTGGCCTTGTCGAAGTAGTCGGTGACGACCTTCGAGCCCGGGGCGAGGGTGGTCTTGACCCACGGCTTGCGGGTCAGGCCCTTCTCCACGGCCTTCTTCGCGACGAGCGCGGCGGCGACCATGACGTACGGGTTCGAGGTGTTGGTGCAGGAGGTGATGGCCGCGACCGTCACCGCGCCGTGGTCGATCTCGTACGTGGAACCGTCGGGGGCGGTCACCTGGACGGGCTTGCTGGGCACCCCGTTGGAGACGGCCGGCGAGTCGGAGGCCGGGAAGGACTCCTTGCCCGCCTCGTCGAGGTCGGCCTCGGAGACGTAGTTGAGCACGTCCTGGCCGAACTTGTGCGCCGCGTCGGTGAGCGCGATGCGGTCCTGGGGGCGCTTCGGGCCCGCGAGGGACGGCACGACGGTGGAGAGGTCCAGCTCCAGCTTCTCGGAGAACTCCGGCTCGGCGGCCGGGTCCAGCCAGAGGCCCTGCTCCTTGGCGTACGCCTCGACGAGCGCGACCTGCTGGTCGCTGCGGCCGGTCAGGCGCAGGTAGTTCAGCGTCTCGTCGTCGATCGGGAAGATCGCGGCGGTGGAGCCGAACTCCGGCGACATGTTGCCGATGGTGGCGCGGTTGGCGAGCGAGGTCGCGGCGACGCCCTCGCCGTAGAACTCCACGAACTTGCCGACGACGCCGTGCTTGCGCAGCATCTCGGTGATCGTGAGCACGAGGTCGGTGGCGGTGGTGCCGGGCTTCATCTCGCCGGTCAGCTTGAAGCCGACGACGCGCGGGATGAGCATCGAGACCGGCTGGCCGAGCATCGCGGCCTCGGCCTCGATGCCGCCGACGCCCCAGCCCAGCACGCCCAGGCCGTTGACCATGGTGGTGTGCGAGTCGGTGCCGACGAGGGTGTCCGGGTAGGCCTGCCCGTCGCGCACCATGACGGTGCGGGCCAGCTTCTCGATGTTGACCTGGTGGACGATGCCGGTGCCGGGCGGGACGACCTTGAACTCGTCGAAGGCGGTCTGGCCCCAGCGCAGGAACTGGTACCGCTCGCGGTTGCGGCCGTACTCCAGGTCCACGTTCTGCTTGAACGACTCGCTGGTGCCGAACTTGTCGGCGATGACCGAGTGGTCGATGACCAGCTCGGCGGGGGCCAGCGGGTTGATACGGGCCGGGTCGCCGCCCAGCTCCTTGACGGCCTCGCGCATGGTGGCGAGGTCCACCACGCACGGCACGCCGGTGAAGTCCTGCATGATCACGCGGGCGGGCGTGAACTGGATCTCCTGGCTGGGCTGGGCGTTCGGATCCCAGCCGCCCAGCGCCCTGATGTGGTCGGCGGTGATGTTCGCGCCGTCCTCCGTGCGGAGGAGGTTCTCCAGAAGGACCTTCAGGCTGTAGGGAAGGCGCGCGGAGCCCTCGACCTTGTCCAGCTTGAAGATCTCGTACGACTCGTCGCCCACGCTCAGCGTGGCGCGGGCGTCGAAGCTGTTCGCCGACACGACAGTCTCCTTCAGTGCCTTGTGTGCATCAGCCGCTGATCCGCTATGGTGAGCCCAGCCAAGTTAGGTAAGCCTTACTTGGCCAGCGGACAGCGGTCGCGGCGCATGTCGTCGCCAGTTATCTCGATGTCGAGATAACTCTAGTACACGTCCGCAGGACGGTCATGCCCTGCCCCGAGGTCACGCCCCTCAGTGTGCGCCGCGCCCGCCCGGACGGCAGCGCGGGGAGTCCCCAGCGACGCGTGCTGGACCCCCGCGCGGGGCGGTCGCAGGCTGGGGGGATGTCACCGCTGAGCGTTCCGCACTGGTACGTGTGCCCCTCCGCGCGCTTCTGGAACTGCCCGCCCGCGCCGGACGGCGCGCGTGCCTTCCATGCCTCCCTGCCCGGCTACGCCCCGACGCCGCTGACGGAGCTTCCCGCGCTCGCGCGCGGACTGGGGGTCGGACGGCTCTTCGCGAAGGACGAGTCGGCGCGGCTGGGGCTGCCCGCGTTCAAGGCGCTGGGCGCCACCTGGGCCGTGCACCGGCTCCTGGAGGAGCACGCGGGCGGCGGGCCCGTCACCCTGGTCACGGCGACCGACGGGAACCACGGGCGGGCCGTGGCCCGCACCGCGCGGCTGCGCGGGCAGCGCGCCCATGTGTTCGTCTCGCGCGGCGTCCACCCCGCCGCGGTCGCGGCCGTCGCCGGTGAGGGCGCCCGGGTGACCACCGTCGACGGGCCGTACGACGAGGCCGTACGCGCGGCCCGCGCGGCGGCCGGGGCGCCGGGGACGCTGCTGGTGCAGGATTCCGGGCAGCCCGGGTACGAACGGGTGCCGGGCTGGATCGTCGAGGGGTACGCGACGCTCTTCGCGGAGACCGACGAGCAGCTCGCGCGGGCCGGGGCCGCGCCGCCGGACCTCGTCGCCGTCCCCGCGGGCGTCGGCTCGCTCGCGCAGGCCGCCGTCGTCCACTACCGGAGCCCCCGCGAGGGCCGCCGCCCGCCCGTCCTCCTCACGGCGGAACCCGAGGCGGCGCCCTGCGTCCTGACGAGCCTGCGCCACGGCGAACCCCGCACCGTCCCGACCGGCGAGACCGCGATGGCGGGCCTCAACTGCGGCACGCCCTCCTTGCTGGCCTGGCCATACCTCCGGGACGGGATCGACGCGGCCGTCGCCGTCGACGACGCAGCGGGCGCCGCGGCGGCCCGCGACCTCGCGGCCCACGGCGTCCCCGCCGGCCCCTGCGGCGCGGCCCCCCTAGCAGGCCTCCGCGCCGCGCTCGGCGCGGCGGCCCGCCCCGGGCTGGACCTCGCCCCCGACGCGACGGTCGTCCTCCTGAGCACGGAGGGCGCGGAGGCCAATCCGGGCTACTCCCCCGCGTGACGGCGCTCAGCGGTGTCCGTCGCGGTGCCGGTTCAGGAGCGCGAGGGCGAGGCCGGACACGACGGCCAGGGCCGCGCCCGCGCTCAGTTGGGTGCCGACGGCGAACGTGCCGGAGAGGAGGGTGACCGCGTAGGGGGCGAACATGCCGAGGTAGGCGAGGGTCCAGACCAGCGAGACCACGCGGGCCAGCCGTGCCGGCGGGGCCAGGACCGCCGCCTCGGTGAGGGCGTGGGTGAGCGTCAGTCCGTACCCCGCGCCGAGGACCGCCGCCGCCGTGAGCGCGAGGCCCGGGCGGGCGCCCGCGACGGCCGGTACGGCGAGCAGCAGGCCCAGCGCGATCACCGCGAGCCCCGTGGCGCCCGTCGCGACGCGGTGCCGTCCGGCCAGGTGCCGGGCCAGCGGCTGGATGGCCATTCCGGCCCCGGGCACGACGGCGGTGGCGATCCCCGCGTAGACGGTCTCCCAGCCGTCGAGCCCGCCGCCGACCAGCCCGGGGAGGGTCACGAAGCCGAGGGTGGGCGCCGCGAAGATCCACGGCGCGATGGGCAGTATGGCCCGGCGGAACCGCCGCTTGTCGACGGGGACGGAGGCGGGCGCGGCCCGGTCCCGGTCCGGGCGTGTCTCCGGCGCCGTACGGGCCGCCGCGCACGCGGCGAGGACGAGCAGCACGTGCGGCACGTACGCGAGAACCCTCGGGTACGGCGCCCACTGGGCGATCAGCGAGGCGGCGAGGCCGCCCGAGGCGAAGCCCGCCGAGACGAACAGCCCCGCGCGCTTGGCGGGCGTCCCCGGGTGCGCCGGGGTCTCGTACGGCGGCATCGACAGCTCCTTGACCCACGCGCTGCCCGCCGCGAGCAGCGCGCCCGCGCCCACGCCGGTCAGGAAGCGGCCGGGGAAGAGCCAGCCGGGCCCCGCCGCGCCCGCCATCAGCAGCAGCGTCGAGAGCAGGTTGACGGCGAGCGCGGCGAACGCGAGCGGGCGGCGCCCGTACCGGTCGGCGAGCGGGCCGCCGAGCAGCAGGCCGGGGACCAGGCCGAGGACGTAGAGCGCGAAGAGGCCGGTGACGGCGGACTCGGACATGCCGAGCCCGGAGCGGTAGGAGCCGAGGAGCGCGGAGAACTGGTTGGCGCTCCAGCCGGAGGCCGTCATCATCCACGCCACGCGCAGCCCGTACCGCCGGGACCCGGACACGGTGGCGGTGGCGGAGGGGGCGGGGGAAGGCGGTGCTGTCGTACGCATGAGGGCCAGTTCTACGGGCGCGCGGGGCGGCCGCGCCGCACGCGTTCACGACTCGTGAACGCCCGTGGGGGCCGTCCGCGCGGGCGGCGTACGCTGGCGGTATGGATCTCCGTCTGCTGTCGTCCTTCCTGGCGGTGGTGGAGGAGGGCCACTTCCGGAGGGCCGCGCGGCGGCTCCACCTCTCCCCCGCCGCCGTCACCCAGCACGTGGCGCGGCTGGAGAGCGAGCTGGGCACCCCGCTGCTGCACCGGGGCCCGCCGGTCGCCCCCACCCGCGCCGGGCACCGGCTGACCGGGCACGCGCGGACGCTGCTCGCGGCGGCGGAGGCGGCCCGCGAGGACATCACGGGACTGGCGGGCGTACGGCGCGACGGCGCAGGGCACCGGCCGCTGCGCGTCGGGATCATGGGCCACGGCTCGGCCGAGCTGACCCCGGCGGCGATCAACGCGTTCCGCCGGGCACGCCCCGACGTCCCGCTCGAACTGCGCCAGCTCGACTTCACCGAGCACTCCTCGGCGCTGGTCGAGGACCGGGTCGACGTCGCGTTCGTCCGCCCGGCGCCGGACGACGAGCGGGTGACCGCCGACGTCCTGACGACGGAGCAGCGCATCATCGTCGTCCCCGCCGCCTCCCCGTTCGCGGCAGCGCGGGACGAGGGCCTGAGGGTCGCCGACATCACGGGGCTGCCGTTCTTCCGCGTGCCGGAGCACACCCCGCGCCCCTTCACCGAGTACCTCTACTTCGGGCAGACCGGCCGGAGCGCGCCGCGGCGCAGCGAGGACTACGCGCTGACGCCGCAGGAGGTCCTGACCGGCGTGGTCGCGGGCCGCGCCGCGGGCTCGGGGCTGAAGTCCTTCGCGCGCTACTACGCCTGGCCGGGCGCGGTCTTCGTGCCCGTACTGGACGCGCCGTGGGAGAGCAGCTACCTCGCCGTACGGGCGTACGAGGGCCGGGGCGCGCACCCGGGGCACCCGGAG
Source organism: Streptomyces albiaxialis (assembly GCF_039530985.1). Taxonomy (NCBI): domain Bacteria; kingdom Bacillati; phylum Actinomycetota; class Actinomycetes; order Kitasatosporales; family Streptomycetaceae; genus Streptomyces; species Streptomyces albiaxialis. The sequence goes on from NZ_BAAAPE010000011.1 coordinate 231,742, forward strand.
ATCGCGGTCTTCCGCGCGCTGACGCTGGCCCTGGCGCGCGAACTGGGGCCGCGGATCTCCGGGTCGGCCTGACGCGCGCGCCTATCCGAGGGTGCTGGTCAGGCGGCGCAGGAAGGCGACGACGCCCGTGTACCCCTGGCCCCAGGACATCGGCGTCTCGCTGCGGTCGGGGTCGAAGAAGGCGGGGTCGGCGTCCGGGCCGTGGCTGCGCCGGATCAGATGGCGGCCCGCGTCGCGCGCGGCCTCGGCGTAGGCCTCCTCGCCGCTCCACGCGGCGAGGTCCAGCATGATCTCGCCGAGCCCGCACAGGCCGCAGCACTGCGTCACGTTCTCCAGCCACGGGATCCAGCCCGCGCACACCCGGGCGATACGGTGCGCGGCGGCCGTGAACTCCGGCTCGTCCAGCACGTCGCCCGCGCGCCACAGCGCCCGCGCGGCCCCGGCCAGCCCCTTGCACCAGGTGGCGCTCAGCGGCACGGCCGTCGGCAGCGCCGACCGCTCGGCCAGCGGGACGGACCGCTCGCACAGCTCGGCGGCGCGCGTACGGGCCGCGGCGCGCAGCTCTTCGTCGCCGGTCCGCGCGGCGAGGAGGACGAGGAAGTCCACGACCCCGGCGAGGCCGTGTGCGTACCCGAAGGTGGTGTCCATCGCGGCCGTCTCCGGCATCGCGGAGTCGTCGGTCCCGACGAGGGTGACGAGCGAGTCCCGGGCGAGGATCGCCGCGGCCTCCTCGCGCGCGGCGGCCAGATGGGCGGGGTCGCCGTCCAGCTCGTGCCGGAGGAGCCTGCCGTAGCCGATGCCCGCGTGACCGGCGAAGATGTCGTCGCCCGGGTCGCGCCCGGCGATGACGGGCGACGGCGGCACGGGGGACGGCGCGTCGAGCCCGGCGGCGGTCATCCGTGCGAGCAGCAGGTCGATGCCGCCCGTCCCGACGTACAGCCCGCGCGGCTGCGGGACGCGGCGGGCGGCGCCGACCGCGTGCGCGGCGAGCCTGCCGACCAGCTCGGGGACGCCGTCCCGGTCGAGGTGGTGCAGCAGCTCCAGGGCGACGCCGGTGCTGCCGGAGTAGAGGCTCGCGTCGACGCGGGCCGCCGCGTCCTCCTCGTCGGGGTCGAGCAGCGCGGCGTCGAGGCCGTCGAGCAGCGTGCCGAGGGTGTGCTCCAGCAGCTCGTGCGCGGACGGGGGCCGGGCGTCGTAGGGCGGGGAGGACGGGAGCGGCCGGGGGGACGGGGCCGGAGGGGCCGCGGCCACCCCGTCCGTACCCTCCGTCCAGGTGGCGTCCGCGAGCGCGTCGAGGGCGGCGGTGGCCGCGTCCGTCTCCTCGGAGAGCAGCGCGTCGACGACGTCCACGAACGTCTTCCCCGGCCCCGTGCCGTACAGCGCGTGGAGGGTGTCGACGGCGCGGTGGCGGGCGAGGCCCGGGGCGGTGATGCCGCCGACCGGGGTCATGCCGTGGGCGGCGAGGCCGAGGACCATGCCGAGCGCGAACAGGTCGTCCTCGGGACGCGGCGGCTCGCCGTCCGCCTGGCGCAGCGGCGCGAAGCCCGGGGTGTAGCCGGGCAGATGGACGCCGTCGAGTGCGGAGATCCCGAAGTCGATCACGCGTACCCGGCAGTCGTCGAGGACCACGTTCTTGGCGGAGAGGTCCCGCTGCACCACGCCCCGGCGGTGCGTCTCGCGCACGATCCCGGCGAGCCCGGCGGCGAAGCGGACGAACTCCCCGGAGGGCGCGGCGCCGGAGGAGAGGTACGTGCCGTGCGCGGCGAGGTGGGCGCGGAGGTGGTCGGGCCCGGCGTCGGTGGTGGCGAGGTACTCGTCGGAGCCGTGGGAGAAGTGGTCGAGCAGCACGGGCACGCCCTCGACGCCCTCCAGGGCCGCCAGCACCCGGCGCTCGTTGCGCACCCGCATCCGGGCGTCGATGCCCTGCGCGTCCTCCCCCACGTGCGCGCGGGCCTGCTTGACGACGGCCGTACGCCCGGTGCGCAGGTCCGTCGCGCGGTACACGTCGCCCTGCGGCTTGCGCAGGATGCCGTGGACGACGCGGAAGCGTCCGCCGAGGAGGGTGCCGTCGGAGGGGTGGGCCTCGTCGTCGTCCGTGCCCGGCGCGCGCTCCGGGCCCGGCTCGGGGCTCCCCGGCTCCGTGCGGGGCCCGGCGAAGGGGTCGGCCGCCCAGTCGGGGGCCCGGTACTCCAGGCCCGCGGGGCCGTCGAACAGCTCGCCGCCGGGGCCCGCGATCCGGATGCCCAGCACGTTCCGCTCGTCGAAGTACCACTGGGGGCGGAAGGGGCCGTACCGGTAGTAGACGGGGGCGCCGGGGGCGACGCGACGGTCGCTGAGCACGCGCGGGCCCTCGTGGCCCCGGGTCAGCGCGGCCAGGGCGAGGCCGAACTCCCGTACGCGGCCGGGCGCGGGGTAGACGGTGAAGGCCTTGCCGACGGCCGCCGGGGACTGGACGCCCCCGTTGAGCGTCGCCAGCACGCCCTGGGAGCGGGCGAGTTTGAACGGGCAGCCCTCCGCGAGCAGCGCGGGCAGCAGCCGCTCGGCCAGTTCGGGGAAGGTCGCGGCCCGCGAGGATATGTGCAGCTTCCAGCCGTGCTCCGGCAGCGGGCCGGCGGTGGGGGGATTGACGAACAGCCAGGTCCGGCCGGTGCGGAGCCGGATCCGCGGCGCGGTTTCCGAGGGCGAAGCGGACTCCACGGCCCGCCGGACGGATTCCTCGATGTCGGCTGTCGCCACGCGAACTCCCGTTATTTGAGGGGTTGTTGGTGTACCCCTGACCCCTGGCGAATGCTACGGTCAAAGTGTCCAGTGTGGTATATCGCAAACAAAGGAGTTCGCGTGAACACTCTGCTTGAGCTGTCCCCCCGCATGGCCGGCGCACGGACCGTCGAGCCGTCCGTCCAGTTCGACGAGACGGTCCAGGCGCTGACCGCGGCGAACATGTGCGGGGAGACCTGCGGCTGTGACAACGCGGGCAGCTACGGCTGCGCCAACACGGGGACCGGGACCACCTGGCCGGTGGCCTGACCCGGAAGCACCTCAGGGCGGACCCGTCACCGGGTTCGCCCACCCCGACACCGGGGGCGCCGGGCCGGGCCCGTACGGGGCGACACGGCCGAAACGGACCCCCGAGTTCACCCCTATCTCACATCTGAGATAACGTCGTCTCATGACCGACGACTACCTCGCACGTATCGGGCAGCTCATCCGCGACGCGCGCCAGCACAGGGGCATGACCCAGTCGCAGCTCGCGGACGCGCTCGGCACCAGCCAGAGCGCCGTCAACCGCATTGAGCGGGGCAATCAGAACATCAGCCTTGAGATGATCGCCCGCATCTCCGAGGCGCTGGACAGCGAGATCGTCTCGCTGGGGTATTCGGGCCCGATGCATCTGCGGGTCGTCGGCGGCCGTCGGCTCTCCGGCAGCATCGACGTCAAGACGAGCAAGAACGCCTGCGTCGCGCTGCTCTGCGCCTCCCTCCTCAACTCGGGGCGTACGGTGCTGCGCCGCGTCGCCCGTATCGAGGAGGTCTTCCGGCTGCTGGAGGTGCTCACCTCGGTGGGCGTCCGCGCCCGGTGGATCAACGACGGCGCGGACCTGGAGATCGTGCCCCCGGCCGAGCTGCACATGGAGGCCATCGACGAGGAGGCCGCGCGCCGCACCCGGAGCATCATCATGTTCCTCGGCCCGCTGCTGCACCGCACGGACCGCTTCCGCATCCCGTACGCGGGCGGCTGCGACCTCGGTACGCGCACCGTCGAGCCGCACATGAGCGCGCTGCGCCACTTCGGCCTGGAGGTCACGGCGACCGAGGGGCTGTACCACGCGGAGGTCGACCGCGCGGTCTCACCGTCCCGGCCCATCGTCCTGACCGAGCGCGGGGACACGGTCACCGAGAACGCGCTGCTGGCCGCCGCGCGGCACGACGGCGTCACGGTCATCCGCAACGCCTCGTCGAACTACATGGTCCAGGACCTCTGCTTCTTCCTGGAGGAACTGGGCGTCCGCGTCGAGGGCGTCGGCACCACGACCCTCACGGTGCACGGCGTCCCGGTCATCGACACGGACGTGGACTACTCCCCCTCCGAGGACCCGGTCGAGGCGATGAGCCTGGTGGCCGCCGCCGTCGTCACCGAGTCCACGCTGACGGTGCGGCGCGTGCCCGCCGAGTTCATGGAGATCGAGCTGGCCGTCCTGGAGGAGATGGGCCTCGACTTCGACCGCAGCGAGGAGTACGCGGCGGACAACGGCCGCACCCGCCTCACCGACCTGACGGTGCGGCCCTCCAAGCTGGAGGCGCCCATCGACAAGATCCACCCGATGCCGTTCCCCGGCCTGAACATCGACAACGTGCCCTTCTTCGCGGCCATCGCGGCCGTCGCGCAGGGCAAGACCCTCATCCACGACTGGGTCTACGACAACCGGGCGATCTACCTCACCGACCTCAACCGCCTCGGCGGGCGCCTCCAGCTCCTCGACCCGCACCGCGTCCTGGTCGAGGGCCCGACGCGCTGGCGCGCCGCCGAGATGATGTGCCCGCCCGCGCTGCGCCCGGCCGTCGTCGTGCTCCTCGCGATGCTCGCCGCCGAGGGCACCTCGGTGCTGCGCAACGTCTACGTCATCAACCGCGGCTACGAGGACCTGGCCGAACGCCTCAACGAGGTCGGCGCCCAGATCGAGACGTTCCGCGACATCTGAGCCCTCCCGGTCGAGGTCTCGGTCGAGGCCTCAGTCGAGGCAGAACTCGTTGCCCTCGATGTCCAGCATCGGGATGCAGGACTCGTTCTCCTCGTCGGCGTAGAGCACCTGGACGCATACCGCGCCGAGTGCGACCAGGCGGTCGCGCTCGGCCTCCAGGGCGGCCAGGCGCTCGTCGCCCACGAGGCCGGTGCCGACGCGGACGTCGAGGTGGACGCGGTTCTTGGCGGTCTTGCCCTCGGGGACGCGCTGGAAGAAGAGCCGGGGGCCCTCGCCCGTGGGGTCCTGGCAGGCGAACCAGGAGTCGCGGTCCTCGGGCGGCAGGGAGGCGGTGTACGCGTCCCAGGTGGCGAAGCCGTCCGGCGGCGGCGGGACGACGTATCCCAGCACCTCGCACCAGAAGCGGGCCACGCGCTCGGGTTCCGCGCAGTCGAAGGTGATCTGGACCTGCCTGATCTGTGACATCGGCGCACGATAGCAAGCGGGGCCATGCGGCTCACTCCGTTTCCAGCGCCGCGCGGACCAGTTCCAGGGGGTGCCAGGCGCGGCGGGCCGTGCCGTGGGCTATCTGCTGGCGGCAGGAGACGCCGGAGGCGACGACGACGGTGTCCTCGGGCTCGGCCTCGACCGCGGGGAAGAGGCGGTCACGGCCGACCGTCATGGACAGCTCATAGTGCTCGGACTCGAAGCCGAACGAGCCCGCCATGCCGCAGCATCCGGCGTCGGCCTCCTCCACCCGCGCGCCGGGGATACGGCGCAGAAGGGCCACCGTCGCCGCCGTGCCGACCTCGGCCTTCTGGTGGCAGTGGCCGTGGTAGAGGAGGCGGCGGCTGGCGGGCCAGGCGTCGTCGCGGAGGCGGAGCCGCCCGTCGTCGAGCGCCTCCGCGAGCAGCTCCTCGATCTGCCGTACGCGGCCCGCCAGTTCCCGGGCCGCCGGGTCGCCGGGGCGCAGGGCCAGGTGCTCGTCGCGGAGCGTCATCAGGCAGGAGGGCTCGCAGCCGACGACGGGCGAGCCGGGCCCGGCGCCCTCGTCCAGGAGGCGCGCGAGGTGCACGGCCTTCGCCTTCGCCTCGTCGACCAGGCCCTTGGAGAGGCTGGAGCGCCCGCAGCAGCCGCGGCTCTCCAGCCGTACGCGCCAGCCGGCGCGCTCCAGCAGCTCGATCGCGGCGCGCCCGACGGCCGGTTCGGTGTACGTGGTGAAGGAGTCGGCGAGGAAGGTGAGCGTCCGCCCCTCCGCGCCGGTGCCGGACGGCACGCGGGTCGTGCGGCGGCGGTGCCAGCGGGTGAGGTTCCGGCGGGCGAAGACGGGCAGGGGGCGGGCGCGGGCGATGCCGAGCCACCGTTCCATGAGGCGGCGGAGTGCGGGGACGCGGCCGGGGAGGTTGGAGAGCGGGGCCGTGGCCGAGCCCAGCCGGTTGAGGGCGCGGATCGCGCCGAACACCCGGCTGCGGAGCGGGACTCCGTGCAGGTCGTGGTGGTGCGAGAGGGCCTCGCTCTTGAGTGTCGCCATATCGACACCGAGCGGGCACTCGCTCTTGCAGGCCTTGCACATCAGGCAGGCGTCGAGGATCTCGTGCAGCCGCTCGTCACCGAGGGCACGCTTCGGGTCGGGCTCGGAGAGGGCCTTGACCAGGGCCCCGGCGCGACCCCGCGTGGAGTCCTCCTCGTCCTTCGTGGCCATGTACGAGGGGCACATCACGCCGCTCCCGCTCTTGCGGCACAGGCCGATGTTCATGCAGCGGTCGGCGGCGCCGCGCATGCCGCCGGTGACCTCGAACGAGAGCCGGGTGCGCAGCGGTCCGGGCTCGGGGAGGGCCGCGTCGCGGAGGTTGTCGGTCATCGCGGGGGCGTCGACGATCTTGCCGGGGTTCATCAGGTTGTCCGGGTCGAAGACGCGCTTGACCTCTCGCATCGCCCCGTAGAGCCGGTCGCCGAAGATCTGCCGGTTGAACTCGCTGCGGGCCAGGCCGTCGCCGTGCTCGCTGGAGTTCACCCCGCCGTAGGCGACGACGAGGTCCCTGATCTCCTCGGCGACGGCCCGCATGGTCCGCTCCTGCGCGGGGTCGGCGAGGTCCACGAAGGGCCGGATGTGGAGGCAGCCGACCGAACAGTGGCCGTAGAACCCGGCCTCCAGGCCGTGCCGGTCGAGGACGGCCTTGAAGTCGCGGGTGTAGTCGGCCAGCCGGGCCGGGTCGACGGCCGTGTCCTCGACGAACGCGAGCGGGCGGCGCGTGCCCTCGCTGGCGGCCATCAGCAGCCCGAGCCCGGCCTTGCGGACCTTGAGCAGTGCGCCCTGCTGCTCGGGGGTGACGGCGTGGAGGGTGTGGTAGCCGTGGCCGTGCCGCTTCCACAGGGCGGTCAGGCGGTCGAGGGAGGCGCGCAGTTCGCCCTCGTCGTCGCCGGTGAAGCTGACGAAGAGGAGCGCGTCGGGGTCGCCTTCGAGGTGCGTGGAGAGCGAGGCGTACTCGATCCGGCGCCGCGAGAGGTCGAGGATCGTGCGGTCCATCAGCTCGACGGCCGCCGGTTCGCAGGCGAGCGCGTCCTCGGTGGCCTCGATCGCGGCCTGGGTGGAGGTGAAGTGCCCGACGGCGATGACCGTACGGCGCGGCTTGGGCACGAGGTCGACCAGGGCGCGGGTGGTGAGGACGAGGGTGCCCTCGGAGCCGACGACGAACTTGGCGAGGTCGAAGGGCTCCTCGGGGCGGGCGAGGCGGGCGAGGCGGTCGAGGCGGTAGCCGCAGGCGCGGCGCCAGAAGGCGGGGAAGCCCTCGGCGATGGCGTCGGCGTTCTCCCGTACGAGGCGGGGCAGTTCGCGGTAGAGGGCGCCCTCGCGGGTGCCGGAGCGGGCCCGGCGGGCGCGTTCGGCCTCGTCGACGGGGGCGAGGCGGGCGGTGCTCGCGTCGGAGAGGACGACGTCGAGGGCGCGGACGTGGTCGATGGTCATGCCGTGCCGCAGGGAGCCGCTGCCCGCGGAGTTGTTGCCGATCATCCCGCCGAGCGTGGCCCGGTTGCTGGTGGAGGTGTCGGGCCCGAACATCAGGCCGTGCGGCGCGGCGGCCCGGTTGAGCTGGTCCTGCACGACGCCGGGTTCGACGAGCGCCGTACGGGCTTCGGGGTCCAGCTCCACGATGCGGCGCATGTGGCGGGAGAGGTCGAGCACGAGCCCGGCGCCGACGGTCTGGCCCGCGAGGCTGGTGCCCGCGCCCCGGGGGACGAGCGGCACGCCGTGCTCGGCCGCGGCGGCGACGGCGGCCTGGACGTCCCCGGCGTGCCGGGGGAAGGCGACCCCGACGGGCGTGATCGCGTACATGCTGGCGTCGCGGGAGAAGAGGTGCCGGGTGTGGTCGTCGAAACGGACCTCGCCGTCGAGGTCGCGGCGCAACCGCCGCTCCAGGGAGGGGATTTCGGGGGCGCGGGTCGGTTCCGGTCCGGTGAGGGTCACGCGTTCCCGCCCTCCTCGCGCAGCACGGCCAGGGCCGCCTCCAGGCCGCCCGCGGCGATCGGTACGCCCGCGAGCTGGAGGCCCATCTGGACGCCCGCGAGGGTTCCCGCGAGCGTGAGGTCGTTGAAGTGGCCGAGGTGGCCGACGCGGAAGACGCGCCCCGCGAGCCGGCCGAGCCCGGCGCCGAGCGACATGTCGAACCGTTCCAGGATCACCTCGCGCACCTTGTCCGCGTCGTGGCCTGGCGGCATCAGGACGGCGGTGAGCGACCCGGAGTGCTCGCGCTCGTCGGCGCACAGGACCTCAAGTCCCCAGGCCCGTACGGCGGCGCGGGTGGCGCGGGCGTGCCGGGCGTGGCGGGCGAAGACGGCGGGCAGCCCCTCGTCGGCGAGCATGCGCAGGGCGACGTCGAGCCCGTAGAGCAGGTTGGTCGCGGGGGTGTACGGGAAGGCGCCCTGCCGGTTGGCCTCCAGGATCGGGGCCCAGTCCCAGTACGAGCGCGGCAGCGCGGCCGTACGGGAGGCGGCCAGCGCCTTCTCGCTGACGGCGTTGAAGCCGAGGCCCGGCGGCAGCATCAGCCCCTTCTGCGAACCGGCCACCGTGACGTCGACGCCCCACGCGTCGTGCCGGTAGTCGATCGAGCCGAGCGAGGAGATGGTGTCGACGAGGAGGAGCGCGGGGTGGCCGGTGGCGTCGAGGGCCGCGCGGAGTTCGGGGACGCGGCTGGTCACGCCGGTCGAGGTCTCGTTGTGGACGGCGCAGACGGCCTTGATCGCGTGCCCTCCGCCGGCTGCGCCGTCATCGGCGAGGCGGGCGGCGAGCGCTTCGGGGTCGGCGCCGTGCCGCCAGTCGCCGGGGACGATCTCGACGTCGAGGCCGAGCCGTTCGGCCATGGCGGTCCAGAGGGCGGCGAAGTGGCCGGTCTCGAAGAAGAGCACGCGGTCGCCGGGGCTGAGCGTGTTGACGAGCGCGGCCTCCCAGGCGCCGGTGCCGGAGGAGGGCAGGACGACGACGGGGCCGCTCGTCCCGAACACCGGGCCGAGCGCGGCGAGGAGACGGCGCGTCAGCGCGGCGAACTCGGGGCCTCGGTGGTCGAGGGTGGGCGCGGAGAGGGCGCGGAGCACCTCGTCGGGGACGTTCGTGGGGCCGGGGATCTGGAGGAAATGGCGGCCGGTGTGCAGGGTCACGCGAGCCAACCCCCTTGCGCTCTGTGCCGTGTCACGGCACGCTGTCTCGTAAGATGGCACGGCGGAGCCTAGGGACGGCCCGTCGGGCCGTCAATGGGCGTACCGGAAGCGGGGGTTCGGACATGCAGAACGTGCTCAACGCGCTGCGGGTGCTCGACGAGGTCGCCGCCCGGCAGCCCGTCGGCGTATCGGACCTGGCCAGGGCGGTGGAGCTGCCCAAGAGCACCGTGCAGCGGGCGCTGCTCACGCTGCGCGAGGCGGGCTGGCTGCGGCAGACCGCGAGCGGCACCGCGGGGCGCTGGGTGCTCACGACGAAGCCGCTGCTCCTCGGCCGCCACGCCTCGGGCGAACTGGGCCTGCGCGATGTGGCGGTGCCGGTGATGGAGGACCTGCGCGGCCGGTGCGACGAGACCGTCCACCTGGCCGTTCCGGAGGGCGGCAAGGTCGTGCTGATCGAGCGGCTGGAGACCTCGCAGCCCGTGCGGATCATCCTGCCGCTGGGCAAGAACCTCCCGCTGCACGCCTCGGCGAACGGCAAGGCGGTGCTGGCCGCGAGCACCCCCGAGGAGATCGAGCGGCATCTGACCGAGGAGCTGCCGCGCTTCACGGAGACGACGGTGACCGACGCGGACGCACTGCGCGAGGAGCTGGCGGCGATCCGGGCGCGGGGTTACGCGACGAACGACGGTGAGTGGCGCACGGACGTCTCGGCCACCGCCTCGGCCGTTCTCGGACCGTCGGGACACCCCGTGGCGAGCCTCAGCATCAACATCCCCAGCAGCCGCCTGACCAGCGAATCCCGTGCCGCGCACGCCGAGTTGGTACGCGAGGCGGCGGAGCGGATCGGCGCGGCGCTCGGCGGAGGACATGGCGGCAGGCCCGGCGGCACGTCCGGCGGCAGGCCCGGCGGAGGGCACTCGCGCCGCACCCCTTGACGGGTGTGACGTTGGTCTCAATACTTCCCTGCTCGAAAGACGTATTCCGCAGGGCGGAATGCGTGATGCCCGCTGCCCACGGCCTAGCTAAGGCGGGGAAGCCTTGTGTCAGACCACGTCATCGCCATCATCGGACTCGCTCTCGTATTCGCCGTCTCCACCACGCTCTCCGTGCACATGGGGGTATTGGCGTTCGTCGCCGCCTTCGTCGTCGGCACGGCCTTCGCCGGACAATCCGCGGACCAGATATTCGCGGGATTCCCGGGAGATCTCTTCGTCGTTCTCGTCGGCGTCACCTTCCTTTTCGCCATCGCCCGTGACAACGGCACCGTGGACTGGCTCGTCCATGTCTGCATGCGTGCCGTCGGCGGCCGAACGGCGCTGATGCCCTGGGTGATGTTCCTGGTCACCGCCCTGCTCGCCGGGGTCGGCGCGGTGACGCCCGCCGCCGTGGGCATCATCGCGCCCATCGGCCTGAGCGTCGCCAGGAGATACGGGATCAACCCGTTCCTCATGGGCGTCTTCATCGCCAACGGCGGCAGCGCGGGCGGTTTCTCGCCCATCGGCGTCTTCGGCACCATCACGAACGGCGTCGTCGAAAGGAACGACATTCCGGGAAGCCCGGCGACGCTTTTCCTCGTCTCGCTCGCCTTCAATCTCGTCCTCAACGCGCTCGCGTTCACGCTGTTCGGCGGGCGCCGGCTGATCGGCCACCGCGTACGGCCGGAGCGGGGCCCGGAGCCGGATACGGGCGGCGCCGCGCCCTCCGTACGCCCCTCGCCCGGGACCGGCGGCACCGGCCCCGCCCCCGTCGCCGTCGTCGAGCCCGAGGAGGAGCAGCTCACCGCCGCCGAACGGCCCGTACGCCTCGACCTCGCCCGCTCCCTCACCCTGCTCGGCATCCTCGGGCTGGTCGTCGGGGCGCTCTTCTTCGACCTCGACGTCGGCCTGATGGCGCTCAGCGTCGCCGCCGTCCTGTCGTTCGTCTCGCCCAAGTCGGCCGAGGGCGCGGCGGAGAAGTGCGCGTGGGGCACCGTGCTGCTGGTCTGCGGGATCGTGACCTACGTGAGCCTGATGGAGCGCCTCGGCACCATCGACTGGCTCGGCGACCGCGTGGCCTCGATCGACGCGCCGCTCCTCGCGGCGCTGCTGATCTGCCTGATCGGGGCCGTGGTCACCGTCTTCGCCTCGACGACCGGCATCCTGGGCGCGCTGATCCCGCTCGCGGTCCCGCTGCTGGCGGACGGCGACGTGAGCGCGATCGGCCTCGTCGCGGCGCTCGCGGTCAGCTCCTCGATCGTGGACGCGTCCCCGTTCTCCACGAGCGGGGCGCTGGTCACGGCCAACACCCCCGCCGAGCAGCGCGACTTCGTCTTCCGCCGCCTGATGGTCTGGGGCTTCACGCTCGTCCCCCTCATCCCGCTGGCGAGCTGGGGCCTCCTGGTCGTGCCCGGCTGGTGACCGGCGGCCGGGCGTCGCTCTCCGGCCGGGCCAGCAACGGCAACAGCCCTGCCGCCGCGAGCTGGAGCGCGGCGATCCCCAGCAGGAGCAGGGTGGGGCTGAGCCCGGCGCACGCCCCGGTGAGCGCGGCGCCCGCGGAGGCCGCCGTGACCTTCAGGCCGGCGCCCAGCGTGAAGACCTGCGTACGCGCTCCGGGCGGCGCGTGGTCGGCGCGGATCCGGAGCGTGGTGGTGAGCAGCGGCCCGTCCCCCACCCCGGCGAGCGCGAACAGCGCCACCGCCCCGGCGAACGACGGTACGAGCGCGGCACCCGCCAGCGCCGCGCCGGTGACCAGCAGGCTGACGGTGGCGAGGCGGGGCGCCGCGAGCGGCGGTTCCCAGCGGGCCAGGGCCAGGGCGCCGCCGAGGGCGCCGACGGCGAACGCCGTCATCAGGACCCCGCCCCCGTCCGCGTCCCCCCGGTGGTCCGCGAGCAGCACGGCGGCGACGGCGAGCCCGCCGAGGCCGAGGAAGGCGAGGGTCGTGGCGCCGGTGATCGCCCGCAGCGGCGGTACGCGCCACAGGGCCGTGAGCCCTTGCCGCAGGAGGCGCGTTCCGCCGCCGGTGCCCGTAGGTTCGGCGCCGGTGCCCGTAGGTTCGGCGTCCGTGCCCGTACGTTCGCCGCCGGTGTCCGTACGTACGGCCCCTGTTCCCGTACGTCCGCCCTCGGGACCGGGCGCCCCGGCCGCCACGGACGCCCGGCCCGCCGCGGGGAGCGTCGCGACGAGCGGCGCCGCGCAGGCGGCGCACGCCGCCATCAGGCCGGTCGCGGCGCCGGGCGAGGCGAGGCCCGCGGTCACGCCGACGGCGGCGGGGCCCACGACCGAGGACGTGGTGTAGGTGGCCGCGTCCAGCGCGTACGCCCGGTTGCGCACGGGCCCCTCCGGCACGAGCCCGGCGACCAGGCTGGAGAGGCCGCCGGTGACGACGGGCCCACAGCAGCCGCCCGCCAGCGCGAGGAGGAGCGCGACGGGCGCCGCCGTACGCCCGACGGTGAGGGCGAGCCCGGCGATGGCGGCGGCGAAGAGCACGAGGGCGCCCGCGTGGAACAGCGCGGGCCTGCGTGCCCGCGCGGCGAGCACCCCGGCGAGCGGCGCGGCCACCGCGTGCGGCGCCATCCAGGCGGTGAGGACGAACGCGCCCTCCGCCGCGCTGCCGGTGCGGTCGAGGGCGAGCAGCGTGACGGCGATCGCCATGCCTTCGTCGGCCAGCCGTGCGAGGAACGCGGTGACCAGGTACGTGCGCATGGCGCCCCCTCCCTGCCGTAACGGCTTACACTCTTAAGGCGTTACAGACGTTACAGGCAGGGGACTTCGGAAGGCAGGGGGCACGGGACGCATGGGCGCGGGGACGACGCACGGATTCCGGCCGGGGCCACGGCTGATCGACCTGGCGAACGCGCTGGGCGAGGACCCCGCGCTGCCGCGCGACGCGCTCGCCGCGCTGCTCGTCGCGCACGGCGAGGCGCCCGGGGACGTGACGGAGGACGGGTTCGACGAGCGGGACGCGGCCGCGCTGCGCGCCGCCGTCGCGCGGCTGCGCGCGCGTGTGCTGGCCGAGCCCGACACCGACCGCGCGGCCCGCGCGCTCAACGCGCTGCTGGAGGAGTGCGGCGCCCGCCCCCGGCTGTCCCGGCACGACGGGCACGCCTGGCACCTGCACGTGGACCGGGCCGACGACGCGGGCTGGGCGGACTGGTTCACGGCCTCCAGCGCGCACGCCCTGGCCCGGCTCCTCAGCGAGCGGGGGCGGGTGGCGTGGGGCGTGTGCGCCGCCGATGGCTGCGCGCGGGTGTTCCTCGACGACGGCCCGGGCACCCGGCGCCGTTACTGTTCGCCCGCCTGCGCCTCGCGCGCCCGCGTCGCGGCCCACAGGCGGCGCCGCCGCGAGCAGCCCCCCGCTGGTTCATAAATCAACAAACTCGCAGGTCAACTGATCGATGGAGCAGCCCACTTATCCTCCGATCATTTTCCCGGTTCCGTGGAGATCGTCCGCACGGATGTGTAAAGCTTCCGCTACCCCCTGCCACCGCCCGAAGAGGCTCCACACCCATGCGTCCACCGCGTCCACGTACCGCTGCGGCAGCCGTCGCCGCGCTCGCCGTCACGCTCGGCGGCTGTTCCCTCGGCCCCCTCGGCGAGGAGGACGAGCCCGAGGTGACGAAGACGTTCCTGGAACCGATGAAGCAGGAGTCCGCCGGCCGCACGGTCGTCTACGAGGTGCGCGGCCCCGGTACGGCCAGCGTGCGCTACGAGGACAGCGCTCCGGGGAAGGGCTCGGACACCACGCTGCGCGACTCGGGCGCGGTCCGGCTGCCCTGGAAGAAGACCGTCAAGGTCCCCGAGGGCACCGAGCGGATCACGCTCACCGCGACGTCCTCCGCCGACCACTCGGCCACGCCCCTGGCGTGCACGGTCCTGGTGGACGGCGAGCTGGCGTCCTCGGACTCGGTGGACTCCTCGCAGGCGAGCTGCACGACGGAACTCCCGGAGAAGTGAAGGTGAGTCAGGTGATCTCCCGCCCCACCCGCGCCGCGGCCACGGCCTCGGTCCTCGTCCTGGCCGCGGTCCCGCTCCTCTCCGGCTGCTCCGGCGACGGCGGCACGCACAAGGTCACGTACGAGGCGACGGGTTCGCAGCTCTTCGAGGTCGCGTACGACAAGCCGGACGCCCACGGCCGCTCCGAGAGCGTCCGCAAGGTGATCCGGCTGTCGGCGGACGGGACCCGGAAGTGGACGAAGACGGTGGAGGTCGAGGACCCGGCCTCGTTCCGGATCAGCGCCGCCGGTTCCGGCCGGTACGCGAGCGTCTCCCGGGTCGCGTGCGCGATCTCGGTCGACGGTGAGCTGAAGCAGAAGACGGTCTCGAAGACCGCCGGCGAGACCGTCTGGTGCAACGCCGACGGCACGACCCGCTCCGACTGAGCCCCCCCGTACGGGGACCGCTCCTACGGGAGTCCGCCCTTACGGCGAGCCCCCTCCCGCCGGGGCCGGTCCCTACGGGAGGACCGCGAGGCCGTCGAGTTCGATCCAGGCGGCCTCGTCCCAGAGGCGGACGACGCCGATGACGGCCATGGCCGGGTAGTCGCGGCCGACCAGGTCGCGCCAGATGCGGCCGAGTTCGGGGGCGTGGCGGCGGTAGGCGGGGACGTCGGTGGTGTAGACGGTCACGCGCGTCAGGTCCGCCGGGGTGCCGCCCGAGGCGGCGAGCGCGACCAGCAGGTTGGAGAGCGCGGCCTCGAACTGGCCGGGGAAGGTGTGCGCCGCGATCCGTCCCTCGCCGTCGAGCGCGGTCTGGCCCGCGAGGAAGACGAGCCGGGAGCCGGTGGCGGTGACGGCGTGCGAGAAGCCGGTGGGCGGCGACAGTTCGGGCGGGTTGACGCGGTCCAGCACCCGGTCGGCGGGCGGCGCGGAGGCGGCGGGGGCGGCAGGGGCGGCGTCTTCGGTCACCTGTAGAGCTCCTTCGCGATGAGGGTGCGCTGCACCTCGCTGGCGCCCTCGTAGATGCGGGGGGCGCGGACCTCACGGTAGAGGTGTTCGAGGAGATGGCCCTGGCGCAGGGCGGCGGCGCCGTGGATCTGGACGGCGGTGTCGACGACGTACTGCGCGGTCTCGGTCGCCATCAGCTTCGCCATGGCGGCGCTGCGCGCGATGCCGTCGTCGTCCCGGTCGTACGCCGCCGCCGCGGCGTAGACGAGCAGCCGGGCCGCCTCGGTGCGGGTCGCCATCTCGGCCAACTGGTGCGAGACGGACTGGAGATCGCGCAGCACCCCGCCGAACGCGCGCCGCTCGGCGGCGTGTTCGAGCGAGGCGTCCAGCGCGGCCTGCGCCATGCCGACGGCGAACGCGCCGACGCTGGGCCGGAAGAGGTTGAGTGTGCGCATCGCGACGCCGAAGCCGCGGCCCTGCTCGCCCAGGAGGTCCTCACGGGTGACGGGGACGCCGTCGAAGGTGAGCGTGCCGATCGGGTGCGGGGAGAGCATCGCGAGGGGCTCGCCGCGCAGCCCGGGGCGGTCGGCGGGGACGAGGAACGCGCTGATGCCGCGCGCGCCGGGCGCCTCGCCCGTGCGCGCGAAGACGGAGTAGAAGTCGGCGTCGGGCGCGTTGGAGATCCAGGTCTTGGTGCCGGTCAGCCGCCAGGCCCCCGCACCCCCTTCACCCCCTGCCGGGTCGGGGTCGGCACGGAGCGTGAGCGCCGCCGCGTCGCTGCCCGCCTCGGGCTCGCTCAGCGCGAAGGCGGCGACGGCCCGCCCGGAGGCGGCCTCCCGCAGCCAGCGCCGCCGCTGCGCCTCGGTGCCCGCCTGGGCCACGGGCCCGGTGCCCAGGCCCTGGAGGGCGAGGGCCGTCTCGGCCTCGGGGCAGGAGTAGGCGAGGGACTCGCGCAGCAGGCACAGCTCCAGGGCGCGCCCTGTCCCGCCCTTGCGGGCCGCGCCGGGCGCGGAGGCGGTGACCGCGCGGGCGAGGAGGCCCAGCTCGCCCATCTCGGCGAGCAGCGCGTGGTTCACCCGTCCGGGCTCACCGCCCTCCGCGAGGGGCCTCAGCCGCTCCCCGGCCAGCGTCCGCAGCCGTGCGCACCACTCCTGCTGCTCGGGGTCGAGCGCGAACGCGGTCATGGCGGCTCCCTCCGTCACACTGCCCTCTGTATATCGCGGTATCTTGACTGTCGTCACCATCACGTTACGCTCGACGGCATATTCGGCGCCCGGATCCACCGCCTTCCCCAAGGCCGCGAGGGGGCAGATCGACCATGCAGCTCAGCCCGTCCGCACATGTCGACACCTTCGCGCGCGACCATCTGCCGCCGCCCGGGCAGTGGCCCGACCTCCTCCTGGAGCGCCCGGAGCTGCGCTACCCCGACCGTCTCAACTGCGGCGCGGAACTGCTCGACGGGACCATCGACCGCCTCGGCCCCGACCGCCCGGCCTTCCACACCGCGGACGGCGCCGAGCCCTGGTCGTACGGGACGCTCCAGAGCACCGTCGACCGCGTCGCGCACGTCCTCACCGGCGAGCTGGGCCTCGTGCCGGGCAACCGGGTGCTGCTGCGCGGCCCCACCACGCCCGCGCTCGCCGCGTGCTGGCTGGCGGTGATGAAGGCGGGCGGCGTCGCCGTGACCGTGCTGGCCGCGCAGCGGGCCCACGAGCTGAGCACCATCTGCCGCCTCGCCCGCGTGACGCACGCGCTGTGCGACGCGGACTCCGCCGAGGAGCTGACGAAGGCCGCCGTGCCGGGCCTGAGGACCGCCTTCTTCGGCCGCGGGGACCCCGACGACCTGCTGACGAGGGCCGCGCGCCAGCCGAACGCGTTCACGGCCGTGCCGACCGCCGCCGACGACGTGGCGCTGATCGCCTTCACCTCCGGGACGACGGGCAGGCCGAAGGGCTGCGTGCACTTCCACCGCGACGTGCTCGCCATCGCGGACACCTTCTCCGCGCACGTGCTGCGCCCGCGCTCCGACGACGTGTTCACCGGCAGCCCGCCGCTGGGCTTCACGTTCGGCCTCGGCGGGCTCGTGATCTTCCCGCTGCGCGCCGGGGCCTCGGCGCTGCTCGACCAGTGGAGCGGCGCGGAGCAGATGCTCAAGGTCGTCGAACGGCACCGGATATCCGTCCTGTTCACCGCGCCGACCGCCTACCGCGGCATGCTCGCGAAGCTGGAGGCGCCCGGCGACGCGGCGGACGGCACCGGCACCGCCGTCAGCGTCGACGCGCTCGCCTCGCTGCGGCGCTGCGTCTCCGCGGGCGAACACCTGCCCGCCGCGACCTGGCGCGCCTGGCACGAGCGCACGGGCCTGCGCATCATCGACGGCATCGGCGCCACCGAGATGCTCCACATCTTCATCTCGGCCTCCGACGACGCGATCCGGCCAGGGCGTACGGGCGTTCCCGTGCCCGGTTTCGAGGCGCGCGTGGTGGCCGCCGACGGCGCGACGCCCGTCCCCGACGGCGAGCCGGGCCTCCTCTCCGTGCGCGGCCCCGTCGGCTGCCGCTACCTCGACGACGAACGGCAGCGCGAGTACGTACGCGACGGCTGGAACCTCACCGGGGACACGTATGTCCGGGAGCCCGACGGCTACTTCCGCTACGTGGCACGCGCGGACGACATGATCATCACCGCCGGGTACAACGTCGCGGGCCCCGAGGTCGAGGAGGTCCTCCTGCGCCATCCCGACGTCGCCGAGGCGGCCGTCGTCGGCCGCCCGGACGAGAAGCGGGGGCAGGTCGTGGTGGCCCACGTGGTGCTCACTCCCGGCACTCCCCCTGGGAGTGACATGGCCGAAACGCTACGCCAGTTCACCACTTCGGAGCTGACTCCCTACAAGTGCCCGCGCGAGATCATCTTTGCTGAATCGCTTCCGCGCACCCCCACGGGCAAACTTCAGCGCTACCGGCTGCGCACGCCCGATCTAGAGTGACGGGCGTGGCAGAGCACTCGTCCCCCTCGCCGCCCCCGGCGGCCCCCCGTCCCTCCCCCGGTTCCCTCATCCTCACGTTCTACGGCGCCTACGGGCGCGGCTTCTCCAGCGAGGGCACCGTGCCCGTCGCGACGCTGATCCGGCTGCTCGGAGCGGTCGGCGTCGACCCGCCCTCCGTCCGCTCGGCCGTCTCCCGGCTCAAGCGGAGGGGCCTGCTCACCGCCGAGCGGCCCGGCAGCAAATCCGCCGGATACGCTCCCTCGCCCGCCGCGCGCCAGCTCCTCGACGACGGCGACCGCCGCATCTACGCCCGCCCCAGGCCGGACGGCAACTGGCTGCTCGCGGTCTTCTCCGTGCCCGAGAGCGAACGCCAGCGACGGCACGTCCTGCGCTCCCGCCTCGCCCGCCTCGGCTTCGGCAACGCCGCACCGGGCATCTGGATCGCGCCCTCGCACCTGGAGGAGGAGACCCGCCACACCCTTGCCCGCCTCGAACTCACCCCGTACGTCGATCTGTTCCGCGGCAGCCACGCGGGCTTCGAGCCGACGGCCGAGGCCGTGGCCCGCTGGTGGGACCTGGACGCCATCGCCGCCCAGCACCGCGCGTTCCTCGCCGCGCACGAGCCGGTGCTGCGCACCTGGTCGCGCCGGCGCCGGGTGCCGCCGGAGGCCGCGTACCGGGACTATCTCCCCGCCCTCGACGCCTGGCGCCGCCTCCCGTACGCCGACCCCGGCCTGCCGGCCTCCCTGCTGCCGGACGACTGGCCCGGCGAACGCTCGGCGAAGGTCTTCTTCGCCCTGCACGGCAAGCTGCGCGACGCGGGGGCAGAGTTCGCCCGCGCCGCGTGAGGCGTACCGTGGAAATGTGCTCGCACGGAGACGCCGCCGCTATTTCGTGCTGATGACCGTGTGTCTGGTGCTGTTCATCAGCGCGTGGGCCTTTGTGCGGCTGTGGTCGGTGCCGGTCGCTGTCGCGATGTGCGTGATCGCCATGGTGATCCCCCCGTGCGCGGCGATCGTCGCGAACCGCCGCGAGCGGGATGACCGCTGGTGGGACGAGTAGGGGTTCCCCTCTGCCACGGGCCGGACACGGGCTGCCCCGTTCGCTGGTGCCATTGCCATGCTGTGCTTGGGAGGTCTGCGCAAGGCGCAGGGCTGGCAAGCGCAGCCCCCTTCGCCGGGCAACCGGTACGCAAGAGCCGGGTACGGGCTGCCCCGCACGCTGATCCGCGGGGTGCGGCTGCGTCGTGGCTGGTCGCGCAGTTCCCCGCGCCCCTGAATGGGGCACCCTCTGCCATTGCCTTGCTGTGCTTGGGCAGCCCCCTCAGAGAACGAGGCGGGGCTTGGGAGCATCGGTCCGGCCCGTCGGCGGCTTGCGGCTGCCTGCCTGGTAGGAGAGGGGCCAGGGCGCGCCCGGCCCCGCATAGCCCTGGTCTGCCGCCGCATGGAGCGTCCAGTGGGGGTCGTACAGGTGCGGGCGGGCCAGCGCGCACAGGTCGGCGCGGCCGGCGAGGACGAGGGAGTTCACGTCGTCCCAGGAGGAGATGGCGCCGACGGCGATGACGGGCACGCCGAGGGCGTTGCGGATGCGGTCCGCGAAGGGCGTCTGGTACGAGCGGCCGTACTCCGGGCGTTCGTCGGGGACGACCTGGCCGGTGGAGACGTCGAGCGCGTCGGCGCCGTGTTCCGCGAACGCGGCGGCGATCCGTACGGCGTCCTCGCCGGTCGTGCCGCCCTCGGCCCAGTCGGTCGCGGAGATGCGGACGGTCATGGGGCGCTCGGCGGGCCAGACCTCGCGCATCGCGTCGAAGACTTCGAGGGGGAAGCGGAGGCGGGCCTCCGGCCCTCCCCCGTAGGCGTCGGTGCGGCGGTTCGTGAGCGGGGAGAGGAAGCTGGAGAGCAGATAGCCGTGCGCGCAGTGGAGTTCGAGGAGGTCGAACCCGGCACGCGCGGCGCGGCGCGTCGCGGACACGAACTCCTCGCGTATCGCCGCGAGTTCGCGCGCGGTCAGCTCGTGCGGGGTCTGGTTGACGCCCGGCCGGTACGGGAGGGCGGAGGGGGCCACCACGGGCCAGTTGCCCGCGTCGAGGGGCTGGTCGATGCCCTCCCACATGAGCTTGGTGGAGCCCTTGCGGCCCGAGTGGCCGAGCTGGAGGCCGATCGCGGCGGTGGGCGACTGGGTGTGGACGAAGTCGGTGACGCGCCGCCAGGACGCCTCCTGCGCGTCGGTCCACAGCCCGGAGCAGCCGGGCGTGATGCGGCCCTGCGGCGAGACGCACACCATCTCCGTCATGACGAGCCCGGCGCCGCCGAGGGCGCGGGCCCCGAGGTGGACGAGGTGGAAGTCGCCGGGGTCGCCGTCCTCCGCGCGGTACATGTCCATGGGGGAGACCACGACGCGGTTGCGCAGGGTCAGACCGCGCAGCCGGTAGGGGGTGAACATGGGCGGCGTACCGGACTCGATCCCGGCCTCGCGCTCGACGCCGGAGACGAAGGAGGCGTCGCGCAGCCGCAGGTTGTCGTGGGTGACGCGGCGGCTGCGGGTGAGCAGGTTGAAGGCGAACTGGCGCGGCGGCTGGTCCACGTATCCGGCCAGCTCCTCGAACCAGGCGAGGCTGGCCCGCGCCGCGCGCTGCGTGGACTCCACGACGGGCCTGCGCTCGGTCTCGTAGGCCTCCAGCGCCTCGGGCAGGCCGGGCTGTTCGCGTACGCACGCGGCGAGGGCCAGCGCGTCCTCGACGGCGAGCTTGGTGCCGGAGCCGATGGAGAAGTGGGCGGTGTGGGCGGCGTCCCCGAGCAGCACGATGTTGCCGTGCGACCAGCGTTCGTTGACCACCGTGCGGAAGGCGATCCACTGCGAGTTGTTGCCGCGCAGGGGACGCCCGCCGAGGGTCTCGGGGAAGAGCTTGGCGCAGTGGTCGGCGGAGGCGCGCTCGTCCAGCCTGTCGAGCCCGGCGGCGCGCCAGACCTCCTCGCGGGCCTCGACGATGACGGTCGAGGAGTCCTCCGCGTAGGGATAGGCGTGGAGTTGCAGCACCCCGTGCTCGGTCTCGGCGATCTCGAAGCGGAAGGCGTCCAGCGCGAAGTCGGCGGCGAGCCAGATGTAGCGGCAGCGGTGGGTGCTGACGGTGGGCCGGAAGACGTCGGCGTGGGCCTCGCGGGTGGCGCTGTGCACGCCGTCGGCGGCGATGACCAGGTCGTGGGTGCGGGCGAGCGCGGCGGCGGGCGGCGCCTCCGTACGGAAGCGGAGGTCCACGCCCAGTTCGCGGCAGCGCTCGTGCAGCACGGCGAGGAGGCGGCGGCGGCCGAGCGCGGCGAAGCCGTGGCCGCCGGAGGTGAGGGTGCGGCCGCGGTGGACGATGTCGATGTCGTCCCAGCGCACCATCTCGGCCTGGAGCGCGGCGTAGACGGCGGGGTCGGCGTGCTCGATGCCGCCGAGGGTCTCGTCGGAGAGGACGACGCCGAAGCCGAAGGTGTCGTCGGGCGCGTTGCGCTCGTAGACGGTGATCTCGCGGGCGGGGTCGAGGCGCTTGAGGAGCGCGGCGGCGTAGAGCCCGCCGGGGCCTCCGCCGATGACGGCGACGCGCCGCAGGGAGGTCGGCCGGGAGGAAGTCATCGGCCCTGCCACTTCGGGGGCCGCTTCTCGGTGAAGGAGGCGTGGAACTCGGCGTAGTCCTCGCTGTGCATGAGCAGCGCCTGGGTCGCGGCGTCCATCTCGACGGACTGGGCGAGTGACATGTCCAGCTCGGCGGTGAGCAGGGCCTTGGTCTGGGCGTGGGCGAGCGCGGGGCCGTCGGCGAGGCGCCGGGCGAGCGCCTGGGCGGCCTCGTCGGCCTTGCCCTCGTCGGTGAGCTGGCTGAGGAGCCCGATCCGCTCGGCCTCGGGCGCCCGTACGGGCTCGCCGAGCATGAGGATGCGGGTGGCGTGGCCGAGACCGACGACGCGCGGCAGGAGATAGGCGGCGCCCATGTCGCCGCCGGAGAGGCCGACCTTGGTGAAGAGGAACGAGAACCGCGCGGTGGGGTCGGCGACCCGGAAGTCGGCGGCGAGCGCGAGGACGGCGCCCGCTCCGGCGGCGGCGCCGTGCACGGCGGCGACGACGGGGAAGGGCGCCTCGCGCAGGGCACGGACGACCTGACCGGTCATCCGGTTGAAGTCGAGGAGCTGGGAGGTGTCCATCTCCAGAGTGGCGCCGATGATCTCGTCCACGTCACCGCCGGAGCAGAAGGCGCGGCCCTCGCCCGCCAGGACGAGCGCGCGGACCCGTTTCTCACGGGCCAGCTCGCCGAGGAGGTCGCGCAGGTCGGCGTACGCCTCGAAGGTGAGCGCGTTCAGCTTGGCGGGGCGCCGCAGGGTGACGGTGACGACGCCTTCCTCGTACCCGACCTCGATGTGCTGCCAGTCGGACGTGCCGTGCGCCGAACCGGTGAACGGGCTCATGACGGGGCCTCCATCGGGGGGAAGTGCCTCGGCCGTGGTCTCGGGGCTCTCAGGGCTTCCGGGGTTCTCGGGCTCTCGGCCAACGCCATGAACGTATCACCGTTTCGTGACTGCCGTCACGAGTACGCGATAGATATGGGACGAGGAGGGCCACCCCGTGCGCACACCCGTCCGTCCCCCGATCGGGCGAGCGCGCCCGGGCCGGAACGGTTCGCCGCACGGCCCGCCCCCTACCGTCCTGACCATGGAATCCCCGCCCTCCCCCGCCCCCTCCGACCTGGGAGAACGCGCGCCCGCCGTGAGCGAGCTGCGCCTCGCCGCCTTCCGCTCCCTGCGCGCCCGCACGGTCCCCGTCGCCCCCGTCACCGTGCTGACGGGCCCCAGCGGAAGCGGCAAGTCCACGGTCCTGGAGGCGTACGAGGCGCTGGCCCGGCTCGGCGGCGGCGAGGCCCTCGGCGAGGTCTTCGGCGGGGCACGCGGCGGCCCCGCCGCCTTCGTCCCGCACCGCTCCCCCGCCGACCGGCAGGGCAGGCGCGGCTTCCGGCTGGGCTGCACCGTGACGGGCCCGGCGGGCGAGGTCCGCTTCGACGTCGCGGTGCAGGCCGAGCCCCGGCTGTGCGTCGCGGGCGAACGGCTGTCCGTCCCCGAGCACGGCACCCTGCTCTCCACCGCGCTGCGCGACCCGGCCCGCCGCGCGGTCCAGGCCGAGTGGCGGACCTCCGGCCCCTCCCGCGTCGTCCGCGCCCCGCTCCCCGACGACCGGCTGGGCACGGCGCTGCTGCCGCTGCGCGTCGCGGGCACCACCGACGGTCAGCGCCGGGTGCTGGCCGCCGCCGAGCAGGTCGTGGTCGCGCTCCGTGCGGCCTTCCCCTGCGACCCGCGCCCCGACACCATGCGCGACCCGGTCGCCCCCGGCGACGGGCTGCTGCGCGGCGGCTGCGACAACCTCGCCGCGGTGCTGCGCCGTACGCGCGTCGAGTGCGCCACCCGCCACGCGGCGCTCGTCACGGCCGTACGGGCGGGCTGCGGGAGCCCGGTGACGGAACTGCGCGCGGAGGGCTGCGAGAACGGCCTGGTGCGGGCCGTCCTCGACCGGGGCGACGGCGCGGGCACGACGCCGCTGGAGCGGCTGGGCGACGGCGAACTGCGGTACGCGGCGCTCTCGCTGGTCCTCCTGACGGGCCCCGGGGTGCTCTCCGTGGACCACGTGGCGGAAGTCCCCGCCGCCCGGCAGGCCCTCGCGGTCCTCGCCGACGGCGTGGACCGCGCCCTGGACGCCCGCCAGTCCCGCCAACTCCTCGACCTGGCCGTACGGATGGGGCGGCGCGGCCACATCCGGCTGCTGGCCTCGGCGGGGGACGCGGGCCCGGTCGCGCGGGAGGCGGCGCGGATGCCGGGGGTCTCCCTGGTAGACCTGGGGGCGTGAACGAATCGACCGGATCCACCGACAGCACCGCGGGCCGCACGGCACCGGCCCGTACCGTCCCCCAACTCCAGCGCAGACTCGTCGAGTTCGCGGCGGCGCGGGACTGGGGGCAGTACCACACCCCGAAGAACCTCTCGGCGGCGCTGAGCGTCGAGGCGGGCGAACTGGTGGAGATCTTCCAGTGGCTGACCCCCGAGGAGTCGGTGGGCGCCATGGGGGACGCGGAGACCGCCGACCGCATCGAGGACGAGGTCGCCGACGTCCTCGCGTACCTCCTCCAGTTCTGCGAAGTGCTGGGCATCGACGCGCTGGCGGCACTGGAAGCGAAGATCGAGAGGAACGAAAAGCGTTTCCCGACCGCCGGAAACGGTCACTCTATGGAGTGAGCAACTTATCCCCACGGGCCCTATTATCCACAGACTTCCGAAATCCCCTGGCGGTACTGGACATTCACAGTCACGCTGGGTAGCGACCAGTGAGGGGGACGGCAGATGGATGCTGTACGGCTCATCGCGGCTACCCGGGACGCCTTGGCGAGGAGCAGCACGGTGCCGGACATCGTCGCGGAGGCGTGGCAGGCCCAGGCTCTCGCCGAGGCGGTCGGCAGCCATCTCGCGATAACCGGCCCGCCCGAGGTGCGGACCGAGGCCCTGGGGCTGAGCGAGGCGGGCAGCAGGGCCCGCGGCTCGCTGCACCACCCCGCGCTCCGCGCGGGCGGCGTGCGCGCCGCCCAGCTCTCCATGATCCAGGACCCACGGGGCGCCCTGCTCGATCTCGGCGGGCTCCTGGGCGAGACGGGCGTGGCCCTCGTCGGGGTCGCGGTCTCCGCGGACGAGGAGGCGCTCTACTGGCAGTGCGTCGAGGCCATCGACGCGGCGGACGAGTCCGGCGACAGGGTCGCGGGCATCCTCCGCAAGCTCGCCCTGCGCGAACGCGGGGGCGTCGCGTAGGCCGGGCCCCGGTGGGCTGTTCGGACTTCGCCATGGTGATCCGGCCGTGCGGGATCACCGCCAACTGTGCTGCTCCGGGCCGAGCCGCCCGGGAGGACGATGTGTGATGTTCACACGCGAGACGACGCACGACGGCGGGCAAGGACGAGGCCGACCCGGTGCCGGCCCAGGGGGAGGCCCCCGGGACGCCTGGGCGAAGGACCGGTGAGCGATGCGCTGACCGTGGGTCTCACAGGTCGCCGATCCGGCGACAGGTCCACACAGTGGTCGACGGGCACGTGTGGCGCTGCCACAGAAAGTCCCGGGGAGCGCACATCCGGGACGCCGCGAGACAGGAGGAGCCGGGGCGGCGGGGCCCCGGAGGTCAGTGCTGAGGCCCGGGCTCTTCAGCCGCCGGGCGGCGTTCGCCCGAGACCGGGAGGTCGGCGGACGAGAGGTCGGCGGACTGGAGATCGGCGTCGAGCTGGGAGAGGTCCGCGGTGAGCGCGGCCATCATCTCCTCCATCTGCTCCAGCAGGCCCTTCGGGGCACCGGGGCCCTCCGGGGCGCCGGGCCCGGGCGCGGCTTCCTGGGACATGGCGTCCTCCTAGGTGAGCCGGTCGGTCCGGCTCCGCCCCCGCCAACGAGGCGGGCGTGTGCCAGGTCACGGGCCCCGAACAGGCAAGATGGAGGGCATGCGACTGCGAATCTTCACCGAGCCCCAGCAGGGGGCGAGCTACGACACACTGCTCACCGTCGCCAAGGCGACCGAGGACCTCGGCTTCGACGCGTTCTACCGCTCGGACCACTATCTCGCCATGGGCGACTCCGACGGGCTGCCCGGCCCGACCGACGCCTGGATCACCCTGGCCGGGCTGGCCCGCGAGACCAGCCGCATCCGGCTGGGCACCCTGATGACCGCGGGCACCTTCCGGCTCCCCGGCCCGCTCGCGATCGCCGTCGCGCAGGTCGACGCGATGTCCGGCGGCCGCGTCGACTTCGGCCTCGGCTCGGGCTGGTTCGAGGAGGAGCACACGGCCTACGGGATCCCGTTCCCGAAGGAGAAGTTCGGGCGCCTGGAGGAGCAGCTCGCGATCGTCACGGGCCTGTGGTCCACGCCGCAGGGCGAATCGTTCAGCTACGACGGGAAGTACTACTCGCTGAAGGACTCCCCCGCCCTCCCCAAGCCCGCGCAGGACCGGATCCCGGTGCTCGTCGGCGGCCTGGGCGCCAAGCGCACCCCGCGCCTCGCCGCGCGCTTCGCGGACGAGTTCAACGTGCCGTTCGCCTCTCTCGCCGACACGGAGACGCAGTTCGCCCGGGTGCGTGCCGCGGCGGAGGAGCACGGCCGTTCCGCCGACGAGCTGGTGTACTCCAACGCGCTGGTGGCCTGCGTCGGCAAGGACGACGCCGAGGTCGCCCGCCGCGCGGCGGCCATCGGCCGCGAGGTCGACGAGCTGAAGGAGAACGGGCTCGCGGGTTCGCCCGCCGAAGTCGTCGACAAGATCGGCCGGTTCGCCGAGGCGGGCGCGTCCCGTATCTACCTCCAGATGCTCGACCTGTCCGACCTGGACCACCTGGAGCTGATCGCCGACCAGGTGCAGTCGAAGCTGTCGTGACGCTCGCGGAGGCCCTGTCCGGCGGGGTGGTCCTGCTGGACGGGGGGCTCTCCAACCAGTTGGAGGCCCAGGGCTGCGATCTCTCCGACGACCTGTGGTCGGCCCGGCTGCTGGCCGACGGTCCCGGGGAGATCGAGGCGGCGCACGCGGCGTACGTACGGGCGGGGGCGCGGGCCCTCATCACGAGCAGCTATCAGGCGTCGTTCGGGGGTTTCGCGCGCCGTGGCGCGGACGTGGCCGGGGCGCGCCGCCTGTTCCGCCGCAGCGTGGAGCTGGCCCGCGCGGCCGGTGGCGGTGCGGCCTGGGTCGCGGGCTCGGTCGGCCCGTACGGGGCGGTGCTCGCGGACGGCAGCGAGTACCGGGGCCGGTACGGGCTGTCGGTCCGCGAGCTGGCCGCCTTCCACCGTCCTCGCGTCGAGGCGCTGGTGGAGGCGGGGCCCGATGTTCTCGCGCTGGAGACGGTGCCGGATGTGGACGAGGCGGAGGCGCTGCTGCGGGCCGTGGAGGGCTGCGGCGTCCCGGTGTGGCTGAGCTACACGGTGGACGGCCCCCGCACCCGCGCGGGCCAGCCCCTGGAGGACGCCTTCGCCCTCGCGGCGGGGAACGGGCAGGTGCTCGCGGTCGGCGTGAACTGCTGTGCCGCGCACGACGTCCTGCCCGCCGTGGAGACGGCCTCGCGGGTGACGTCCGGCAAGCCGGTGGTCGCCTACCCGAACAGTGGTGAGGGCTGGAACGCGGCCCGGCATACGTGGTCGGGCCCCGCGACCTTCGACGCCGGGCTCGCCCCGCGCTGGGCCGAGGCGGGCGCCCGCCTCATCGGCGGCTGCTGCCGCGTGGGCCCCGCCGGGATCGCCGAACTCCACGCTGCCCTGCATTCCTAGTGCCCCGTAGGGGGCGGGGCCCGAGCACAGCAAGCCTCAGCGAGAGCGCCCCGAAGGGGCGCGGGGAACTGCGCGACGAGCCACGACGCACCCGCACCCCGCGACGGGCGCCAAGGGGCTGCCCCTTCCCGTGCACAGCGGACCACAGCCAAGCTGTGGCCGCTCGCGCAGTTCCTCGCGCCCCTTCGGGGCACTTTTGCGCCCGGCAGGGCTGCGCCGGAGGTTGCTGCCAGGATGAGGGGATGGGATTCCATGTCGATTCCGAGACCGGCCCGCTCCGGCGAGTGATCCTGCACCGGCCCGGGCTGGAGCTGAAGCGGCTCACGCCGACCAACAAGGACGACCTCCTCTTCGACGACGTGCTCTGGGTGCGCCGGGCGCGTCAGGAGCACGACGCCTTCGCGGACACCCTGCGCGAACTCGGCGTCGAGGTGCATCTGTTCGGGGACCTGCTGGCGCAGGCCCTCGATGTCCCGGTGGCCCGCACGCTCGTGCTGGACCGGGTCTTCGACGAGAAGGAGTACGGGCCGCTGGCGACGGATCATCTGCGTGCCGCCTTCGACCGGCTGCCGACGCAGGAGCTGGCGGAGGCGCTGATCGGGGGGATGACCAAGCGGGAGTTCCTGGAGCGGAATCCGGAGCCGTCCTCCGTGCGCTTCCATGTGATGGACAGGGACGATTTCCTGCTGGCGCCGCTGCCCAACCACATCTTCACCCGCGACACTTCGGCGTGGGTCTACGACGGGGTGAGCATCAACGCCATGCGCTGGCCCGCGCGCCAGCGCGAGACGGTGCATTTCGAGGCGATCTACCGGCATCACCCCCTCTTCGCCAAGCCCGAGCCCGAGGAGGACGGCTTCCATCTGTGGTCGGAGGGGCAGTCGGCGTACCCGTCGACGATCGAGGGCGGCGACGTGCTGGTGATCGGGAACGGCGCCGTGCTGATCGGGATGAGCGAGCGGACGACGCCGCAGGCCGTGGAGATGCTGGCGCGGGGGCTGTTCGCGCAGGGTTCGGCGCGGACGATCGTCGCGCTGGACATGCCGAAGCGGCGGGCGTTCATGCATCTGGACACGGTGATGACGATGGTGGACGAGGAGACGTTCACGCAGTACGAGGGGCTCGGCATGCTGCGCTCGTACACGATCGAGCCCGGTTCGGCGCCGAGCGAGCTGAAGGTCACCGACCACGCGCCCGACCATATGCACCGGGCCATCGCGGCGGCGCTGGGGCGGGACCGGATCCGGGTGCTGACCCCGAAGCAGGACGTGCACGCGGCGGAGCGCGAGCAGTGGGACGACGGGTGCAACGTGCTGGCGGTCGAGCCGGGCGTGGTCGTGGCGTACGAGCGGAACGCGACGACGAACACGCATCTGCGCAAGCAGGGCATCGAGGTGCTGGAGATCCCGGGCAGTGAGCTGGGCCGGGGGCGGGGCGGGCCGCGCTGCATGAGCTGCCCCGTGGAGCGGGACCCCGTGTAGGCGCCGCACAGGCCCCGCAGGGGCACCCGGTCTCGTATAGAGATTCGGAGTATCGTATATAGTTCCACTCTTACGCAGACGCACAGGAGCACGCAGCGAGCTAGGAGACTCCATGGCGACAGACCTCACGGGCCGCCACTTCCTCAAGGAGCTGGACTTCACGCCCGAGGAGTTCCGGGGGCTGATCGCCCTCGCGGCCGAGCTGAAGGCCGCGAAGCGCGAGGGCACCGAGGAGCGCCGGCTGCGCGGCCGGAACATCGCCCTGATCTTCGAGAAGAGCTCCACCCGCACCCGCTGCTCGTTCGAGGTCGCCGCCGCCGACCAGGGGGCCTTCACCACGTATCTGGACCCCTCGGGCTCGCACATCGGGTACAAGGAGTCGGCGAAGGACACGGCGCGGGTGCTGGGCCGGATGTACGACGGGATCCAGTACCGGGGCAGCGGCCAGGAGGTGGTCGAGGAGCTGGCGGCCCATGCCGGTGTGCCGGTCTTCAACGGCCTCACCGACGAGTGGCACCCGACGCAGATGCTCGCCGATGTGCTCACCATGACCGAGCACGCGCCGGACCGGCCCCTGGAGCAGCTCGCGTATGCCTATCTCGGCGACGCGCGCAGCAACATGGGCAACTCCTACCTGGTCACCGGCGCGCTGCTCGGCATGGACGTGCGGATAGTGGCGCCGCGCGCGCTGTGGCCGGAGGAGTGGGTGGTCGCCGAGGCCCGCGCGCTCGCGGAGCGTACGGGGGCGCGTGTGACGCTGACGGAGGAGGTCTCCGAGGGCGTACGGGGCGCGGATTTCGTCGCGACCGATGTATGGGTGTCCATGGGCGAGCCCAAGGAGGTCTGGGACGAGCGCATCGCGCTGCTGCGGCCGTACGCGGTGACGAGGGACGTGCTGCGGGCCACCGGCAAGCCGGGGGTGAAGTTCCTGCACTGCCTGCCCGCCTTCCACGACCTGGGGACCTCGGTGGCCCGGGAGATCCACGAGCGGCACGGGCTGTCGTCGCTGGAGGTCACGGACGAGGTCTTCGAGTCGCCGGAGCACTCGGTCGTCTTCGACGAGGCGGAGAACCGGATGCACACGATCAAGGCGGTGCTGGTCTCCTCCCTGGGCTAGGGTCGCGCCCCGAAGGGGCGCGGGGAACTGCGCGACCGGCCCGCGACGGGGCCGCGGCCGCCGACGCGGCCCGCGGGGCAGGACAGACGCGCGGACGGGTGTGCGGAACGCCATACATAATTATGCAGCTCCCTGCATAAACGGCGACTACGCTGGAACCGCAAGCCCCCCACCGCTCGAAAGATCACCGCACCATGCGCCGCATCAAGTCCCCCGACCTGCTGGTCGCCGAATCCGGCGCCGACCTTGAGGGTCACGGCCTCAAGCGTTCCATCGGCCCCTTCCAGCTCGTCTGTTTCGGGGTCGGCGCGATCGTCGGCACCGGGATCTTCGTCGGGCTCTCCGACACCGTCGCCGAGGCCGGGCCCGCGGTGATCGTCTCCTTCGTGCTGGCGGCGGTCACCTGCATCTTCACCGCGTTCTCCTTCGCCGAGCTGGGCGGCGCGATCCCGGTCTCCGGCAGCTCGTACTCGTACGCCTACGCCGCGCTCGGCGAGCGCACCGCGTTCCTGGTCGGCTGGTGCCTGCTGCTGGAGTACGGGGTCTCGGTCTCGGCCGTGGCGATCGGCTGGGGGCAGTACCTCAACGAGCTGCTGGAGAACACCGTCGGCCGGCAGATCCCCGCGGCGCTCGCGGACGCGCCGGGCCACGGCGGGGTGGTGAACGTGCCCGCGATCGTCGTGATGGCGCTCGCCGCCGTGCTGCTGGTGCGGGGCGTGCGGGAGAGCGCGCGGGCGACGGCGGCGATGGCCGTCATCAAGATCGGGATCCTGGTGCTGTTCTGCGCGATCGCCTTCACCGCGTTCGACTCGGGGCACCTGTCCCCGTTCACGCCCGAGGGCATCGGCGGGATCGGGGCCGGGGCCTCGCTCGCGTTCTTCTCGTTCATCGGCTTCGACGCGATCTCGACGGCGGGCGAGGAGGTCAAGA
This sequence comes from Streptomyces albiaxialis, assembly GCF_039530985.1. NCBI lineage: Bacteria > Bacillati > Actinomycetota > Actinomycetes > Kitasatosporales > Streptomycetaceae > Streptomyces > Streptomyces albiaxialis. The sequence continues at coordinate 262,739 of NZ_BAAAPE010000011.1, forward strand.
ACCCCCGGCGGAACATCCCCCTCGCGATCCTGATCACCATCGGCGTCGTCACGCTGATCTACTGCCTGGTGTCGGTGGCCGCGCTGGGCGCGATGCCCTGGGAGCAGGTCGGCGGCAAGCCCGCCGCGCTCTCGCTGATCGTCGACCACGCCACGGGCTCGTCGATCGGCTCCACGGTCATCGCGGTCGGCGCGGTCGTCGCCATCGCCTCGGTGGTGCTCGCGGTGATGTACGGGCAGACGCGGATCCTGATGTCGATGTCCCGGGACGGGCTGATCCCGAAGGTCTTCGAGCGGGTCTCGCCGAAGACGTCCACGCCCGTGGCCAACACCTGGATCGCCTCCGCCGTCTTCGCCGTACCGGCGGCCGTGGTCCCGCTCGACGTGGTGCTCGACATGTCGGTGATCGGCACGCTCGCGATCATGGCGGTGGTCAACATCTGCGTGCTCGCGCTGCGCCGCAGCCACCCCGGGCTGTCCCGGCGCTTCCGGGTGCCCCTCTACCCGGCCGCCCCGCTGCTGGGCGTCGTCTTCAGCCTCTATCTGATGTACGGGCTGCCGCTGGTGACCTGGATCCAGTTCGCGGTCTTCGTCGCGGTGGGCGCGCTGGTCTACGCGCTGTACGGGCGCAAGCGCTCGCGGCTCGCGCTCAGCGGTCCGCCGGAGGCTCCGGAGCCGGGCCGGGAGTCTCCTCGGACTCCGGCCCGAGTGTGAACCAGACGGCCTTGCCGTGCCGCGTCGCGCGGCTGCCGCAGGCCGAGCTGAGCATCTGGATGAGCTGCAGGCCGCGGCCGTCCTCGCGCAGCTCGTCGAGGTCGTCGGGCTCGACGGCGTCATGGACGGCCTGCGCGGCGGCACGGCCCCACTGACCCGCCTCCAGCGGCCTGGGGTCGCGGTCGCGGACCTCGACCAGGACGCCATCGGGCAGCGCGGTCACGCTGAGCGAGACGGCGGCGTCGGTGGCGGTGTGCTCGATCGCGTTGGTGACCAGCTCGCACACCAGCAGCTCGGCCGTCCCGCTGTCCACGGGCGAGTCCAGCTCGATCAGCGCGTTCCGCACCACGGCACGCGCGATGGGCGCCGCGGGCGGCGAGTGCGGCAGCTCGATGTGCCAGGAGGTGTTGTCAGGACTACGGGGCGCGCCATTCACGGCTTCTGTCCGTTCGTGCGGTGATTGAGGCTTTCACCGTACGGTTCCCGTGCGCGCGGATTCAGAGGCGGATGTAAGCACGCACGGGTGACGACCGCCACCCCGCGGCGGGACCTTGGTCCCGAACCCGGCAAGGACCTCCGTGCCGCCCCCACGACCAGCGCGGACATGAGTGAATGGGGCGATGAGCGCACTCCTCCCCCTCACCGGATTCACGCACACGTACGACGGCGAACGGCTCAGCGGCCTGGAGGGCGGCGATCCGGCCGGGGGCGGGGACGGTGCCCCCACCGTCGTCCTCCTGCACGGCGCGGGGAACGGGACCAAGGACCGGCTGATACCCCTGCTCCAGGACTTCCTCGGGCGCGGCCTCCACGGACTCGCGTTCGACTTCTCCGGACACGGCACGAGCACGGGACGGCTCGCCGAGCTGAGCCTGCGCCGCCGGTACGAGCAGGCCGCGTCGGTCGTCGAGGCCCGCGTCCCGGCCGCCTCGCCCCTGATCCTGGCCGGGTTCAGCATGAGCGGGCAGACCCTCGCCGACCTCGCGGACCGCTTCGGCCCCCGCGTCACGGCGCTGGGGCTCTGCGCGCCCGCGGTCTACGCGGCGGAGGCGTGGGACGTGCCGTTCGGCGACGGGGACGGTCGCTTCAGCGAGATCATCCGCCGCCCGGACGGCTGGCGCGGGGCCCCCGCGCTCGCCGCCCTGCGCGCCTTCTCCGGGCGCGCGGTGCTCGCCGTCCCCGGCGCGGACGAGGTGATCCCGCCCGCCGTCACGGAGGCCGTGGCCGAGGCGCTCGGCCAGGGCCCGCGCCCGCCGGCCCGTCTCACCTTCCCCGACGCGGGCCACCGGCTGGGCGACTGGTTCCGCGAGCACCCGGCAGACCGCGCCGCCTTCGTGGACGCGCTGCTCGCGGACGGCTGAGCGGCGGACCGGGGGCGCCCCGGAGGCGGTCAGGCCCGGAGGCGGTCAGGCCCGGACGCGGTCAGCCCAGGAGGCGGGCGGTGATGGTGGCGAGGCGTTCGCCCTGGTAGCGGGCAGCGGCGAGGGTGTCCTCGCCGGGCAGCTCGCCCTGGCCGGAGGCGTGGGCGGTGCCGTAGGGGTTGCCGCCCGCCGCGTAGACGGCCTGGTCGGTGTAGCCGGGCGGGACGATGATCGAGCCCCAGTGGTGCAGCGTGTTGTAGAGCGCGAGCAGCGTGGACTCGTTGCCGCCGTGCTTGTTGGAGGCGCTGACGACGGCGGTGGCGGGCTTGTCGTGGAAGGCGCCCTGGGCCCAGAGGCCGCCCGTGCCGTCGATGAACTGCTTGAGCTGCGAGGCGACGTTGCCGAACCGGGTCGGGGAGCCGAAGGCATAGGCGTCCGCCCAGGTCAGATCGTCGTGCGTGGCGGTCTCGATGTCACGGGTGGCGTCGGCGTGGGCGCGCCAGGCGGGGTTGCCGTCGATCGCGGCGTCGGGGGCCAGCTCGGGGACGCGGCGGAGCCGCACCTCGCCGCCCGCCTTCTCCGCGCCCTCGGCGAGCGCCGCGGCGAGCGCGTGCACGCTGCCGGTCGACGAGTAGTAGATGACAGCGATCTTCGGGGCGACAGCAGACACGGGAGGGCCTTTCCGGAGCGGAGGATCGGTTAAGCGGATTGCTATCCGTTTCGCTGGACGCCAGCTAACCCCACGCGGCGCCGTCTTGGCAAGGGCTAACCGGATAGCTATCCGCTAAGCTCCTACGAGACCGAGGCGCCGCCCGCACGAGCGCCGCCCGGCCCAGGCACCATCCGGCAGCAGCGCCGCCCGGCAGAACGGAGCCCGCCCATGGCCGACCCCACTCCCCCGCCCGCCCGGGGCGAACTGCCGGTCGTCGCGCTCACCCCCGGCGGCACCCCGCCCGCGCGCGCCCCGCGCTCGGACGCGGCCGAGAACCGGCGCAAGATCCTCGACGCCGCCGCCGCGCTCGTCGCGGAGCAGGGCCCCGACGCGCTGACCATGAACGCCGTCGCGCGCGCGTCCGGGACCGGGGTCGGCACGGTCTACCGGCGGTTCGGGGACGTGGGCCAGCTCTTCTCCGCGCTGCTGGACGACCGCGAGGTGCGGTTCCAGGAGGCGTTCCTGGCAGGCCCCCCGCCGCTCGGCCCCGGCGCTCCCCCCGCCGAGCGGCTGCGCGCGTACCTCCACGCGCTGGCGGACCGCTTCATCGACCAGCGCGAACTGCTCCTCGCGGGCGAGACGGCGGCGCCCGTCGCCCGTTACGCGCACGGCTCCCACCTCGGCCGCCACGCGCACATGGCGATGCTGCTGCGCCAGCTCCGGCCCGGGACGGACGCCTCGCTGCTGGCGCACCTGCTGCTCGCCCCGTTCGCCCCCAGCCTCGTCACCCACCTCACCCGCGACCAGGGCTACACGGCCGGGCAGTTCAAGGCCGCGCTGGACACCCTGCTCGCGGGCGTACTGGCGGATGCCTAGACGGCCCTGGGCGGCCCTGGGCGGCCCTGGGCGGCCTCAGGCGTGCGGGTCGAAGGGGATGCCGTCCGGCTTCGCCTTCTCCAGGTGGCCGGCGAACTCGGCGTCCTTGATGCCGAGAAGGGCGCTGCCGAAGTCGGCCTGGCTCAGCCTGTCGCGCAGCCCGTCCGGATAGCCCTCCCAGCCGACGAGCGTGGGGTACTGCCAGGCGCCCTTGTGGTTCTCGGGCGGCTCGTCGCCCCCGTCGTTCTTCGCGGCGCGGAAGGCGTGGGTGCTGATGCCGTCCTTGTGGTAGACGACCTTCGGATGGGTGCCCTCCCAGGGCAGGTCGCCGCGCCCGTGCACGGTGAACCCGCCGTGCGCGGACGTCGAGACGTACGCGGCCTCGTCCTCGCCCTCCGGCACCCACACCACGACGTGCTCCCAGTCGTGCCGGTGCCCGGCGCTGCCGGGGCCGAGCGCGGCCTGGTCCTTCTCGAAGTAGGAGGCGTACATGACGGCGCACCAGCCGTTGTTGCACATCGAGCGGGCGTAGCCGTTGGTGTTCTCCAGGTCGCTCAGGTCCCGGCACTCGCCGTTGACGTCCCCGCCGAGCTTGAGTCCCTCGGCGATGGAGCCGTCCGGGCCGATGGCCGGGGTGGCGTAGCAGCCGTCGGTGTCGTAGTCGTACGCGGGCTGGAACCGCCGCTCCAGGTCGGTGGCGTTGCCGGGGAGCGCCGGGGGCGGCGCCGCGAGCGCGGTCGTGGGGAAGGCGACGACGAGCGCGACGGCTCCGGCGACCACCGCGGGCGCCGTCCTGTACCAGCGCCGCCCGCGCGGCTGCGAGTTGTCCTTCACGTGCTCTCCTCGGGCATGTGGGGGGCCAACCGGTCGTTGGCATGCCCGCATCAGCTTTCCCTGCCGCCTCCTCCGTGCCAAGGGGCACAGGGGCGACCATGAGGAAAACCCTTCGGAAAGGAGCAGGACTTGACGATGCGTACGGTGACACTGCGCTCCGGTACGGCCGTTCCCGCGCTCGGCCAGGGCACCTGGCACATGGGCGACGACCCCTCACGCCGCACGGAGGAGATCGACGCGCTCCGCACCGGGATCGACCTCGGCATGACGCTCCTCGACACGGCGGAGATGTACGGGGACGGCGCCGCGGAGGAGCTGGTCGGGGAGGCCGTGCGGGGCCGCCGCGAGGAGGTGTTCCTCGTGTCCAAGGTCCTCCCCCACCACGCCGACCGGCACGGCACGGCCCGCGCCTGCCACGCGAGCCTGCGCCGCCTGGGCACCGACCACGTGGACCTGTACCTGCTGCACTGGCGCGGCGGCGTACCGCTGGAGGAGACGGTCGAGGCGCTGGAGGACCTCGTGCGCGAGGGCAGCGTCGGCGCGTGGGGCGTCAGCAACCTCGACGTCGAGGACCTCGACGAGCTGGCCGCCCTGCGCGGCGGGCCGGTGCCGGAGACCGACCAGGTGCTGTACAACCTGACGCGGCGCGGTCCCGAGTACGATCTGCTGCCCCGTTGCCGGGAGTTGGGCGTACCGCTCATGGCGTACTCCCCCGTCGAGCAGGGGCGCCTGCTCGGCCACGCGGCACTGCGCGAGGTCGCCGACGCGCACGGGGCGACTCCGGCGCAGGTCGCGCTGGCCTGGGTGCTGCGGCACGACGACGTACTGGCCATCCCCAAGGCGGGGTCACGGGCGCACGTCGAGGAGAACCGCGCCGCGTTGGAGCTGACGCTGACGGGAGAAGACCTCGCGGCCCTCGACGCCGCGTTCCCCCCACCGTCCCGCAAGCACCCCCTCGAAATCCTCTGACGACACGCCCACGCCGCGTCGGGGGTGCCCCGTGCTGTGCATCGCGGGCTGCGGCTGCGCCGTGGCTTGGCGCCCAGTTCCCCGCGCCCCTGAGGGGGCAAGCCCCGACGTGTCGTGACCCGGCGCGGGGGCGCTTGGTTCTGGGGCGCGTTACACCTGGGCGTAGCCGCCGTCTGCGAAGAACTCGGCACCGTTGACGTAACTCGACGCATCCGAGGCGAGAAAAGTCGTCACCGCGGCAATCTCCTCGGGCTCGGCGAGCCGCCCGAGAGGGACCTCGCCCTCGGCCTGCCGGAGAACCTCGGGCGGGACCAGGGCGAGCAGGCCGGGGGTGCGCGTACCGCCCGGGGACACGACGTTGACCCGGAAGCCGTGCGCGCGCGAGCTGAGGGCCCACCCCCGGGCGAGGTTGCGGACCGCGGCCTTCGAGGCCGCCATGACCTCTAGCCCCTGGTTGGGCCGCACCGTGGCGGTCGAGCCCGTGAGGATCACCGACGCGCCGGCGGCGAGCAGCGGCAGCGCCTGCTGCAGGGTGAAGATCGTCCCCTTGACGTTGGTGGCGAACACCGAGTCGACCAGCTCCTCCGTCACCTCGCCGAACGGAGCCGCGGTGCCGATGCCGGCGTTGGCGACCAGCACGTCGATGCGGCCGGCCCGGTCGCGCACGGTGCCGTAGAACGCGTCGAGTTCGGAAGGCACCGAGACGTCGCAGACCACGCCCGTCACGGCAGGCCCCAGCTCGGCGGCCGCGGCGTCGAGCGCGTCCTCGCGGCGGCCGGTGATGAAGACCCTGGCGCCCTCGTCGCGGAACGCGCGTGCGGTCGCGAATCCGATGCCGGTGCTCCCGCCGGTGACCACGGCGACCTTGCCCGTGAGCGACTTGCTCATTCATCTCACCTCGTTGATCGACCCTGCCCGATAGTCGCAACGCTAATTGTTACGACAGCTTGTCGCAACCACCCCTGTTACGACTGGGACCGCCGTAACATGAAACGTTGCGGCCGGAGGAGGGTTCATGAGTGCCAACAGCAGGCTGACCATCGCCGCCCACGCGCTGGCCTGGATCGGCCTCTACCAGCGCCAGGGCCATGAGGTCGCCACCTCCGAGCAGATCGCGGCGAGCGCGAACACCAACCCCGTGGTGATCAGGCGGCTGCTCGGCGAGCTGCGCGGGGCCGGACTCGTGGAGTCCCGGCGGGGCGTGGGCGCGGGCTGGTCGCTGGCGCGCGAGCTGGGGTCGATGACCCTGCGCGACGTGTACGAGGCCGTGGAACCCGGCCCGTTGTTCGCGATGCACCGCGCCACTCCGGACCAGGAGTGCGCGGTGGGCTTCGGCATCCAGCCCGCGATGCGGGAGATCTATGCGGGCGTCGAGGAGACCCTGAGACAGGAGCTGTCCCGCGTCACGCTCGAAGACGTGCTCCGGGACGTCCTCGCCGTACGGCCCGGGCCCACGGGCGAGGTGCCGTCGGGCGGGTGAGCCCTGCCAGGGCGCGGGCACGCACACGGGCACTGCCCGGAGGCCCCGCGTCATGCGCCCGTCCGTACGGCCGTGCGGCGGGCCGCCCGGGCGGCGAAGCCACGGTCCGCGGAGGCCCGCCCACCACGCGGACACCTCCCCGGCGGCGCTCGCCCGGCGCGTCCTCGCTCGCCCCTGCTCGGCCCGCGGCACGGCGTACCGGCCGAGTCTCCCGCCGGGGCGCGGGGAATCCGGCGAGGCGAGGCCGCCGGGCGGGCGCGGGAGAGGACGCGCCACACGGTCGGCGGACGGGCCCTCCCGGTCTGCCGGAGGGTCAGCCCGTCGGGGACCCGTGAGCATGCGCGCGGGGTTGCCGTGCGTCAGCCGGTCGATCAGCGTCCGGTCCAGGCCCCGGGCCGCGAGGAGTTCGGCGAAGACCGTGGACACGAACGTGAAGCCGTTGCCGCCGTGCCGGGTCCACATCTGCTTGAGGAACAGGTCGTGGCTGAGGAGGAGCTGCCCGGCGTGGCCGCCGCGCGCGAGCCGGGCGACCGCGCCGGCGGTCCCGGCGGCCGAGGGGCCGCGCACTCGTGCGGGAAGGTGACGTTCATGCCACACCCCGCGCGCGGCCACCGCGCCCTGCTCCACGGACCCGGCGGCCCCGAACAGGCCCACGCCACCGACGGGACCTGCTCGGTGGCGAAGCCGCACGAGGCCACCGGGGCCTGCCGACGGCTGCTCGCCGCACGGGCCCGGCGGCTAGGGGGTGTCTGACACATGAGCGCGGGAGAAGGAGCGGTGTCTGGTGCGTGCGATCGCAAGGCGCCGGAGCGCCCTCGTAGCGGAGCTACCAGGGCGTTCCGGCAACGCCGCGAGCGTGCGTGCCGGACACCGCGACGCCGCGGGCATTTGTCAGACACCCCCCTAGCCGGAGTGGCCGGAGTTGACCTCGCGGAGCAGCTCGCGGATCTCCTTCAGGGTCATGCCCGTGGAGCCGTCCTTGTCGCGGTCCTCGATCTTCGCGAAGTGCCGCTCGGCGGCCTCCAGGTCGCCCCGGCGGCGGGCGAGCAGACCCGCGCAGCGGTTGCCGGACAGGTGGCCGGGGAACTCCCGGAGGATGTCCTCGACGACCGGCAGCGCCTCCTCGTCGCGCTCCTGCCCGACGAGGAGTTCGGCGAGTTCGGGGCGCGGGTCGGTGCGGCTGAGCGAACCCGCGTCGCGGCCGAAGTCGCCGCGCCGCTCGACCGCGCGGCGCAGCCACTCCTCGGCCTCCGTCGTGCGGCCGAGCGCGCTCATGACCCTGCCGAGGTGGTACGCGGCATCCGGGACGTCCTGCTCCCAGGCCGTGGTGAGCCAGCGCTCGGCCTCCTCGTACCGCCCGTGGCGGGCCATGCTGGCCCCGGCCAGGTAGGCGGGGCGGGCCAGGCCCCGCTCGGCGGCGTGCACGTACCAGCGCTCGGCGAACTGCGGGTCGCCGCCGCGCTGTTCGGAGAGCCAGCCCAGGTGCCAGCCCCCGCGCGCGTGCCCGAGTTCGGCGGCGCGGCGGAACCAGATCTGGGCGGCCCGCGCGTCCTTCCGCTCGTCGTGGATCGAGGCCACGTCGTACGCCGCCTCGGCGCTCCCGGCCTCCGCCGCCCGCTCCAGGTACGGCAGCACGTGCGCGCTCTTGGCGCCGCCGAGGCCCTCCAGCATGACGCCGAGGTCGCGCAGGGCCCGCGGGGTCCCCGAGGCGCGGTACCAGTCGGCGGCCTCGGGCAGCCGGTAGAGCCGTTCGAGCGCGTCGGCGTACGCGAACCGCTCCTCGGGCCCGCCCTCCTCTGCGGCGGCGCGCAGTTCGGGCAGCCGGGCCTCCAGCTCCGGGTCGGGCATCTTCTCCGGGTCCCCGCGCAGCTCGGCGACCCTGCGCAACTGCCGGACGATCCGCTCCTCGTCCTCGTCGAACGGGTCGTGGTCGTCCTCGCTCACCCCGGTCGCGCGGAACCAGCGCTCGGCCTCGTCCATCCGCCGCTGCCGCAGGCACAGCACGCCGAGGTTGAAGCGGGCCCAGACGTGCCCGTCCTCCGGCTCGGCCGCCGTGCGGTACCACTCCTCCGCCTCGCGCAGCTCGCCGCGCTCCTCGTGCCAGACACCGAGCACGTACGCCGCGCCGCCGTACCCGAGTCCGTGCGCGCGGACGGCCAGCTCCCGGGCCTCGTCCCAGCGCGCGGGGTCGCGCGCGACGAGGATCGCCCGGTCCACCAGGGCCTCGCGGCTGCCGACCGCGGCGGCCCGCGCGTACAGCGCCTCGGCCTCGCCGACGGTGGCGGGGTAGGCGTCGTACATCCCGGCGTACTCGGGGTCGTCGAGGTCGGACAGCGCCTCGCGGGCGGCCTCCGGGTCCCCGGCCGCCTCCGCCTCGGCGAGGGCGTCGCTCCAGCGCTCCAGGTCCTCGCGGATGGTCCCGACGAGGTGGCGGCTCCGGGCCGCGACGCGGTCGCCCCGCTCGTACGCCTCGTCGAGCCGCGCCCTCGCCTCGTCCCACTCGCCGTGGCGCGCGGCGCGCAGCACCGCGCCGTTGGTCAGGCACTCGACGCTGCCCAGCTCGGCTCCCCGCGCGTACCACTCCTCGGCTCCGTCGAGGTCGCCCGCCTCCTTCAGCAGCGTCGCCAGCCCGAACGCGCAGCCGCCGTCCCGCCCGGCGGCGGTCCGGTACCACCGCTCGGCCTCGTCGAACTCGCCGCGGTCCTTGTGGCAGATCGCGAGCGTACGGGCGGCGTCGTCGTCGCCCTGGGCCGCCGCGTCGGCCCACCGGACGAGAGCCTCGTCCATCCGCCCGTCCTTCGTGAGGAACTCGGCGTAGGCCCGCGAGGCCCCCTCCCGTCCCTCCTCGACAGCCGCCGCCAACTCGTTCTCCTGACGACGTACTTCACCCCGTGACAGATTCCGCATCGCCAGATCGTCCCAGAGGGGCCCTCCGGACGATCACGAGGGTCCGCCCCCCCGGGGCCGGGATGTGTCCGGCCCCGGGGGTGTCCGGTCAGGCCGCCGCCGCGGTGTCGCGCGGGCATTCCGCCTCGGCCAGGAGCGCGGCCAGGCTCTCGCGGGCGCGGGAGACCCGGGAGCGGATGGTGCCGATGGGGCAGCCCATGCCGAGCGCGGCCTCGTCGTAGGGCAGGCCGAGCATCTGCGTCAGGACGAACGCGTCGCGGCGCTCCTCGGGGAGCGAGGCGAGGAGTTCGGCCAGCGCGATGCCCTCGTCGAAGTTCGGCACGCCACGCGGCTGTGCCTGCTCGGCGAGGGCCTCCCAGTCCTCGCGCCCGGAGAGCGCGGGTCTGGACGCCTGGCGGCGAATGCTGTCGATCACCGTGCGGCGGGCGATGGACAGCAGCCAGGTGCGCGCCGAGGAGCGGCCCTCGAAACGCGGCAGGCTGCGGAAGGCCCGCAGGAACGTGTCCTGCGCGAGATCGTCGGCGGCCTGGGGATCGGCGCTGAGGTGCGCGACGAAGCGCCAGACGTCCCGGTGGAACGCCCGTACGAAGCGCTCCACCGCCTCGGGATCGCCGTCGCGGGCCGCCAGGGCCAGCTCGGTCGCGGCCAGTTCGGCCTCGGCGCTGTGCCGCCGCGGCCGCGTCGGGGGTGGGTCGGAAGTGGTCAGGGCAGGACTCATCGCCTCGTGTCCTTCACGTACTACGGGAACCTCGGCGCCCGGAGGGGCGGCCGGTGACATCGCCGGTCCGCCGCCGGGCGGCGGGACCGGGTGCGCCGCTGTCAGACGACAGCGGTCCCGCAGGGCGGGCCCCGTGAGGTGATGACATGGACGAGGAGGAGGGGGCGCGGGCCCGGGACCTCGTGGTCGCGCCGCGTGCGCCGCGGCGGCGGGTCGGCGGGCGCCGGGGCGTGGACGACGGGCCGGCCGGCGCTCCAGCGCAGCGGCGCGAGCAGCACGCTGCCGCACGCCCGGCCCAGGCGGAAGACGGCCCGCTCGCCATGGGCCAGCCACAGCCCGGCCAGCAGCGCCGCCAGCAGGTGCGCGGCGAGCATGCCGGAGGACGACATGCCGTGGTGCGCGGCGCCGCCCGCCATGTCGGCCGCGCCGGTCATGTCGGCCGTCGCGTGACCGGCGTGCGCACCGTGCCCGCCGAGCCCGCCCGGTGGCGGGCCGTCCAGTTGCCCGCCCAGCCCGGCGCGCGTCACCAGCCGGACCGAACGGCTCTCCGAGAGCGTCGTCCCCGCCTCGCCGCACAGCAGATAGGAGGCCCACTGCTGGGCGAACGAGGGGGAGCCGTGCCCGGCCGTCCCCGGCCCGGGGCCCGCCGTGAGCGCCTGGGACCAGGAGAACGCGGTGTGCAGCGCCGTCTGGACGAGCGTCGCGGCGACGGTCACCGCGCCGACGCCCCGCTCCCTGCCGGTCAGCGGCCAGGTGGCGGCGCCCGTCACGGCGAAGGCGCCGCACAGGACCCACCAGGGCAGCGCGGTCCCGGACATCACGACGTGGCCGACGGCCGCGAGCAGCACACAGACGGCCGCGAACACCGCGGCACGCCCGGCGCGCACGCCCCGGTCCGTCGTCATCACGCCCCCATCGTTCCAGGCCCCTCCCCGACACTTGCCAGATGGTCGTACGGAGAGGGCCCCCGGTTCCCGGGACTCCCGAGGCTTCCGGAACTTCCGGGCGCCCGCTCAGGAGCCGGGCCGTACGACCTTCGCCGTCACGCGGACCGGCGGGCTGTGCGCGAACCGCAGCTCGAACGGCACGGTGTCGCCCGCCCGCCAGGAGCCCGCGTCCGGGGCCGTGAGCATCACGTTCGTCGACGTCGCGGACATCGCCACCGTCGTGCGCGCGGGCAGCGCGAGGGAGCCGGCCGTCTCCATCCGGCCCGCGCCCGACGCGGTGTGCGTGTGGCGGCTGAGCATGACGTGGCGTGCCCGGGGCGAGCGGACCGCCACCAGACGGTCGCCGGAACGGCCCGTGTTCCTGATCCGGAACGTGGCGGAGGTGTCCTCCCGGCCCGCGTACGTCAGGAACACGCGGGCCTCGCTCACGCGCAGCTCCGCCGGGGAGCCCGCACGGCCCGCCGCGGTCCAGGCGGTCAGCCCGAGCACCGTCACGGCGCACGCGGCGACGGGGACGCCGAGGGCCGTCACGGCGTCCGGGACGCCCTTCCTCCGTACGGTCATCGCGGCCTCCTCCTGGGCGCGGGCTCCCACGTGCGCAGCCGCAGGCTGTTGCCGACGACGAGGAGCGAGCTGAGGGACATCGCCAGCGCGGCCACCATCGGGTCGAGCCAGCCGACGGCGGCGAGCGGCAGGGTGACGGCGTTGTAGCCGAACGCCCAGACGAGGTTGGCGCGGATGGTGGCGAGGGTGCGCCGGGCCAGGAGCACGGCGTCGGCGACGGCGTCGGTCCCGGCCCGCACCAGCGTGACGTCGGCGGCGCCGATCGCCGCGTCCGTGCCGCTGCCCATCGCGATGCCGAGGTCGGCGCGGGCGAGCGCGGCGGCGTCGTTCACGCCGTCGCCGATCATCGCGACCCGGCGGCCCCCGGCGCGCAGCGCGCTCACGAGGTCGGCCTTGCCCTCCGGGGAGAGGGCGGCGTGGACCTCGGTGATGCCGAGTTCGGCGGCGACGGCGTGCGCGGTGGCCGCCCGGTCGCCGGTGGCCAGCACCGGCGTGATGCCGAGGCGGCGCAGCCGGTGGACGGCGCGGAAGCTGCCGGGGCGCGGCACGTCGCCCACGGACACGAGGGCCTCGACGGCGCCGTCGACCCGCACGGCCACGACCGTACGGGCGGCGCGTTCGGCCTCGGCGAGCGCCTCCGCGAGCGTCCCGTCGAGGGACGCGGCCAGCTCGGGGCCGACGGAACCGACCTCCACCCGGTGCCCCTCGACCGTTCCGCTCACCCCGGCGCCGGGCGTGGCCCGGAACCCGGTGACCTCGGGCTGCGGCCGTTCCGGCAGCGCCTTGCGCGCGCGGGCCGCGAGGGCCCGCCCCAGGGGGTGCTCGGAGCCCTGTTCGACGGCGCCCGCCAGCCGCAGCGCGGCCTCGGCGCCGATCCCGCCGGGCGCGGGCGTCACGTCCGCGACCGTCATCGTGCCCGTCGTGAGGGTGCCGGTCTTGTCGAGGAGCACGGTGTCCACGTGGCGGAGGGACTCCAGGGCGCGCGGGCCCGAGACCAGGATGCCCAGGCCCGCGCCGCGGCCCGTGGCGGCGAGCAGCGCCGTGGGGGTGGCGAGGCCGAGGGCGCAGGGGCAGGCGACGACGAGGACGGCCACCGACGCCGTGACCGCGACCTCCGCGTCGGCGCCCGCGCCGAGCCAGAAGCCGAGCACGGTGACGGCGACCGCGAGGACGGCGGGCACGAAGTGCCCGGCGACCCGGTCCGCGAGGCGCTGCGCACGGGCCTTGCCCGCCTGGGCCTCGCCGACCAGCCGCGCGATGCGGGCCAGTTTCGTGTCCGCGCCGACGGCCGTGGCCCGTACGGTCAGCAGGCCGCCCGCGTTGACCGCGCCGCCGACGGCCTCGCTGCCGGGCCCGACCTCCACCGGCTCGCTCTCGCCGGTGACCAGGGAGACGTCGAGGGCCGAGGCACCGCGCGCCACGACGCCGTCGGCGGCGACGCGTTCGCCGGGGCGGACGGTGAACTCCTCGCCGGTGCTGAGCCGTTCGAGGGGAACGGTGCGCTCGGCGCCGTCCCGCACCACCGTGACCTCCTTGACGGAGAGCGAGGCCAGCGAGCGCAGCGCGGCCCCCGTCCCGTCCCGCGCCCGGCCCTCCAGGTGCCGCCCGACCAGCACGAACAGCGGTACGCCCACGGCCGCTTCGAGATAGAGGTGCGCGGCGCCGCCGCCCCCGCCCGAGGGCCACAGCGTGAACGGCATCGTCGTCCCCGGTACGCCCGCTCCCCCGAGGAACAGCGCGTAGGAGGACCAGGAGAACGCCGCGACGACGCCGAGCGACACCAGCGTGTCCATGGTCGCGGCGGCGTGCCGCAGCCCGCGCAGGGCCCGCCGGTGCAGGGGCAGGCAGCCCCAGGTGACGACGGGCGCGGAGAGCGCGAAGCACAGCCACTGCCAGTTCCGGAACTGGAGCGCGGGCACCATCGACAGCACCAGGACCGGCACCGCGAGCAGCGCGACGGCCAGCAGCCGCCGCCGGGCTTCCTCCCGGCTCTCCTCCGGGGGCCCGGGGGCGGGCTCCGGTTCGGGCAGCCGGGCGGTGTAGCCCGCGCGTTCGACGGCGGCGACGAGCGCGGCGGGGCCGAGCGCGGCCGGGTGCCGGACGTCGGCGCGGCCGGTCGCGAGGTTCACCGACGCGGTGACGCCCTCCAGCGCGCCCAGCTTCCGCTCGACGCGGCGTACACACGCGGCGCACGTCATCCCGCCGACATCGAGCACGGTACGGGCGGGCTCCGCACGCACGGGCGCGCCCATCAGTGACCGCCCCCGTGCCCGTGCCCGCCGCCGGGCCCGCCCTCGGGCTCCCCCGGCGTGGACGACGGCTGGAGCCCGGGCGCGACGGGCCCGGCGAGCGCCCCGGCCGCGTAGGCGACACCGAACAGCGCGCCGAGCAGCAGAACGAATCCCACAAGTGAACGGACGGACGACATACGGGTGGTGCTCCGATACAGAAAAGGGATGGATACGGGCGTCAGACCATCAGCACGAACATCACCGCCATGCCCAGCGCCATCGCGCCATGACAGAGCAGGTCGTACGCCCGGTGGGGGACGGACGTACGGGAAGGGGCCGTACGGGGGGCGGGCGTACGCCCGTACGGCGTACCGACGGGTGCGGCGCGTGCCTCGTCGAAGCCGCGCGCCAGCCACCACAGCGCCCAGGCGAGGAAGAGCACGGCGAGGAGTCCGGCGGCGGCGCGTGCGCCCGGCGCGGTGAGGGACATCGTCGCCAGGCTGTCCGCGCCGCCGCCGTGGTGGTGGCCGCCCGCGTGCCCGCCGCCTCCCCCGCCGGTGTGGGAGGCGGGGCTCATGCCGTCCATGGCCCGGGCCATCGCGTCGAGCATCCACGCCATGGCCGCCATCGCGGCGGCGTGCGGGAGCGCGCCGCGCAACTCCCGTGCGCGCCCCGCGTCTCCGGGCCACGCGAGCGCGGCGAGCGGGTACCAGAGCGCGGCGGCGGCGAAGAAGGCGGTCTGCGGCCCGGCGGTCAGTTCCATGCCGCGGGGCCACGCCATGACGGCCATGGCCACGGCCATCACCGCGTGCAGCAGGTGCGAGACGCGGTACGGCCACCGTGGCGCCCGTACCGCGCGCCACGTCCCGTGGACGGCGAGCGCGGCGAACGCGAGGGTGAGGATCCAGCGGAGCCCGGTCGCGGCGATCACGCGGCCACCTCCGTACGGTCGCGGCCGCCGTCACCCGCGCGGCGCCGCCGCACCGCGCCCAGGGCGAGGTCCGAGGCGAGAAAGAGGACCAGCGGGATGCCGAACCACGGCAGCCAGTAGGCGAGCAGCGCGACCGCCACCGCGGCCGGGGCGAGCACCTTGCCGGGCACGTGGCGCCAGCCGCCGGGGGCGGGGGCGCGGCCGGGGCGGCGCAGCCACCACATGCGGTAGCCCCAGAGGATCATCGCGATCAGCGCGAGGGCGAGGAGCGCCAGCGCGATCTGGTTGGGCAGTCCGAACAGCAGGCCCATGTGCGCGTCGATGCCCCAGCGGGAGAGCTTCGCGAGGACCGGGTAGTCGTCGAAGCGGAGCGTCGCGGTGACCTTCCCGGTGTCCGGGTCGACGGCGACGGAGTCCTGCCGTACGGGCCAGGAGCGGGTGTCCTCCTTCACCGTGTACGCCGTGCCCTTGCCGGACGGGGGCGTGACCTCCAGCACGCCGCCGAGCCCGGCGCCGCGCGCGGCCCGTACGGCGCCGTCGAACCCGGCGGCATCGGACCCGGCACGCTCGGACCCGGCACGCTCGGACCCGCCGCCGCCGGCGGACCGGCGCTCCGTGCCCGGCAGTTCGGTGGAGACGGCGGGCGTGGCGCTGTCGAAGCGGGAGCGGAGGCTGTCGACGGTGGTGCCCGCGTACGCCGACCAGGTCAGCCCCGTCGCCGACAGGCCCAGCAGTCCCGCGGCGGCCCACAGCCCGACGGCGCCGTGCCAGGAGCGCACGCGCCGCCGCCCCGCCGGGGCGCCCGGTTCGGGCAGCAGCGTGCGGCGCAGCCGCGCGCGGGAGCGGCGGGCGCCGATCCACAGCGCGAGCCCGCCCGCGACCTCGACCCACAGCCAGCTCGCGGCGATCTCGCTGTAGTTGCGGCCGAGGTCGCCGAGGTGGAGGTTGCGGTGCAGGTCGTCGAACCAGGCGCGGACGGGCAGCCACTGGCCGAACGTCTCCAGGGTGCCCAGCACCTCGCGGTCGTAGGGGTTCACGAACGCGGTGCGGGTGTATCCCTCGCGCAGCCCCGGCTCCTCGAAGACGACCCGCGTGCTGTCGTCGGGGCCCGCGCCGGTCCGTACCTCGGTGAGGGTGCCGTCGGGCACGGACTTCTCGGCGGCGGCTATCTGCTCCGCGAGCGGGGCCCGCTCCCGGCCGGATCCGGGATCGACCTTCAACTCGTGCCGGTACACGGCCTGTTCGACCTGCGGCATCACCGTGTAGAGCAGCCCGGTGACGGCGGCGACGAGCAGGAACGGGCCGATGACGACGCCCGCGAAGAAGTGCGCGCGCAGCAGGATCCGCCGCAGCCCGCGCCAGGTCCCGCCGTTGCTCCCGGTGCTCCCGGTCCCGCCGGCGCCGTCCTTCCCCGGGGGCGGAGCCGGGGGCTCCTCCCGCTGTACGCCGGCGAGGGTGCTGGTCATGCTGCTGTCCTTCCGTGCCGCCCGCGGTCGTGGAGCGGGTCCGGGAGAGTCAGTCGGAGGGCGTACGGGGCTGGTTCCGGGCCGTGCCGCCTTTACTCGTTCTTAACGCCGCCCGGCATGCAAGGCCTCGTGAAGATTGCCGGAACACGGCAGTGCGGCGGCCCCGTCACCTCGCCAGAATGCCTGTACGGCAAGCGCGGCGGGACCCGGCAATGCCGGACACCGGCAGCGGTGCGTCGGAGTCGGGGTCCCGGCAAGAGGACAGGGACAGCGATCGGGGGGTGGGGGAATGCGGACGTTCGCCGAGGCGGCACTGGCGTTCCCCACGGTCTGCTTCTCCGCCGCGCTCGCCGTGGTCGTCGTCTTCTGGCTGCTCGTCGCCGTGGGCGCCGCCGAGGGCGAGGGGCCGGGCGGCTGGGTGTGGGGCGGGGTCCCGCTCACCGTCGGGTTCTCGTTCCTGGCCGCGTTCGCCTGGTTCCTGAGCCTGGCCGCCATGGCGCTGCTCGCGCCGCTCGGCCTGTCGGGGACGCCGGGCAGGCTCGCCGGGAGCGCGGTGCTCGTGACGGCCCCGCTGCTCGGGTGGCGCGCCGCCCGGGCGCTCCTCCGGCCGCTCGCCGCGCTCTTCCCCGACGAACCCCCGCCGTCCCGCGCCGACTTCGTGGGCCTGACGTGCGTCATCCGCACCGGGCGCGTGGACGCGGGCTTCGGCCAGGCCGAGGTCAGATCGCGGGACGGCTCCACGGCGCTCGTCCAGGTCCGGCAGTACGGCGACGAGGCCCTGGCGCTCGGCGACACCGGGCTGCTGTACGCGTACGAGGCCGACGGCGAGTTCTTCTGGGTCGCCCGCTTCGACGACGCGCTGCCCGGCGCCTGACTCTCCCCTCCCCCACCGCTCTTCTTCCGCTGTCCGCTTCCACCGAGGACTTCACATGGATGCCATCACCGTGGGCATCGGCGTGCTCGTCGCCGTTGTCCTGCTCATCGTCCTGGCCGCGCTGTTCGTCATGACCCGGCTCTTCCGCAAGGTGGCGCAGGGGCGGGCGCTGATCGTCTCCAAGATGCGGAAGGTCGATGTGACCTTCACCGGGCAGGTGGTGCTGCCCGTGCTGCACAAGGCCGAGGTGATGGACATCTCGGTGAAGACGATCGACATCGCCCGCATGGGCAAGGACGGGCTGATCTGCCGGGACAACATCCGCGCGGACATCCGCATCTCGTTCTTCGTGCGCGTCAACAAGACCGTCGAGGACGTCATCAAGGTCGCGCAGGCGATCGGCACCGAGCGGGCCAGCGACCAGGACACGCTCCAGGCGCTGTTCAACGCGAAGTTCTCCGAGGCGCTCAAGACCGTCGGCAAGCACATGGACTTCGCCGACCTCTACACCAAGCGGGACGAGCTGCGCGACAGCATCATCCGTGTGATCGGCACCGATCTGAACGGCTACAGCCTCGAAGACGCCGCGATCGACTACCTGGAGCAGACGCCGCT
Source organism: Streptomyces albiaxialis (assembly GCF_039530985.1). Classification (NCBI taxonomy): domain Bacteria; kingdom Bacillati; phylum Actinomycetota; class Actinomycetes; order Kitasatosporales; family Streptomycetaceae; genus Streptomyces; species Streptomyces albiaxialis. The sequence continues at coordinate 280,877 of NZ_BAAAPE010000011.1, forward strand.
CGCCCAGCTCGACCCGTCCAACGTGCTGGACGCGCAGGGCATCCGGAAGATCACCGAGCTGACGGCCGTCGAGCACGTGCGCACCAACGAGTTCCAGCGCGACGAGGAGAAGGAGATCACCCGGCAGAACGTCGACGCGCGCGAGGCCATCCTGGAGCTGGAGCGCCGTCAGGCGGACGCCGAGATCAAGCAGAAGCGCGAGGTCGACACCGTACGCGCCCGCGAGGAGGCCGAGACGGCGCGGGTCGCGGAGGAGGAGCGGCTGCGCGCCCAGGGCGCGTTCCTGCGGACCGAGGAGCAGCTCGGGGTGCAGCGCGAGAACCAGGCGCGCGAGGTCGAGGTCGCGCGCAAGAACCGCGAACGCGTCATCGCCATCGAGAGCGAGCGCATCGAGAAGGACCGCGTCCTGGAGGTCATCGCCCGCGACCGGGAGACGGAGCTGACCCGGATCGCCGCCGAGAAGGAGGTCGAGGCGGAGCGCCGGGACATCGCCGAGGTCATCAGGGAGCGCGTCGCGGTGGACCGTACGGTCGCCGAGCAGGAGGAGTCCATCAAGAAGCTGCGCGCCGTCGAGGAGGCCGAGCGCGAGCGGCAGGCCGTGATCATCGCCGCGGAGGCCGAGGCGCAGGAGCGGCTCGTCAAGGACATCAAGGCCGCCGAGGCCGCCGAGCAGGCCGCCACGCACAAGGCCGCCGAGGAGATCACGCTCTCCGAGGCCCGGCTGAAGTCCGCGGACCTGGACGCGCAGGCCAAGGCCCGGCTCGCGGAGGGCGTCAAGGCCGAGAAGGCCGCCGAGGGCCTCGCCGCGGTCCTGGTCCGGGAGAAGGAGGCCGACGCGATCGAGAGGGCGGGCGAGGCCGAGGCCCGCGCCACGGAGGCCCGGATGCGTGCGGAGGCCGAGGGCACCGAGGCCACCCTCAAGGCCGAGGCGGCGGGCCTGACCGAGAAGGCCGCGGCGATGGCGGCGCTGGACGAGAGCTCCCGCGCGCACGAGGAGTACCGGCTGCGCCTGGAGACGGAGAAGGACATCCGGCTCGCGGGGATCGACGTGCAGCGGCAGGTGGCCGAGGCGCAGGCGACCGTGCTGGCGACGGGCCTGGAGAACGCCGACATCAGCGTCGTCGGCGGCGAGTCGGTCTTCTTCGACCGGCTGATGTCGTCCATCGCGCTCGGCAAGGGCGTCGACGGCTTCGTCCAGCACTCCGAGACCGCGCAGGCCCTGGCCGGGCCGTGGCTGGACGGCACGGCGAGCTTCACCGAGGACCTCACGCGGCTGGTCGGCTCGGTCTCCACGTCCGACGTGCGGAACCTGACGGTGTCGGCACTGCTGATGAAGTTGATGAGCGGCGGTGGCGACCGCTCCCAGCAGTTCGGTGAACTGCTCGACAAGGCCCGGCAGCTCGGCCTCGCCGACATGCCGCTCGCCGAGCTGAACGGAGACGGCAAGGCCTCCGCCGCGCGGAGCTGACCAGGCCGTGTCCTGCGGATCGTGGGTGCCTCGCGTCTCGGGACCGGGCAGGGGCTGCCCCTCCTCTCCGCCGCAGTCCGCGGGTTGGGGTCGGTTGCTCGCGCAGTTCCCCGCGCCCCTGACGGGGCGCTCCGAGGAGCGCCCTCAAGGGGCGCGGGGAACTGCGCGACAAGCCACGACGCAGCCGCGGCCTGCGGGGCACCGCACGGGGCAGCCCCTGCCCAGTAGCCACCACTGACGACCAGGAGGGAACCCACCCATGACCGAGGGGCTCGACACCGGGACCTACGAGGTGCTGCGGGACCGGCTCGTCGCGCGAGCCGGGGATCTGGCCGCGCGCACCGAGGCGCTCAACGCGCGCCGCACCGAGGAGTTCGGCTCGACGCGCCTCGCGCTCGACGGCTCCGCGCGGCTGCGCACCGGGCAGCCCTGCGTGCCGCGCGACCTCGTGGCCGTCGGCCCCCACCTGCTCTTCGGCCGCGACCCGGCCGCCGGGCTCCCCCGCGAGGCCGGGCGCGAGACCGGCCCCGAGGACGTGTTCGGGCTGTACGACGGCGAGCTGGAGCCGCTGCCGTACGACGCCGTGCCCGGGCTGCTCGACGACGCGGACTTCCGGCGGGAGTTCGCGGCCCTGCACCGCTACTACCGGGGCGCGCGGCTGCTGCGGCTGCGGCGCACCGAGGGCAGGCTCCTCGCCGTCTTCCGGACCGGCGAGAAGCCCGGCGACGTGCGCGTGCTGCGCTGGGTCCTCGCGGACGACGGCACGAGCGCCCGGTTCCTCGACGCGCGCGGCGAGCGCGACCACGTCCTCCCGCCGCCCCACGACGTCACCTGGACGGACACGACCCGCGCCGACCACGTCCTCGGCCGGCACCCTCATGTCGCCGTCGGCGAGGGCCTGTTCGTCTCGACGGTCGGCGGCGCCCTCACGCTCAAGACCGAGGACGACACGGAGACCGGCGAGGGCGTCTGGTCCGAGCCCGTCTCCGAGCCGCTCCAGTCGCTCGCGGACGCCGGGATCGCGTACGCCCGCGCGGGCGCCCTCACCCTGCTGCGCGTCCTCCCGTACAAGGAGGAGCACGCCCGCTACCTGGCGTTCAGCCGGCTCACCGGGGCCGTCGTCCGGCTCGACGGCATCGGGCAGGGCTGCCGCAGGCTGCCGGAGGACCAGGGCGTGGTCTTCCCCGGCGGGTACTGCCTGGCGGACGGCACGGCGAAGACGTTCGACGCCGTGGACACGGACGGGCTGGAGTACGAGCGGACGGTGCGCGCGCCCAACGGCGAGGACGTGCTGTTCGCGTTCCACGCCGAGGCGGCCGGGCGCGGCCTGCTGCTGTCGTACAACACCATCCGCGAGGAGTTCGCCGCGCCGCTGGTCTGCCGGGGATACGCGCTCTTCGACGACGGGACGCTGCGCGTGCTGCGCACCGAGCCGGGGACGGGCGAGCCCGCGCGGGTGCACCCGCTGCAGACCTGGACGTCGCCCTACGCCACCGACACCTGGGCCGCCGCGCGCTCCGCGGGCGGCGGTGCCCTCGCCCGGATCGGCAACGCCGACCTGGTCCGGGGCATCGCCGACTGCCTGACCGTCGCGCGCACCGCCACGGAGACCACCCCGACGGCCGAGGTCTACCAGGAGCTGCTCGCCCTCTGCGCGCGGACCGCCGACAGCCACCCCTGGCTCGGCGACGCGGAGACCGGCGGCCTGCTCGCGCCGCTGGAGGAGGTGCGGAGCACGGCGGGCCAGGTGCTGGCCGAGTTCGAGACCGTACGGGAACTGACCCGGCAGGCGGCCGACGCGCTCGACGAGGCCGCGGCGCGGATCGCCTCGGTGGTGCGCGGGCTGCGCGGCCAGGCGCCCCGCACCGCCGTCGGCTGGGTCGAGGGGCTGACCGCGCTCCGCCGGGCGCACGGGCATCTGCTCGCCCTGAAGGAGACGCGGTACGCGGACACCGGCCGTATCGACGCGCTGGCGGCGGACGCCGAGTCCGAGCTGGCCTCCTACGGGCAGCGCGCCGTGAACCACCTCGCCGACGCGGGCGCCTTCGCCGCCTACCACGAGGACGTCGAGGAACTCGTCGCGGAGGCCGGGGCGCTGACCACCGCCGCCGCGGCGGGCCCCGTCGCCGGGCGGATCGACGAGCTGGCCGACGGGCTGCGCACCGTGACCGACGTCGTCTCCGCGCTCGACACCGGCGACGCGACCGTGCGCACCGCCGTCCTGGAGCACATCGCCGCCGTCCTCGGCGCCGTCAACCGGGCCCGCGCCACGCTGGAGGCCCGGCGGCGCGCGCTGCTCGCGGAGGAGGGCCGGGCCGAATTCGGCGCCGAGTTCGCGCTGCTGGGCCAGGCCGTCGCGGGCGCGCTCGCCGCCGCGGACACGCCGGAGGCGTGCGACGAGGAGCTGGCGCGGCTGCTCGTACGGGTGGAGAACCTGGAGTCCCGCTTCGCGGAGGACGACGCGCACCTGGCCGAACTCGACGCCAAGCGCGCCGAGATCCACGAACTCCTCTCCGCGCGCAAGCAGTCCCTCGCCGACGCCCGCTCCCGCCGCGCGGAGCAGCGCGCCGCGGCCGCGTCCCGCGTGCTGCGCACCCTCGCCCGCCGGGCGCGCGAACTGCCCGACGCCGACGCCGTGTCCGCGTTCTTCGCCTCCGACCCGATGGTCGCCAAGGTCCGCCGCACGGCCGAGGAGCTGCGGGAACTCGACGAGCCGGGGCGGGCGCAGGAGCTGGACGACCGGCTCGCCGCGCTCGGCCAGGAGGCCGCGCGCGCCCTGCGCGACCGGGACGACCTCTACTCCGACGGCGGCCGGACCGTACGCCTGGGGCGGCACCGCTTCGCCGTCAACACCCAGCCCCTCGACCTCACGCTCGTCCCGCACGGCGACGGCCTCGCCCTCGCCCTCTCCGGCACCGACTACCGCGCGCCCGTCACCGACCCGGACTTCCTCGCCACGCGCCCGTACTGGGACCGCGCCGTCCCGTCCGAGTCCCCCGCCGTCTACCGGGCCGAGCACCTGGCCGCGCGGCTCCTCGCCGAGCACGGCGCCGAGGCCCTCGCGGCGACGGACGACCTCGCGGGCCTGGTGGAGCGCGCCGCGCGGGACGCCTACGACGAGGGGTACGAGCGCGGCGTCCACGACCACGACGCGGCCCTGATCCTCGCCGCGCTGCTGCGGCTGCGCGAGGGCGCGGGCCCGCTGTGCCACGAACCGGCCGCGCGCGCCGCGGCCCAGCTCTTCTGGGCGCACGGCACGGACGCCGGCCGGCGCACCGCCTGGGCGCGGCGCGCGGCCTCGCTCGCCCGGGCCCGCGACGCCTTCGGGGCGCACGAGGCCGTCGCGGAGCTGAAGGACGAACTGGCGGAGGCGCTGGCGGAGTCGGTGTCGGGGTCCATGGCGGGGTCCTTGCCGGAACCGGAGGAGGCCGACGCGGGACCCCTCTCGTCAGCGGCCGCCGCGTACCTCTTCGACGAACTCACCCTCTCCCCCGAGGGCTTCGTGCTGAGCGCCGCGACGCGCACGCTCCTCGACAAGTTCCGCCGCACCGCCGACGCCGGGGCGTACGAGAGCGACCTCGCCGCGCTCGACCGGCTCGCCGACCGGCGGCAGCTCGCCGAGACGTGGCTCGGCTCGTACGCGCGCGCCGCGGGCGAGCCCCTCGCGCCGGGCGACCTGGCCGAGGCGGTCGCCGCCGAACTCTGCCCCGACCTCCCCCGCTACGCCCTGGAGGCGCCCGTCGAGGAGCGGGTCACCGGGCTGCTCGGCGCCCACCCGCGCGTCGAGGACGGGGCGCTGACGCTGCGGATCGACGAGTTCCTCGCCCGTACGGACGGCTTCCGCGCCCACGACGTGCCCGGGTTCCGCGCGTACCAGCGGCAGCGGACCGCGCTGGTCGCCGCCGAGCGGGAGCGGCTGCGGCTGGAGGACCACCGGCCGCGCGCGCTGTCGTCGTTCGTGCGCGGGCGGCTCGTGGACGAGGTCTGCCTGCCGCTCGTCGGCGACAGCCTGGCCCGCCAGATGGGCACCGCCGACGCGGCGGGCGCGGGAGGCGGCGGCACGGGAGGCCTGCTGCTGCTCGTCTCGCCGCCGGGCTACGGCAAGACGACGCTCATGGAGTACGTCGCGGAGCGGCTCGGCCTCGTCCTGGTCAAGGTCAGCGGCCCGGCGCTGGGCCACGCCGTGACCTCGTTCGACCCCGCCGAGGCGCCCAACGCGATGGCCCGGCAGGAGGTCGAGAAGATCAACTTCGCGCTGGAGGCGGGCTCCAACACCCTCCTGTACCTGGACGACATCCAGCACACCTCCCCCGAGCTGCTCCAGCGCTTCATCCCGCTGTGCGATGCCACGCGCCGCGTCGAGGGCGTGTGGAACGGCCGGGCACGCACGTACGACCTGCGGGGCAAGCGCTTCGCCGTGTGCATGGCGGGCAACCCGTACACCGGCGACGGCAGCCGCTTCCGGGTGCCGGACATGCTCGCCAACCGCGCGGACGTATGGAACCTGGGCGATGTCCTCACCGGCAAGGAGCACCTCTTCGCCCTCAGCTTCGTCGAGAACGCGCTGACCTCGCACCCGCTCCTCGCCCCGCTCGCCGACCGCGTGCGCGACGATCTCGGCGTGCTCGTCCGCCTCGCGGAGCAGGACCCTTCGGCACGCGCCGACCAGCTCGCCCGCCCCCTCCCGGCGGCCGAACTCGACCAGGTCCTCGCGGTGCTGCGCCATCTGCTCACCGCCCGCGCGACGGTCCTCGACGTCAACCGCGCCTATCTCGCGTCCGCCGCGCAGAGCGACGCGACGCGCACGGAGCCGCCGTTCCGGCTCCAGGGCTCGTACCGCGACATGAACAAGATCGCCCGTCGCGTCCAGCCCGTCATGACCGACGCCGAGCTGCACGCGCTCGTCGAGGACCACTACGCCGCCGAGGCCCAGACCCTCACCAGCGGCGCCGAGGCGAACCTCCTCAAGCTCGCCGAGCTGCGCGGCGCCCTCACCCCCGGACAGGCCGCGCGCTGGGAGGAGATCAAGCGCACCTCCGTCCGCGCCCGGGCCCTCGGCGGCGACGAGGCCGACCCGGTGGCACGCGCCGTCGGCGCTCTCGGCCTGCTCGCGGACCGGGTCGCGGCCGTCGAGTCGGCGATCACCCGCGCGACGGACGGGCGTTGACCCGCGTACGCCTGTCACCGGCCGCGACGCCTCCCGTACAGTCCGTACGGTGGAGATCCGAGCAGAGGCCGAAGCCGCGTCCGCCGCGCCCCTCCCCGAGGCCGACCCCGCGCTCGTGGAGCGCTGGGGGGCCGGGGGAGGCGCCCTCGTCGACCTGCTGACCGAGGTGCGCGGGCGGTACGGGGGCGTCGCCGCGTTCCGCCTCGGCCCGGCGCGGACCGTGCTGGTGACCGAGCCGCACGCCGTCCAGCACGTCCTCGCCCGGCGCCCCGAGGTGTACGTCAAGCGCTCGCACCGGGCCCGGCTCCTCGTCGGCGACGGCGTCCTGTCCGCCACGGGCCCGGCGTGGAAGCGCCAACGCCGCCTGCTCCAGCACCAGTTCACCGGCCCGGGGATGCGCCGCCACGAGCGGCGGATCGAGGAGGCGGCGCGGTGCACCGCCGAGCGCTGGGAGGCGTACGCCCGCTCCGGCGAACCCCTCGACGTCGGGCGCGAGATGCACCGCTTCGCCCTGGACACCATCTGGCGCACCCTCACCGGGCGCCCCCTGGACGAGGACACCGAGCACGAGCTGAACGCCGTGCAGGCCGTCGCGGAGGTCCTGCCCACGCTCCCCGCCGACACGGGGGACGCGCGCGAGGCCGTCGCCGACGAGCTGGCCCGTATCGACGCGGTCGCCCACCGCGCCATGGCCGAGGCCCGCGCGGGCGAAACCGGCGACCTGCTGCGCGTCCTGACCGACGCCGCCGAGGAGCACCCCGAGTACACCGACCAGCTCGTCCGCGACGAGCTGGTCACCCTCCTCGCCGCCGGTCACGAGACCACGGCCACCACCCTGACCTGGCTCTACCTCCTCCTCGACCGCCACCCCGAGGCCCGCGAACAGGCCCTGGCGGCGGGCCCGGAGGGCTCTCCGGAGCGCCGCAAGGCCATCCAGGCCCTCGTCCAGGAGACCCTCCGCCTCTACCCGTCGGCCTGGATCCTCCCCCGCCACGCGGCCGAGTCCGACACCCTCGCGGGGTACGCCGTCGAGGCGGGCGCCGACCTCCTGGTCTGCCCCTACCTCACCCACCGCGACCCGGCCCTGTGGCCCGACCCCGAGCGCTTCGACCCCGGCCGCTTCCGCACCCCGGACGCCCGCCCCGCCCACCCGGGCGCCTACTACCCCTTCGGCCTCGGCCCCCGCGCCTGCCTCGGCACCCAGTTCGCCCTCCGCGAGTCCACCTCCCTCCTCGAACGCCTCCTCCCCGCCCATACCCCGGCCTTCCACGCCACCCCCACGACCACGTCCTTCGGCTTCACGGTCCGCCCGAAGGGCCCGACGGAGGCGACGCTGTCCCGCTGAGGGGTGCCGTCCGGCGGGCGGTGCGACCATGGGCGGATGGAAGCAGGGCCGGAGCTGCGTCAGGCGTGCCGGGCGGCCGGGATCGGGGTCGTCGCGGCCAGTGAGCACACGGGGGCACCCCGTGTGCACCGCGCGCTGCCCTCGCTCTCCGCACGGCTCGTCGTCGGGCTCGGGGCGCCCTTCGAGGTGGAGTACGACGGGCGGGCCGAGCGGTTGGGGGCCGTCGTCGCCGGGCTGATGCGGCCCGGGGCGGGCACGGCCGGCCAGGTGCTGCGGCCCGGGCAGCCGATGGTGTACGCCGAACTGTCGCTCCCGGCGATGCGGCGGCTGACCGGGGTGCCGCCCCGCGAGGTGGACGCGGGCGGCGTGCGCGCCGAGGCGCTGCTGCCGTGGGTGGACGAGCTGGCGGAGGAGCTGGCGGGACTGCCACCGGAGCGGCGCGCGGAGGTGATGCGCGTACGGCTGCTGGCGCGGCTGGAACGGGCCCGGCCCGCGGACGTCCCCCGGGACGTCGTGGAGACGATGCGGCTCATCGGCGCCTCCCAGGGGCGCGTGCCCGTGGACGAGCTGGCGCGGCGCGCGCATCTGAGCCCGCGTCAACTGCGGCACGTGATGGGGCGGGAGCTGGGCGTCGGCCCGAAGTTCGCCTCCCGCGTCGCGCGGTTGTCGGCGGCCGTGGAGCGGGCCGGAGCCGGGGCCGGTTCCTGGGCGCGGGTCGCGGCGGAGTGCGCGTACCACGACCAGAGCCATCTCGTACGGGACTTCACCGCCCTCATGCGGACGTCGCCGTCGGCGTGGCTCGCGGAGGAAGGGCGCGACCTCGGGGGCTGGCACCGACCCGTCCCGTAGGCCCCTAGACGGCCGTGGGTCCCGGCGACCGCGACCCCGGCCCCGGCCCCGGCCCCGGGCGGTCAGTCGGCGCGCAGCGACCGGAGCATGCGGTCGAGGGCCGCGGTGGTGTGCGCCAGGTCCCCGGGCCCGGCGGAGGGGGAGGCCAGCCAGAGCGCCGCCTCGTTCATCGCCCCCGACAGCAGGTGGACCAGGGGCGCGACGGGTTGCGGGGTGATGACGCCCGCTTCGGCGAGGGCGGTCAGCGCCTCGGTGAGATGACGGGCCGAGGCGGCCTCGTCCATGGCCCGCCACTCGTTCCAGCCGAGCACGGCAGGGCCGTCCACCAGCATGACGCGCTCGGCCTCCGGCGCCGTGGCGGCGGCGAGGAACTCCCGGCACCCGGCCGTCAGTTGCTCCCACGGGTCCTCCCGCGCCTCGGCCGCGGCGGCCACCCGCAGCGCCACCTCGCGCTGGGCCTCCTCCAGGACCGCCCGGAAGAGGTCCGTCTTGCCGCCGGGGAAGTGGTGGTAGAGCGCGCCCTTGGTGACCCCGGCGGCCCGGACCAGCTCGGCCAGCCCGACGGCCGCGTAGCCGCGCTCCGAGAAGAGCCGCCTGCTCTCCCGCAGCAGCGCCAGCCGGGTCCGCTCCCGCTGCCGCTCCCGTACGCCCTGCTCCGGCACCACATGCCCCTCTCGTTGACATACCAACGGTACGCCGAATAGCGTGCACCCCACCTTGACATACCGATGGTATGCGAAAACGAGAGGGGTTGGGTTCCGCGATGCGACTGACCAGCCTGTACGCGGTGATCTGCACGGCGCGGCTGAAGGAGTCCCGCGACTTCTACACCGGCCTGCTGGGCTTCACGACGACTTTCGAGGCGGACTGGTACGTCAGCCTCCGGCACCCCGGAGGCCCGGGCGCCCCCGCAGAGGCGGGGTACGAGCTGGCCCTCCTCGACCACACCCACCCGACCCTCCCGGAGGACCGTCGCGCCACCGCCCGGGGGCTGCTGCTCAACTTCGAGGTCGAGGACGTGGACGCGGAGTGGCAGCGGCTCGTCGTCCGCGAGGGGCTGGAGCCCGTTCTCGGCCTGCGCAGCGAGGAGTTCGGGCAGCGGCACTTCATCGTGGCCGACCCCGACGGCGTCCTGATCGACGTCATCACCCCCATCGCCCCCACCGGGGAGTACGCCGCCCAGTACGCGTAGTACGCGCAGCACGCGCAGAGCAGCCAGGGGCCTCAGGAGTGCAGTGCCTCGCGCAGGGCGCGTACCTGGTCGGCGAGGCTGCGCTCGCTGACGCGGGCCTGCGGGAAGAGGAGGTCGAAGCCGTGAACGGCCCCGGGGACCTGGACGAGTTCGGTGGTGACACCGGCGGCGGACAGGCGCGCGGCGTAGTCGCGGCCCTCGTCGCGGAGCGGGTCGATCTCCGCCACGGCGATGTAGGCGGGCGGCAGCCCGCCGAGGTCGGCGGCGCGGATCGGGAAGGCGTACGGGTCGTTGCGGGCGGCGTGGCTGTCCTGCGCGTAGTACCGCACGGCCAGTTCCAGCGCGGCCCGGTTCAGGACCGGGGTGTCGGTGAACTCCCGTGCCGAGCCGGTGGCCAGGCCGGCGTCCACGCCCGGGTAGGTCAGGGACTGGAAGAGCAGGCGCGGGCCTGACCGGTCGCGGGCGCGCAGCACGGTGGAGGCCGCGATGTTCCCCCCGGCGCTGCCGCCGGCCACCGCGATGCGCGCGGGGTCGCCGCCGAGTTCGGCGGCGTGGGCGGCGATCCAGGTCAGGGCCGCGTAGGCGTCGTCGGCCCCGGCGGGGAAGGGGTGTTCGGGGGCGAGGCGGTAGTCGACGGAGACGACGACGGCACGGACGTCGCGGGCGTAGCGCAGGGACCGCCCCTCCTCGGCCTCGGGGGACCCGTAGGTGTAGGCGCCGCCGTGCACGTAGAGGATCATCGGCAGCTCCTCGGCCGTGCGGGGCCGGTAGACCCGCAGCCGCAACTGCCCGCCGGGGCCGGGGATGTGCAGGTCCCGGACCTCGACGCGGTCGTCGGCGGGGGTGTCGGGGAGGTCGCGCAGGAGCGCGTAGCGCTCGGGGTCGGCGAGGACCTCGTCCAGGCCGTGGACGGGGAAGACGCCGGTGTCGGCGGTGTCGAGAAGCGTCTGGATCTCGGGATCGACGGCGGGGACGGACATGGCTGAGGGCCACCTTCCAAGGTGTGGACCGGGGATTCTCCCGGTGCTCGCGTGCGGAACGGCTTCAGTCTCCGCCGGTCCCGGACGGCCCAGAAGTGGCCCGGGGGCCACTATCTGCAACTATTGGGCCATGACTGTCGCGACGCCTCACCACGTGGCCGTTCTCGCCCTCGCACCGGTGGTGGCCTTCGATCTGAGCATCCCGGCCCAGATGCTGGCCGGGGTCGGGACGGGCGCGGGAGACGCGGCCTACGAGGTGCGCACCTGCACCCCGGACGGCTCCCCGGTGCCGACGGTGAACGGGTACGGCGTCACGCCCCAGGGCGACCTGTCCCTGCTGGAGCACGCCGACACGGTGATCGTCGCGGGGACCCGCTGCCCCGCCGTGGTCGAGGACGGCGCGGTGGACCCCCGTGTCGCGGAGGCGCTGCGCGCGGCCCGGCGGCACGCCCGGCTGGTGTCCCTGTGCACCGGCTCGTTCGTCCTCGCCGCCGCCGGTCTGCTGGACGGCGGCCGGGCCGCGACGCACTGGCGCTACGCACGGCAGTTCAGGCGGCTCTTCCCCGCCGTCGATCTCGACACCAATCCGCTGTTCGTCGCCGACCGGGGCATCCTCACCTCGGCCGGCGGCGCCGCGGCCATCGACCTGTGCCTGCACCTGGTCCGGGAGGACCACGGCAGCGCGGTGGCGAACCGCGTGGCCCGCTACAACGTGGTCGCGCCCCTGCGGGACGGCGGGCAGGCCCAGTACGTCGAGCACCCGGTCCGGGAGGACGCGGGGACCTCGACGGCGGGGGCGCGGACGCTGATGACGGAGCACCTGGACCGGCGGCTGTCCCTCGGGGACCTCGCCGCGCACTGCCACATGAGCGTACGGACGTTCACCCGCCGGTTCCGGCAGGAGACCGGGCTCTCCCCCGCCGCCTGGCTCGCCTCCGCGCGGCTGGAGCGCGTGCGCCACCTGCTGGAGTCCACGGAGCTGCCCGTGGACGACATCGCGGCCAGGACCGGGCTCGGCAGCGGGACGAACCTGCGGCAGCGCATGCGGGACGCCCTGGACACCACGCCGTCCGCCTACCGCAGGGCGTTCCGCTCCCGTCAGTCCACGGCGGTCCCCTCCAGCTCGACCATCAGCGGCGGGAGCGCGAGCCGGGGCACCCCGAGCATCGTCGTCGCCGGTGCCGCCCCGGCGGCGCCGAGCCGCGAGGCCAGCACGCCGTAGTGCTGGAAGAGCAGGTCCACGTCCGTGGCGTAGACGTTGAGCCGGACCAGGTGCGCGAGGGACATGCCGGCCTCGCCGAGCACGGCCTCCAGGTTGTCCAGGCTGAGCGCCAACTGCGCCCCCATGTCACCCGCGTGCAGGGGCTCGCCCTCGCCGCTCATCGCGGTCTGCCCCGCGAGGTACAGGGTCCGGGCGGGGCCGGTGACCAGCTCGCCCTGGTTGTACCCCCGTTCCACGGACCACGCCCACGGGTTGACCGCCGTTCTCTCCACAGCCACTTGAGGTCCCTTCGTTCGATCGGCAGTGCGTACGTCACGCACGTCACGCTCGGAGAGCCTGCCAACAGATCACGACACCCTGTGTCACGTATTCGGTAGGGTTTTCGCATGCGCGCCAACCGGTTGGTCTCGCTGGTGCTGCTGCTGCGCCAGCGCGGACGGCTGTCCGCGGCCACGCTCGCCCGCGAGCTGGAGGTGTCCACCCGCACCGTGCTGCGCGACATCGAGGCGCTGTCCGCCGCGGGCGTCCCCGTCTACGCCGAGCGCGGGCGGCACGGCGGGTTCGCGCTGCTGCCCGGCTTCCAGACGCGGCTGACCGGGCTGAGCCAGGACGAGGCGCTCGCCCTGATGGTCGCCGGATCGCGGCGCGGCACCCAGGTGTTCGGCCTCGGCTCGGCGCTCGCCTCGGCCATGCTCAAGGTCGTGGACGCGCTGCCCGACAGCTACCAGGAAACGGCGGCCGACGTCGCCGAGCGGTTGCTCGTCGACCCGGAGACCGACCTCCTCTCGCGCAGGCGGACCGCCGAGGAGATTCCCGACGCGATCGTGACCGAGGTCCGGCGCGCGGTGCTGGCCGGGCGCAAGCTGCGGCTGCGCTACGCGCCCGTGGACCGGGCCCCGGCATGGCGCACGGTGGACCCGCTCGGCCTCGTCACGGTCCGCGACCAGGGCTACCTGCTGGCCACCCGGTCGGGCGCCGACCGCACCTACCGGCTGTCCCGGGTGCGGGCCGCCGAGGCGCTCGACGAGCCCGCCCAGCGGCCCGACCGGATCGACCTGGGCCGGGTCTGGCAGGAACGCGGCACACGCTTCCGGACCGGCGGCGACCAGGTCGCCGTGCACGTACGGGTGGACCCGGGGCGGCGCGAGGAACTGGTGGGCACCGCGCTGGCCGTACGGTCCGAGGAGGCCGAGCCGGACGGCAGACTGCGGATGGAGGTCACCTTCCAGGACGCGCGGCACGCCGAATGGGCGCTGTGGCAGCTCGCCACGTCCGCGGAGGCCCTCGCCCCCGAGTGGCTGCGCGCCTCCCTGCACGACCGCGCCACGGCACTCGCCGCGCACTACGGGGCCTCCGGCGACGGACGCTGACGGCGTTGACGGGCGGCCAGACGAAGCGCCGCTAGGAGGAGCCGGTCACCGTGGGGTAGTCCGTGTATCCCTCCGCGCCACCCGCGAAGTGCGTGTCGCGGTCGTCGGCGGCGAGGGGGTGGCCGTGGGCGAATCGATCGACGAGGTCCGGATTGGCGATGAAGGGGGCGCCGAAGGAGACCGCGTCGGCCAGTTGCCGTTCGAGCAGCTCGTTGCCGCTCGCTTGTGTGAAGCCGAGGCCGGCGATGACGGCGCCGTCGTAGTGGGCGCGGTAGCGGGTGAATGCGGTGAGGGTGTCGGTTCCTGTGCCGGGTTCGGGGCCGAGGAGGTGGAGGTAGGCCAGGTTGCTGTCGCCCAGGCGCTTGAGGAGCTGGTCGTACTCGTCCAGCGTCTCGGCGTCCGCGGTGAAGGCGGGTCCGTGATTCCAGTAGGGCGAGAGTTTGATCCCGATGCGGTCGCTGCCCCACACGCCGGCGACGGTGTCCACGACGTCGAGGAGGAACCGGGCCCGCTTTTCGCTGGTGCCGCCGTAGGCGTCGGTGCGCTGGTTGAGCCGTGGGTTGAGGAACTGGGCCACGAGGTGGGATATCTGCGCGTGGATCTCCAGGCCGTCGAATCCGGCGCGCAGCGCGTTGGCGGCTGCCTGCCGGTAGGCGCCGATCGTGGTGGCGATCTCCGCGGCGCTCAGGGCCCGTGGGGTGAGGGAGTCCTTCGGCCCTTCGGGGGTGTAGGACATCTCGTGGGGATTGATCGCCGAAGGGCCGGCGGGGAGCCTGCCGCCGTGGTGATCCGGGTGGGAGGCGGCGCCGGCGTGGCCGAGTTGCGAGACGATCCTGCCTCCCGCGGAGTGCACAGCTTCGGTGACCTTGGTCCAGCCGGCGGTCTGCGCTTCGGTGTAGATGCCGGGGACGTTGATGAAGCCGATCGCGTCCGTGCTGACCCAGGTCCCTTCGCTGATGATCAGGCCGGCGCCGGCGCGCTGCGTGTAGTAGGTGGCGTGCAGGGCGGTGGGGGCCAGTTCCTCGTTGTCGGCCCGGGAGCGCGTCATGGGAGCCATGACGACGCGGTTGGGCAGCCTGAGCGCGCCCAGTTGAACAGGCCGCAGGAGGGGCTGGGCGCCGGGTGCCGAGGTCGGGTCGGACATGAACATCTCTTTCGTGAGGCGAGGCGCTCCGCGCGGACACGAGGAGCACGAGCGGGTTGGCGGGATCAGTCCTGCTTGAGGGCGTGGAGGGCGGACACGGGACCGCCGAGCTGCATGAGGCGTCCTCCCTCGCGCAGCGTTCCGAGGTCGACGGGGGCGAAGCCGAACTCGGAGGTCAGATCTCTCACGCTGTTCTTGGCATCGGCGTCGTCACCGGCGAGGAACAGCACCTGACGCCCCGCCTCGTGGCGGGGATCGGCTGCGATGAACTGCCCGTAGAGGGCGTTGAACGCCTTGACCACGCGTGCGCCGGGAAGCAGGGAGGCCACGTATTCGCTGCCGGTGAGGTCGCCCAGGTCGGCGATCTCCGGTTCCGGGGAAAGGGTGGCGAACTGGTTGGTGGCGTCGATGACGACGGTTCCGTCCAGGCGGGGGAGCCCGGCGACGGCGTCAGGGATCCGCGGCCAGGGGACCGCGAGCACGACGAGGTCCGCGGCGGCGGCCTCCTCGGGAGTCGCGGCTGCCGCGAGCGTGCCGAGGTCCTCGACCAGCGGGGCCAGGGAGGCGGGTCCTCGGCTGTTGCTGAACACGACCTCGTGGCCGTGACGGATCGCGTGCCGGGCGATGGCCTGGGCGATTTCTCCGGCTCCGAGCATTCCGATCTTCATCAGGCGGCCTCGTTTCCGGAATCGGCCGTCCGCGGTGTGGTGAGCAGGACGGTTCCGCTCTTGGCCGGGCGGCGGGCGTGCTCGATGGCCGCCTTGAAGTCGGCGAGGTCGTAACTGGCCGCGACGTCGAGCAGATCCGGCGTGTTCTGCGCCAGGTCCCGGGCGAAGGCGACATCCTCAGCCCGCTCCCCGGGGGTGCGGCTCGTCCAGTGCAGTATCGACACTCCCCGCACCGTCAGCTCCCGCGCCATGAGCGGCAGCGCCTCCAACGATGTCGTGCCGGAACTCAGATGTCCGTAGGAGATCAGAGTGCCGCCGTCGGCGAGCAGTTCGGCGAGGTCCTGGGTCATGGGGCCGCCGACGCAGTCGAGGACCACCTGGACGCCCCGCTCACCGGCATGGCGGCGGACTTGTTCCCGCCAGTCGTCGTCGCACGTCGCGATCGTGGGCTGGGAGGGGTACAGCGTCCGCGTCTTCTCGGCACCGGAGGTGCTGCGCACGAGGTTGATCAGCCGCAGGTCGTGCCGGACCGCGGCTGCGCCGACCAGCCTGCCGATGGACGATCCGGCGGCGGTCTGGAGAACCGGACCCGTCTGCCCGCGCAGGGCCTTCTCGATCGCGCGGTACAGCATGCGCAGCGTCAGCGGGTTGACCAGCATCAGGGCCGCGGTCTCGTCGCCGACCCCGTCCGGCACCGGCACCGCCAGATCGGCTGGGACCGCGACGAAGTCGCCCCACGTTCCCGGCGCCGGGAAAACCGCCACCCGCTGGCCTGGGCGCAGTGTGCGGACGTCCGCTCCGACGCTCTCGACGACGCCCATCCCCTCCACTCCGGGAGTCCGGGCCCCCGACTGCTGTTCGGGCTGGCCCGGCAGACCCTCCACACCGATCAGGTCCCCCGGATGGATGGGCCGGACCAGCATGCGGACCAGGACCTCTCCGCCGCCGGGAGTCGGCCTGCGGGCCCCCTCCCTCAGCGTCAGTACCCGTGCGGCTTCCCCTTGCCGCGTGTGCTCCACGGTGCGCATAGGCGCCTCCACTCGCTCTTTGATGATGTCCATCATTAAAAAGAATGATGAGAGGTAACATCGAAAACGTCAAACACGTCAAGCACCACTGCCGGCACAGGAGGGCGGCCATGCCGCGGATCACCAGGGAAGACAAGGCCAGGAACCGGCAGAACATCGTCGAGGCAGCCGGGCGCATGTTCCGCTCGCAGGGCGTCGATGCCGTGGGCATCGCCGAACTGATGAAGGAGGCGGGCCTGACCCACGGCGGCTTCTACAACCACTTCGCGTCCAAGGACGATCTGGCCGCCGAGGCGTGCGGCGCCTCGTTCGAAGCCTCCCTGGGCTCCCTGGAGCAGTTCCTGGAGGAAGGCGCCGATCTCAACGGCCCAGCGCTGAAGCGAGTGGTGGACAACTACCTTTCGGCCGCCCACCGCGACGCCTCGGACGGCGGCTGCCCCTCCGCCTCCCTGGTCATCGACGCCGGACGGCACAGCGACACGATCCAGAGCGCCTACGCGGCCGGCGTGGAGGGGTACCTCACCGGCTTCGCCGAGGAGTTCGCCCGCGAGCACGAGGGGGAGCTCACCGCGCAGGAGGCGCGGGAGCGCGCGGTGCTGCTGCTCAGCCGGCTCGTCGGGGCGATGACCCTCGCCCGCGCCGTGAGCCACGTCCAGCCCGAACTGTCCGACGAGATTCTGCGGACCTGCCGCACCCACCCTCTCGACTGACGGGCGCGGCACGGGGTCGCGTTGCACCGGTGACGAGAAAGAGGGCACCCTTCAACGGCCGGCGGTGCGCGGGGCCCGCCGGAGAAGAAGTGAAGGGGACACCATGTGCGGCAGCGCCGGAGCACAGGATCGGAGCGGCTCCACACCGCTGTGCGGCCAGGGACTCGATCGCTACCGCGAAGCGGTGACGAAGGGCCGGATCACGGGCGAGGTGCCCGAGTGCCTGCTCCGGAACGGCCTCGTGCGCCCCGCGCCGGACGACCCGGGCGCATACGCCCCCGTGCCGCCCGACATCGCCCTGTCACGGCACGCCCGCCCCGTCCAGCAGGCGATCCTCGAACAGCAGCAGGCCCTGCTCCGCGTCCAGGCGCGCTACGCCGAGGCCGAGACCGCGTACCACGAGGCACGGCGGACGGCCGCCTCCGCCGGGCGGTTGCTCCAGGGCCGCGCCACCGTCTACGCCGCGCTGCGGGCCGGGGCCGACGGCTGCCGGGAGGAGGCGCTCACCCTCCAGCCCGGCGGCGCCCGCCCGCCCGCCGTGCTGGAGACCGTGCTGGACTGGGAGTACGAGATGATCGGCCGCGGCGTGCGGCGCCGCACGCTCTACCAGCACTCCGCGCGCTCGGACGGCCCGACCCTCGCGTACATGGAGAAACTCACCGAGGCGGGCGGCGAGTTCCGCACCCTCGACGAACTCTTCGACCGCCTGGTGATCTACGACCGCACCGTCGCGTTCATCCCGGTGGCGGGCACGGACATGCGGGAGAACGCGCTGGCCGTCGAGCACCCCGCGATCGTCGCGTATCTCGCGAACGTCTTCGAGAACGCCTGGGAGAGGGCCGACGCGGTGACCTTCGCCCAGCCCCGTTCCCGCCCCGCGCCGCTGACCGACGCGAAGCGGAGGGCCGTGCTCCGGTTGATGGTGGAGGGGCACACCGACCAGACCATCGCCGCCCGGCTGGGCATGAGCGCCCGCACGGTCGCCAACCACGTCAGGGCCGCCTCGGACCAGTTCGAGGCCCGCAGCCGCGCCCAGCTCGCCTACCGCCTGGCCCGCTCGGGCCTGCTGGAGGAGGGGCGGCCGTAGCGCGGGAGCGGGCCCCGGGGCTCACGTCACCTCACGTCACCTCACGTCACCTCGCCTCGCCTCACGCGCCGTCGGTCGCGAGCGCGGCGAACGCGGCCGGGTCGTAGGTGCCGCCCTGCATGCGCGTGATCACGCTGAACCGGTTGGCGGCGTTGATCATGGCGACGGCCGAGATCAGCGCCGCGGTCTGGTCGTCGTCGTAGTGCTCGCGCACCCGGGCCCAGGTCTCGTCGGAGACCCCGAGGTGGGCGTCGGCGATCCGGGTGCCCTCCTCGGCGAGCGCCAGCGCGGCCCGCTCGGCGTCCGTGAACACGGTGGACTCGCGCCAGGCGGCGACCAGGTTGATCCGGAGCGCGGCCTCCCCGGCGCGCGCCGCCTCCTGGGTGTGCACGTCGACGCACCAGCCGCAGCCGTTGATCTGGCTGACGCGCAGCTCCACCAGCTCCAGCAGGGACTTGGGCAGTGACGCCTCCTGGATGGCCAGGTTGACGCTGTAGACCCGCTTGCCGACCTTGGTACCGAGCGGGTTGGTCATCAGGTTGAGACGGGGTTCCATGGCGTTTCCTTCCGCATGGCTTGGCATCGTGTCGCCATGAAGAAGCCGCTCCCCCGCGCCCTGTGACAGCGCCGCGATGTGACGTAGGCCACGTGGCACGGGCGTCACAGGAGCGCCGCGCGCGGCATCTTGTGCGTGACCCCTACGGCCCGTACCCACAGGCAGGCAGGAGCCGGAATGAACGCGCGCGGCACCCCCGCGGACCCCGCCACCGAGGCCTTCGTGGCGCACCGCAATCTCCTCTTCACGGTCGCCTACGAGATGCTCGGCTCGGCCGCCGACGCCGAGGACGTCCTCCAGGAGACCTGGCTGCGCTGGGCCGGCGTGGACCTCGGGACCGTGCGCGACCCCCGCGCGTACCTCGTACGGATCACCACGCGCGAGGCCCTCACCCGGCTGCGGACGCTCCGCCGCCGCAAGGAGTCCTACGTCGGGCCGTGGCTCCCCGAACCGCTGCTGACCGCGCCGGACGTCGCCGAGGACGTGGAGCTGGCCGAGAGCGTGTCGATGGCGATGCTGCTCGTGCTGGAGACCCTCGCGCCGACCGAGCGCGCGGTGTTCGTGCTGCGCGAGGTCTTCGACCTCGGGTACGACGAGATCGCCGAGGCCGTCGGCAAGTCCCCCGCCGCCGTACGGCAGATCGCCCACCGCGCGCGGGTCCATGTCGCCGCCCGGCGGCCGCGCGGCGACGTGCCCGCCGCCGGGCCCCGCGACGCGCTCGACGCCTTCCGGGAGGCGGTCGAGACGGGCGACATGCGGCGCCTGTTCGACGTCCTCGCGCCGGACGTCGTCCTGCTGACCGACGGCGGCGGAGTCGTCCGCGCCGCCCTCTCGCCCATCGTGGGCGCCGAGCCGGTGACCGCCGTCCTGGCCCGCCTCGCCCCCGCGGCGACGCTGCGCCCGCTCCAGGTCAACGGACGCCCCGCGCTCCTCGTCGAGGTCGCGGGCAGGACGGACAGCGTGCTGGCCGTGCGCCTCGACGACGGCCTGATCACCGGCCTCTACGCGGTGCGCAACCCGGAGAAGCTCTCCCGCCTCGGCCGGGAGACGCCGGTCAGCCGCTGAGCGCCACCGGCAGGGAGCTGATCCCGGTGATGAAGTTGGACTCGATGCGGCGGGGCGGGCCCGTCAGGGCGATGCTCGTGGCGTGGGTGCGCAGCGTGTGGAGGAGGGTGCGGAGTTCGGTGCGGGCCAGATGGGCGCCGATGCAGAAGTGGGCGCCGTGGCCGAAGGTGACGTGGCGGTTGGGGGAGCGCGCGAGGTCGAAGGTGTCCGGCTCGTCGAAGGCCCGCTCGTCACGGTTGGCCGCCGGGGTCCAGAGGGTGACGATGTCGCCCTCCTCGATGCGCGTGCCCCGCAGTTCGGTCGCCGCCGTGGCCGTACGGCCCACGTGGGAGGCGGGGGACGTCCAGCGGAGGATCTCCTCGACGGCCGGGTCGACGGCGGCGGGGTCGGCGAGGAGCCTCTTCCACTGCTCGGGGTGGTCGATGAGGGCCAGCACGCCGCCGCTCATGGCGAGGCGGGCGGTCTCGTCGCCGCCGACGATGAGGTTGTAGCAGTTGAGGAGGGTCTCCTCCTTGGTGAGCGGGCGGCCGTCGACCTCGCTGGTGGCCAGGAGGCTGACCAGGTCGCCGCCGGGCGCGTCGCGGCGCTCGGCGGCCAGCCGCGAGTAGTAGCCGAGGATGCGGCTGCGGGCGACCCGGGTCTCGATGTCCGGCTCGTCCTCGCCGCCGGTGAGCATCGCCGCGTTCGTCAGCTCCAGGACGGAGGCGCGGTCCTCCTCGGGGACGCCGAGCAGTTCGCAGATGGCGGTCAGCGGGATCTGCGCTGCCACCTCCCGCGCGAAGTCGCAGGTGCCGCGCTCCAGCGCGGCGGTGACCACGCGCCGGGTCGCGGTCTCGATCGTCTGCGCGACGACGCCCAGCGCGCGGGGCCCGAAGCCGGAGATGAGCAGCCGCCGCAGCGCCGCGTGCCAGGGGCCGTCCGAGACGGCGATCATCTTGCCGCCCGCCGTGTCCCCGCCGCGCAGCAGCGTGCCGAGCATGTTGCCGCGCGCGACCGTGTAGTGCCGGTTGTCCTTGCTGACGGCGACGACGTCCTCGTACCGGGTCACCACCCAGAACCCCGGCAGCCCGCCGCGCGACGGGTGCCACCACACCGGCGCCTCGTCGCGCAGCCGCCGCCACACGGGCCCGAGGTCGGACGTGGCGTGCAGCCTCAGGTCCAGGAGGTTGAGGTCGTCGAGGCCCTCCAGGGCCACGGGTGCGAGGCCGTGCATGCAGCCCTCCGGGGACGTACGGGTGTGGGGAGTTCGGTCGGATGGCGTGACCTTTGCTCACGGTGTACGGCGCACACAAGGCCCGGCGGCGCGTACGGCCGTGCGCCACCCGCGGTCCCAACCCTCGGTCGGCGGGCCCCTGTTCGGTCACCATCTCGCGGTGACGTGCAGGCCGTGCGACAGGAGTGGTGGATGAGCGACAACCCGTGGGTGTCCCGGATCGGTGCCCCGCGACCGGAGCGGCCGGTGCTGCTGATCTTCCCGCACGCGGGCAGCGGCGCCTCCGCGTTCCAGCGGTGGCGGCGCACGGCGCCCGAGGACGTCGAGGTGCTCGCGGTGCGGATGCCGGGGCGCGAGACCCGGATCCGCGAGCCCCTGGTGGCGGACCTGCCGACGCTCGTCGAGCGGGTCGCGGACGGGGTGGCGGACGTCCTGGAGGGACGCCCATACGCGTTCTACGGGCACAGCGTGGGCTCGCTCGTCGCCTACGAGCTGACGCTGCTGCGCCGCGCGCGCGGGCTGCCGGAGCCGGAGGGGCTGACGCTGTCCGGCTATCCGGCACCGCATCTGCGCACCCCCGACCCGCTCCACGAGGAGCCGGACGACACGCTGCTGGAATTCCTGCGCGAGCGGGATTACGTGCCCGAACTGCTGCTCACGCAGAAGGGGTTCATGGAGATGCTGCTGCCCATCCTGCGGGCCGATTTCGCGCTGGCGGGCGGGTACCGGCCCGGGGCGTACGGGGTGGAGGAGCCGCTGTCCTGCCCGGTGCACGCGTTCGGCGGCGGCGACGACCCGTTCGTCACGCCCAAGGAGCTGGCGGGGTGGGGCGATCTGACCCGCGGCGAGTTCACCTCGGAGATCTTCCCCGGCGGTCACTTCTTTGTCTTCGAGCGGTCGGAGGCCGTCCTGCGGGCGGCCGTCTCCCGCCTGACCGGACGGGGCGCGAGCGAGGTGTGACCAGCCCTGTCCCGTCGACGGGACAACTCCCGGGGAAATCGGGGGCGGTGCGGAATCACTTCCCTTGAACCCCCGAGCGGGCCGCCGCTACCGTGACGCCGCCCGGAAGACGGACATCCCATTGGGGGCTACCACTAAGGAGCGATCACGGTGCAGCGAGTTGCTCGGTTCGCGGCAATTCCGGCTGGGCGGCGGGCCAAGTGGCTATTCCTCCTCCTCTGGTTGGTGCTCCTTGTCCTCATCGGCTCCCAGGGCAGCAAGATGTTCACGCTGCAAAAGAACAGCGGCATCAGCAACGTGCCCGGTTCGGCCGAATCCGCGCAGACCGAGGAGCGGTACCAGGAATTCCCCGGGCGGAAACACCTCTCCGCCGTCGTCGTCTATCACCGGGATTCCCAACTGACCGAGGCGGACCGGAAAACCGTCGACGACGACAGGGCCGTGCTCGCGCGCAAACTCCCGAAGGGCGAGGTGCCCGCGGCCGAATTCTCCCGGGACGGCACGACGGCACATGTGGACGTCGGCATCCCGGTGCGCGGCAACGACCTGAGTTTCGACGAGACGGAGAAGGTCACCGACGCCGTCGACGCCGTCGAGCGCACCGTGCGCGCCGGGGAGGCCCGCGGCGGGCTCGAAACCGCCGTGACCGGGCAGGCCGCCTACACCTCCGCGAGCGCCGGGGTCATGGGGGACGCGAACGTCCCGCTCTTCCTGGCCGTACTGCTGCTGCTCGTCCTGCTGCTGGCGTGCGCCTTCCGGGGCGCGGTGCTGTGGGGCGTGGTGCTGGCGTGCGGCGGCTTCGGCATGGCGGTGGCCGAGGGCGTCGTCTATCTGCTCGGCAAGGCCGCCGGGCTCACCTACACCACCCTCTCCCAGGGCCTGCTGACCGTCCTCGCGCTGGGCGCCGCCGTGCACTACGGGCTGCTGGTGACGGCCCGTTACCGCGAGGGGCTGCGCGCGTACGAGGACAAGCACGCGGCGATGGCGCACGCGCTGCGCCGGGCGGGCCCGACGGCGCTCGCCGCGGCCGGCGCCGTCGTCGTCACGCTGCTGTGCCTCACGGCCGCCGACGTCACCTCCACCCAGGCCCTCGGGCCGGTCTGCGCGGTCGCGGTGCTGTGCGCCGTGGCCGTCGCCACGACGCTGCTGCCACCCGTGCTGCTGGTCTTCGGCCGGTGGCTGCTGTGGCCGGACGTCCCGCGCCCCGCCGCGGACGCGCCTTCGGTGAACGGCCTTTCGGCAGACGGCCCCTCGGCGGACGGACCGTCGGCGGAGGGCGGCGCCTCCCCGCGTGCCGCCGGGCTCCTGCGGCGGCGCCCCCGCGCCGTGTGGGCGGGGTGCGCCGCGCTCCTCGGGGCGCTGGCCCTGGGCCTGTTCGCGACGAGCACCGGGCTCGCGGCCGACGAGGGGTTCAGCTCCGAGCCGCAGGCCGTCGCCGGGCAGCGGCTGCTCGCCGGGCACGCGCCCGGGGGCACCGGACACCCGGTCACCGTCGTCACCGCGTCCGCCGCCGCCGACCGCACGCTCGCGGCCGTACGGGACACCGAGGGCGTGACCGGCGCCCGGAAGGTCGCCGAGCACGAGGGGCGCGCGCTCCTGACCGCCACGCCCACGGCGGCGCCCGGCAGCGCCGCCGCGCTGGACGGCGTCGAACGGCTGCGCGACGCCGTGCACGCCGTGAAGGGCGCCCGCGCCGTCGTCGGCGGCGCCGACGCGGTGGCGCTCGACACCCGCGAGGCGGCGGCGCGCGACCGCGCCCTCGTCGCCCCGCTGGTGCTGCTCGCGCTGGCGGTCTGCCTGGGGCTGCTGCTGCGCGCGGTCCTCGCCGCACTGCTGCTGACCGGCGCCGTGGCGCTCACCTGGGCGGCGACGCTGGGCCTGGTCACCGCCGCGTCAGGGCCCGTGCTCGGCTTCGAGGGCCAGGACCCGACGCTCGCGCTGCACTCGCTGCTGTACGTGGCGGTGCTCGCGGCCGGTTCGACCGTCTTCCTGATGTCCCGGATACGGACGGAGCACGCGGAGAGCGCGGAAAGCGGCGGCTCCGGCTCCGGTCTCGGCTCCCCCGAGGCCGTGCTGCGGGGCCTCGCGGCGACGTCCCGCGTGACCTTCTGGGCGGGCCTGGTGCTGGCCGGGGTGTTCGGCGCGCTGGGCCTGATCCCGAGCGTGCCGGTGACGCAGACCGCCCTCGTGGTGGCGCTCGGGATGCTGCTCGACGTGTGCCTCGTACGCCCGTTGCTGGTGCCCGCGCTGCTGCTGGACGCCGGGGAGCGGAGCTGGTGGCCGGGCGGCACCCCGGAGCGTACGGAGCGGAACCGGGTCTCCGGCATTCCGCGCCCCCGCAGCCCCGAACCGGCAGAGACGATGTCAGGAGACCTCGATGTCTGACGCGCACGACGCCCCGCACAGCCCGCGGGCCGACCACGCCGTGCCCTCCGCGCCCGCCGCCCCTTCCGGAGCCGTCGCGCCCTCCGTACGCGTCGTGCGGCACGGTCCCGCGCGGCCCGGCGCGCCCGTGCTGGTCTGCTTCCCGCACGCGGGCGGCGGGGCCTCGGCGTTCCGCCGCTGGCCGGGCGCGCTGCCCGACGGCGCCGAACTGGAGCTGTGGGCCGTGCAGCCGCCGGGCCGCGAGGAGCGCGCCGACGAGCCGTGCCTCACCGACTTCGGCGAACTCCTCGCCGCCACCGCCGCGTCCGTCGGCGAGGTGGTGGCCGGGCGGCCGTACGCCTTCTTCGGGCACAGCGTCGGCTCGGTGCTCGCCTTCGAGCTGGCCCGCGAGGCGCGGCGGCGGGGCGAGCGGCTGCCGGAGGCGCTGGCCGTCTCCGCGTTCCCCGCGCCGCACACGCTGGTGCCGCACGCGCTGGACGGGATTCCCGACAAGGCCATTCTGGATTTCCTCAGCGGCCTCTCCTACGCTTTCGCGGACGGTCAGGCCCCGCCGCCCCGGCTGGTCGAGGAATTCCTGCCCGTGCTGCGTGCCGACTTCTCGGCCGTCAGCAGTTACGCATTCGCCGACGAGGCCCCTCTCCCCTGCCCGCTGCATGTGTTCTGCGGCAGCGTCGACCGTTTCGTGCGGCCGGCCGAGCTGCACAAGTGGGACGCCTACACGGACGGGGAATTCGCCCTGCACGTCCTGCGCGGCGGGCACTTCTATCTGAACCAGCACGCGGCCGGAATCCTGGAGATCCTCGGCACGCATCTGACAGCACATTCCCTCACCCAGGAGGTCTGAGAGCGGCATGGGCAACGGAAAGCAGATCCGCAGCATAGGCGTGATCGGCGGTGGCAGCGCCGGATATCTGGCCGCGCTGACGCTGCGGGCCCATCTGCCGGACACCAGCATCAGCCTGCTGGAATCGTCGAGCATTCCCGTCATCGGCGTCGGCGAGGCCACCACCTCCGAATTCCCGCCCTTCCTCTACAAGGTGCTGGGATTCGACATCGAGGACTTCTTCGCGAAGGTCAGGCCGACCTACAAGCTCGGCATCCGCTTCAACTGGGGCGGCCGGGACGAGGACCACTACTTCAACTACGCGTTCGACACCGGCTCGGCCGCCGAGTCGCAGGAGTACGACGGGAACATCAAGCGCGCCACCCTGCTGTCCGTGCTCATGTCCGAGCACCGGCACCCGGTCGTCCGCTCGGGCGACCAGCCGCCGTTCTCGCTGGAGCCGCTCTACCCGTACGGCTACCACATCGACAACAAGCGCTTCCTCGGCTACCTCCACGAGCAGGCGCGCGCCCGGGACATCACGCACATCGACGCCACCGTCGACGAGGTCGTCCAGAGCGCCGACGGCACCATGGAGGCCGTCGTCGACACCGAGGGCGTGCGCCACGAGTTCGACTTCTTCATCGACTGCACCGGCTTCCGGTCGCTGCTGCTGGAGAAGACGATGGGCTCGCCGTTCCTCTCGTACGCCTCGACCCTCTTCACCGACTCGGCGCTCTTCGCGACGGCGCCGCACGACGGGGAGATCAAGCCGTACACCCGCGCGCAGACCATGGACAACGGCTGGGCCTGGACGATCCCCATGCGGGACGAGGACCACCTGGGCTACGTCTACTCCTCCTCCTACGTCACGGACGAGGAGGCCGACGCCGAGTTCCGGCGGGTCTACCCGGGGCTGGGCCCCACGCGCCAGGTGCGGTTCCGCTCCGGGCGGCACGACGAGTTCATCAAGGGCAACGTCGCCGCGATCGGCAACTCCTACGGCTTCGTCGAACCCCTGGAGTCCACGGGCCTGTTCGTCATCTGCCGCCAGTCGCTGCTGCTCGCGATGGCGCTGGCCGAGAGCGACGGGCCGCTGACCACGAAGACCACCGACGCCGTCAACGGCGCCATCTCCGACACCTGGGACTTCATCCGCTGGTTCCTGTCGGTCCACTACCGCTACAACACCCGGCGCGACACCCCCTTCTGGCGCGCCTGCCGCGAGAGCACCGACATCTCCGGCGTCGAGCGGTGGGTCGACCGGTTCCGCGAGAAGGGCGCCCTCACCTACTCCACGACCGACCTCAGCGTCGGCGGCACCATCAACTTCGGCGCGTACGGGCACGACGTGCTGCTCTTCGGCCAGCAGGTGCCGCACAAAGCGACAGGCGCCCGCGAGACCCGCGAGGAGTACGAGCGGCGCGCGGCGGGCTACGAGGAGCTGGCCCGCGACGCGATGCCCCAGGCGGAGGCGCTGCGCTTCCTGGAGGAGCACCCGGAGATCCTGCGCGAGCCGATGAGCGGCGCGAACTCCTGGATGGCGAAGTTCATGGACTCGGTGATCGACATCTGCGAAGAGGCCCTGCGCACGGGCCGCTCGAAGGACACCGCGATGGCGGAAAGGAATCAAGCGTGATGACCCTCACCCAGGAGGCCGGACGGGCCGGATCCGGCACCCGGCTGCTGCACGAACTGGTGGCCGAGCAGGCGGCGCGGACGCCGGACGCGCCCGCCGTCGAGGCGGGCGACACCCGTATCAGCTACGCCGAACTCGACAGCCGCGCCACCCAGCTCGCCTGGCTGCTGCGGGAGCGGGGCGTGACCGCCGGCGCGGTGGTGGGCGTCTGCCTGGAGCGCTCCGTCGAACTCGTCGTCTCCCACCTCGCGGCGCTCAAGGCGGGCGCGGCCTATCTCGCGCTCGACCCGTCCGACCCCGCCGACCGGCTCGCCTACGCCCTCCGGGACGCGGGCGCCGCGGTCGTCCTCACCGAGGCCGTGACCGCCTCGGACTGGCCCGAGGCCGCCGCCGCGCTCGCGCTGGACGTGCACGGGGCCGAGAAGGAGGCCGCCGCCGAGGTCCGGCAGAGCACCCCGCCGTCCGAACTGACCGGCGCCGCCTGCGCGTACGTCATCTACACCTCGGGCTCCACCGGCCGCCCCAAGGGCGTGCTCGTGCCGCACGAGGGCGTCGTCAACCTCGCCAGGTGGCACGGCGCCGAGCACGGGCTGACCGGCGAGGACCGCTGCGCGCTGCTCGCGCGGGTCGCGTTCGACGCGATCTGCTGGGAGACCTGGTCCGCGCTGGCCGCCGGGAGCTGCCTGGTCGTGGCCCCCGCCGCCGTCAAGCAGGACCCGGACGCCACGCTGGCCTGGCTCGCCGACGAGCGGATCACCGTGGGTTTCCTGCCGCCGCTGCTGGCCGAGCGGCTCTACACCAGCCCGCACGCCACGCGCTCCGCGCTGCGCGTGCTGCTCACCGGCTCGGACCGGCTGGCCCAGCACCCGCCCGCCGGGCTGCCGTTCAGCGTGCACAACAACTACGGTCCCACCGAGTACAGCGTCGTCGGCGCCGCGGGCACCGTCCCCGCGGGCGCAGAGGGCTCGCCGTCCCTCGGGGTGCCCGTCGCGCACACCCGGGTCCGCGTCCTGGACGAGGATCTCGCCGAGGTCGCCGAGGGCGCCACCGGCGAGATCCACCTCAGCGGCACGGGGCTGGCCCAGGGCTACCTGGGGCGTCCCGGCCTGACTGCGGAGAAGTTCGTGCCCGACCCGTACTCCGGGGAGCCGGGCGCGCGGATGTACGCCACCGGCGACCTGGGGCGCTGGAACCCCGACGGCACCCTCGCCTTCGAGGGCCGCGCCGACCGGCAGGTGAAGATCCGCGGCTACCGCGTCGAGTGCGGCGAGGTCGAGACGCGGCTGCTGGCCCACACCTTCGTGCGCGAGGCCGCCGTCGTCGCCCGCCCCGACACGGCCGGCACCCCGCGCCTGGTGGCCTACCTCGTGTGCCCGCCCGGCCACGAGCCCGCCGAGGCCGAGCTGCGCGAGCACCTCGCCCAGGCCCTGCCCGAGTGGATGATCCCCTCCGTCTACCACCCGCTGGCCGCCCTCCCCAAGAACGCCAACGGCAAGGTCGACCACGCCCAGCTCCCCGAGCCGCACACCGAACGCCCCGACACCGGCTCGGCGTTCGCCGGGGCGCGGAACGCCACGGAGGAGACCATCGCCCGCATCTGGGGCGAGGTGCTGAACCTCGACGAGATCGGCATCTACGACAACTTCTTCGACCTGGGCGGCCACTCCCTGCTGGCCACCGAGATCGTGGAGCGGATCTCCGTCGAGTTCGACGCCGACCTCGACGTACGGGCCATCTTCGACTACCCGACCATCGCCGAGCTGGCCGCGAGCCTGAGCTAGGAGCACGAGCAGCACATGAGCGAGATCATCGACGTCGACAGCCACTTCCAGGAGCCGCCGGACTGGCTGGTCGAGGCCGACGCGGAACTGGCGGCCCGGGTCGATCCGCGGTGGTACTTCCGCACCTCCACCCAGGACCTGTTCGGCTTCTTCTCCGACGGCGCCCCCGAGGAGCGGCTCGCGGTGGACGCCGAGCGGCTCACCGCCTCCATCCAGCAGTCCCAGGACTTCTTCGCGGGCTTCCCCACACTCAAGGAGGCCGCGGCCGCCGCGGGCGAGAGCCGGTTCCGCGGCATGGCGTACCCCTTCGGCGGCTACCTGCCGGACGAGCGCCTGGCGTGGATGGACAAGAACGAGATCACCGCCCAGATCATCAACCCCGCCTCCGCGCTGGTGACCGTGCAGCGCGTCTCGGAGTACCTGGAGCCCGAGGACGTGCCGCGCACGATCCAGGCGTACAACAACTGGGCCGGCGAGGTCGTCAAGGGCCACACCGACCGGATGCTCACCACCTCCCTCCTGTGGTGGGAGGACGTCGACTGGTGCGTGCGCGAGCTGCGCCGCACCCGGGAGATGGGCGCCCGCGCCTTCCTCATCCCCGGCCGCCCCCCGGCCGGGCGTTCCCTCGCGCACGAGGCCTACGAGCCGATCTGGGCGGCGGCGAGCGAGCTGGGCATGCTCGGCGTGCTCCACTTCGGCTTCCTGGGCGGCCCGCAGGTCGCCCCCGGCTGGTACGAGACGGGCCGCGACGAGCTGAAGGACGTCGGCTACGCGCTGGCGTCCATCCACCCCACCACCCCGCAGCTCGCCTCCGCCGCGCTGATCGCCTCCGGCGTCTTCGAGCGGCACCCGGGCTTCCACCTCACGCTCCAGGAGTACCAGGCCACCGGCTGGGCCCCGGACTGGGTGCACGGCCTGGACTACCTGCTGGACCTGCCGGTGCTGCGCAACATCACGGGCCGCTGGTCGCTGCCGCTCAAGCCGAGCGAGTACTTCCGGCGCCAGGTCCTCGTCGTCGCCCAGCCCGGCGACCGCGTCCAGCGGGCCATCGACGAGCTGGGCGAGGGCTGCGTGGTCTTCTCCTCCGACTTCCCCCACCCCGAGGGCTCCTCGACGCCGACCCGCGAGTTCCGCGAGCTGCTGGAGAAGGAGCCGGTGTCGCAGTCCAAGGCCGACAGCTTCTACGGCCGCCGGATGCGCGAGATCCTCTCGGGCACGGCATGAAGTTCCGGTTCGGGATCCAGCTCATCGGGGCGCGGACCCGCGACGAGTGGGTCGGCGCGGCACGCAGGGCGGAGAGCACCGGCTTCTCCACCCTCGTGCTGCCCGACCACTTCGGCGGCGGACAGCTCGCCCCGCTGCCCGCGCTGATGGCCGCCGCCGACGCGACCTCCACGCTCCGCCTGGGCACGCTGGTCCTCTGCAACGACTTCCGCCACCCGGTCGTCCTCGCGCAGGAGGCCGCGACCGTGGACCTGCTGAGCGACGGCCGCCTCGAACTGGGCCTCGGCGCGGGCTGGATGAGCGAGGAGTACGAGGCGGCGGGGCTGCCCTTCGACAGCGCCGGCACCCGGGTCTCCCGGCTGGAGGAGTCCGTACGGATCGTGCGGGACGTCCTGGACGACGGCCGGGCCGACTTCTCCGGCGAGCACTACCGGGTCACGGGCTTCGAGGGCGCGCCGGAACCGGTCCAGCAGCGGGTGCCGCTGCTGGTCGGCGGCGGCTCGCCCCGCGTGCTGCGGCTCGCGGGGCGGCACGCGGACATCGTCAGCGTCCACCACGACCTGCGCTCGGGCGAGGCCCGCGCGCAGGACATCACACCCGAGGGCACCGAGCGCAAGCTCTCCTGGGTCCGCGAGGGCGCGGGCGCGCGCTTCGCCTCCCTCGAACTCCAGGTCGGCGTCGGCATCTTCTGGGTCACCCCCCGCCGCGAGACCGTCCTCAACGGCCTGAGCCGCCGCCTCGGCATGCCGCCGGCCCTCGTGGGCACGCTGCCGAACGTCATGGTGGGCAGCGTGCCCCAACTGGTCGACCAGTTGCAGGAGCAGCGGGACCGGTTCGGCTTCAGCTACGTCGTGATCCAGGGCCGCGACATGGCCGACGCCGAGCCCTTGGTGAACGCCCTAGCCGGTTGTTAGGGCTGTACCACCAGGGGCGCGGGGAACTGCGCGACCAGCCACAGCGCGCCTGCTGGCAGCGACATACGTGAGCCCCTACGGCGGGATTCTCGCCGTAGGGGCTCACGTGCGCTGCCGAGCGCGCCCACGTCGTGGCCGCTCGCGCAGTTCCCCGCGCCCCTGACGGGGCACCTCGCGCGTCGGCCCGAAGCAAGCGCAGCGCCCGCGAGGGACGCGGAAAGAAGGGGTCCGCGCCCCTTAGGGCGCCATCTGAGCCTCAGTCGCGGGGTGCGGGCCCCCGTGTCGGGTCTCGTATTCCGTGAGGGCCACCTTCATGGACTGGTCCCAAGAAGCGGACGCTTCCGGGATGGCGGCGGAGAGGCCTATCAGTTCCATGCGGCGGAGCAGGGTACGGCGCGCGCTCGCGTAGCGGGCGGCGTACTGAGTGCCCAGCGCGGCGCGGAGCGGCGGCAGGGACGCGCCGGGGAGCTTCCGTTCGGGGGCGACGAGGGCGAGGGTGACCTGGGGGATGGCCTCCAGCATGGTGGCGCGGACGTGCTCGGCGTGGTCACCGAGCACGCCCTGACGCGCGGCGTACATGCCGAAGGCCATGTGCCGGGACTCGTCCCGGATCACGTTGCGCAGGCCCGTGTTGAGGACCGGCAGCCGTCCCCGGAGCTGGCGGACCATGGAGAGCATCGAGCCGAGGACGGACATCGCGAGGACGCCCTCGGCCATCAGGTGGTAGTACGTGACCGCCTCGTACCAGGCCCTGCGGTCGTCGGGGTGGAACTTGACCCGGTCCGTACGGGCCTTCAGCTCGTCGTCGAAGATCGTGGAGACCGCGTCCCCGGCGGAGGCCCACGCGTCCTCGATGACCTTCTCGTGGCTCGGGACGCGCTCGCGCATCTCCTGGAGGTAGGTGGTGAAGAAGCGCGTGTGCCGGGCCTCGTCGGCGATCTGCGTGCACAGGTACTGGTGCTCGTCGAGCGTGGGGGCCGCGTCGGCGATGGGCGAGAGCGTGTCGCTGACGGCGGCCTCGCCGAGGACGAAGCCCTCGATCATGGACTCCAGCTCGCCCCGCGCGTACGGCCGGACCGCCGCCCAGTCGGCGGCGTCGTCGGCGATCGGCAGCTCTGTGAGCTTCCACTGCCCGTTCTCCCACTTGCGGAAGAGTTCCGAGGGGGAGACGACGCGCTCCTCGTCGGCCTCCATCTGCTCCGTGACGTCGGTGGTCACTGCTCCTCCTTGCCGGAGTCGTGGAGGACGACCCCGTCGATCGTTCCGTTCATGAGCTGGTCGAACATGGCGCGGCGCTGGGGCTTGCCGCTGGAGGTGCGGCGCACGGCGCCGCGGTTCGCGGCGACGACCACGACGCGCACGCCCCGCAGTTGGCGGCGCAGCGCCCGGTAGACGGGCTCGCTCCACTCGCCGGGCTGCTTGACGACGAGGACGGCGGCGGTGTCCTGCCCTTCGAGGCTGCCGAGGACGACGGCGTGCCGGACGCGGCGCAGCTCGGGGAGTTCACCGAGGACGGTCTCCAGGTCCTCCGCGAAGACCTGGACGCCGCGCACCTTGAGGGCGTCGCCGAGCCTGCCGAGGACGTGGAGCCGGTCGTTCCAGAAGAAGCCGGCGTCGCCGGTGACGAAGGCGCCGTCCCAGCGCGGGTGGCCGCGGTAGCCGTCGGCGAGCGCGACGCCGCCGACGGCGATCTCGCCGAGCACGCCGGGCGGCACCGGGTCGCCCGCCTCGTCGCGGACCTCGACGGTGACGCCGGGCAGGACGCGTCCGCTGGAGGCCAGCTCCAGGGGTTCCTCGACGGGGAGTTCGCCGGTGTCGAGGACGACCTTCTCGCCGAGCCGCAGCCGCGCGCGGTCCACCCGTACGCCCGGCGGGGGCACCCGCAGGTCCTCGCCGGTGACGGCGAGGGTGGCCTCGGCCAGCCCGTAGGCGGGCGAGAGCGTTCCGGGGCGCCAGCCGAAGGGCGTCAGCAGCCGCTCGTAGGCGTCCAGGACGCGGCTGTCGATGGGCTCGGCGCCGACGACCTGCACGAGCATCTTCGAGAAGTCGCAGCCCTCCAGGTCCTCGGCGCGTACGCGCCGCAGCACGTGTGCGAGCGAGAACGGCGGTACGGAGGTGATCTGCACGTTGCCGCTGCCCAGCAGCCGCATCCAGCGGGCGGCTCCGCCGATGAACTGGTCGGGCTGCATCACCCACAGCTCGGACTGCGTGACGAGGCTGGGCAGCACCATGCCGACGAGACCCATGTCGTGGTGGATCGGCAGCCAGGTGCCGCAGGCGTTGCCGTCGCGGAAGCGCAGCCACCGGGCCAGCAGGGCGATCTGTCCCTCCAGCGCCGCCAGCGAGACCTCGACGCCCTTGGGCGCGGAGGAGGAGCCGGAGGTGAACTGGAGCAGCGCCGTGCTGCCGTTCTCCCAGGTGTGGACGGGCACCTCGTCCGCCGTGGCCCCGAACGCGTCGTCCAGCGGGACGATCGGGGTGCCGAGGCTGTCCAGCTCCTCGCCCCACTCCTGCGCGATGTCGGGCTCGGCGAGGAGCACCCGGGGCCGCGCGGTGCCCAGGATGGAGCCGAGGTGGCGGGTGTAGGCGGCGCGGTCCTGGAAGAGGGCCGGGGGCACGGCGGGCGAGGGCGTGGCGCCCGCGGCGAGCGCGCCGAAGAAGGCGGCCATGAACCCGGGCCCGTTGCGGTGGACGACGGAGACCACGTCGCCGGGGACGACCCCGGCCCCCGCGAGCCCGGCGGCCACGCGCCGCACGCGCGCGGCGAGTTCGGGGTACGGGGTGTACTGCCACGCGCCCTCGGCGTCCATGGTGTGCACGCCCCGGTCGGAGCGCGGCCCGTCGAGCCAGTCGAGCAGCCCGGGGACGGCGGCGTCGTCGGGGACGGCGGTGTCGGTCGTACTCACGGTGTGGCTCTCCTCAGCTCTTGCCCGCGATCTCGTGGACGGCGGTGACGATGACGTAGATGTTGGCGAGGCCCAGCACGAACAGGAGCCTGCTGCCGGTCCAGCGGGTGACGGGCGCCCGCCAGACCCGGACGACGGCGCCGGCGCGGCCCCGCAGGAAGGTCGCCAGCAGCGTGGAGACGAGCAGCAGCACCAGCGCGGGCTCGCGGGTGATGTGCCAGACGGCGGGTGCGACGAGCACGACGGGCACCCAGAGCTGCCAGGCGGGCGCCTCGCCGAACTTCCCGGAGGCCAGGAGGCGTTCGGTCCAGTCGGCCAGCAGGTAGCCGAAGAGGGCGGGCAGCAGGATGAAGAGCGGGACGGTGAGCCAGAGCGGCTTCACCGCGTAGTAGTCGACGCCGTCGGGGCGGATGAACATCGCGCCGCCCGCCGTGGCGCCGAACACGGCGGTCTTCCAGTGCCGGTTGCCCTCGGCGAGCCAGGGCCGTACGAGGATGTAGAGGGCGCCGACCTGGGCGCCCATGGCGATGCCGGTCTCCAGCAGGCCGAAGGTCTGCAGGCTCCACTCGCCGATGGTCGACTTCGCGTCGGTGGTCTTGCCCATCGACGAGTCGGGCGAGGTGAAGCGCAGCAGGTACATCACGAGCCGCCCGCCGACGCCGCAGACCAGGAGGCCCGCGAGCGCGCCGGTCACGATGCCGGCGGACAGCTTCCACAGCGCCGCGCCCGTGTCCCGGAGAGCTGCCGTGCGGCCTTCGGCGGACTCCGCCGCCTCGTTCGTCGCTGTCATGGTCCGGGGATCTCTTTCGTCGCGTCGGGGTCGGTCACGCCGCGGGCGAGCGCCGTCTCGAACCGCCGCGCCAGCTCGGCGACGGTCCCGGAGGGCACCCGGGGCGCGTGCCCCACGCCGAGCCGCCGGTGGTCCGGGGCCTCGTGGAGCGAGAGATGCAGGTCGGCGGTGAAGCCCGCGCCGTGCATGCCGTACGGCACCCGGCGCAGCCGCCCGCCCGGGGGCGGGCCGCCCTCGTGGAAGGTCTGGTAGACCACGTCAACGGCGGTGTCCCCGGCGCGCCGCAGGGCGCGCAGCTCGGGCCGGGCCAGCAGCCGGTGGTACGGCACGACGGCGGCGTCCAGCGCGCCCAGCACGGTCTCCCGGGTGGCGCGCAGCGCGTCGCGGAAGGTGCCGGTGGCGCGCAGGTGGACGGGCACGGTGCTGATGAACGGGCCGAGCGTGTCGCGCAGCGGCGCCCTGCGCCGGGTGGACACCTCGATCGCGACGAGCGCGCCGTCCTGCCCCGAGAGCTGCTGGAGGGCGAGGGTGAGCGCGGTGAGCCCGGCCATGAACGGGCTGGCGCGCTCGGCGATGAGCAGCGCGCGCAGCGCCTCGTCGTCCACCGCGTCCAGCCCGAACTCGGCGGAGCGCACGGAGCCGGGGACCCGGGTGCGGGGTTCGACGCCGGGCAGGACGGTGGGTTCGGCGTCGCGCAGGGCGCCCGCGGCGGCCTCGATCAGGCCGTCGAGCTTCGGGCCGTAGACCTCGTGCTGCCAGGCGGCGTAGTCGGGGTAGGCGACGCGCTCGCCGTACTCCCCTCCCCTGCCGTCGAGTTCGAGTTCGAGGCGGCGCTCGATCTCGTCGAGGGTGACGGCGTCGGCGATGGTGTGGTGGACGACGGTGGCGAAGGCGTGCCCGCCGCCGGGCAGCGGCGCGAGCGCGGCGCGGAAGAGCGGCCCGTGGTGCGGTTCGAGCGGGCGGCGCACGAACTCGCCGAGCAGCTCGTACGGGTCGCCGTCGCCGGTGAGGCGCTCGACGGGGATCTCCAGCTCCTCGTCCACGTGCTGGACGTAGCCGCCGTCGCGGCGCCGGATCCGGGCGCGCAGCAGCGGGTTGCGGGCCACGAGCCGGTCCACGGCGGCGCACAGCTCGTCCGCGTCCAGCCCGGGCGGGGCCTCGTACAGCCGGGGCATGTTGAAGGTGCCGGTGCGGCGCATGCGGGAGAGGAAGAGCATCCACTCCTGCTCGTACGCGGCGGGAGCGGTGGTGCGGCCCGTGGCGTGGCCCAGCAGTCCGGGCCCGGCGGCCGGGCCCGGCCCTGAGGCGCGTCCGGTGGTCACGGTCACGGCGCGGGCACCTCCTCGGCGCGGTGGAACTCGGGCCGTACGTCCAGCAGCGCGGGGAACAGCCGGGCCTCCATCCGCTCGCGCAGCAGCGCCGCGGACTGTCCCGCGGTGCCCATGGCCGCGCCGATCTGGCGGCTCACCAGCCGCCAGTGCGCGGACATCCACGCGCCGAACGCGTCGTCCAGGTCGACGAGCAGCTCGGCGACCTCGCGGGGGCCGCCGCCCACCGCGTCGTAGATCTTGACGAGCCCGCCCTGGCCCTCGGCGAGCGCCGCGAACGCGTCCCACAGGCTCGGGCCCGGGCCCCGGCACGCCTTGATCACCCGGGCGAACTGCGGGGACTGCGCGGCGGAGGCGGTGCCCAGCTCGGTGCGGAACCGGGCGAACTCGGTGGGCAGCATGCCGCACAGCACGTTCAGCGTGCCGGTGAGCTGGCCCAGCACGTCCACGGCGGTGCGCAGCCGCCGGGCCGCGCCCTCCGTGTCCTCCTCCAGCAGCATCCGCCGCGCGTCTCCGGTCTCCCGCAGCAGCGTCGCCAGCCACAGCTCGGAGACCTGGTGCACGGCGATGAACAGGTCCTCCCCCGGCGCGTCGGTGCGGGGGCTGTGGAGCGCGAGCAGCTCGTCGACCCTGATGTACTCCTCGTACGGGGTGGGGGGTGCGCTCACCACGTCACCGCTCTCCTTCCGGTTCAGCATGCTGGGGTTCGTCGAGCCGGTACGCCTCGGCCTGGGTGCGGTAGAGGCGGGCGTAGCGGCCGCCGGCCGCCATCAGCTCGTCGTGGGTGCCGGTCTCGGCGACGGTGCCGCGTTCCATGACGGCGATCCGGTCGGCGAAGCGCACCGAGCCCAGCCGGTGCGTGATGATCACGACGATGCCGCGGCCGTCCCGGGTGACCTCGCGGGAGGCCCGCGCGTAGTGCTGGAAGAGCCGGTACTCGGTCTCCGCGTCGAGGGAGGCGGTGGGCTCGTCCAGAACCAGCAGCCGGGGTGTCTCGCGCATCATCGAGCGGGCCACCGCGAGCTTCTGCCACTGCCCGGTGGACAGTTCGGTGCCCTCCGGGTGCGAGCGGCCCAGCGGGGTGGCGAGCCCGTCGGGCAGCGCGTCCTCCAGCCGTTCGCCGTCGGCCTTGCGCAGCGCCGTACGCGCGGCGCCCGTGTCGTCGATACGGGGCAGGTCGCCGAGCCCGACGGTGTGCCCGGCCGTCACCTCGAAGCGGACGAAGTCCTGGTAGGCGGCGGAGACTTGGGAGCGCCAGGCCTCGGGGTCGAGCGTGCTCAGCGGCGCGCCGTTCCAGGTGACGGCGCCCCCGTCGGGGTCGTAGAGGCGGCACATCAGCTTGGCGAGCGTCGTCTTGCCCGCGCCGTTCTCGCCGACGACCGCAAGGGTCTGCCCGCCCTCGACGCGCAGGTTCACGCCGTCGAGGGCGGGCCGCGCGGCGTCCTTGTAGCGGAACGTGACGTCGTGCAGGGCGAGTCCGTCCCCGGTCTCGGGCGGTTCGGCGCCGTCCGTACGGTCGCCGTCGGCGAGCGCGGCGATGCGCAGATAGCGGTCGGCGGTCGCCTTGGCCCGTACGAGCTGGGTGACGGCGTCGGTCGCCATGGTGACCTGGCCCGTGACCTGCGCGGCCAGCGCGATGGTGAGCAGCACGTCGCCCACCCCGGCCTTCCCGGCGACGGCGGCGAGCACGGCGACGGCCACGGCCGCGGCGTACGCGGCGCCGAACAGCCCGGTGGCGTCGGCCTGGACGCGGAACGAGCGGTGGGCGCCGGTCTCGCGCTCGCGCTGCGCGGCGCCCGCCAGTTGCCGGTGCCGGTCGCGTACGGCCGCCTGGGCGCCGAGCACCGACAGCTCCTGGGCGTGCTCGGCGCCGCAGGCCACCGCGTACAGCTCGCGGGCCCGGTTCTCGTCGGCGGCGGCCAGCTCCAGGGAGCGCTGCCGCCAGCGGTCGCCGCGCCGGGCCGCCCAGACGGGCAGCGCGCCCACGGCGGGGAGGAGCAGCAGGACGGGGTGGACGTCGGCGAGGACGACGACGGCGAACAGGAGCTGGCCGAGCGCGCCCAGCAGGGTCAGCAGGAAGATCACGACCTGCGCGAGGCGGTTGACGTCCCGCTCGATCAGGGCGAGTTCCTCGGCGATCTCCGGGTCCTCGTGGTGCGCGACGCTCCACGGGGCCATGCTCATCGCCGCGATCCCGGCCTCGGCGGCGTGCCGGACCTTCTCCTCCAGCACGGTGCGGAGCCCGAACGTGTACCAGAGCAGCGCCAGCCAGCTCGCGACGGCGGCGGCCAGGCCCAGCCCCCAGCCCATGGCGGTGTCCGCGTGCCCGGCGACCACCGCGTCGGTGAGCTGCCGGATGAACAGGGCCACGACCACGGGGTGCGCGGAGATCGCGAGGGTCATCACGACGGCGCCGACGGCGCGCGGCGTGTCGCTGGCGAGCGCGAGCCGCGCCATCGCGGCGATGCCGCGCAGCTTCCCGGACGCCGGCGCCTTCCCCTTCACCGGGCGCCCCCCGCCTGCGCGAAGGGCTCCGCCTGGGCGGTGAACATCCGCCGGTACAGGCCCTCGTGGCGCATCAGCTCGTCGTGCGAGCCGGAATCCACGACCCTGCCGTGCTCCAGCACGAGGATGCGGTCCACCCGGCGGACGGTGTTGAAGCGGTGGGAGACCACGATGCGGATCAGTCCCTCGGTCTCGTCGATCAGCCGGTCGAAGAACTCGATCTCCCCGGACGGGTCGATGCTGGCGGTGGGCTCGTCCACGAGCAGCACCCGCGCGCCCCGGGAGAGGGTGAAGAAGGCGCGGGCCAGCGCGAGGCGCTGCCACTCGCCGCCGGACAGGTCGGCGCCGCCCGGGAGCCGGGCGCCGAGCGGGGTGTCGAGGCCCTGCGGCAGCCGCGCGACGCGTTCGCCGAGGCCGACCCGCTCCAGGCAGTCGCGCACGGTCGCGCGGGCCTCCTCGTCGTCCGGCGCGGCGCGCAGCACGTGCACGTTCTCGGCGACGGTCAGCGGCAGCCGCGCGAAGTCCTGGAAGACCATGGCCAGTTGGCTCCGCCACTCCTGACGGTCCAGCCCGGCCAGCGGCACCCCGTCGACCGCGATATGGCCCGCGACGGGGTCGAGGAGCCCGGCGAGCTGCCGCAGCAGCGTCGTCTTGCCCGCGCCGTTCTCGCCGACGACCGCGACGACCTCGCCCGGCTCGATACGGAACGAGACCCCGTCCAGCACCGGCCGCTCGCGGTCGTACGCGAACGTCAGTCCGTCCGCCTCCAGCGCCTTGGCGGGCAGCCCCGCGCACGGCTTGCGCGCGGCGCCGCCGCCGTCGCCTCCGGGGGCGGGGGCCGGTCCCGCGTGCGCGGCCTTGCGCTCCTCCAGCCGCCGTACGGCCGCGATCGGGGCCATGGCGACGTCGAGCCCGTAGGCGGCGGTGCCGCCGGAGACGGCCGAGGCGCCGATGAGCGCCTGGAGGAAGACGGCGAACGCGCCGGTCTCCAGGCCACCGTGGACCCCGCCGTCGACGAGCGCCCAGAACACCAGCCCGTACACGGCGACGAGCGCCGCGCTCAGTCCGAGGATCTTCATGTTGCCGGGGCGGCGCTTGGCCCAGGTCGGCCGGATGGCGGCCAGCCACTCCTGGCCGAGCCGCTCCAGGACCCAGCCGCGCAGCCCGAAGACCCGCAGCTCCTTGGCGGCCGCGCCGCCGACGGCGAGCGAGCGGAAGTACGCGGCCCGCCGCATCTCGTGCGCCTGGCCGAACAGCAGCTCCAGGCGCTTGGAGTTCTCCCGGCCCGCCACCGCGCGCGCGGCGAACCAGGCGAGCCCGACCAGCGCCCCCGCCCATACCTGGAAGAACATCAGGATCAGCAGCGGCCCGAGGGCGCCGAGCAGCGCCGCGTTGACCTCCGCGAGGCCCGCGACGGCCCGTTCCAGCGGCAGGCCGCCCGCGACGCCGGAGAGCAGCGCGAGGTCGTCCCGCGTCTCCTCGTCCTCCAGGTGGTCGGTGCCGTCCTCGACGGCGCAGGCACGCATGGCCCGTTCGCGCAGGGTGATCTCGATGCGCTGGCCGAGGATCTCGCCGACGGTGAAGCGGATCTTCCCGGCGACCTGGGTGAGCAGGAAGACCGCGCCCGCGGCGGCGACGGGCCCCGCTACGCGCCCCGCGCCGTCCTCCAGGCCGAGCCGCGCCGCCTCCGGGATCCGCCCCACGGCGATCCCGGCGAGCAGCATGAAGGCGCCCGGGCCGAGGCCGCCCACCACCACGGTGAGCAGCAGCAGGACCGAACTCCCCCGCCCCGAACGCCAGGCGAGCGCGTACAGGTCCCGCCGGGTGCGCCGGTGGCTCGCGCCCTCGCCCGCCTTCGGGCCCCCGCCTGCCTTCGGATCCTCGCCCGCCTTGCCTGACCTCACGCGCTCCCGCCCTGCGGGGTGATCCGGGAGACCGCGTCACGTGCCTTGTCCAGGTCCACGACGTGGCCCGTGCGCTCGGCCAGCCCGGCGATCAGCTCCTCGACGTCGCCGACGCTGCTGATGCCCGCCGTCTCCTCGCCGGGCAGCGGCGGGAGCTGGAAGACCTCCTCCAGCGCGAACGCCAGCTCGGCCAGGGCCAGCGAGTCGTAGCCCAGGTCGTCGCGCAGCTCGAACCGGGCGCCGGCGTCCGCGACGCGCTCGGGGGCGAGGCGTACGACGACGTCGCGGGCGAGCCCGCGCAGCGCGGCGGCGGTCTCTTCGGGCGTGGCGCCCTCGGGGGTGCCCCCGGGGGTGGTGGCCTCGGTCATCAGCGGTCTCCTCGCGCTGCGGGAGCCGCCGCCGGGCGGGCTCCGTTCGGGGAACGGAGGAAGGCGAGCATGCGGGACGCCTCCTCCCGGTCGAGCCCGGCGAGGCTGTCCTTGCCGAACTTGTTGAACAGCACCTTCTCCAGCAGCTCCGGCCCGTAGTCCGCCGCCGAGACGGCCTTGTCCAGCGACTGGAGCTGGGCCGGAGAGGCGGGCGGCTCGGGCGTGGCGATCTGCTCCAGCGAGGTGCGCACCCCGGGCCGGTAGAGGAAGTTGCTGTTGAGCCGCATCTCGTCGTAGAAGTCGGTCTCCTCGTCCAGCGGGAAGAGGAAGAGCGGCAGTTCGGGCGTGAGGCCCTGGCTCTTGTGCAGGTCGCGGAAGACCTGGCGCATGGCGCGGTACTTGTCGTGCCGCGAGTCGTAGTCCTTGTTGAACGCCCCGATGACCTCCTCCAGCACCGCGCGCTGCCCCGCGGAGGGCTCGGCGCCGGGCGCGATGCCCGCGAACGGCTCGGCGACGGCCTGGAGGTACTGGTCGGCGAGGAAGTTCTCCACCGACAGGAACTTGCTGTACGGGTTGCGGCCGAAGCGCACGTTGAACGAGGCGCCCAGGTCGAGGTAGTCGAGGTAGTGCCACAGCAGCGGCGGGATGTAGACCGCGTCCGTCGGGTGGATGACGGTGTACGCGCCGCCCGCCAGCTCCACGAACCGGCGGCGCTCCTCGGGCTCCATCACCTGGAGCGAGATCGACCCGAAATTGCCGAACGGGTGCAGCCAGGGCGAGGAGGACGGCGGGAAGAGGGCGACGCCCTTGCTGCCGAAGATCTGCGCGAGCAGGACGTGCCGCTGGTCCATGTCGAAGTGCAGATGCGCCCAGTTCTGCGGGCCCGCGATGAACGAGTGCAGATACAGGCTGTGGTGGTCGGTGGTGGGGCGGCAGAACTCCGGGATGGTGAAGCTCCGCAGCACGTCGGTGGGCAGGTCCCACTCGGTGACGACCTTGCGGCTGGCCTCCTGCGTGCCGTACCCGTCCAGGTACTCGTCCAGGGTGCCGAGCTTCGGCTCCGGCGGCTTCTCCTCCGACTCGACGAACTCCTTGCGGGTGTAGTCGATCTGCCGCGTGTACTCGTCCTGGATCAGCACCGGCATCTGGCCCAGCAGCCGCCGCGCCCCGTCCAGGGTGGCCGCCTCGGCCAGCGGCTCGTCGGCGTAGATGCCCCGGATCACCACGGGCTGCCGGGCCAGGACGTACTTCTCCCAGAAGCGGTCGTCCACCTCGGCCGCGGTGATCTCTGCTATGTGAAACTTCGCCATGCTGCCTCTCTTCGTGCGGATTCTGGGTCGCCCGCCGCGCGGGGCGCTGGGGGCGGGGCGCGGGGCCTCGTGGCCCGCCTAGGCGCTCGCCCGGACGCGGCGGTCGGCGCTGAACTCGGCGACGGTCGGCCGCTCCAGGACCGTCCGCGCCTCGACGGCGACCCCGAGCCGGGCGGTCAGCCGGGCGGCGACGGCCTCGGCCTGCGCCTCCCCGCCGCCCAGCGCGCGGAAGTCGTCGTAGATCCCGACGGGGCCGCGCCCGAGGACCTCGGCCCATACCTCCGCCACCGCGCGCTGCACCGGGTTGCGCGGCGCCGCGGCGCCGGTGGCCACGGCAGGGGTGGCCGGCGCGGCGGGCACGAGCGTGAGCGTCCCGTCGTTGTTCCACCGCCCGCGCGCCTCCGAGGCGTACATCCGGGCGCCGGGGACGCCCGCGTACGGGTCGGGCAGGAAGCTGCCCGCGGTGGCGGCGGCGCGTCCCGCGTAGCCGTGCGCGACGGCGTCCCCGCCGAAGTGGATCCGCCCCGTCGTCCCGACGGGCACGGGCTCCAGCCGCTCGTCGAGCACATAGACCCGGGCGCCGGGGGACGGCCGCCCCGCGATGCCGGTGAGCCCGTGCTCGGCGGGTCCGTGGTGGCGCAGCACGGGGAACGGCAGCCCCTCGGTGGTCTCGGCGCCCGCGTCGGTGAGCACGCCGCGCAGCGCCAGCTTCTCCGCGTACGGGTCGTAGGCGAGCCGCGCGAGGGCGCGGGGCGTGAGGAAGGCGACGGTGATCCCGGCCTCGGCCAGCCAGGCGTCCTCGGCCTCGCGCGGGGCGACGACCAGGGTCGCCCCGGCGGCCAGCGCCGCCCACGTCTGCCGTACGGCTGCGCGCTCGGCGTCGGCCGGGCCGTCCCCTTCCGGCAGCAGCGCGACGCGGTCGCCGGGTGCCGGGCCCTGCTCGCCGTACGCGCCGCCGAGCGCGGCCAGCGCCCGGTGCGGCACCAGCACGGGCCCGCGCCCGTCCGCGCCGGGCAGCACGTACGCGGTCGCACCGGGCGGGGCGGGCCCGGTTCCGAGGCCACCGGTCCCGAGGCCACCGGTTCCGAGGCCACCGGATCCGGCGACCCCGTCCGCCCCGGACGGCCCGGACCCGAACCCGTCGGGCACGGGCACGGACGCGGGCGGCTCGCCGGGTGAACCGGCGGCGGGGGCCTCGCCGGACCCGCCGGACGACGGTTCGCCGGAACCACCGGGCGACGGTTCGCCGGGCAGGCTGTCGGCGGCGGCGCCGTTCCCGGTGTCCGCCGGGCGCGCGAGCACCCTCGTCTCCCCGCCGGGGCCGAAGAGGACGTCCGCGCCGCGGGCGCGGAGCGCGGCCTCGCGGCGGGCCGGGGAGAGGTCCGGGTCGACGAGAGTGACCGCGCCGCCCGTCAGCAGGACGCCGAGCTGTGCGGCGATCTGGTCGGTGCCGGGCTCCATGGCGACGGCCGTCACGGTGCCGGGCCCTCCGGCGCCCAGCGCGCGCAGCCGTCCGGACGCGTCCCGCGCCGCAGCGAGGAGTTCGGCGTACGTGAGCCGCGCGTCACCCGCGACGACGGCGGGCACGTCGGGCGTACGTTCCGCGAGGGCGGCCACGCGTTCGTGGACGGGCGGGTGCGCGGCGCGGCCCGCCGGGCCCTCGTTGAAGCCGTGCAGGACCAGGTCGCGCTCCTCGTCGGGCAGCGGGTCCAGGGCGCTGAGCGGCGTCTCCGGGTCGGCGGCGATCCGGCGCAGCACCCGGACGTAGCGGCCCCACAGGCGGCGCATGGTGACCTCGTCGAAGAGGTCGGGCGAGTAGACCACGAGGCCCGACCAGGTGCCGTTCTCCCGCTCGATGACGTGGAGTTCGAGGTCGGCGCGGGTGGTGACCAGGTCGAGGTGGAAGGGCTCGACGCCGACCCCGTCGAGGCCGAGCCGCGCGGAGGCGGCGGAGCCCGCGTCGGTGGGCTGCACGACCTGGAAGAGGACCTGCGCGAGGGGGTTGCGGCTCAGGTCGCGGGCCGGGGCCAGTTCCTCGACGAGCTTCTCGAAGGGCAGGTCCTGGTGGTCGAGGGCGCCGTGCACGACCCCGCGCACCCGCTCCAGCAGCTCCAGGTAGGTGGGGTCGCCCGCGCAGTCGGTGCGCATGACGAGCCAGTTGGCGAAGAAGCCGACGAGCTTCTCCAGCTCGCGGTGGGAGCGCCCGGCGACGGGCACGCCGACGGCGATGTCGTCGGTCCCGGCCCACCGGCTGAGCAGCGCGTCGAACGCGGCGAGGAACACCATGAACAGCGTCGCCGAGCCCCGCTTGGCCACCCCGTCGAGGGAGGCGACGAGGTCGCCCGGCAGTTCGACGTCGAGGCGGTGGCCGACGTAGGTGAGCGTGTCGGGGCGCGGCCGGTCGGCGGGCAGCTCCAGCGGGCGCAGCCCGTCGAGCCTCTCGCGCCAGTAGCCGTTCAGCTCCGCCAGGGCCTCGCCGGTGAGCCGGTCGCGCTGCCAGGCGGCGACGTCGGCGAACTGCAGGGCGAGGGCGACCAGTTCGCGGCCCGCGTAGGCCGCCTCGACCTCGTCGCAGATCACCGAGAGCGACCAGCCGTCGGCGACGGTGTGGTGCGAGGCGACGACGAGCACGTGCTCGTCCGCGCGCAGCCGGAAGAGGCGGGCGCGCAGGAGCTGGTCGGCGGCGAGGTCGAAGGGCGTACGGCCGAAGCGTTCGCCCTGCTCGCGTGCCTCGTGCGCGTCGGCGACGTCCACGACGGGCAGCTCCACGGGCCGCGCGTCGCG
Organism: Streptomyces albiaxialis; assembly: GCF_039530985.1. Lineage (NCBI taxonomy): Bacteria > Bacillati > Actinomycetota > Actinomycetes > Kitasatosporales > Streptomycetaceae > Streptomyces > Streptomyces albiaxialis. Next base: position 325,562 of record NZ_BAAAPE010000011.1, read on the forward strand.
CACGATCTGGCGCGGGACGCCGTCGACGCGCGCGAAGACCGTACGCAGCACGGCGTGCCGTTCCACGACGGTGTCGAGGGCGGCGGCGAGCCGGGGAACGTCGATCGGGCCGCGCAGCCGGAAGCCGAGGGCGACGTTGTAGAACGGCCGGCCGGGGGTGAGTTCGCCGAGGAACCAGAGCCGCTGCTGCCCGAAGGACATCGGCAGGTCGGTGCGGCCGGTCAGCTCGCCCTCGAACACCCGGGACGGGCCGCCCTCGTGCGCGACGCGTCCGCCCGCCGCAGCCACCCGTTCGGCGAGGTCGGCGAGCGTCGGCGACTCCAGCAGCGCCGACAGCTCCAGCTCCACACCGCACACCTCCCGCACCCGCGAGATCACCTGCGCCGCCAGCAGCGAATGACCACCCGACGCGAAGAAATCGTCCTCCAGCCCGACCGACTCCACCCCCAGCACCTCGCACCAGATCCCCGCCACCGCCTCCTGGACGGCCCCGGCGGGGGCGGCGTCGGGGGCGGCGGTCGCGGGTGCCAGAGGCGCGGGCAGGGCACGGCGGTCGGCCTTGCCGCTGGTGGTGCGCGGCAGGTCCGGGAGCGTCACGAAGGCGGCCGGGACCATGAAGTCGGGCAGCGCGGCACGCACGTGCGCCCGCAGCCCCGCCTCGTCCGCCGCGCCGTCGAGCACGGTGTACGCGACGAGCCGCCGGTCGCCCGGCGTGTCCTCGCGGACCGTCACCACGGCCTCGCGGACCCCCGGGTGGCGCAGCAGCACGGCCTCGATCTCACCCGGCTCGACGCGGAAGCCGCGGATCTTCACCTGGTCGTCGGCGCGGCCCAGGAACTCGACCGTGCCGTCCTCGCGCCACCGCCCGTGGTCCCCGGTGCGGTACATCCGGGCGCCGGGGTGCGGCGAGAACGGGTCGGGCAGGAAGCGCTCGGCGGTGAGCGCGGGCCGTCCCGCGTAGCCGCGCGCGACGCCCGTACCGCCGACGTACAGCTCGCCGCGCACGCCGACGGCGACGGGTGCGAGGTGCTCGTCGAGGAGGTGGACGCGGGTGTTGTCGACGGGGCCGCCGATGGGCAGCGGGCCCTGGACGCCGTCCAGTTCGCCGGGCACGCACACGCCCTCGGTGGAGATGACGGACAGCTCGGTGAGCCCGTAGACGTGGTGGACCTCGTCGATCCGGCCCCGCCAGCGGCGGATCAGCTCGGCGGGGAGCTGCTCGCCGCCGATGACCAGGCAGCGCAGCCTCGCGCCGGAGTCCGGGTCCACCGTGGACCACAGGGACGGCACGGTCTGGAGGACCTCGACGCCGGTCGTGCGGACGAAGCGCGCGAGGCCGTCGCCCGTGGTGTCGTCGGCGGTCGCGAGGTGCAGCTCGGCGCCGCTCAGCAGCGCCGCGTACACGTCGAGGACGGCGACGTCGAAGACCGGGGAGACGGCCTGGCCGACGCGGGTGCCGGGGCCGATGCCCCAGGAGCGGGCGGAGGCCAGCGCGATGTTGACGATCCCGCCGTGCGGGACCTGCACGCCCTTGGGGCGGCCTGTGGAGCCCGAGGTGAAGATCGTGTACGCGCAGTTGCCGGGGCCGGTCGCGGCGGGAGGCGCCTCCTCGGTGCCGGAGGCCGAGGGCGCGGCGTCCGGCGCGACGACCGCGCAGCCGGCCTGCCCGGCCCAGTCGGCGGGCTCGCCCGGCGCGGCGACGGCCAGCCGCGCGCCCGCGGTGCGCAGCATGTACGCGCGCCGGTCGGCGGGGTCGGCCGGGGACAGCGGGAGGAAGGCGGCACCGGTCTTGAGCGCGGCGAGCTGCGCGGTGACCGCGTCGATGCCGCGTTCCAGGCAGACGCCGACGACGTCCTCGGGGCCCGCGCCGCGCTCGCGGAGCGCTCCGGCGAGCCGCTCGGCGCGCGCGTCGAGCGTGCCGTAGCCGACGCGCTCCGCGCCGTGGACGAGGGCGACGGCGTCGGGGTCGCGGCGCGCCCGCTCCTCGAAGAGGCGGTGCAGCGGGAGCGCGGGGACCTCGCGGCCGGTGGCGTTGAAGCCGTGGACGACGCGCTCGCGTTCGTCCTCGGCGAGGATGTCGAGCCGGGAGAGCGGCACCTCCGGGTCGGCGGCGATCTGGGTGAGGACGCGGACGTAGCGGTCCCACAGCAGCCGCATGGTCGGCTCGTCGAACAGCTCGGTGGAGTAGACGAGCTGCCCCGACCAGGAGCCGGTGGCGTCCTGGGCGACCTGCATCTCCAGGTCGAGCCGCGTGGTGAGGACGTCCACCTCGAAGGGCTCGACGCCGATGCCGGGCAGCGTCAGCCCGCCGGAGCCGGCCTCGCGCGCGCCCGCGACGTGGAAGAGGACCTGGACGAGCGGGTTGCGGCTCAGGTCGCGGGCCGGGGCCAGCTCCTCGACGAGCTTCTCGAACGGCAGCTCCTGGTGGTCGAAGGCGCCGTGCGCGTCGCCCCGCACCCGCTCCAGCAGCTCCAGGACGGTGGGGTCCCCGGCGCAGTCGGTGCGCAGCACGAGGGTGTTGACGAAGAAGCCCATGAGGGATTCGAGCGAGGAGTGCGTCCGCCCGGCGACGGGCACGCCGACGGCGATGTCGGTCTGCCCCGACCAGCGGCTGAGCAGCGCGTCGAAGCCGGTGAGCAGCACCATGAACAGAGTGGCCGAGCCGCGCCGGGCGACCGCCTCCAGCCCCTCGACGAGCGCGTCGGGCAGGGCGAACTCCAGCCGCCTGCCCGCGTAGCTGAGGGCGGCGGGGCGGGGGTGGTCGGTGGGCAGCTCCAGCGGCGCGAGCCCGTCGAGCCGCGCCGTCCAGTGGTCGGTCAGCTCGCGCAGCGCGGGCCCCTGGAGGTGCTCGCGCTGCCAGTGCGCATAGTCGGCGAACGCGAGGGGCAGCGGCGGCAGTTCGCCGCCCGCGTAGAGCGTGCCCAGCTCCTCGCAGAGCAGGGACATCGACCAGCCGTCGGCCACGATGTGGTGGACGACGAAGACCAGCACGTGCTCGTCGGGCGCGAGGCGCAGCAGCCGGTAGCGGACCAGCGGTCCGGTCTCCAGGTCGAAGGGGGTCAGCAGCCAGCCGCGCGCCGTCTCGTGCGCGGCGGCGAGGTCCGCCGCCTCGTGCACCTCCAGGGTGACGGGCGCCGCCGGGTGCACGTACTGCAGGGGGACGCCGTCGACGCGGGCGAACGAGGTGCGCAGCACCCCGTGCCGTTCGACGAGGGCGCCCAGCGCCCCGCGCAGTTGGTCGAGGTCGAGGGCTCCGGTGAGGCGGAAGCCGAGCGCGACGTTGTAGAAGGGCTGGCCCGGGGCGAGTTCGCTCAGGAACCAGAGGCGTTCCTGGTCGAAGGAGAGCGGCAGCCCGCCCTGCGCGGCGAGGTCGCCGTCGAAGCGGCGTACGGGGCCCTGGGAGGCGGCGGGGCGTGCGGGACGGGAGTCCTCCCGCACGCCGCCGCCGGCCTCCTCGACCCGCGCGGCGAGCCGGGCCACGGTCGGGCCCTCCAGCAGCGCGGAGATCTGCAGGTCCACGCCGAAGGTGTCGCGCACCCGGGCCATGACCTGCGCGGCGAGCAGGGAGTGCCCGCCCAGTTCGTAGAAGTCGTCGTCCTTGCCGGGCGGGGCGACGCCGAGCACCTGGGCCCAGAGGGCGGCGACGGCCTCCTGGAGCGGCCCGTCGAGGGGCGCGTCCGCCTCGCCCCCGGCGCGTTCGGCGGCGGGTTCGGGGAGCGCCGCGCGGTCGACCTTGCCGCCGGAGGTGGTGGGGAAGGCGTCCATGACGACGACGGCGGCGGGCACCATGTACCCCGGCAGCGTCTCCCGCAGCGCGTCCTTGACCGTACGTTCGGTCGTCCGGCCCTCGCGCCCGTCCCCGGCGGCGGGCACCACGTAGGCGAGGAGGCGCTTGCCGCCCGCGGTGTCCTCGCGGGCGACGACGGCGGCCTCGCGGACGCCGGGCACGGCCCGCACCCGCGCCTCGACCTCGCCGAGTTCGACGCGGAAGCCGCGGATCTTCACCTGGTCGTCGGCGCGGCCGAGGAAGGTGACGGTGCCGTCGGCGTCGCGGTGGCCGTAGTCGCCGGTGCGGTAGAGCCGGGCGCCGGGCTCGGCGGAGAACGGGTCGGGCACGAACCGTTCGGCGGTGGCCGCGGGACGCCCGGCGTAGCCGTGCGCGACGCCGGCGCCGCCGAGGCAGATCTCGCCGCGCTCGCCGGGCCCGACGGGGTTCAGGTCCTCGTCGAGGAGGTGGACGGTGTCGCCGGGGATGGCGGTGCCGATGGGCGGCGGCGCGTCCAGCGGCGCGGTCACGGGGCAGCTCGTGGAGATGACGGTGGCCTCGGTGGGCCCGTACGCGCTGAAGAACGCGGCGCGGGCCGACCAGCGGTTGGCGATCTCGGCGGGGACGGACTCGCCGCCGGAGACGACCTGCCGCAGCGCGGGCAGTTCGCCGTCCGGCAGCGACTGGAGCGCCGCGGAGAGCACGGCCGCGGTGGTGATCCCGTGGTCGCGCAGCACCCGGAACAGGTCGCTGCCGGAGCCGACGGTGCCGGGCGGCAGCAGGACGAGCGTGCCGCCGTTGCACAGCGCGAGGGACAGGTCGAAGACGCTGGCGTCGAAGCGGACGGGCGCGAGCTGGAGCACGCGCTCGCCGGGCCCGTGCGCGTACAGCTCGCGCTGCGCGCGGACGAGCGCGACGACGGCGCGGTGCGGCACGACGACGCCCTTGGGGGTGCCGGTCGAGCCCGAGGTGTGGATGACGTAGGCGGCGCCTCCCGGCACCCCGCCCCCCGTGAGCGGGGTGGCCGGGCAGGCGCCGACGTCGTCCGCGGCCTCGTCCAGGTGGACCACGGCGCAGGCGCCGGTGTCCCAGTCGTCGGTGATGCCGGACCGGCTCAGCACGAGCGGCGCGTGCGCGTCGCCGAGCATGAAGGCCACGCGCTCCGGCGGGTCCTCCGGGTCGAGCGGCAGATAGGCGCCGCCCGCCTTGAGCACCGCGAGCAGCGCGACGATCTGGTCGATCCCGCGCTCCAGGCACAGCCCCACGACCGTCTCCTGCCGCACGCCGCGGCGGCGCAGGTAGTGGGCGAGGCGCTGGGAGCGTTCCTCCAGTTCCGCGTAGCCGATCTCCCGCTCGCCGCAGACCACGGCCGGGAGGCCGGGGGTGCGGCGTGCCTGCTCGGATATCAGCTCGTGGAGCAGAGCCCGGTCCGGCATCGCGTCAGACCTCCTGGGCCGCGGGCGCCCCGAGGGACTCGCGGACGCTCAGCGGCCGGATGTCGGTCCACACCTTCTCGATGTGCGCGAGGCAGTCCTCCCGGGCCCCGCTGAATCCCTCGGCGCGCCATCCGTCGGGTATTTCCTTGGCGGCGGGCCAAATGGAGTGCTGTTCCTCGTGATTGACGACGACCGTGTACTGGTCTATTTCGCTCGGCATCTTGTTCCTCGGTTCCTGTAATTCCTGTGACGAAGCAAAGCCGGGCCGGCGCCAGCGGATGCTATTTATGGCTTCTCAAGCCAGTCAAGGTTCCCGCTGACGCTGCGAGTCGGCTCTTTGCGGCGCTCTACGAGGGGGAGAGCTGGGGTGCCGCCGCCATGAGCTGCCCGGGGTCGAGGAGTTCCACGGCCTCGCGGTCGAGGACCCGTTGTATCCATTCGTCGAGCGTGGAGCCGACGCGTGAGGCGGCGTCCTGCCAGCGGCGCATCTGCTCGGCCGGAGCCTTCACGGTCACGGTCGCCGAACCCCCCGCGGGTCCGGCGACGGGACCGATCCTGCTGGCCTTGACCCGTCTGCGCAGCTCGCTGACCGACCAGTTCAGGCGCTCGGCGCGGTCGAGCCAGGCCTCCTGGTCGTCGTGCGGCAGCGCCGCGACCTCGCCGTGGTGCTGGAGGCTGAGGGTGTCCCGTCGACGGGACACCTCGAACTTCCGTGCCACCCAGGCGTAGTTCCGCAGGGTCTTGTAGTGCAGGGCGCTCGCCTCGATCGCCCTGCGGTAGCGGTCGGGGTAGCGGTTCTGCCCGTAGATCAGCCAGTCGCCCAGCCACCAGGCGGAGGCGTCGGCGACGACGAATATCTCCTGTCCGAGAGCGATCCAGGTGTCCAGGGGAATTGCCCTCGGAAAGCTCAGGCTGGTGCGACGCTTCAGCACCTTGGCAGTAGTGTGCGGTTTTCCGTTCACTGCACTATCCGCCTTTCACTGATAGTGGTATTGCCTGGCCGGTCAGTCGCGTACGACTGTCACGATGGCCGGTGTGACCTCGCGTATTCCGGCCGCTTTCAGTGCTGCGATGAGTGACTCGGCGTCTTCTCTGCCGTTGGCGAGCAGACAGCCGGGCTGAATTCGCAGCTTCTCGATGGCCTGTGCGGGAATGCTGAGGGCCTGGTCCCGCACTTCCGTCACCGTCAGGCGCGCGGTGCTCTCCGTCCCCGCCAGCCACTCGTCCACCGTCGCCGCGGCGTCCGGGTGGCGGCCGGGGACCGCGACGATGACGAGCGCCTCGGCGACCCCGCCGGGCCGCGCGAGCACGCCGGGGAGCCGCCGCGCGATGTCCTGGAGCAGCTTCTCCGCGCTGAGCGGGTGCGCCGTGTCCGCGTTGCCGTCTCCTTTCAGGGGCGCCCGCCCGGGCGCGTTGAAGACCAGGTGGTCGACGGGCCCGAACGCGTCGAGGCCCTCGCGGAAGTCGGCGACCTCGAAGGCGGCCTCGACGTGCGCGAGCCGCGCGTTCAGCCGGGCGTAGCCGACGGCGCGCGGGTCGATGTCCACCCCGGCGACCGCCTCGTACCGGTGCGCCCGGTCGAGCGCCAGCACGCCGGAACCCGTGCCGACGTCGAGCAGCCGCCCGCCGTGCTCGCCTCGGTGGGCCGCCAGCCGCAGGGTGCTGGCATGGGGCGGCATCACCGGGTCGAGGCCCTCGGCCGTGTACCCGGCCATGGCGGGATAGCCGTGCGAGACGGCGCGGCAGGCGAAGAGCGGGTCGGACAGGTAGTACCCGTCCTCGTACGGCGAGAGCGCCGCCCGGGCCGTCAGCACGGGCCCTCCCCCGGCTCCGGGGGCACCGGGGTGCTCCTCGACGAGTCCGAGGGTGTCGAGCGCGGTGCGCAGCCGCGCCGAGAGCCGGCGGGACCAGGCCGCGGCCGGGACCTCGCCGTTGCGGAAGAAGAGCTGGGTGAGCAACCCGGCCGGTTCCCCCGCGAGTTCGGTGACCCGGTCGCGCGACCAGAGCGCGTAGAGCGCGGAGTTGCGCAGCAGGTCGGTGCCGTCGGCGGCGCCGAGCAGCGCCGCGACGGCCTTGTCGGTGTAGTGGTGGTGCGGAAGCTCCTCGGCCAGGTCGCGCAGCGCCGCGAGGAATCGCGGGGAGGGAGCCGCGCCGGGGGCCGGTGAGGGGGTTAACGAGGTGGTGTCCCAGGGAATCACTGGACTCCGTCCTCTCAGTGGGGCGAGTGGAATTGCCTGTCGACGTAGAGCAGCGGCTGGGTCTCCTGACGTGCGGTACGGATGTCCACGGCGCGGCCGAGGAGCAGCAGATGGGTGGAGCGGTCCACGGCGTCGTCCAGGGTGCACACGAAGCTCGCGGGGCTGTCCGCGAGCACCGGGGCGCCCAGGGCGCCCTCCTCCCAGTCGCCGTGCGCGAAGCGCGCGGTTCCGCGGACGCCGGGGACCATTCCGGCGAAGGCCCGGGCGACGGGGAGCTGGGAGGAGGACAGGACGTTGACCGCGAAGGCGGGTGCCTCACGGACGGCGGAGCCCAGCCGGGTCCGCTTGTTGACGCAGGCCACCAGGGTCGGGGGGTCGAGGGTCAGGGAGCAGACGGCGGTCGCGGTGAGCCCGCACCGCTCGCCCGCAGCGGAGACCGCGGAGATCACACAGACGCCGCCCGCCAGCTTGCGCATTCCTGACTGGAAGTCGTTCGTGGGCCGATCAACCGTCACGGCACCCCCTCGCCTCGGCCGTACAAGATCCCGTCACTGGGACGTGCGGGACGGATTGAACCAAGGCCGCGACGGGGGAGTGAAGGGAACGGATGGTTCCCCGTACCGGGGTTACAGGACTGCCCCTACTGGGACTGATCACGGACAGAACTTGCGTGCCTGTTACGGAGGTTGACGCCCGGGCGGCGCCCCCGGTTTTGGCAAGCACTCATTGACACTCGGGAACTGTCAACGAATGATTGCTCCGTCGTCGCCCCCGCTGTGGGGCGCGCGCTGACCGCTGCCCGTACCCGGAGGAGTCAGTCGTTCCCATGTCCGCTTCCGATGCCGCGAGTTCCGCTCCCGCGGCCGACGAGGGGTCCACCCGCTTCCCGCCGCTGCTGCGCCGCGTCGTCCTGGTGACGGTGCTCGGCTCGATCATGTCGTTCCTCGACGCGACGATCGTCAACGTGGCGCTGCAGTCGCTGTCACAGCACATGGACGCCTCCCTGGCGACCATCCAGTGGGTGGTCACCGCCTACCTCCTCGGCCTGGCGGCCGTCATCCCGGTCAGCGGCTGGGCCGCCACCCGGTTCGGCGCCAAGCAGATGTACGTCCTCTCCATCGCCCTCTTCACGCTCGCCTCGCTCGCCTGCGGACTGGCCCAGAACGCCGGGCAGTTGATCGCGTTCCGCGCCGTCCAGGGCGCCGCCGGCGGGCTCACCCTCCCCATCGCGCAGATGATCACCGTGCGCACGGCGGGCCCCGCGCGGCTCGCCCGCGTCATGAGCGTCAGCGGAATCCCCACGCTGCTCGCGCCCGTCTTCGGACCGGCGCTGGGCGGACTGCTGCTGGAGCACGCGAGCTGGCACTGGATCTTCTTCGTCAACGTGCCGATCGGCGTGCTCACCGTCGTCCTCGCCCAGCGCATGATCCCCGCCGACGAGGGCCGCCGCGCGGCCGGGAAGCTGGACGTGCCCGGACTGGCCGCCGTCTCGCTCGGCTTCGTCGCGCTGACCTACGGGCTGGCGCAGATCGGCTCGAAGGGCAGGGCCGACTCCCCCGCGGTCCTCGCCTCACTGGCCGTCGGCGCGCTGCTGATCGCGGGCTTCGTGCTCTACGCGCTGCGCGCCGAGCGCCCGCTCGTGGACGTACGGCTCTTCAAGAACAAGCTCTACAGCGCCGCGCAGCTCACCAACTTCTGCCTGGGCTCGGCCGTCTTCGGCTCGATCATCCTGATGCCGCTCTACTTCCAGACCGTCCGCGGCGAGGATCCGACGGCCACCGGACTGCTGCTGATCCCGCAGGGCATCGGCGCCGGGCTCGCGATGGTGATGAGCGCGCGGCTCGTGGAGAAGCTGGGCGCCGGGCTGACCGCGTGCGCGGGCGGCGTCGTCAGCATCGTCGCGACCGTCCCGTTCATGATGATCGGCTCGGGTACGTCGTACTGGCTGCTGGGCGCCGCGATGGTCGCCCGCGGCTTCGGCATCGGCGCCTGCACGATCCCCGCGACGACGGCCGCCTACCGGGCCGTCCCGCCCACCGGGGTCAACGACGCCACCGTGCAGATCGGCGTCCTCCAACGGGTCGGCGGCTCGACGGGCACGGCGCTGTTCGCGGTCGTCCTCCAGGACCGGCTGACGTCGGCGACCGGCCACGCCGGGCAGGCCGCCGCCTTCGGCACCGCGTTCTGGTGGGTGCTGGGCGCCGCCGCGCTGGCCACCGTCCCCACGCTGCTGCTGACGTCGGCGGAGCGCCGCGCGGCCAAGGCGGCGGTTCCGCAGCCCGCCTAGCCTTCGCCTCCGCTCCCCACTCTCCCTCCCCTTCTTTCCCTCCCCTTGCCCTCTCCTTTCCTTCTTCTTTCCTCTCCCCCTGGCCCCGGTGTCCGTCCCGCCCTCCCCCGAGCGGGACGGGCACCGGTTCTTCCTCACGGCACCAACTCTGGCCCCGCGTCCCCACGGCCGGTTAGCTTCGCGCCCTCGCGCCCCGACGTGCCCCGCACCGGCGCTGAGCTGTCCCTCTGTCCCGTACGACGTCCCGTATCCGGAGTGACCCATGCCCGTGAAAGAACGCAGCGAGCCCACGGAGCCCAGGAAGGGAGGGGGCCCGGCGGACCCCGCCGGACCGGCGGAGCTGCCGCCGGACCTGCCCCCCGAACTGCCCCCGCTCGCCTCGCCCCGGCACCGCGTCGGCAGCGCCCTCGCGTTCCGGCGCGACCAGCTCGGCTTCCTCGCGCGCGGTATAGAGGAGCACGGCGACCTCTTCCGGTTCCGCCCGCTGGGCATCCCCATGGTGCTCATCAACCACCCCGACCACATCCAGCACGTTCTGGTCGAGCACAGCGAGCGGTACGACAAGGGCGCGGCCCTCTTCAAGATCGTCCGGCCCGTGCTGCGCGACGGGCTCATCGCCATCGCGGACATGGACCGATGGCGCCGCCAGCGCCGCATGATGGCCCCGCACTTCACGCCGCGCACCGTCGCCACGTTCGCCCGCAACATGACGGACGAGACCGAGCTGATGCTGGAGCGCTGGACCTCCCGGCCCGAGCCCTACGCACGTCCACTGGACGTCACCGACGAGATCGGCCAGCTCGCGCTGCGGATCGTCACCCGCTCGCTGTTCAGCGCCCAGGTCGGCGACTCCGCACGCGACTTCGAGCAGGCCTTCGGCGCGGCGAACGCCATCCTCGCCGACTTTTTCCGCTTCCCGTTCCCGCCGCTGAGCGTGCCCACCCCCAGCCACCGGGTGCTGCGCCGCGCCGTGGACGACATGGACTCCTTCGTCTCCGGCTTCATCGAGCGCCGCCTCGCCGACGGGCCCCCGGGCGAGGCGGACGCGGAGGAAGAAGCCCCCGACCTGCTCACCCTGCTCATGCACACCGTCGACGACGACGGCTCCGGCATGGACCTGGAGCAGCTCCACCACGAGGTCCTCAACCTCTGCATCGGCGCCTACGAAACCACGACGAACGCCCTGTCCTGGGCCTTCTATCTGCTCGCCCGGCACCCCGAGGCCGAGGCGCGGGTGCACGCGGAGGTCGACGAGGTGCTCGACGACGGGCGGGTCCCCGGCTTCGACGACCTGCCCCGTTTCCCGTACACCCGGCGGGTCATCGACGAGACGCTGCGGATCTACTCGCCCGCGTACCAGACCATGCGGCGCGCCCTGGTGGACGACGAGATCGGGGGCCACCGCATCCCCGCGCACAGCAATGTGCTGATCAACAGCTACTTCCTCCACCGGCACCCGGACTTCTGGCCCGCCCCGGACACCTTCGACCCGGACAACTTCGCGCCGGAGGCCGTCGCGGCCCGGCCCAAGCACGCCTACGTGCCGTTCGGCAGCGGCCCCCGGGTCTGCATCGGCAAGCACTTCGCGCTCACCGAACTGGTGCTCGCCCTGACGACCGTGGCCCGCCGCCACCGGCTCGTCCTGCCGGACGGCGCGCCCGAGGTCGAGCCCGATCCCCTGATCACCCTGCACCCCAAGGGCGGCGTCCACCTCCGCCTGGAGCCCCGATGAGCAGCCGGAGAGCCGAGATGAACCGGAGAGCCGACGTGCCCGACATCGCCTGCCCCTTCCCCTTCTCCGTCAACCCGCACGCCGAACGGGCCCGCGCCCATCTGCGGCACTGGACCCACGAGACCGGACTCATCCGGGGAGAGCGCGCCCGGCGCCGCTTCGAGCACGCCGACTTCGGCTGGTTCGCCGCGCTGGTCTACCCGACGGCGCCGCCCGAACGGCTGGATCTGCTCGCCGACTGGTTCGCCTGGCTCTTCCTCGTCGACGACCAGCTCGACGACGGCTCCTTCGGCCGCTCCCCCGAGCAGCTCGCCGAGGTCATCGGGCAGATGCGCGAGGTCCTCGACCGCTCCCCCGACGAGACGGCCGCCGAGCCGTCCCCGTCCCCGACCCCGGCCCTGGCCCCGTCCTCCCGGCTCCCCGTCGTCGCCTCGCTGGCCGACCTGTGGCGGCGTACGGCCGAGGGCACCTCGGCGCGCTGGCGGGCCCGGTTCGCCGGGCACCTCGCGCAGTGCCTGACCACCGCGGCCGTCTGGGAGGCGGGCAACCGGCTGAGCGGCCGGGTCCCGCCGGAGGACGAGTACGTGGCCAACCGGCGGCACACCGGCGCGATATACGTCTGCATGGACCTCATCGAGATCGCCGAGTCCGCCGAACTGCCGCCGGAGATCGAGGAGTCCGCCGCGTACCTCACCGCACTCGACGCCGCCTGCGACGTGGTGTGCTGGGTCAACGACGTCTACTCGCTCGCCAAGGAGCGCGCGCTCGGCGAGTTCCACAACCTCGTGCACATCGTCGGGCACCAGCGGGGGCTGCCCGACGACAAGGCGCTGTGCGAGGTCGTACGGGCCGTCGCCGGGGAGACCGCGCGCTATCTCGCCGCCGAGGCCGAGCTGCGCGCCGCCCACCCGGCGCCGTCGCGCGCGCTGGAGGGCGGCCTCGCCGGGATGCGCACCTGGATGCGGGGCAACCTCGACTGGTCACGCCGCACCCACCGGTACGGCGCGGACACCGCGCTGCCCGACGGCTATCTGGAGCCGGCGCTCGTGGAGGCGGACGGGCTCGTGGAGGCCGACCGGTGAGCCCCGCCGGAACGGCGGAGGAGGCTGTCGGTCCCGAGGAGGCGTGGGAGCTGCTGGAGCGGGCCCGGATGCTGACCGAGCCCGCGCTGCGCAAGGCGGTCGCCCGCCTCCCCGAGCCCGTACGCCCGCTCGCCGCCTACCACTTCGGCTGGCGGGACGCGGACGGCGACCCCGCGGAGGGCGGTTGGGGAAAGGGCGTGCGCGGCGCGCTCGCGCTGGCCTCGGCGCGGGCCGTGGGCGGCACGGCCGAGCAGGCGGTGGCCGCGGCGGCCGGGGTGGAGCTGGTGCACAACTTCTCTCTGCTGCACGACGACCTGATGGACCGCGACGCCACCCGGCGCGGACGCCCCGCCGTCTGGGCCCGGTTCGGCGAGGGGCCCGCCGTGCTCACCGGCGACGCGCTGCTCGTCCTCGCGATGGAGGCGCTGGCGGACGAGCCGGGCGCGGTGGCCGAGCTGTGCGAGGCGCTGCTGGTGCTCGTCGGCGGGCAGGGCGCGGACCTGGAGTTCGAGACGCGCGGCGACGTACGGCTCGACGAGTGTCTGCGGATGGCGGCGGGCAAGACCGCGCCGCTCCTCTCCGCCGCCTGCGCGCTGGGCGCGCTCGCGGCGGGCGCCGCGCCCGAACGTACGGCCGCGCTGCGCCGGTTCGGCCACCACCTGGGCGTCGCCTTCCAGCTCACCGACGACCTGCTCGGGATCTGGGGACGCAGCGCGCGCTCCGGCAAGCCGGTCGGCGCGGACCTGCGGCACCGCAAGAAGTCCCCGCCGGTCGTCGCGGCCCTGGCCTCCGGGACCCCGGCGGGCCGGGAGCTGGCGGAGCTGTATCTGCGCGGCACCGGCCCGCTCGACGACGCCGGGGTCCGTACGGCCGCCGAGCTGGTCGAGCGCGCGGGCGGACGGGCGTGGGCGGAGAAGGAGGCGGCACGGCAGCGTGCGGAGGCGCTCGCCGCTCTGGACGCGGGCGCCCCCGCCCCCGAGGGCGCCCGCGCGCTCGCGTCGCTGGCCGGACTGATCACGGCCGGGAGGGAGCGCTAGCCTCCCTCCCGGCGGGCTCCCTCCCCGCGTACGCCGTCAGTCGGTCTCCGCGAGCAGCTTGTCGAAGCGGGTCAGCCCCTCTTCGAGGACATCGGCGGGACGCGCGAAGCTGAGGCGTACGGCGTGCTCGGCGCCGAACACCTCGGCGGGCATCACCAGCGTCCGGTGCTCGGCCACGAGCCGCTCCGCCAGCTCGCGGGACGGCGTCCGTACGGCCGTCTCCAGCCAGGCGAACGGGGTGCCCTGGGGGCGGACGAGGCGCAGGCGGTCCGGGTGCCGGGCGACGAACGTGTCGAGCAGTTCGGCGCCCGGCGCCACCAGCCGCCGGTACCGCTCCACGTGCCGGTCGCGCTCGGCGAGGACCTGCTCGGCGGCGCGCTCCCAGACAGCGGAGTTGGAGACGGTGGTGTACCGCTTGTAGTTGACCGCGCCCTCGACGACCGCGCCGGGGGCGTGGATCCAGCCGAGCCGCAGCGCGGGCATGCCGTAGACCTTGGAGAGGCTGGAGACGGAGATGCCGAGCGGGGTGCGGTGGACGACGGAGTCGCGGAAGTCCAGCAGATACTCCTCGTCGTTGACCAGCCAGGCCCCGCAGCCCGCGGCGATCTCCGTGACGGCCGCCCACTCCTCCTCGCCGAGGACGCAACCGGAGGGGTTCCCCGGGCTGTTGATGACGATCGCGCGGGTACGGGGGCCGACGGCGGCGGCCAGTGCCGCGGTGTCGAAGGGGGTGCCGGGCCGCCAGGGCAGCACGGTCACCTCGCACCCGGCGGCGCGCGGCACCTCCCACGCCTGCTGCCAGCCGGGGCTGGTGGCCACGACGTGGTCGCCGGGGCTCAGCAGCGAGCGGTAGAGGAGGTAGAGGGCCTCCTGTGCGCCGTGCGTGACGGCGACGCTGTCGGCGGCGGGCGGCTCGGCGCCGTAGATCCCCGCGATGGCCTCGCGCAGCGCGGCGCGTCCCCGGTCCAGGCTGTAGTCGAGGTCCCATTCCGGATCGAGCCGCAGATCGGAGAGGAGCTGGAACCGTACGCCGCTTTCCGCGAGGTCGATGTCGTAACGCCCCTCGGCCTCGTCGAAGAGCCAGCTCTGGATCGTGTATTCGGCAATGCTCACGCGGGTGCTCCCCCGTTCTCTTTCGCGAAAGTGATGACGACGACGTCCCGGTACGCGGGCCTCTCCGGGAATTTCGGGGTCATGGGCGTGACGTAATGCAGCACGCTGGTGTCGTCGAAGAGCAGGGTTTCTCCGGCCGGCATCGTACGGTCGAGCAGCACGTCGTCGCCCTCTTCGCCCCGCTCTTCGCCCCTCTCCTCGTCCCCGGAACGCGCGCGGACGAGGGAGATCGCCCCGCTGACGTTCTCCACGGCGACGCACGTGACCGCGACGCGGTCGAAGCCGTCCCGGTGGAAGCCCTCGGGTGCGGGCAGTCCGACCTGGTCATCGGTGGCGACGACGCGGATCTGGTGGCACCCGGCGGTGAACTCCTCCGCACCGACGAACCGCCGCACCTCGGGCGCGAGGACGAGCCGCTCGGCGAATTCCCGTGCCGGTGCCCCGAGTTGCGGAAACCGCCGCTCGACGCCGCCCGCGTACATATTGATGTCCGTGTCCTGGAAGAACGAGTCGTCGTCCGTCCAGCGCAGGGTGTCGCCCTTGACGAGGGCACTGGCGAAGGCCCGGAAGCGGAAGGGGACCCGGGATTTCAGATAGTTGTCGGCGGTGAGTTCCGAGAAGCTCTCGATCAGCTCGTCGGATATCTTCCCGCTCGCATTGAGAAGCCTCAGGCGCATTCCTGTCCCCGCATTCCCGAAGGAGTTGATCCACAATGCGGGCCGAGTCGATCACGGTCGGCTCCGGAGGGTCAAGGAACGAGCACCCCCACAGAAGCAAGCAGGGCTTGACAATCTCCCTTTGTCAAGGCTTACTTGCACCATGGCACTTCCTGACCTTGACGATCTGATCGCCGAAGTCGACCGCACCTGCGAGGTCGCGCACCGCCCCGGGGGGCACGAGCAGCCCGACTGGCTGGCCCTGCTCACCTCGGCCGCCGGACTCGCCGGACAACTCCAGGCCCTCGCCGACGACTTGGTCGAAGACTACGTGGAGCACTGCCGTCTGCACGGCATCTCCTGGACGGACATCGGCTCGGCCCTGGGCGTGACCCGGCAGGCCGTGCAGCAGCGCTTCCACGCCCCCCACAAGCGGTACACCCCGGAGATGCTCACCGAGGACCTCCAGCAGGCCATGACGCACATGAAGCAGGCCGCGGTGCAGCACCGGAACAACTACATCGGCACCGAGCACCTGTTGTGGGGCCTGACCTCGGAGGACAACGCGGCCACGGCCCTGCTGACGGCGGTCGGCGCCGACCCCGAGGAGATCCACCGCGCGGTCGGCGACCAGCTCAGCATGGGCGCCTCCCAGGCCGCCGAGCGCATCGCCTGGACGCCGTACTCGCGCAAGGCCATCGCCCTCGCCGAGGAGCGCGCCGAGGAGACGGGCTCCGAGCTGATCGGCTGCGACCATCTGCTCTTCGGCATCGCCCAGATCGCGCGCGGCGTGGGCGGCGCGGTCCTCGCCGACGCGGGCCTGGACGCCGAGCGCCTCCGCAAGTCGTCGGGGGCAACCCCCGCGTGACCCGCACCCCGGAGGTACGGCGCGCGGTGACCGCCGCCCTGGCCACCGCCACGTCCCTCGGCCTCTCCGCCACCGACGCCCACATCCTCCAGTCCTCGAACAGACTCACCCTCCGCCTACTGCCCAGCGACACCTTGGCCCGGGTGACCCGGCTGACCCCCCTGCCAATGGGCGGCGAAGCCGCGGGGTTCGAGCCCGCCGAACGCGCGGCCGCGGGCCCTGAGATGGCCGCGCCCGGCATCGCCGGGCGCGCGGAGGTGGGGTCCGCGCCGGAGGCTGAGGCCGCGTGGTTCGAGGTCGGTCTCGCGGGGCGGCTTGCCGCCGCCGGGTGCCCCGTGGCCGCGCCCGACCCCCGGGTGGCGCCGCGTGTCCACGAGTACGACGGGCACGCGGTCACGCTCTGGACGTACTACGCACCGCCCCCGGCGGCCCGGGACGTCCCGCCGGCCGACTGCGCCGCCGCGCTCGGCCGACTGCACACGGGCATGCGCCGTCTCGACGTCCCCGCGCCGCACTTCACGGACCGCGTCGAGCAGGCCCAGCGGCTCCTGGCCGACCGCGACCGGACCCCGGCGCTCGCCGACGGGGACCGGGAGCTGCTCGCCGGGACCCTGCGCGACCTGCGGCGCGACATCGGGACCCGCGGCGCCCCCGAGCAGCTCCTCCACGGCGAGCCGCACCCCGGGAACCTGCTCGCGACGGAGCACGGGCCGCTCTTCGTCGACCTGGAGACGTGCTGCCGCGGCCCCGTCGAGTTCGATCTCGCGCACGCGCCCGAGGAGGTCGACGCGTACTGCCCGTACGCCGACCAGGAGCTGCTGCGCGCATGCCGCGCCCTCGTGCTGGCGATGATCACGACCTGGCGCTGGGACCGCCACGACCGGCTGCCCGACGGCCGCCGGCTGGCGGCGGAGTGGCTGGCCCGGCTCCGCACGGCACGCTGAACGCGCGGGGCAGTACGCCTGTTCGGTGAGGTCGAGGCCCCGTCGGCCCGCTCGGCGACCCGGCGGGTCGGCCGTAGCCCGCGCGAGCGGCGGCGGGCCGCCGTGCGGTTGGATGGCGTCCGACAGCGGACGAGTCGGGCGGAGGGGTGAGCGGCGCGGTGGAATCGGTGCACGAGGTGGTGGCGGGGAATCCCTATCCGGGGCGGGGCGTCGTGTGGGCGCGCACGCTCGACGGTGCGCTGTGCGGCGGCTATTTCCTGACGGGACGCAGCCCGGCGTCCCGGACCCGGACGGTCCGCCGCGGCGACGGAGAGCTGATCGTCGCGCCGACGGCCGCACCAGCCGCACCAGCCGGACCGGGCGGACCCGGCGCGCCCGGCGCGCCCGGCGTGCCCGGCGTGCCCGGCGCGCCCGCGCACGATCCGCTGCGGCACTACGTCGCGGCCCGCGAGCGCGACGGCTGGCTGGTGTTCGGCAACGGCGAGCAGGTCGCGACGGTGTCCGACCGGCTGCGGCGCGGTCACGCACCGGCGGAGGCGCTCAGCGGACTGGAGTACGAGCCCGACCCGCCGATCTTCACGCCCCGCATCACGGTCGTGGCGGACGTCCGGGACGACGCCGGGGACGACGCCCGGGACGACACCCGCCCGGGCCGCGAGGCCTGGTTCGGCGCCGCGCGGCGCGGGCGCGGCGGCCGGACCGCGGCCGACGTGCTGACGCTCGCGGTCCGGGACCTGGAGCCGGGCGACGCCGTACTGATGACGACGTACCGTTCCGACGGCCGTACGGTCGCGACCGGCGAGCCCTACCACGAGGTCAGGACCGAGGCGGCCGGGCGCGACGGGCTCCTGGAGGAGCTGTGGAGCGCGCTGGACCCCCGACTGCGCGTCGCGGCGGCAGTGTTCGAGCCGCATCGTACGGCCGAAGCCGCCGTCCGCCACGAGATCGTGCCGGGGCCCGGTTCAGGCCCGTGAGGAACTCTCCGAAGAGCCGACCCGCTGCCGTCGCGAAGGGGGCGCCCTCACCTCGTGGGGCGCCAAGTGGCCGCGCCGAGGACCGAGTCGGCCATGCCGTAGTAGAGGAACCAGGTACCGCGGAAGCGGACCAGCCCCTCGCTGAAGACGACGTGGTTGACCTGGCCGCCCTGCTCGTCGTCCGAGGTCGGGACGAGGAACGGCCGTTCCAGCCGGGCGACGGCCTTCGTCGGGTCTGCCGGGTCGATGAGGAGCTGGCCGCCCGAGTACTGGCCCTTGCGGTAGCCGCCCTTGCCGTCCGAACGGCCGTTGTAGACCAGCAGGATGTGCCCGTCGTCGGTGAGCAACGGCGGCGGGCCCGGCTCGATCAGGGACCCCTCCCAGGGGTGCACCGGCTTCGCCACCGGGTCATCGGTGCCGACGGTCCTCCAGTGGATCAGGTCCTCCGAGGTGGCCCAGTAGATGTTGGACTCCCCGAAGTACATCCAGTACTTGCCGTCGACGGGCGTGGTGAGGATCGCGCCCGCCTTGTTCCAGGGCTTGTCGCCGTGGATCGGGTCGGGCAGGTCGGGGAAGAGCGGCCCGTGCTTCTTCCAGTGCACGAGGTCCTTCGAGGTGGCCAGGCAGAGCAGGGCGCTCGTGCCGTCGTAGCCGGTGTAGGTGAGGTAGTAGGTGTCGCCGACCCGCACCACGCGCGGGTCCTCACAGCCGCCGGGCTTCTCGTACGGCTCGGTCGGCGTGAGCACCGGCTCGGGCCGGCGCCGGAAGGTCAGGCCGTCGTCGCTCCAGGCGAGCCCGATGCTGGAGGTCTTCGCCTTGTCCTGGGCCCGGTAGAGCAGCGCGATCCGGCCGCCGACGACCAGGGCGCACGGGTTGTAGAGGTACGCCGACTCCCACGCGTGCGCGGGCTCCGGGCGCAGGATCGGGTTCGCCTCGCTCTTGGTGAAGGGCCCGAGGGGGAAGCGCGCCGACCCGCGCGGGTGCCGCCCTCCCGGCGCGGCTCCGGCGGGGCCCGCCGTGGCGAACGTGCCCGCCAGCGCCGTGCCCGCCACTCCCGCGGAGGCCCTCAGCACCCCGCGCCGCCCCCACCGCCCCCACGCCCGCGTCTCCGCCTGCCGGTCGTTGTGTCGCATGTACGGACGACCTCCCCACCCTCACCGTTGACAACGTTGTCGGACTCCGGGCCGCCGGAGCCTGGCGTACCCGTACGCACCGGGCCACACCCTGGGCGACGCGCCGCACCCCGTCAAGGGAACGCGCACCACTCCGTTCGCGCGGGCCCCGTGGGGCCGAGCAGCCGCACGCCGCACGGGTGTTGACAGGTTTCCCCGGGCGGCTCAAGAATCGGCCCCCTCGTGACAACGTTGTCGGCAGGCAGGAGGACCACCGTGGGGTCCCAAGGGTCCGATCGGTCAGATTCCCCGGAGGTCGGCCGCCGTCGCCTCCTGCAGCTCCTCGGCGCGACCGGCGCCGCCACCGCACTCCCCCTCGCCCTCGCCTCCCCCGCCGCCGCGGCCCCGGGGACGGCGCCGGGGCAGCAGGGGCAGGGACGGGCCGCCCGGGGCGCGCCGGAGGACGACGAGGTCGCCGCCACGTACTACCGCGTCCTGCTCCGGCACACCCGCTGGTCGGAGACGCAATGGGACGCGGCCAAGGGGGCGTACGCGGCGAAGGACTTCGGCTTCGCCGTCGTCCTCGGGCACGCCGTCCTGCTGACGCGCGGGGACTTCGACGAGCAGGCGGCCGGAGTCAGCGAGGCGACGCTCAGGGACCGGACGCTCGCGACACTGCGCCGCTTCGCCGCGTCCAACAGGCTGGCGGGCGGCAGCCAGTGGGGCCGCAAGCTGTTCTTCGACACCACGTTCCAGTCGTACTTCATCCTCGCCGCGCGCCTGCTGTGGGACGAGCTGGACGACGCGACGCGCTCCGCCGTCGACACGATCACCCGCGAACAGGCCGCGTACACCCACTCGTTGGGCACCGGCGACGACCCCGACTCGGGCGACTGGACACCCAACGGCCTGACCGGCGGGTACGTCGGCGACACCAAGCTGGAGGAGATGGGGCTCTACGCACAGACGTACGCCCCCGCGCTCGCCTGGGCCCCCGACGACCGCCGCCACGCCGACTGGGCCGCGCACTACGGCACCTGGTCGCGGAACGAGGCCGGGCTGCCGCCCGCCGACCTGGCCAACCCCGCGCGCGTGGACGGCGTCCCGGTCTCCCGCAACACCGCGCACAACACGTACGACACGTTCATCGTCGAGAACCACGAGTCGTTCGGCCCGCACTACCAGGAGGAGCTGTGGCGCACCTCGGGCCGTAACGCGGCGCACTTCCTCGCCGCGGGCAGGCCCCTGCCCGAGGTGCTGACCGCGCAGCCCAACGCCGAGCCCCTGTGGCGCACGCTGCTGAGCGTCATGTCCGACGCGGGCGAACCGCTGATGCCGATGGTGAACGACCGCGAGCACCTCTACGGCCGGGACGTGATCCCCCTCGCCTTCCTCGCCCGGATCGCCGGGGACCGGGCAGCGGCCCGCGCGGAACGGGAGCTGGCCGCGCGCCTGGAGGCGTACCAGGCGTATCCGCCGGAGCACCGGCTGGCGAAGTTCTCCGGCGAGCCCAAGTACGAGCCGGAGGCGCGCGCCGAGCTGGCCATCAGCTATCTGCTGCACGAGTGGACCGCCGACCGGCCGCCCGTACGGCCGCTGTCGCGGGACGGGCTGTTCGCGCACGCGGCGGGCGTCACCGACTTCGGGACGGGGCCCGGCCTGGTCGCGCACCAGTCCCGCGCGGCCTGGGCGGGCGCGGTCACGAAGCCCGGTTTCGTGAAGTTCGCCTGGCAGCCCGGGCACGACGACTGGCTGTTCCGGCTCAGCGGCGGCACCCCCGTCTTCCTGCCCTCGACGGCGGCCGAGGTCACCGGCCGCGCGGTGCGGGTGCACACCGCAGTACGGGACGGCTTCGACGGCAGCGCCACCCTGCTCCGCCTCGGGGACGGCTTCGCCGGGTACACGACGCTCCCCACCGGCGCGGTGGTCTACGCGGCGGACGGGGCGCACGCGGGCGGCTCGCGGCTGGAGGTGCACAACCTGACCATGCCGGGCGTGGCGGGCCTGAGCGGCAGCCGCACGTACCGCTTCGCGGAGGGCTCGGCGAAGGTACGCGCACAGGACGGCTCCTCCTCCGAGGGAGCCGGGCCCTCCCGGGGAGCCGGGCGCACCGACGAGCTGACCTTCGAGAAGGTGACGGTGCGTCACCTGCGCATGCTGGGCGTGCAGCCCGACCCCGAGTACGGCTACTCGCTGTACGCGGTGGAGGCCCGCGACGGCTCCGGCGCGCCCGACCTCGCGCGCGGCCGTACGGCGACGGCGTCCTCCCGAGCGCCCGGCATGGAACCGGGGATGGCGGTGGACGGCGCGGCGGACACCCGCTGGGCCGTCTCGAAGGAGGACCGGAAGCGCGCCGACAGTTGGTGGGCGGTGGACCTCGGCTCCGCGCACGCGCTCGACCGGGTCACGCTGCGCTGGGAGGCCGCCGCCGCGCGCGTCTACCGCCTCCAGGGATCGTCCGACGGCGAGGAGTGGACGGACCTCGCGACCGGCCCCGAGCCCGCCGTGCGCAGCCGCGGCGGCTGGCTCGACGTCGACGGCCGCGCGGGGCTGGTGGTGCGCGGCTCCGGCGAACACCCCGTCGCCGTCTACGGCGACATGATCGTCCCGGCCGACGGCGCGACGGTGCCCCTCGTCGTCGAGGGCCACTGCGGCGCGTCGCCCGCCGAACTGCGCGCCCTGGCACGGGACGCCGCCCCCACGGCCGCGGACGAACGGGTGAGCGCGGCGCTCACCGACGGCTACCTGAGCCTGTTCAACCTCTCCGCGCACGCGGTCCGCACGCGCGTCGACATCCCCCGGCGGGGCCGCCACCAGCACGTCCACGAGGGCGAGCAGACGGTCACCCGGAACGGCCTCACCCGCACCGCGCGCCTCGACGCCGCCTCGGCCGCGCTCCTCCCGCCCCGCTTCACGCTCACCTCGCTCTCTGGCCGCACCCTGCCCCCGGGCCTGCGGATCCGGGTGACCGACGGCGCCACCCTCCACCTCTCCGGCCCCGCGTGCCGCGTACGGATAGCGGGCCAGGGCCGCACCACCGTCGCGACCGTACGCAGCGGTCGCGGCACCCGCGTCACGCTGCCCGGCGCCCGCCCGTACCCCTACGACGACCACGCCCTGGGCCGCACCACCTTCCCCACCTCGCCCCTGCCGTCCGGCATGTCCCGCCCCGGCACCGCCGTGGACGGCGACCCGGACACCGCGTGGCGCCCGGGACCGGACGGCCGCATGGTGGTCGATCTCGGCGAACGGCGCCGCGTACGGTCGGTGGAGACCGAATGGACGACCGGGTCGCCCCCGTCCGCGCACGTGGAGTTCAGCAGGGACGGCATCCACTACCACCGCGCGGGCCCCCTCACCGGCCACGGCGAGGTCCGCCGCCTCACCCGCCCCGCCTCGGCCCGCTACGTGGCCCTGAAGATCCACGGCACTCCCCGCCCCGGGGCCCGCCTGCGACGGCTCTCCGTAAACTGACGCCGGCAGTTCCACACAGGGGGAGGCGCGGGCCACGGGAATGAACACCGCGACGAGGATCTCAGCGCTCGCCCTCTACGTGGCGGCCCTCGCGCTGCCGAGGATCGCCGGGTGGCCGCTCGCCCGCTCGGTGGCCTGGTACGCGCTGCTGCTCGCCGTCGCCGCCGGGACGCGGCTCGCGCTGTCGCGGGCCGCCGGGCGCTGGGACCTCCGCGGCTCCGTGCCCGGGGACGAGACGGTCCGGCTGGTCCTGCCCGTCCGCAAGAGGGCAGGGCGCGTCCCGTACGCGCTGCTCGGCGAGGAGTTCGCCCTGGCGCTGACCGACCGGCACGTGTTGCTCCAGCGCCGCGCCCCGCTCACCGGGCGCCCGGTAGGGGAGCTGCACCGGAGTGAACGGACCGAGCTGCGCCGGGAGAAGTTCCTCACGGTCGAGACGGCGTCCGGCTCCCGGATGGAGCTGGTCGTACCGATGGCGCACCGGCCGGAGGTCGCCCGCTGGTCCAGGGACGGCGCCGCGCCGGGCTCCTGAGACGAGACGGCCCCCGTCAGGGCCCGGGCCGGTGGTGGACCGAGACCGCGTAGGCGCCGTCGGCGAACGGCTCCCGGTCCCACGTCGCGTACCGCGCCTCGGGCGCGAGGCCCGCCGCGGCGCAGTGCGTGTCGTACGCGTCCACGGTGTAGCCCCGGTCCAGCGAGAAGCCCGCGACAAGACGGCCGCCCGGCCGGACGTGCGACGCCACCCCGGCGACGAGGGCCCGCTCCGTCCCCGGCGGCGTGAACAGCGGCACGTTGCCCGCCATCAGCACCACGTCGAAGGTGACCCCGAGGTCGAGTCCCGCGAGGTCGCTGAGGTGCCAGGGGATACCGGGCGCCAGCCGCCGTGCCGTGGCCAGCATCGACTCGTCGACGTCCACGCCCACGACCTCGACCCCGTGCCGCGCCAGCTCGATGGCGACCCTGCCCGTCCCGCACCCCGCGTCGAGCACGCTGGACGGCCCCAGGGCCCGTACGAAAGCGGCCTCCCCGTGCACGTCCTTGCCCTCGGCGGCGATGCTGTCGAACCGCGCCTGATACTCCTCACCGTCCCACGCCATCCCCCCACCCTGACACACCCGCCCCAGGGGCCGTGGGCCGTGGGCCGTGGGCCGGTTCACACACGCGCCGCCTCGGCGACGGCCGCGAGGAAGGCGAACTGCCGCTCCCGGGCGTCAGGAGGCGCGCACGTACCGGTCTGCACGCCGAACGTCGCGTTGCGGGCCTCCATCGCGAGACGGAGGATGCGTTCGTCCCGGGTGGCCAGCCGCAGCCTGTTGATCGCGTAGTTCACCCGCGACCGCGCTTCCCAGCTCTCGCGCTGCGCCTCGTCGCTCTGCCCGTCGCTCTGCTCGGACCGCGTGGCCAGCCGCGTCTCCCAGTACAGGCGCCCCCGGTAGTCCGTCAGGGCGTCGGCCAGGCCCGACGCCGCCTCCTCAAGGCGCTGCATCCGTGCGACGTGCTCGGCGCGGGAGGACACCCAGCGTTGGAGCAGGCCGGTGGTGAGCGCGCCCAGCAAGGTCCCGGCCACCGCCACGAGACTGGTCCACACCGCGCTCAACCCCGTGCTCCCCCGTCCCAAGATCAGGCCACCGGCTCCCATTCTGGCAGCAACGGCCGCCGCCGGAGCGGCGGTTCCCGGCGCCCGTGCCGGGTAGCGGTCCGGTGTGGACGAGCCAGCGGTCGGCCGGGCGTACGGGTACGGAGGCGTGCGGGGATGAGACGCGCGATGTCCCACCTCCGGGGCGCGGACGCCGACATCCTCGCGGTCGGCGTGTGCGCGCTCCTGCTGTTTCTCGCCGCCAGGTGGAGCTACCCGCTCCCCGTGCTCGCGCTCCTCGTCCTCGCCTGCGCGGTCTTCGCCGTCTCGGCGGCGACGGGCGGGAACCGGGGCGCCCTTGTGCGCCTCCAGGAGCTCGCCATGATCCTGGTCGTCGCGCCCGTGGGAATCACCGAACTCGTCTACGGAGACGCTCCCCGTCTGGGCGTCCTGTACGGCTCGATGACCGTCATCGCCGGCTGCCAGTGGGCGGCGTCAGTCGGCAACCGGCGCCGCGAGAGGCGGTCGGGACGGCCCTCCGTACGGCCGTGAGAGGCCGGTGTTCAAGGGGTGGCGGGCCCCGCCGTCGGGCGGGCGGTTCAGGCCGGGGGTCTGCCCAGGGCCAGGAACAGCCGCATCGCCGTGTCCCGCACCGGGGCGACACGGCGGCGGGTGTGCACCGCGCGGTTCATCACGCGGGCGGCGCGGGCGAGGCGCTGGGTGGGCCGGCGCCGGGCGGAGTCGTACGCCCGCAGGGCGTCCTCCACCCGGTCGCGGGACGCGAGCCGGCGGGCCAGGGTGACGCCGTCGACCAGCGCCTCGCAGGCACCGCGCCCCAGGTCGGGAGTCATGGCGTGGGCCGCGTCGCCGACGAGGGCGATACGTCCGCTGACGTAGCTCGGCAGCGGTGCGGCCAGGTCGTACAGGTCGTTCCGGTACACCTCGGCGTCTCCGGGCCCGGCCAGGCGGTCGAGGACCTGGCGCACCCCGGCGTGCCAGGCCCCGAACCGGGCGCGTACGGCGGCGAGTTCGCCGTCCGGGTACGACGCGCGCTCGGGAGCCCGCGCGCAGGCGAACCAGTGGGCGCTGCCGCCCTTGCGCGGAGTGACGCCGAACCGGGCGCTGTCTCCCCAGGTCTCGGTCATGTCCGGCACGTCGAGGCCGACGGTGCCGTGCCAGGCGCTCACCCCGGAGTAGCGGGGCCGGTGCGCGTCGCCGAACAGCGCGGTACGGGCCCCGCTGCGCAGGCCGTCGGCCGCGACGACCACATCGTGGTCGGCGGCGAGTGCGCGCACGTCGGTCACCCGCTGCCCGTAGCTCACGGCGCCGTCGCCGAGCGCCTGGGTGAGCGCGCCGAGGAGCGCGGGACGCGAGATGACGCGCACCGCGTCACCGGCGCGACGCCGCAGCTCCGCCATGTCCACGTGTCCGATCAGGCTGCCGTCGGAGCGTACGAAGCGCCCGTGGGCCGCCTCCCGGGAGAGGTCGCGGGCCGTGCCGCCGACCCCGAGGGCGTCGAGCGCCCGCAGCCCGCCGGGCCACAGGCCGAGCGAGGTCCCGGTGGACGGCGGCGCCGGGGCGCGCTCGCACACCTCGACGTCCCACCCCGCGTGGCGCAGGGCGACGGCGGTGGCGAGGCCGCTCATTCCGGCCCCGATGACGAGGGCTGTTCTGGTCATGGCCGGGACGCTACTACGTTTACAGTGCTGGCACTATGTTTATAGTGGTTCCGCCTCCCGCGAGGGGCACGGGACGGAGCGGCACGGCACGGCACGGGACACCACGGGACGGAAACGGCGGAGGGGACGGGCGAGTTCGGCATGGCGGGCAGACGTGAACAGGTGCTGGACGCGGCCGTGGAGATCGTCGGCACCGGCGGCCTGCGGCGCCTGACCTACCAGGCCGTGGACACGGCCGCCGACGTGCCGAACGGCACCACGTCCAACCACTTCCGCAGCCGCGACCTCCTCGTCGCCGGGGTCGTGGCCCACCTCGAAGCCCTCGACGCCCGCGACTGGGAGCACTTCGCCGCCCTCCCCTCCCCCGGCGACCCCGACGCGCTGACCGAAACGCTGGCCTCCCTGGTCCACCACGCCCTCGGCCCCGCCCGCCACCGCACCGCGGCCCGCTACACCCTGGTGCTCGAAGCTCTCGCCCGTCCCGCCATCCGGGACCCGCTCGCGCGCGCCCAGGAGTCCCTGCTCACCCTGATGTCCCCGTGGCTGGAAGCCCTCGGCTCGACGTCTCCGGCCGCGCACGGCCGGACCCTGTTCGACTACCTCGACGGCCTGATCCTCCATCAGATGACCCTGCCCGCCGAGAACTTCGACCCCGCCCCCGGGATCCGCACGGTGCTCGCCGCCGCCCTGCCCCCGGCGGCCTGAGCCCGGCCACACCCTCCGCGACTGTGCATCCGTTATTGCATATGCATTTGCAGCCGCGGAATCCGCGGCTGCACGAGCCACCTTTTCGGGTGATGCTCGACTGTCGAGTTGACCCGATAATCCAGCTACCCGACGTGGGACAACCGCGCCACGGAAGCCGGAAACCCAGCGGATTTGACTGGCCGATGATCACTTTTGAACACACCGTGCCCTCATATGGCCGAGAGAGCGCCCGATCGCGATTCATTTGGTGAACTCGCCACCACTCGCGCCCTGTTACCGCCCGTACAAGCGTGGGCGTAGTGGACGCCGATGGATTTGCACGCGTGTCTTTCGAGGGCTGGTGCGCCGTCGTGTCGGACGGTAGCTTCCTCGGGCAACGAAAGGCGTTCGCTGTTCCGGGAGAAGGAGATGAGCACGCTCACGTCACGTCGCACCGACCACTCCGCGCATTCTCCTCAGGCCGCCCCGGCGCACACGTCCTTGGAATTCTCCGCGTTCTGCGCGCTGCACCACGACCAGTACCTGCGCTACGCCCAGGCCCGGCTGGGCACCCGCACCGGCGCGGCACTGCTCGCGGCCTGCCTGCACGAGCTGGCCCGGCTGTGGCCCGAGGTGCTGCGCAGCCCGAGCGCCCCCGCGTTCGGCTGGCGGCTGCTGGCCTCGGCGGCCGGCATCCTCCGCGCGGAACGGACCGCCGGCTCCGCGCTGTACCAGCACCTGCCCGCCACCCTGGCGGACGCGGTGCTCCTGTGCCACGGCCTGGGCCTGTCCGTACCCGAGGCCGCCGCGCTCACCGGCATCGACGAGTGCGTGCTCACCGGCCGCCTGCGCCTGGCCCGACGCGGCCTGCCCGCCGGAACGCTCGACGCCCTGGCCGGATCCGCCGACGTCCCGGGCGCCCCCGGCGCCCCCGGCTCGCCCGGCTCGCCCGGCTCACGCTGAGCGGAACGGCTCCGGGTGGCCGGATCATTCCGGTGTGCCCCCGCGTCCCCCCGTCGCGGTCTGGCCCGCCCCCACCGGGCTGCCTACCATGGGGCACCTCTTGGCGGGGAGCGTCGAGCACATACGAGCACGGGGGCCTGATGGGACACGGCGAGCACTCCACTTCCAGCTCTCCGATCGATATCACCACGCCCAGCGTCGCCCGCATGTACGACTATTACCTGGGCGGCACGGACAACTACCCCGTGGACCGCCAGGCCTGCGAGGACCTCGACCGGATCGCGCCCAGTACCAAGGAACTGGCCCTGAACAACCGCCGGTTCCTCCAGCGCACCGTGCGCGTCCTGGCCCAGGAGTACGGGGTACGGCAGTTCCTCGACCACGGCTCCGGGCTGCCCACCCAGGACAACGTCCACCAGGTCGCCCAGCGCGTGGACCCGTCCTGCCGGGTGGTCTACGTCGACAACGACCCGATCGTGCTGGCGCACGGCCGCACGCTGCTGGAGGAGAACGACGAGACCGCGGTCATCCAGGCGGACATGCGCGACACCGACGGCATCTTCGCGCACTCCGAGGTCGAGCGCCTGATCGACCCCGAGCAGCCCACCGCCGCGCTGTTCGTCTCCGTACTGCACTGCCTGCCCGACGCCGACGACCCCGCCGCCCTCGTACGCCGCGTCGCCGACCGGCTCGCGCCCGGCAGCTTCGTCGTCATCTGCCACCTGGTCAGCGACGATCCGCAGGTCCGCGCGGACACCACCGACTTCATGCTGCGCAGCACCCAGGGCGAGTGGGGACGCGTGCGCGCCCCCGCCGAGATCGATGTCTACTTCGACGGGATGGAGATCCTGCCCCCCGGGCGCCTGGTGGAGGTCTCCCAGTGGCGGCCGGACACCGACCTCGCCCCCCGCCAGCAGACGCAGGAGTGGATCGAGTACGGCGGAATCGGCCGTACGCGCTGAAGTCCCGCTCGCCGAGCGTCCGTTCGCAGAGACCCCGGAGCGGCCCGGCTATGGCTGTGGCCGTGGCTTTGGCCATGACGCGGCGAGGGCCGCGAAGCGCTCCTCGGCCTCGCGCAGCATCTCCATGCTGGGGCGGCGGCGCTCGGCCGCCTCCTGGAGCTGCTCCAGCGTGCGGCGGAAGGACTCCACCTCCGCGGGCTTGCTCAAGTACGAGGCGCCGCCCGCGCGTTCCAGATAGACCATCTCCGAGAGGCCGCCGGGGGCGAACGTCAGATAGGTGAAGGCCGAGGTGGGCGCGGCGAAGCCGCAGTCGAAGCGGATGACGCGGAGGTTGATGCCCTCCTGTGCCGACAGGTCCAGCAGGTGCCGCATCTGATCGCGCATCACCGCCGGACCGCCGAACGTACGCTGCAGCACGCTCTCGTCCAGCAGGGCCAGCACCCGCGGCGCCACGGGCCCGGTCAGGAGCCGCTGGCGGTCCATGCGCAGCCGCACCCGCCGCTCCACCTCGTCCCCCTCCGCCCCGCGCAGCCCTCCGCACACCAGGGCGCGCGCGTAGTCGGGGGTCTGGAGCAGGCCGGGCACGCTGTGCGTCTCGTACATCCGCAACTGGTCGGCCTGCCCCTCCATGCTGATCAGGCGCCGGAGCCAGCCGGGCAGCACGTCGCTGTACTGCTCCCACCACGGCAGCTCCCGCGAGTGCCGCAGCAGTTCCTGGACGGCGGCCAACTGCTGCTGGTCGCGCACCCCGTAGAAGTGGAGCAGGTCGAAGACGTCGGCCTCCTTGGCCGGGCTCTCGCCCCGCTCCAGCCGGGAGATCTTCGAGACCGAGGCCCGGATGCACTCCTTCACCTCGCGGATCTGCATCCCCCGCTGCTCGCGCAGCCCGCGCAGGTACATCCCCAGGATCTTCCCGGCGACGTCCGGGTTCCCCCGCGCCCGCACCAGATCGGCGGCGCCGAAGGAGACCTGGACCGGGGCCGGCTCTCCCCGTCCGTAATCGGCGGCGGACATGCGTTCCCCTCCACGAGGCGAGGTCGGTACGAAAGCGCCCACCATCCCAGAAGCGGCCCCGCATGTCCCCCATTCCGCTGGATCAGCGGCTGAATTCAGTCAACCATGGCGTCGAACTCACCCTTCTTCGCGCCCGTCACGAACGCCGCCATCTCCTCCCGGGTGTACACGAGCACGGGCCCGTCCGGGTACCGGGAATTGCGCACCGCAACGCCGCCGCCCTTTAGCGGGGCCAGCTCGACGCAGTTCCCCTCAGCCGTGCTGGCGCTGCTCTTCACCCAGTGCGCGCTGGAGATCTCACCCGCGGGAATCCCGTTGGCCGCCATAACCCACTCCTCTTTCGCCGAAACGTTCGACTGGTAATCCTTACGGGGGTATTCTGCGAATACCGCTTGCGTTCCACACCCCCTCTGTGGAGGCATGCCGTGCAAAGCCATATGCAATTGCACGGCCGCGTGGATTTCCGTGAATCCTAGCTCCGCCTGGGGCGACGCGAAGTCCCACGAATGAGTGTTCTCGGGCGGCCGATTTTGGCCAAAGATGACGGGTCGGCCCGGTCCCCGCGCGGATCTCCGGCCCGCCCTCACCGGCCCCCGCAGGGCATACGCGGGACGAGTACTGGGGAGGGGCACGTTGACGGCATCCGGCCGGGCGTCCGATCATGAACCGCCTGTGCCGGTCCGGCAGTTGGCGTCGAGAGGGATGATGGATGAGCGACAGCGAGTTCGAGCACGGGACGAAGCCGCACACGGCGCGCTGTTACGACTACTTCCTGGGCGGCAAGACCAACTATGCCGTGGACCGGGAAGCAGCGCTCCAGGCCCTGAAGGCCAACCCCCACGCCATGGTGGCCGCGCGGCAGAACCGGGGCTTCATGCACCGCGCCTCACGCTTCGTCGCACGGGAGACGGGGATCGACCAGTTCCTGGACATCGGGACGGGCATCCCCACCGAGCCGAACCTGCACCAGGTGGTCCAGTCGGTGAACCCCCGGGCGCGAGTGGTCTATTCGGACAACGACCCGATCGTTCTCGCGCACGCCCGGGCCCTGATGAACAGCACCCCCGAAGGGGACACGGCCTACGTCGAGGCCGACGTACGCGACCCGGACCGCATCCTGGAGTACGCCCGCAAGACGCTGGACCTCTCCCGCCCGGTCGCCCTCTCGGCCGTCGCGCTCTTCCACTTCATCCCCGAGGAAGACGACCCGTACGGCCTGATGCGCCGCCTCACCGCGCCCCTCGCACCGGGCAGCGCCCTCGTCTTCTCGCACGCGGCGATCGACCTGGACGACGGGCAGATGGCCGCGCTGGCCGAGCAGTACAGCAAGTCCGTCACCCCCACCCGCCTGGCGACCCGCCAGGGGACCGCCGACTTCTTCGAGGGCATGGACCTGCTGCCCCCGGGCATCGTGCCGACCAGCGAGTGGCACGCCGCCCAGGCCCCCGACGAGACGCCCCACGACCCCGGCCCCGTCACCCCCGCCGAGGCGGGCGTCTGGGCCGGAGTCGCCCTCAAGCCCTGACCCACACGCGACTGCCCCGCACGCGCCCCGAGCCCCGCTCCCCCAGGCGTTCCAGCTCCCCCATCAGCAGTTCGGCCTTCGCAACGCAGCTCCCACGGCCGACGGCCAGCAACCGCGCCCGAGAACGCGCCATCCGTCGCGCAAGGGAGGGGTCGCCTGATCGCCGGCCAGATCCAGGGGCGGGGCGGGCCGTACAGGGTGGCCCAGGGCCAGCGCGGTCCACGGGCCGCACGAGGGGGCGCCAGCGTGGGAGCCTGATCCGATGTCCGGACAGCGGCACGGCTCCGAGCCCACTCAGCAGTTCTCTGACGAGCAGATCGTCAACTGGTTAATCGACGAGTGCCGAGACGTGGGGGGCCGCATCTCAGCCCTGACAACCTCAGGCGATCGCATCCTCGCTGCGGGAAGCACCGTCATCGCGCTGGCCGCGACCGTCGCGTTCGGAGGCGGGAAGAGCTTCCTGCTGATGTGGCTGCCACTGGGCGTCTCCATCGTCATCACCTACGGGCTCTACCTGAACAACATGACCCGAGCCCTGATCGGGTACAAGATCGGCTTGGAGGAAGAGATCACGAGGCGCGTCGGCCTCCCCCTCATCGCGTGGCAGTCCCGCGTCAACGTCCGCGCAGGGTCCGGTCGCCATGTGAAGACCGCGCTCTTCCTCGGCGGGGTGGTATATGCCGCGAGCGTAGGAGTCGGCCTGACCCAGGCCCTGCACACTCTTTCGCGGGGGGCCTGGGGGCACGAGCGCGCGTGGCTCTACATCGGGCTGACCCTCGCCAGCGTGCTGGTCGGCACTGTCGCCCTCGCCTCCTGCTATTGGATCCAGCGGCGCACACCTACGACTACGGCCCGGAGAGTCGCGGAGATGTTTGCAGCCTCTGTCCCAACTGAACCTCCGGACCAACGATCGGATGCTCCCCGATAGCGGCTTCGCTGGGTTCTGAGCGGGTGAACCGACATCGACCCCGAACGGCCGTGCTGGCAGGCGCGGCCGTTCACCCCTCGTGAACCAGACGGTCAGGGCTGCTGCTCTTGCCCGGAGGACCTGATCGAAGCCTGGACGCTGCTGGAGCTGAACCGGACCGACTGGCGGAAGCGGTGGTGGCCAGCTCCAGCGGGTGCCGAGAAGCCGTTGGAGCACCATTGAGGCGCTCACTCCTTCTTGCGATGGTCGTCCCTACACTCCAACTACAGGGCTGTAGAAGGATATGCGGCCGAGAGGAACTCCATGCGGCTCCTACGCGCCCTTGTCACCCTGACCGCCGTCCCTGCCCTCCTGGCGACCGCGCTGCCGGCGTCCGGCAGCGACGGTCCCGCAGGCGCGACGGAGGAGAAACCCCGGGTGGTGGCCGAGGAGCGCGTCGGACCCCGCCTGACCGACCTCACCATCGAGTCACCCGCCCTGGCCGAACGGGCGAAGGTGCGGCTGCTCACTCCGGACGGCTGGGACGAACGGGGGCCCGACGACCGGTGGCCCGTGCTCTATCTGCTGCACGGCGGCTTCGAGCCGGAGACCTACAAGACCTGGACACGCGAGTCAGACATCGAGGCGACCCGCGCCCTCCGGGACGTGCTCGTCGTCATGCCCGAGGGCGGCAAGCTCGGCTTCTACAGTGACTGGTGGAACCACGGCGAGGGCGGCCCGCCCGCCTGGGAGACCTTCCACCTGGACGAGACCCGCCCCCTGCTGGAACGCGACTACGGCGCCGGGCGGAAGCGGGCCGTCGCTGGGCTGTCGATGGGCGGCTTCGGCGCGCTCTCGTACGCGGCGCGCAGGCCGGGCATGTTCACCGCCGCCGCCGGGTTCAGCGGGCCCGTGCACCTGCTCCACCCCCGCATGGCGAACATCTGGCCGACGCTGGAGGAGGGCTGGGGCGGCAGTCTGGACGCCCTGTGGGGCGACCCGGACACCCAGTGCGCGGTCTGGCGGGCCCACGACCCGCACCACCTCGCGCCCCGGCTGCGCGGCACGGACGTCTTCCTCTCGGCGGGCGACGGGCGTCCCGGCCCGCTCGACCCCGACAGCCCGTACGACCCGGCCGAGGCGGACCTGCGCGTCATGAACAAGTCCCTGACCGCCCGCCTGCGCCACCTCTCCGTCCCCGTGACCACGCACTTCTACACCGGCACCCACCACCCCGCCTACGGAACGCGCGAGCTGCACCGCGCCCTCCCCCTGCTGCTCAAGAACCTGGACACGCCGACGGGCCGATGAGCCGACGTGTCACGCGAACATGAGCACGCCGATCAGGACCGCCGAGGCGCGGGGGCGGCGCCGGTGAAGAGGGGCGCCCGTATCTCTCTGGTCACGGGGCTGGGGCGGTTCGGGGCTGGTGGAACGTGCCGTCGCGGAGCATCGCGAAGAGCACGTCGGCCCGGCCTCACCTGCGGCACCAGTCGCCGGCATCCACATGACGAAGAGCCTCCCGGGAGAAGTCCGGCGGTCAGGCCCCTGACTTGTTGAATCGAGCCCGGACGCGCGGTCTGCAGCCGTAGCGTCCACGGTGCCGGTCGGCACGGGCTCGCATTGCCCCATGCCGCCCTGCGGGGACGGCTCATGATCAGCGTGCCGCCGCTGACCGGCACCCGCGCGGTGTGACTCGACAGAGGCATGAACGTGTGTGACCGCAACTTCAAGTCAGGGTGTCCGCCGCACACGTCAACAGCCGGATCGAGCAGCGGTCTACCGGCGCCTCCGGGCCCGGTGACACCACCCCCCAGATCATGAAATACGGGGGAGTCATGCCGGGCCCGAAGGCCGAGAGCCCCGTTGGGGCCGGCAAGGCCAGGCACGCAGCGTTCAGCCATTCATGCCAGCAGGAGTGCCGGGCACTGTCCGCCAGGAAGCGGACCATGGCGTCCGGATCGAGATGACCCGGTATCGCAAGCCCGGGATCTCCGCTCACGAAGGTGCTCCGTCGCATGGGGAGCCGATTCTCCTGCCAGGCAGGGCTGAAGCTGGCCGATGCCCTTCAGAGCGTCAAGAAACCCGGGGCGAGCGGTCGGCACGTACGTGCGCGCCGGGGTCAGTTCTTCGCGCGCCAGACAGTGCCGCGGCGCTCGTACTCCAGGACCATCTCGGCACGCAGCGCGCTCGCCGGTCCGTAGAGGCGTTCGGCGAGCCAGAGGGCCAGGTCGAGGCCCGAGGTGACGCCACCGCAGGTGATCAGGTCCCCGTCGTCCACCACCCGCCCGTAGGTGAGCTTTCCGCCCTGCTTGGCGAGGTCGTCGCGGGCCGCGAAGTGCGTCGTGCACGGCCTGCCGCGGGTGATCTTCGCCGCCGACAGGACCATGACGCCGGTGCATATCCCGCCCATGATCAGCCCGGGCCGCTCGGCCCTGGCCAGTGCGCGCGGCAGTACGCCGCGCGCGATCTCGTCATCGACCCCCGACCCCCTCCCGTAGCCCCCGCCCGGGACGAGCAGGACGTCCGCGTCCTCCGGGGCCCAGGGGTCGCGTACGTCGGTGTGCATGCCGGAGGACGTCCGTACGGTGCGGGGGCCGTCGGCGGTGACGAAGCTCTGCCTGATCCGGCGCTTGTCGGCGTCCGCGAGGATGCCCAGCACCTCGACGGGGCCCGCGAAGTCCTGCTCCTCGACGGCGTCGAACAGGACGGTGTGGACGCGCAGTTCGCGGGCGTGTGCACGTTTCTGTCCGGCGGCGGCGGAGGTGGAGGAGGTGCCGAGGCCCAGCGTGGCCGTGGCCGCTGCCGCGGCGCCCGTACGGATGACGTTCCGGCGCTGCATGTCATGTGCTCCTTGAGTCGGTCGGAATCGGAGGACTGGCGGACTGAGTCGGTCGACGTCGGGAATGCGCTGGTTCCGAGCCGTGGAACGCGGGCCGGACGACTGTCTCCCCGGGCACGAGGTACGCGGAAGGGGATGTCCGGATGTGTGGGCTGCTCGTCCTTGAGGACATACCGGCCGGCCGCCGAGACTGAGGAGTGTGAAAACCGAGAGCGATGTGGTCGTGGTCGTGGGCGACGGCGTGGTGCTGCTCGATGTGGCCGGACCGGTGCAGGTGCTGCACGGGACCGGCTACCGGGTCCGGCTCGCCTCACCCGGCGGGCGCACGGTGGTGAGCGACACCGGGATCCCGCTGGGGGTCGAACTGGCGCTGGAGGACGTCCCCGAGACGGTGGACACGGTGATGGTGCCGGGCTATCCGACGGTGAACGGCCACGGGCATCCGCCGGAGCTGATCGCGCACGTACGCCGCCTCGGCGCGGGTGCGCGACGTACGACGTCGGCCTGCACCGGCGCGTATCTGCTGGCGGAGGCCGGGCTGCTCGACGGCAGGCGGGCCACGACGCACTGGGCCGAGTGCGCGACGCTCGCGCGGCGCTTCCCGCGGGTGCGGGTGGAGCCCGACGCCATCTACGTACGTGACGGGCCGCTCATCACCTCCGCCGGGGTGACCGCGGGCATCGACCTGGCACTGGCACTGGTCGAGGAGGACCACGGCCCCGAGGTGGCGCGTACCGCGGCCAAGCACCTGGTCGTCTTCCTCCAGCGCCCCGGCGGCCAGTCGCAGTTCAGCGTGCGGGGTGCGGTGCCCCCGCCCCGTGACGCCAGGCTGCGGCGGGTACTGGACGCCGTGGTGGCCGACCCCGCCGGGAGCCACACCCTGGCCGCCATGGCCGAGCAGCTCGCCGTCAGCGAGCGCCACCTCACCCGCCTCTTCCGTCGCGAAGTCGGCGGCACGCCCGGGCAGTACGTGGAACGTGTCCGCGTGGAGGCGGCGCAGGCCATGCTCGAATCCTGCGACGCCGGCGTGAACACCATCGCCCGCGCCTGCGGGTTCGGTACGGACGAGACGATGCGCCGGGTGTTCCTGCGCGTGCTCGGGGCACCGCCTGCGGCCTACCGCGCGCGATTCCGCACGACCACCTCCGCCCAGGTGGCCTTCTGACGGATCCCGCTGGGCTCGCGTCGTCCCGCGACTCCTCCCCCAAGCTCTTCGAACAGGGGGTACCCCCACGGCGTTGTCATCGGCCGGCAACGCTCCGCGTCGGCTCCATCCTCCGCCTTGGGCACGCAGCCACAGGACGACGCTCCCTGACCCAGCCTGATCCCTCAGAAGGACCCCAGCGGGTCCCGGCGGGCCGCACCGCCGCCCAAGTCCCCAGCTCCGCTCGGACAGGGAGGAACCCCTCGCGGCGGAGCCGCGTATCGGCACAGTCCCGCGCCCCGACGGGGCGCTGTCCACGCACGTGTCACCGGATCAAGGAGAGAACCGATGCCCGCACACCCGTCACGTCGCGACGCGCTGATCACCGGAGCCGCCGCGCTGTCAGCGACAGCCGTCACCACGGACGCCGCCGCCACGGACGCCGCCGACGCCGGCCCCGACGCCACCGGGGAACTGTCGTTCCCGGACACGGCCCTGGCCCGTAAGGCCCGCGGATTCCTGGACGAGGCGGCGCAGCCGTACCTGCGCAATCACAGCCTGCGCGCCTTCCTGTTCGCCCGCGCCGCCGCCGCGCAGGCCGGGCGGCGGCCCGGGAGGGACTACGACGAGGAGGTGCTGTTCCTGGTCTGCGCGCTGCACGACATGGGGCTGACCAGACGGGCGGCGGACGACCGGCAGCGGTTCGAGGTCGCGGGCGCCGACCTGGCGGCGCGTTTCCTGGAGGACAACGGCGTCACCGACACCCGCGTGGACACTGTCTGGGACGGCATCGCGCTGCACACCTCGCCCGGATTCGCGGCCTCCCCCGTCCACCGGCGCCGCCGCCCGCCGGAGATCGGCATCGCGCAGCGCGGCATCCTCCTCGACATCGAGGGCGGCCCCGACGACCTGCCGCCCGGCTACGCCTCCCGCGTGCACGCCGTCCACCCCCGTCTCGGAGGGATCCGCGCCCTCAGCGAAGACCTGGAGACCCGCAGCCTCGCCGACCCGGTCACGGCCCCGCCGATGACCCTGCCCGGCGAGATCCTCCACCAGCTCCACCCCGAACTCCCCTACACCACCTGGCAGACGGCCCTCGACACGAACCGCTGGGGCGATTGAAGAGTTCCGTGTGTGAGCGGGTACGGGTTCAGGCTGTGCCCGGGCCCATCCGGAAGGCGGGGCTGACGCCGACCCGGTCCGGAGCGAACGGTTCCAGCCATCGGGCGGGGCCGGCCTGGGCGTGGGCCTGGGCCGGGGCCGGCACGGATATGTCCGGGTCCACCTGGGACAGGGCCGCGACGAGGTACCGCGCGTCGCGGCCCGTCACGGTGTCGGGTACGGCGGCCGGGCGGGCGAGCGCGCCGCCGAGGTGCCGTACGTTCATGATCACCATCTGGGACCCGCCGGGACCGGCCAGGGT
This sequence comes from Streptomyces albiaxialis, assembly GCF_039530985.1. NCBI lineage: Bacteria > Bacillati > Actinomycetota > Actinomycetes > Kitasatosporales > Streptomycetaceae > Streptomyces > Streptomyces albiaxialis. Next base: position 362,960 of record NZ_BAAAPE010000011.1, read on the forward strand.
GCCGAGTGCTGTCGGGGACAGCGTGTCGGCCAGGAGGTTCTCCCCGATGAACGCCCCGGCCCCGTCCGGCTCCGCGTGCACGCGGGCGTACTCCGCGAACCGCATGGGGGCGAGCGTGTCCTCGACGGGCGGCGCCGCCTTCCGCAGCGGCGCGACGAGTTCTTCGGCGTCTTCCGCCGAGCCGCGCAGGGAGACCGCGACGCGCGCGATCCTGCGTCCGCGCAGGTGGGGCGGGAGGACGTCGAGGGCGGGAAAGGCCATCACCCGGAGCGCGGAGGTGAGTTCGGGCGGCAGGCCGAGGGTCCACTCGTGGAAGGCGTGGAGCGGCGTGGGATCGCCCGTGGCGTCGGCCGCACCGAGGTCGAAGGCGAGCCCGCCGCCCTGGAGCGGCCCCTCGGGCAGCAGACCGACGGTCATCTCCGTGACGACCTCGCCCGGCACAGGGCCGCTGCCGCGCAGCCGGGCGAACCGCTCGCCGTCACCCGGCCCGACCTCGCGCTCCTCGTCGTCCCCCGTGACGACGGTGTACGAGCGGACGTGGTCGCAGGCCCAGCCGTCCGAGCGGGCCAGCAGGCCGAGCCCGCCGCCGAAGGTGTAGCCGACGGCGCCCACGGAGCCCAGGCTGCCGCTCGGCGGGACCAGCCCGTGTGGTGCGGTGGCCGCGATGACGTCGTCCCAGGTCGCGCCGCCACCGACGCGGGCCGTCGCGGCCACCGGGTCGACGGCCACGGCGTTCAGCCGTCGCAGCGTCAGCAGCACCCCGCCCTCGGCGGACGCCCGCATGCCGTGTCCGGTGCTGTGCACCGTGACCGGCAGGCCGTACGCGGCGGCGCGCCGCAGCACGGTCCGTACGTCGGCGGCGTTCCGCGCCCCGACGACCAGATCGGGCCGGTGCCGCAGCCCGAGCTGGAATCCGGCCGACTCCCGCGCGTACCCGGCGTCGTCGGGCAGCAGGACCGGGCCGGTCACGGACCGGGCCAGCTCTTCGGACAGGCGGCGGGATACCTCGTTCGTGTGCGTCATGTTCATCCTTGTCTCTCAGGTGATTCGGTACGTGCGGGCGTGTTCAAGGCGCCGGAACGGCCGCCTCCCGCCCGCGCAGGCGGCGCAGTACGAGCAGCCCTCCGACGCCGGGGACGAGGGCGAGCAGCCGGGCCCGCCGGGCAGCGGCAAGGGGCGTCTGCCAGGTGGCGACGATCGTGACCAGGTAGGCCGTGCCGTGCGTGGGGCCGCCCAGCGAGGTGATCCACCCGGCGTGCACGGTGAGGAGGTTGGCCAGCAGAAGCGCCAGAGAGACGGCCTCGGCGGCGGCCGCGACGCGCAGTGTCAGCATCGTCCGCATGCCGTTCACGCCCCCGTCGTGGAGCCGGGGCGCACGATCATCAGCACGACGACGACCGCCCACAGCAGGTTGAAGATCCCGGTCACCATGGCGAGCCGGGCGGCTCCCGCGCGACGTGCCTCCGCCGTGGGCGCGGTCGCCTCCGTGGTGGGTGCGGGGAGCAGGCGCCGCTGGCGCGGCAGGATCACGAGGAGCAGCAGGGCCGCCGCGGCGGCGGTCAGCACGACCGAGGCGAGCAGCCAGGCGTCGGTGAGGACGCCGAGTTGCGCGCCGGTGGCCACGCCGAAGACCGGGACGGCGATGCCGAGGACGGTGTATCCACGGCAGATCCGGTGCAGGAGCCCGGCGGTACGGAGGTTCTGCCCCGGCGGATCGTCCCCCTCGCCCTCCGGCGTACGGACGAAACGCGGAAACATCGAGGCCGCGACCGTGATCGGCCCGACCGCGAGGATCGCGGCCAGGACGTGCACGGAGAGCAGGAACTTGGTCACCGAGGTCCCCTTCCGGGTCGGCCGCCAGCTCCCTTCTGCGCGACGGCCGGTTCCGGGCACACCACGTGCGGGTTGGCAGCCAATAGGTTGGCTGTCGATCTATAAGTAGCACGTCCCGGCCGCCCTTGGGTAGGCTGTCTGACTATGAAGGCGAGCGCGGTACGCGGACATCTCGACGGACTCCTGCTGTCCGTCCTCGAATCCGGCCCGCTGCACGGGTACGCGGTGATCACCGCGGTCCAGGAGCGCAGCAACGGCGTGCTCGAACTGCGCAAAGGCACCATCTATCCCGCCCTCGACAAGCTGGAGCGGCTCGGGCTTCTGCGCAGCACCTGGGAGTCGGAGGGCGAGCGGCGACGGCGTCGCTACGAACTCACGGACGCCGGCCGTCGCAGCCTCGCCGAGGAGCGCTCGATGTGGCAGGAGTTCACGACCGCCATCGGCGCCGTGCTGGACCCGGCTCCCGGCACCGGCCCGAAGCACGCGACATGACGACGCCGACCGGCTCCCCGGCCGCCCCCGCCGGGGCACCCGTCGAGGCGCCCATCGAGGCCCACGTCGCGGCTCTCGCGGCGGCGCTCCACGGCCCCGCACGGGTCAAGTCACGCCTGTTGCGCGAGCTGCGCGAGGGCATGCTCGACGCCACGCGGGATCTTTCGTACGACCTCTCGCACGGCCGCGCGGAGAGTGCGCGGGAGGCGGCGGCGGACGAGCGCGCCGCGCGTCAGGTGGTACGGGAGTTCGGCAGCGTGGCGGAACTCGCGCCGAGCTTCCAGCGTGAGCTGACCATCGCCCAGGCGCGGCACACCGCCCGCACGGTCATGCTGGTCGCCCCGCTGCTGCTCATGTGCTGGTACCTGGTGCGGACATGGGACGGCTGGGCGGGGGGCCGACCGCCCGGTCCGGTCGAGCTGCTGGTCGCCCACCTCGGCGGGGTCGCGGCGTCGGCGGCGGTGGTGGGCGCGGCGGCGCTCGTCGCGACCGGCGCGCTCGCGCGCCGCCTCCCCACCCCGCACCGGCTGCCTCTGGCGGTCGCCTGGACCGGGACCACCGCCGCCGTGGCCCTCGCCGTCAGCGCGCTCACCCTGGCCCTCGCCTCGGTCCTCGCCACGTACTGGCCGTTGAGCGTGGCCGCGGGCGTCGTCGTCATCGCCTCCCACGCGAAGGTCGCCGCCTCGGCCCGCGCCTGCCGCGAGTGCGCACGCCTGCCGGTGACCTGACGCTCACCCGTCCCGCCGGGTGAGGGCCCGCACCAGGGAAACTGGAACCGTGAGCATCGAGAACGGCGGCGCGGCCGCACCCACGAGCAGCACCTCCGTCGTCGTCCTGACGCTGGCGCGCCGCGTCGAGACCGAGCTCAATGCCGCCCTCGCGCCGTTGGATCTCACGGTCAACAGGCTCGGCCTGCTCGGCCACATCTCCGGCTTGCCCCCGACAACCGTCGGAGCCTCGCCATGCACAGACGACCTCTTCGAGAGCCGCTCCGCGTCCACACGGTGCTCTACGACGGAGTGGAGGAGCAGGACTTCGCGGGCCACGTCGAGGTCCTCGGCATCCTCGCGGAACAGCGCCGGATCCAGCAGACCTTCGTCTCGGCCGACGGCCCCGGCAGGGTGACCACGATGTCCGGACTGGAGATCGCGATCCGCGCCCCGTGGTCACCCCGGTCGGCGGACCTCCTCGTGGTGCCCGGCGGCGGCTACGGCGACGGGGCGGCGGTCGCCGGGGAGATCCAGCGAGGGGTCCTGCCGAAGGCCCTCGCCAGGGCCCGTCGGCCCGGCCTGACCATGGCAGGGGTGTGCACGGGAACGATGCTGCTGTCCGCCGCCGGGCTCACGGCCTCCCCCTCCGCCTTGGGCCCAGGGGCCACGCATCCTCTTTCGGGCAGGGCCGAACCGCATGGCGCCTGCGCCGGATGGCCACGAGCATTGTCACGAGCGGCATTCACCGTGGCCCGAGAAACGCCGCCGTGGGAGAACCGATCGGGCCGCAGGACAACGGGGGAGATTCCAAGATGAAGCATCACAAGGCTCGGATCGGCGTCACCTCGCTGATGCTCGCTGTGGGCGGGCTCACCGCTATGACAGTGCCCTCAGCCGCCCAACCAGCTCCCGGTAAGGCTACGGCCGCTGACGCATCCGCGTCGAAGTACCGCAAAATCAAGCACTGTGATGATACCGCCCTCATCGGCCTCTTTGCCGTGACCAAAACGGTGACGAGCACGGGCCGCACCGCCCGCCTCTACACCGAGAGGGAGCCCGACGACCGCGCCTACTCCTTCGCCTATGACATCGCGCAGGGAGACAAGGCCTACGTGCAGCGCAGCAAGAACACCTTCAAGATGTCGGGACCGGATACCAACGGATGGCATCCGTCGAAGTCCGCGGTCTATGAGATGGGCGCCGTCCGCTCCTGTGAAAACACCGCAGGCTGGTACGAGGCGAACGTCAACGACCACATGTTCACCAACGCCGTGACGGTGCAGAGGGACTCCGTCCGAGCTTACGCCGTACGTACCTGCATCAACCCGACGAATGGACCCACCAAGTGCAGCAAGTGGTGGGTCGACCACAAGGACCGCTGACCCGGTATCCGGGCTTGAGCAACAGCAGTACAGCGGTTGGCACTCAGTTTGATCATGGTTCGAGCTGGGTCGCTTCAGTCGCTCATCAGGGAATGATGTCAGTCGCAAGGGTGCTGACGCGGTTCTCGTACTCCTCTGTGTCGAGGTCGTCCACGCCGAAGTCCAGGTGGAGCTGCTGTTGGCATGCAAGGGGCGTGCCGTCAAACCCGTGGATCTCGATCCAGTCGAGGTCCCCCTCGTCGGCAACCACCCGGCCGTCGGTATACAGTCCGGCGACCTCCGGGGCGAGCACGTTAGAGGTCGGGCTCCGAGGCGGCTGTTACTGCTTCAGCGGCCCGATCTGCTCGACGGTCTTCGCGAGGGCGAGGATCGCGTCGGTCTCGGCGCTGGTGCGCCAGATCAGTGCCCACCGGGTCGGCGCGGCATCGCGGACGGGGAGGTAGGCGATGTCGGGTCGTGCGAAGAAACGCGCGGCCTGGAGGTGCACCTGGGACACAGCCTCGCCGCGGGAGATGATCAGCAGCACCTCCATGAAGTCGGAGGCTGTGGGCCCGGCCTGGATGGGGCGGCCGCTGGGGGTGTGCGTCGGCACCATGGCCGCACGCCAGTACGCGGGCGCATCGAGGGCGATGACGGTCTGGTCGGCGAGGTCCTCGCGGCTGACCGACGCCTGGCGCGCCAGCGGGTGGCCGGATGAGACGGCGAGCATCAGCGGCTCGATGTGGATCACGGGGCCCACCGTCAGGTCGGGCTCCTGAACGGGGAGCCAGACCAGGGCGGCGTCGAGCTCGCCGCTGCGCAGCCCGGCGAAGGGGTCGGTGAAACCGATGGTGCGGATCTGCACCTCGATGCCGGGCCGCTCGACGGCGAACGCGTCGAAATAGGGCCGCAGGTCGTCCACGTTGGAGGAGATCATCCCCAGGCGCAGCACGCCGACCGTTCCCCGGGCGGCTTGCTCCGCGCGACGCAGGCTCTCCCTCATCTGGTGGTGGGCCGGTGCCAGATCGTCGATCAGTTGGCGTCCGATCGGAGTGAGCGCCACCTTGCGGCTGGTCCGCTCGAACAGCGCCGCGCCGATGCGGCGCTCCTGTGCCTTGACGCACTGGCTGACCCGGGACGGGGTGATGTGCAGCCGCTCCGCGGTCCTGCCGAAGTGCAGCTCTTCGGCGAGCACGAGCAGTATCTCGATGTCCCGCAATTCCACGACGACCACCCCCGTGACCTGGCCTGCTTGCGAACGCGACACGCTACCTCGTCGCGCAGGCCGGCGCACGGGATCGTTTCGTGCCGGGTTAACGCCGCTGTCCCATTCAGGCGTTGATCACCCCTCGTACGCCGGTGCAGATTGAGACAGCACCCAACCCGCAGCGTCGCTCCGGAGCGGCGCTGCGCTGCTCTGCTCTGCTGGAGGACACAGATGACCACAACAACGCCCGGCTCGCTCATCCACTTCGTGGCCCAATCGGTTGACGGCTTCATCGAGGGCCCCGACGGCGAGTTCGACTGGACGGTGGTGGACGAGGAGCTGTCGGCGTACTCCCAGACGGTGAGCGCCGAAGTTGACGCCTTTCTGTACGGGCGGGTGGTGTGGGAGATGATGTCCGGTTACTGGCCGCGCGCCGAGGAGATCTCCACTCACCCGCACGATCTGGAGTTCGCGCCGCTATGGCGGGAAAAGCCCAAGTTCGTAGTCTCCAGGAGCCTGGAGAAGGCCGACTGGAACACACAGGTGCTGGGCACCGACTTCGCCGAGCGGATCGCAGCACTGAAGCGGTCCGGTACCACTCTGGTGCTGTTCGGCGGCGCCGACCTCGCCGCGTCCCTGGCCGAACACGACCTGATCGACGAGTACCGGATCACCGTCCATCCGGTCCTGCTGGGTGGCGGCAAGCCGGTCTTCCAGGACCTCAAGCGCCGTACCGGGCTGACGTTGGCCGAGGCGAGGGTTTTCGACTCCAAGGTCGCACTCCTGCGCTACCGGCGGGACCGCACCTGATCCGCCCCGCCGATGCCATGCTGTTCGGCCGGGTCAGCTACGAGGCTTTCAGCCCTGTCTGGCCGGACATGGCGGAGTTCGCCGAGTACAAGGAGAAGCCGAAGGGCGCATACCTGGGCACCGGGCTGATCGTCCCGCACCGCAGAAGGGCCGGACGGCCCCTCCTGCGCGGTCAGGAGGAGGACAACGCCGAACACCGCCGGGTCCGTGCCCGCATCGAGCACACCTTCGCCCGCATGAAGACCTGGAAGATCCTCCGCGACTGCCGCCAGAAGGGCGACGGCCTCCACCACGCCGTCCAGGCCGTCGCCACCATGCACAACCTCGCCCTCGCCGCGTGAAACAGCAGGCCAAACACCCCTCCGGCCAGCCCGAACCGAGCCTTCCGCAACACCCTTTAGACCACGCCGTCCGCGACCCTGGCCATGGCCGCCCACCGCGGGGCCCGCGCCGGGGGTTACTCATCCTCGGTCGGCTCTGTCGCGTTCCGCCAGACCGTCAGGTCGATGGTGATGTAGTCATCACTCGGGTCGCTCTCGGGGGATCGCTGTTTGTACGTGACGAGACCGATGTGGCCGGAATCGGTGTAGACACACACCTGTGAACCCTTGGAAACCCGGTCCATTTGGAGCTCTTCGGTATAGCGGGTCTCGGCACGGCAGGTTTTCAGGCTGCCCTGCTGGGCGTTGTTGAGCAGGACGAACTTCGCCGATCCCGCCGTGAACCTGTCGTTCTCGGCGTTGAATTCGAAATCTCCGATGTGGCTGTAGCTGCTCGGGTCTCTCGGCTTGGGCGGTTCATCCGCGAAGTCCAGGTAGTACTCGCTGGTCAGTTGGATATCCGGGTAGGTGCGCGGGCGCGGGTCCGGCCGCTGCGATGGCTTGCCCGACGCCGATGGTCCGGCTCCGGCCTTGTCGGACTGGTCCGGCCGCTGTGCGGCATCCGGACTGCGGGACGCTTGCGGGCCGTTCTTCGCACCCCCTTTGCCGCCGTCCTTGTCGCCTCCTGCGGCCCACAGCGCGGCGGCCCCGCCCGCGACGACCACTACGGTCACGGCGACTGCGGCCACGATTTTCCCGGCCCGGCGCTTGTCCGGCCGCTGGAGGGCAGCCGTACCGGCACCGGCAGTGCGCATCGGGGGCGGAGAGGCCGGTGCGTACGGGCCGGCTGTCGCGGGCGCGGTCTGCTGGTACGCCGCTCCCGGAGCGGTGGGCGGCATGGGAGGGGCATGGGGCCGGGCTTGGGCGACTGGCCCGGGTTCCGTCACCGTGTGGGGTGCGGGTGCTGCGGTCCGCTGGGTGATGTCGGCGGCGAGCGCACCCGGCAGCCAGTCCTCCGGACGCACCAACTGCGTCTTACCGGATGCCTGTTGACACATCCGTATCACCTCCGGCACACCGGGCCGGTGCGCCGCATCCTTCGCCAGGCAGCGGGAGACCAGAGCGTGTAACTCCTGCGGCAGCCCGTCCAGGTCCGGTTCCTCGTGCACGACGCGGTAGAGCACCCCGTGCGAAGGCCCCTCCCCGAAGGCAGGGATGCCCCGAGCGGCGTAGGCGGCGACCTGGCCGAGCGCGAACACATCCGTGGCCGGGGAGATCTCACCGGCCACAGCCTGCTCGGGCGCCATGAAGGCCGGGGTGCCGATGGTGGCGCCACTGCCGGTGAGGGAGGTGGCGTCGGCGGCGCGGGCGATCCCGAAGTCGATCACTCGGGGACCGTCGCCGGCCAGCAGCACATTGGAGGGTTTCAGGTCGCGGTGCACGATGCCCGTGCCATGGATCACCTGGAGCGCCTCGGCGACACCCGCGACGAGCAGCGCCACCGTCGAGGCCGGGAGCGCCCCGTGTCCGGCGACGGCTTCGGCGAGAGAGGGGCCTGGCACATAGGCGGTGGCCAGCCACGGAGTGCGGGCGTCGGTGTCGCAGTCAATGACGGGCGCCGTGTACAGGCCCTGGACGCGCTGCGCCGCGCGCACCTCACCCGCGAACCGGCGCCGGAATTCCGGGTCCTCGCTGAATTCCGGGCGGATCACTTTGATCGCGACGGGGCGTCCCCCGGGGGTGTAGGAGAGGTACACCTTCCCCATACCGCCCGAGCCGAGCCGAGCCGTCAGCCGGTACCCCGCCACCGCCGCGGGATCGTCACCCTCCAGCGGAGAGAAGACCGGGGACACCATGGTCGAGACCGCCTCCTGGATTCCGTACCGATGTGAGATCGTGCGAGGACGTACGCCGTGCTCAGCCCGTGAGCTTGTCCGCTTGCAGCCCGGCCACGGACTCGGTCCGCTCCACCGCGTCCGCGCGCTCGGCCATCGTCTCCCGCTGCCACACACTGACGACCGCGATGTTCGGACCGACGCGGATGAAGCGCTGCGCCCCGTACATCTTCTGTCCGATGTTGTGGTCCACGTCGGACTCGGTGATCTTGCGCTGGCCGATCAGTCCGAACCGCTCGTCACCCAGCTTCCGGGCCCCGGACTTGTCGTAGACGACGTGGTACTTGTCGACGTCGGGCTGCTTCTCGATCACATCGACATCCGCGCCCTTCCGGTCGCACGTGCCCGCCAGCTTGCGGAGTGCGTCGAGTCCTGCCGCCGCGGTACCGGCGTTTGCGTAACTGTAGACACTGACCCTGGCCTCATGGGCATCCGTCCGGTACTCCCGCTCGACGATGCCGACGGGGCTGCCGACGGCCGACAGTTGGGTGTACATGCCGTAGCAGTTGGCAAAACCGATGAACTTGCCCGCCGTGATGTCCTTGCGGCTGTAGGAGTGACTCTCGCCGTCCTTCTCGGTCCACTCCCCACTGAGATCTTCCAGCCCGAGCACGGCCTTGCCCAGGTCCGCGTCCGACGTGAGCGGGCCCACGCCGGATCGCGATGTCTCCGCAGCCGGACCATCGGATGCCTTCTCATCCGTCCTCTCTGCGGATCCGTCCGATCCGGAACAAGCCGCAAGCAGCAGCGCGCCCGACACCGTGGCCCCTATCAGAGCCAGCCTGCAACGTCTGATCCCTGCCACAACTCCCCCTGGTCTTCGCCCCATTGCCACCCGCGCCTTGGCACCATACCCGCGCACCCCGTGCCACGGACCGCGATCGTGCCCACCCCGCCCCCATCCGGCTGCTCCGGGCCCCGTGCATCGCGGACATGCGCCCATTTGCACTTATGGGACCGCTTCGATCTCCGGCCGGGCTAGAGCGGATCTTCGTGCTTGATCGTGCAACTTTCAAGAGGAGCTGACCGGTCCGCCAGCGTCTGCAAGGGGCGCATCGGAAGTCCGCAGGAGTACTCGCTCCTCTGGACGTCGAGATCCTGAGGGGCGCATGACGCGCGAGCGGTCCGGTCGCTCGCTGCGAGGCGGGCCCACCCCCTTGATACTTCTCACCGCACACCTCTCCGCCCAAGGAAGTCACGAACGAGGAGAATCGTGGCAAACCTGCTGGTCCTGTGCCTGGTCCGCGAGACCCTTCCTGGAGCTATCGCCGCATCCACGGCGAACTTGCCACCTTCGGGATCAAGATCGCCTCCTCCCCTGTCTGGGAAATCCTCGGCGGTGCGTCCCGAAGCGTGTGGGGGCGGGCGGCTCCCCGCCCTCCGATAGCGCTGGATCGGTTTCACTCGTGAGCCGCGCCCTGCCGTATGCGCGTACCGCGCGCGCCTCGCCGAGCTGCCGCCGCATGTTCTCATCTCCGGCGAGTGCGCTGTCGCCGAGTAGCTGGATCGCCTCGTCCGCCACCGTGACGGCACGCTCCAGCTCCCCGCTCCAGTAGTGCATCCGGCACAGGTTGGTCAGCATCCCGGGCAGATCCAACGGATTGGCGTCCGCGGTGGCCTGCTGGGTACGCAGCAGAGCCACTGCCTCGGCTTGCAGCGGAACCGCTCGCGCGAGCTCTCCCGCTCGGGCCATGCCCAGCGCGTACGAGTTCAGTACACCGATCAGCAACTCTCGCATTGACTCGGGGTCCTTGCGGCGCACGCGGCGCAGCACGGCGAGCGCGTTCGCCAACTGTTCCTCGGCAAGCGCCTCTTCGTCGCACCGCTGATAGTCACGTGCCAGCTTCTCGTGCTGTTCGGCGAGGAGCGGAAGGTATGCTGCCTCCTGCTTGGCGAGCTTCTTCCACGTGCGTACGGCCGCACGGCGGGCGTCAATACCGAGTACCGGCTGACCTCCGCGGGTGCGTGCCTCCGCGCGTGCGGCGTATGCCTCGGCGCGCAGGCGGTGCACGGCCACTGAAGCCCCGTCTAGCAGGTTGAGTGCCTCGTCCACCGCCCGGTCCGCGCGCTCGAAGTCTCCCCGCCCCGTCTCCGCCCGCGCGAGCAACACGATGCGACGCGCTACCTCTGTCCGAACGTCCTGGGCCAGGTGCAGCATCGTCCCGGGCGGACCGGGCTTCAGTCGGGCACGGTCCATACCCAGCGCAGCGCTGAGCATTTCGGCGGCACCCGCGTGCTCGTCCCGCGCCATCGCTTCCTCGGCCATGGTCTCCAGCTCGCGAGCCGCCGCCTGCTGCTCCTCCGGCGGCGTGCCCGGCTGAAGCCCGGTCCGCGCCAGCTCGGCCGCGCGACCGGCCAGCTCGACCGGCTCTGGCCCGGATGCGCCCGCGTCGGCCGCCAGCACCGACCGCGCCAAGCTCTTGAGCAGCACGTGCTCGACGTCATCCTGCCCAGCCCAGCCAGCCGGTGCATCGAAGCCAGCCGCTTCATCCGATTCGGTCCGCACCTCGCGATGCTCCAGGTACGTCCGCGCCGCCTCACGCGCCGCCTCCGTGTGCCCCGCCGCAACGTGCGCCGTGACGAGCCTGCCCAGGAGGCGCCCGAGCGGCCGGTCCGGATGCGCGCCGTCGCTCACCCGCCCCGCGCGCAGATGAGCCACACCGCGTGTGAATGCCGCGACCGCCTTCTCCCCCTGCCCCGTCATGAGGTAGGCCGTGCCTAGCAGCTCCGAGTTGAGGGCGTCCGCGACCCGGTAGCCGTCGGAACGCAGCTCTCGCAGCTCCCGGTAGAGTTCGTCGGCTTTGCCCGCCGCCTCGATGGCGCGGGCGTGCTCGCCCAGGCCGTACCGCTCAGCGGCCAGGTTGGTCAGGGAACGGGCCAGCTCGCCGAGAAAGTCGTAGGGGTCCTCAGCCGCCAGCGGTCTCAGCAGCGCGATGGCCTCTTCCTGGTGGCGGGCGGCAGTCGCGTGCTCGCCGCGTTCCCCGAGCCGGTTGGCATAGTTGGTGAGCGCGACCGCGAGATGCCGCGCGGACGTCCCGGGGTGGCCTTCCGCGTATGTGCGGTGCAGATCGAGTGAGCGTTGCGCTGCGGCGAGCGCCTCTTCCTCACGGCCAAGGTTTCGCAAGACCGTGCTCAGGCCGTTGTGCGCCTGGGCCAGCGCCAGTTGGTGCTCTCCGGTATCGAGCGGCCTCCCTGGGAGGGAGAGCATCTGTATGAGCCGCTCGGTGAACTCCAGACAGTCGGCGTATCGGCCCACCTGCATCAGCCGTCCCGTGAAGGAGAGCATCGCCGCAAGCACCCCTTGGGCCGACACCCCCTCTAGCCCACTGCCGTCGCTCTCCGCCACCTCCTTCATGAGGCGTTCGCCTGCCGCGCACCCGACCTCGGCGAGGTTTTCCGTGATCCGCGGGACGCGTTCCTGTAGGTCTATCAGCCGCTGGAGCGACAGTTCCTGGTGCGTGAGGAGGGTCAGCAGCCCCGTCTTGAGGGGATCCGCATCCTCCACACGGGTGGCCGCGTCGATGGCGCTCTCCAGCAGTGCGTCCCCGTGCTCGGTGCACAGCGAGGTGAGTGCGGGGCCGAGCCGGGACCGGAAGTCGAGGTGGGCTGCGACGCGCGCGTATCGGGTGAGCAAGGTCGTACGGCGCTTCTCGTCCAGCGAGCGCAGCGCGGCGACGGCGAGCGACGGCTGCCGGATGAGCCGCCGCCCGATGTGGTACTCGGCCAGCCGGTCGGGCAGGAGAGCGCCATAGGGCCCAGTGCCCGTGGTCTCCGGGACAGGGCAGACGTCTCCGAGCCATCCGCACACGGCGGCGATGCGGTCCTGCGGCTGGTCGGCCAGCGTGGGGACGGAGCGCAACAACGCGTATGCCTGTTCGCCGTCGTCGGCGCCTGCCAGCTGTCCGACAGCGAGTGCGTCGGCGAGGGTGTCCCGAGTGAGGGAGACGGGCAATAACCCGCGGGCTTCGGCGAGCGCGTCCCAGTAGCGACTCTCGTGGTCCAGCAGCCGCGCTTCCACCGACCGCCCGGCAGGCGCATCCGTGTCCGCGCTGCCCAGGCCCGCGTCGAGCAGATCGACAAGTGCTGTCATGCCCAGGGTCAACGCGTGTTCCAGACCGGCTGGGCCCAGTGGGCCCGTTGCCGCCGGTGAACCTGGCGTGCCCGAGCTCAGGCGCTTCGCGAGCGTGGCGGCAGCCCGCGTCCAGTCGGTCGTGTCCAGCCCTTTGAGCGCGGGCAGTGTCCGCGCGAAGGCGTCCACGGCCTCCCGGTATGCCTCGGCGCGGGCGGTGGCCTCAAGGTGCAGGGGACCCAGCTCGCTTGTCGTGGCACCACTCAGCAGTTCTCCGGCCGCGCGGCTCGTGCCCGCGGCCCGCTGCCACCAGTCGCCCGCGGTACGGGCTGTGAGCAGCACCTTGAACGCGGCGTCCTCCTCCCGTAGTTCGGCCGCTTCGCACAGGGCGTCGAGCTGATCGGGACGGGCCTCGGCGTAATCGACCACGACCAGCGTTGGCCGGGCTGCCTCGCGCAGGGCGCGTACCGCCTCCGCCGAGGCATCCTGGCGCAGCCACAGCACAGTCCACGCGCCCGTCGCCGCGAGCCGCCGGGTGAGCTCGTACGCGAGTCGTGTCTTTCCCTGACCGCCCGAGCCGTAGAGCAAGTGGACGCCCGCGTCGGGCTCCTCGCACCATGCGCGCAGCCGGGCCAACTGCTCCGAGCGCCCGCGGAACGGCACGATCGCGCGGTCGGCCCACAGCAGCGCGGAAGGCGTACGGACCCGGCCCGCGCGGGCGGCGAGATGCTGCCACTCAGCTGGTTCGAGGACATGTGGGATCCCGGACGAGGGAACCGCGCCGCAGTCCTCCAGCGCGGTGCGGAAGGTCTCGTCACGGAACAGTACCCAGGCGGGGACGGCTTCAAGGCGGCTGCCGCCCCAGCCCGCGGGGTCGGCGGCAACGACCCCGAGGATGAGGTCGCCGCTCGTCAGGGCACCGCCGGAGAGGCCGGACCAGGGGGTGCGGTCCTCGTCGCGGTTCCCGTGTTCTTGAGGGGGCAGATCGACGCGCATCACATAGCGGTTGCCTACGTGTCGGTCGCCCGCCGTCAGCAGGCCAGCGGGGGTGAAGGTATCCACAGGACGCTCGCGTCGCTGGACGACGTCGGGCACACCACCGGTGCGGCAGGGCACGTCCGGGGCGCGGGTCACCAGCCGCCCCCACCGGGCGGGGTCGGAGGAGACGCCGGGGAGGGGGTGCTGCGGATCAGTGAGGCACAGCAGCGCGGCGTCATCGCGGGAGCCAGGAGTGCCGCGCCAACGGACCTCAGCCTCGTAGGTCTCGGACCGTCCTGGCTGGTAGACGGTGACACAGCCGCCGGGGGCAGGGACGGGGTGGGCGCTGGTGAGCACGGCGGTGGGGGTCAGGGCGTAGCCCGAAGCACGTCTGAGCCGTCTGCCACCCGCTATACCTTCCACGGCAACAATCCGGTCCAACTGCACGGCGTGATTCCCCCCTCTTGTCGCCTCTCGCTCTAGCTGGCCCCGTCAGTCAGGAAGGTGCTGCGACACATCCCCCGGACCATGCGTCGCGTGAGTGACGGGCGCGGATATGAGCAGGTCACGGCCTTCCGGGGTGGTGGGCGTAAGAGTGACGCAGACGCGCTGCGTATGTGCCTGCGTCGTCCCCTTGTTCGCGCCGACGGACGCGATCGAAATGGCCAGCTTCCCGTCGGTGCCGGTGGCGCGGGTCAGCTCGACTGTGAACTCCATCTCGACGGGCCCGACGACGAAAGCGAGCTCGTCTGTCGCTGCGGCACGCACTGCCCCGAGCAGCTCGTCGCGTAGAGCTGCCACCGCCTCGCGTAAGCTGATCTCCCCGGTCACCAACTCTCCCATGGCTCCTCCTGCCACTGCGGATGTCCCGCCACTGTGAACACCACACGTTACGGCGATAGTTGGGCCTTACCCAACATGGGACAAGGTGTCCGCCGCCCGTGAACGTCATAGATCTCAAAGCCGGTCAGGGGCGACCCATCGGGCAGCGGAATCCGGGGGCGCACTCTCACGCCCGGCGCACAGCCCTGAGTGCACCGGACTGTGAGGAAGCCGTAGCCCATGAATCCCACGGCACCCGCCCGGCCAAGCCGTGGAGCCAGATGATGGGGCATCATACTGGCGCTCAGCCATTGATCCGCCCGACGCGTGGCTCAAAACCGCAGCCTGCCGATCAACTGCTCTCAATCTGCGGGAAGTCGGCCACCACCGTCCCTGCGGACGCCTCCGGCGATCTCAAGACTGCAAGGTTCCCGGGAGGACATTTCCTACCTCTCCACCACCTGGATCGCCGCCTACGAACCCATCCGATCCCACAACGAGGCATCCACGGCCGACATGCACCGCCCGTCAGGGCCCGGACAAGCGAGCCGCCGAGCCCGGTAACGCTCTTCGACGCCTCCCTGCTGAAGGCGGGTTCACGGAAGCCTGGAGCATGGCGGCCGGTACGCCGAAGCCATCGCCCGATGGAAGACGCTCACCCGCCGGCAACCCCCGCCGACGGATGAGGCGGGCCGCCTCTCACCGCGTCTCGCGGAGTGGATGCAGGGCCTGAAGGACGGCTGGGTGACCGCCACCCCCGGTCTCGGACGCCCCGCCCAACTCACCGCCCTGGACAACGGGGTAATCCCGCAACAAGCCGCGGGGCACTGCGCGTCCTCGCTCCGTCCGCCCCGGTCTGCCGCCACCGCCCGCGTGGTTGAGGCCCCCTCTACACCCTGCTTCCCGGCCGGGCCAAACCGCTCATTCTCCGGATCTTCGACGCCCCAACACCCGAACACGAAAGGGGACATCGGTGTCGGAGACCGCCGACAACGACGGCCCGGTGCGGATACCCGACCACGATCTGGACGATCTCGTCGCCACCGTCGCCGCGCTGGTGGCCCAGAGCCAGCAGCAAGCCGCCACCCTGGCCCGGCTCACCGACGAGAAGCCCAGCCCGAAGGAAGCCGCGCAGCCCCACCGGCCTGGCCGGGAAACCCCCTCAACACCGCACCCGGACAACGGGCCTGAGGGCCCGCCCCCCTTCATCCTGGCTCTCGACGGCCACGCCTACGAGCAGGAACTGGCCGCGCTCGCCACATGGGTGCACGACCTGCTGCTGCCGGTCTACGGCCGCGAGATCACCTCCAGCCACCCCTGGTGCCACAAGTGGCGCGAGCACCCCGAGGCCGTCGCACGGCTGCGCGCCCTGCGGCTGGCCTGGCAGCAGTACACCGACGCCGAGGCGGGCGCCGCCGGCCCCTCGGTGTGGCACCACGACCATCTCGATCCCGCGCTGCTGCAACTGCGCGCGCCCGGCGGCCCGTTCGGCGCGTGCACCACCAGCGCCGCCCGGCCCAACCACCGGCTGCTCGCCGCGCCGGAGCAGGCCGGAGGTGGGGCCTGAGATGGCGGCTCCCGATTACCGCGTCGAGGGATTCCGGCCGGTCTCCGACCGCGTCCGGGACGACTTCCGTGCCGTGGCTCTCGACGACGACATGCACGCGGGGCTGGCCGCGCACCACACGGCCGACGGGCGGGAGAGCATCCTGCTCTTCTATGACGGCGCCGCCGTATGGGACATCCCCGGCACAGCCGAGTACCTCGGCATGCACCTCGAACGCGACCCGGGCTCGCATGCACGCCTGGGCCAACTTCGACATCCACGACAAGTGCACCGACAACGTCTTCCACGCCGCACTGCGCTCCGCTCACGCCTCCAACGACACCGTGCTCGGCAGTCACATCCTCGCGTTCTGGCCCATCGCCGCGTACAACACCGGCCGCGCCGAGGACGCCGAGGTCGTGACCGACGCCGCGCTGTCCGCGGCCCGAGGACGGACCACCCCACGGGTGGAGGCCATGCTCCTGTCCCGTCGGGCACGCGGCCGCGCCCACCAGAACAACCCGGCCGCCGTCACCGACCTCGACCGCGCCGCCGAACTCCTGGAAGCCACCGGCCACTCCTCCGGAGAAGACCCGGAATGGGTCTACTGGTTCGACGACTGCGAACTCCTCGGCGCCCGCGCCTCCACCCACCTCGATCTCGGCCAGCCCGCACAAGCCGAGGACACCTTCGTCCAGGCCGCGGCCCGCTTCCCCACCGGCCGGGTACGCACCCAAGCACTCTTCCTCGCACGACGCACCGACGCCCAATGGCGCCAGAACGATCCAGAACGCGCCTGTGCCACCGCACACCGCGCCCTGAACCTCACCGAAGGCATCAGCTCCCACCGTGCCACCGGCCCACTGCGCGACCTGGCAGCCAACATGGACGAGCACGCCGGCCTCCCAGCCGTACGGAACCTCCGCGAGAGAATTGCCATCGCTCAGAGCGGCTGACCTGAAGAGGTTCAGAGGACGTCCGGGAGCCCCCCTGAACAGCCAGCCAGTTGAGAGCGACCACGCGATCACTCTCGCGTCGGCTGCTCGGGGCCCCTATCTTCAGAAGCCGTGATGAACCCCTGCATCCTGCTGGCTCGAAGCGAAGCGCTGCACCACCTACCCCTCAAGCTATTTGTGCACGCTAGGCACTCAAGCAACAGTGACTGCTAACGATCACCAGCCCATCGGGGCGTGCGCACACGCGTAGATTTCACGCCAGTTTGAAGACCGTTGAACGGGCAGCTAGTTGAGGAGCAAGAGCCGCCCGCAAGGATGACCACGAAGCATACGGCAGAACTGGTGGCCGATTCCGCTTGGCATAGACCATTCTCGTCTGGGTAATGTGTGCGGTTTCAGTGGAAGTTGTGGCACTGTGCGGGCTCTCGGTGGCCATGGTGGTCATCGTGTGATTCTTCCGTGGGGGGAAGAAGATGCAGATACGCACATTAGGTGCGCCGGTGAGGCGTGCTCCCAGACGTGCCAGACGGGCGGCGATCGCGATGGTCGCCGCCTTGGCGTTAGGAGCGTCGATCACGCCCGCGATCGCCGGGCCGGACGACGAGAAGCCGTCCTCGGCCTGGGGCAAGGACGGGGCGAAGGCGAAGATGCCCGCGGTGAAGGTGGGCAAGACCCAGGCGCCGGGCGCGAAGCGGGAGGCCACCCCGTCCAAGGCCGTGGCCGAGTGGCGCAGGGCTCAGGAGAAGCGGGCCGAGGCCCCGGTCAAGAAGCAGGAGGGGCTCGCCGCCCCGGAGGCGGAGTTCGTACCGTCCGGGCAGGGGGCGGTGCCCTGGCAGCAGATCTCGGATGTGCGGGTGACGGACGCCTTGGTGGCCCGGGTGAATTACTCGACGGGCAATCTGATGCTGGCGGCCACCGATCTTGATGTGGCCGGTGTCGGGAAGACGGTGCAGCTCGCCCGTACGTACAACTCCCTCGACGCCCCGTGGGGCAAGGTCTCCCGGCGCTGGTGGCAGGGCTACGAGCGCTACCTGCGGATCCTGCCGGAGGAGAACAAGACCGTCCTGTACGACGCGAGCGGCGGCTCGGTCTCCTTCACCAAGAAGGCGGACGGCACCTTCACCACGCCGAAGGGCTACCGGCTGGATCTGGAGCAGAAGCCGGACAAGAGCTACGTGCTGACCGACCGCGCCTCGGGCACGAAGGACACCTACAGCGAGGGTGGCACGCTGACGAAGGTGACCGACCGCAACGGCGGTGAGGTCCGCGTCGAGCAGCACGACGAGGGAGCCGAGCACAAGGGCTTCAAGCTGACCGATGTGCGCTCGGGCCGGTTCGTGGATCTGGTCAAGACGGACGCGGCGCAGTGGCAGGCCAAGGACAACACCGGCCGCACGGTCGTGATGGACCTGGACGCGGCAGGGAACCTGGCCAAGACCACCGACACCGAGGGCAAGTCCACCGCGTTCGGCTATGACGCGGAT
>NZ_BAAAPE010000012.1:0-258944 GCF_039530985.1 Streptomyces albiaxialis
CTCGGGCACCTCCAGATCGATACCGTCCAGCACGGCCTTCTCGCCGTACGACTTGCGCAGGCCCTTCGCCAGGATGGCCGGGTTCGTCATGGCAGGTGCTCCTCAGAGGCTGCGGGCGGTGATGTCGCCCTGGTCGGTGGTCGCGTGGAAGGCCAGCTCGGCGTCGGCGCCGGCGCTGTTCTTGAGCGCGTTGCTGACGCGGCCGTAGGAGGTGCCCGCGTCGAGGGAGGCGGAGACGCCCCGGGCGGCGCCGACGGAGATCGAGCCCTGGTGGGTGCGCAGGGTGACGGTGCCGCGTACGGCCTCGGTGACGGTCAGGTCGCCTCGGTCGGCGGTGATCTCGGCGGGGCCGTTGAGGCGGCCGATCTCGACGGAGCCGTCGTGCACGGCGAGCCGTACGTGCGCGGCCTCGTCGATCTTGACCGGGCCCTGCGCGCCCTCGAAGTCGACGTCGCCGAGCCGTCCGACGCCCCGCAGCTCGGCGGCGGCCGTCCGCGCCTCGACGCGGGACCCGGCGGGGAGCTGCACGGTCACCTCGACGGAGCCGGAGGAGCCGAGGACCCGGCTCTTCGCCTCGGGCGCCGCGACCCGCAGCACACCGTCCCCGTACTCGACGGTGACCTGCTCGGCGGCCTTGGCGTCGCGGCTCTTCGCGGGGTTGAGGGGGAGGACCTCGACGGCGGTGTCGGCGCGGTCCGCGGCGATGAGCTGGACGCGGCCGGCGGGGATGTCGAGGACGGCGGTGACGGGGGCGGGGGTGTCGAACTTCTGCATCGTGCTCTCCTGTGCTTCTCGGTTGCTCGCCGGTGTTTCCGACATGAGAAAAGCTACGTTGCGTTCGAGATCTCATCAACACCGTTGTTGCATTGGAGACGCATTCTCGCAGTTCAAAGCGCAGAAATCATTGCAATGGGTCCGAACCTAACGCAACAACAGAGGCCGGTACGTTGCAATGGTTCAGAGAGGAAAGCTACGCTGAGCCCGACGGACGTACGAGAGGAGCGCGCGATGCCAGGGGGCAGGCTCACCCAGCAGGAACGCCAGCGGATCGCGACGGGCCTGGCCGACGGCCTCGCCTACGCGGAGATCGCCCGGCAGCTCGACCGGCCGACGTCGACGGTCACGCGGGAGGTGATGCGGAACGGGGGCCCGACGGGGTACCGGGCCGACATGGCCCACCGCGCCACCGAGCGCCGCGCCCACCGGCGCAGGCAGCCCGCGCCGCGCGGGCCGGAGGCGTCCCCGCAGGAGCACGGGCGGGACCCCGACGCGGTGCGCGACTTCGGGGAGACGTTCACGACGGTCCTCATGGGCCAGGGCCTGCCCAAGATGATGGCCCGGGTGCTGACCTGCCTCACCCTCTCCGACACGGGCAGCCTCACCGCGTCCGAGCTGGTCCAGCGGCTCCAGGTCAGCCCGGCGTCCGTGTCCAAGGCCATCGCGTATCTGGAGAACCAGGGGCTCGTGCGGCGCGAGCAGGACGCGCGCCGCCGCGAGCGGTACGTGGTGGACGACGACGTCTGGTACCAGTCGATGATCGCGAGCGCCCGGGGCACCGCCCAGCTCGTCGAGATCGCCCGCGAGGGCGTCGGCGTCCTCCGGCCCGGCACCCCGGCCGCGGTCCGCCTGGAGAACATCGCCCGGTTCCTCGACTTCGTGTCCGAGAGCATAGCCCGCGCGGCGGAACAGGCCCGGGAGATCCTCCACTCCAACGCGACGGTGGCGAGCGGGAGTTCGGAGGACGCCTAGATGTCGCGGGCCAGGAGGTTGTCGACGCACCTGGCCGGTGTTGACCTTCAAGTCGCGTTCAGGAGCACCACGCCGGCCTTCACATCGCCGGCTTCTATCCGTCCCTGCACCTCGATCTCGCCGACAACTACCGCCGCCTCGGCTCCTTCGGCGCAGCTACCGAGCACACAGCCGCAGCCGAAGAGCACGCCCCCGACCTTCCCCAGGACGCGTACGGGGCCTTCCTCCGTACTGCCCTTGATGAGGTGGCAGAGGCCATCTCCGCGCGGGACATCGCCAAGCGAGCCTCCGCCCCGGGCCCCGCCGCATGACGCACCGGAACGCGCCCCTCACTCGGGTCAACCGGTACCGGCGCCCGCGAGTGCCGTTCAGGGGTGCAGGACGACCTTGAGGGAACCGGCGGCGCGGTCGGCGGCCACGCGGAAGGCCTCGGCGGCCTCGTCGAGGGGGAAGCGGTGCGTGATCAGCGCCTTCGCGATCCCGGGGTCCCCGGCGAGCAGCGCCGCCGCCGCCTCGAAGTCGCGGACGCCGTCGTGCCGTCCGTAGGCCATGGCGTGGACGTAGGTCAGCTCCTTGACGAGGCCCGGGATGCCCGGGAGGGGGACCGTGTCCTGGTACACGCCCAGCAGTACGACGCGGCCGCCGGGGCGGGCGAGTTCGGCGCACCGGGCGAGTCCGGCCGCGCTGCCGGCGGCGTCGATCACCACGTCGTAGCCGCCTTCCGCTTCCACCTCACCGGCTCCGAGGCGTTCCGCCGCGACCCGCTGGTGCTTGTGGCGCACCTCGATGTCGGCCTCGGAGCCGAGCTGCCGGGCCGACGCCGCGGCCAGCAGCCCGATGCTGCCGCCGCCGACGACCGCCAGCCGCTCCCCCGGCGCGAGC
Organism: Streptomyces albiaxialis; assembly: GCF_039530985.1. Classification (NCBI taxonomy): domain Bacteria; kingdom Bacillati; phylum Actinomycetota; class Actinomycetes; order Kitasatosporales; family Streptomycetaceae; genus Streptomyces; species Streptomyces albiaxialis. The sequence goes on from NZ_BAAAPE010000012.1 coordinate 2,632, forward strand.
GCCGCGCGACGGACCCCGTGCCAGGCCACCGCCGCGGGCTCCACGAGGCAGGCGTCGCGCACGTCGAGCCCCGCCGGGAGCGGGACGAGCATGTCCTCGGGGACCGTGACGGCCTCGCACATGCCGCCGTCGCGGAATATCCCGAGCGTCCCGTGCTCCGGTGCGGCGCACCGCTGGATGTGACCGGCACGGCACTGCGCGCACGCCCCGCAGTGCACCGTGGGCTCGACGGCGTAGCTCCGGCCGTCCGCCGCCGTGCCCGCGAACTCGTGGCCGTACGTGTAGCCCTGAACGCCGCCCGCCGCGAAATTCACGTCCGTACCGCAGATGCCTGCGGAGGCGACGGCGAGACGCGTTCCCGGCACTCCTCCGGGTGCCTCCGGTTCGGCGGCCTCGCCGACCTCGGTGACGAGGATGCCCTGATCGGTGTTGCGTACGGCGCGCATGGCGCTCCCTCCCACTGCCCTTATGCGAACGTGGTTAGCTTAAGGTAAGCGAGCGGTGTTCGCCTTACGTCTACGCTTGTCCGGTGCGCGAACCGAAGACGACAGAGCCCGGGGCCGACCATCCGAAGCCGGGCACGGCGGCATGGTGGCTCGCCCGGGAGAACGAGCCCGCGCGGCCGCGGCGGCGCAGGTCGCTGACCCTCGACGCCATCCTCGACGCGGCCATGACCCTGCTCGACGCGCGCGGGGCGGGCGCGCTGACGATGCGCAACATCGCCGAGGCGCTCGGCTGCACGCAGGCGTCCCTCTACCGCCACGTGCGCAACCGCGAGGAGCTGGTGACCCTGCTGGTCGACCGGGCGGTCAGCGTGGCGAGCGCCGCGCCGCCCGAGGGCGCGGACTGGGCGGAGAAGGCGGCGTGGTCCGCGCGCCGCTTCCGCGAGCATCTGCTCCGGCATCCCGGAGTGGCCTCGCTCCTGCGCGGGACCGAACGGCTCGGCCCCAACTCCCTCGCCGGGATGCAGTACGCCCTCGGCCTGTTCATCGGCGCGGGCCTCAGCCCCCGCCTCGCGTCCGCCGCCGCGTCATCGCTGGCGACGTTCGTCCTGGGCTCGGTCCAGTTCAACCTCGGGCTGGACACGGCGGACCCGGAGGAGAGCCGCCACCGCCGCCTGCTCTACGGCTCCCGCGACGCCGGGGCCCTCCCCCTGCTCGTCGAACACGCCGACACTCTCGCGGCCGTCACCAGCGACGACGAATTCGAGTTCGGCCTCAACGCCCTGCTGACCGGCTTCCGCGCCCTGGCCGCCCCCTCATGAGCCGCACCCCGGCACCGGGGGTCACCCCCGCTCCTCCCCCTTGAGATGTGCCAGCAACCCGGACAGAGCCCGCGCCGACGGGGCCAGTACGTTTTCGGGCTCGTCGCTCTCGCGGAGGTGGAGCGTGTTGCCCGTACGGGCCAGTTCCACGCACGCGTTTCCGTCGTCTCCGCCGGAGAAGGAGGACTTCTGCCAGTGGATGGGAGCATTCATGGCCTGACCTCACAGTTCTTTGGCGACCTGGTGGATGAAGTCGTGTGACTGACGCGGGGTGAGCGCCGCCTCTTCCATCTTATGGAACAGCCCCTGCGCGCGGCGGAGTTGTGCCTCCGCGTCCAGGAAGTAGGTGCCGTGGGGCGTGTCACGAATCACCGTGTCGAGCCTCGGTACCGGGCCGCCCACGTACCCCATCGACCAACCGCCGCCGCCGAATCCCTCGCGTGCGAACGGGATCACCCGCACCGTGATGTGATCCACCGCCGACAAGGTCAGCATCCATTCGAGCTGCCTCCGGGCAGAAGCACGATCGCCGACGCGGATGCGGAGTGCCGCCTCATGGGTGATCGCGTCGTACCGGAGTGGTGCGTCACCCTCGATGAACTCCCGCCGCCGCATCCGGTGCTCCACTCGGGGCTGCAACTCGCTCTCGGGGAGCGGCGGGTACCGGTACCCGAAGATGGCGCGGGCGTACTCCTCCGTCTGCAACAGACCCGGCACGTGCATGAGCACCACATCCGAGCGATACGTCGCGTGATGCTCCAGCTCGGAAACGTCGAGGAATTCCGGGGGCAGCACGCCCCGGTACTCCTCCCACCAGCCCTTCGTGCGGTCCGTCGCCATGGCGACCAGCGCGTCGATGTAGTCGGTGTCGTCGCACGCGTAGTGCGCCGCCAGCCTGCGGACGCGTTCCGCGCTGACGCCTCCGTTGCCCGCCTCCATCTGGCTCATCACCGCGGAGTTGGAACCGAGGAGGCCCGCGACCTCGCGTGCGCTGAGCCCGGCGGCGTCCCGCAGGCGGCGCAGCTCCGCGCCCAGACGCATCTGCCGGGCGGTGGGCTGGCTCCTCAAAGGCATGCGGATCTCCTCGAACTCACCTGAGTAGCTGACCAGTTGAGCGCATCAGATTACGCGCGGAAGTTGCGGCGTAGCAAATTTATCGTCTACATTCGGTGACGCGTCGCACACGCTGCGAGACCGGGGCACCCGGAAGCGCACTGTTCCGTCATGCCATGGCGGAGCGGCCATGCCACCGCCCGAGGAACGCCGCGCCCCCCTGACAGAGACTCTCCTCGGAGTGGCCGTATGTCCGAACCCTGGGACTACACGCTGCACGTTCCCAACGATCCACGGGCCGTGGCGATCTGCCGTCACACCCTGCGCATGGTCCTCATCGCGCACGAGGTCGCCCACCTCGTCCCCGTCGCCGAGCTGCTCGGCACCGAGCTGGTCACGAATGCCGTGCGGCACACCAAGGGGCCCGCCGCCCTGCGGATCTGCTGGGACGTGGGGACCGGCACGCTGCGGATCGGGGTGTGGGACACCGACCCCACGCCACCCGGGCCAGCACCCGCGAGCGCCCTCGCGGAGGACGGGCGGGGCCTCGTCCTCGTACGCGCCTGCGCCGACAAATGGGGCTGGCATCGCCTCGCGTACAGCGGCAAGCACGTGTGGTGCGAGCTGGCCGACGCCGCTGAGGCGCGCGTCCTAGACCGGCACGCGGGAGTCCAGGAGCCCCTCTTCCTTCAGCGACGCCCACAGGGCGGCGGGGATCTCCGTGCGGTGCGCCGCGACGTTCGCCGCGACCTCCTCCGGGGTGCGCATGCCGACGACCACCGAGGCGACCGAGGGGTGGAGGAGCGGGAAGGCCAGGGCCGCGGCCGGGAGCGGGATGTCGTGCGCGGCGCAGACGCGGGCCAGGGCGCGGGCCCTGTCGAGCTGTTCGGCCGTCGCGGGGGCGTAGTCGTACGTGGCGTCCGGGGAGGGGTCGGGGGTGGCGAGGAGGCCGGAGTTGAAGACGGACGCGGCGACGAGCGAGACGTTGTGCTCGGCGCAGGCCGGGAGGAGGTCGTCCAGGGCCGAGTGGTCGAGGAGGGTGAGGCGCCCGGAGAGCATGACGACGTCCACGTCGGCCTCCCGTACGAGGCGGGTCAGCATCGCCGTGTCGTACATCCCGGCGCCGATCGCCCGCACCATGCCCTCCGCGCGCAGCTCGTCCAGCGCGGGGTAGCCGTCGCGGAGGGCCTCCTCGAAGTGCGCCTCCGCGTCGTGGAGGTAGAGGATGTCGATCGCGTCCAGGCCCGACCGGGTCAGGGAGTCCTCGACGGAGCGGCGGACGCCGTCCCGCGAGAAGTCCCAGACCCGGCGGTAGGTGGCCGGGACGCGGAAGCCCTCGGGGTCCTCGCGCCCCTCCGGGTCCTGGGGGACGAGGATCCTGCCGACCTTCGTCGAGACCGTGTACGCGGCGGGGTCGCGGCGGCGCAGGGCCGCGCCCGTACGGCGCTCGGACTGGCCGAGCCCGTAGTGCGGTGACGTGTCGTAGTAGCGGATCCCCGCGTCCCAGGCCGCCGCGAGCGCCGCGGCGGCCGTGCCGTCGTCGAGCGGGGTGAAGAGGCCGCCGAGCGGGCCGCCGCCGAAGCCCAGCTCCGTGACCTCCACCGTGCTGCGCCCCAGGTGGTTCGTCCTCAGATGGGTCGTCTCCATTCGCCGATGGTGCCCGGTACGCGGCCTCACTCCAACTGTTTCGACGGGAAAGTCTCGTGGAGCGAGCGGCGCCAGCGGTGGGCGGGGAGGCCGGGGCACAGCGCGCCGAGGGAGGCGTACTTGGTGAACTCGGCCGCCCGGAAGCCGTATTCGTGCAGCAGCAGGTCGGCCTCGGTGAGGTGGCCCGTCGACTTCGTCTCGACCAGGACCAGGTCGCGGGCCGCCGCCAGCTCGGTGCCGTCCCCGTCGCGGCAGACGAGGCCCGCGTCGCAGGTGACGCGCTGGCCCTCGGCGACGAGCGTCGCCCGGTCGTAGTCCGTGACCAGCGAGGGGCGCAGCTCCTCGGGGACCGGGAAGTCGTCCCCGTACGCCTCGGCGAGCGTACGGGCGAGGAAGTCGCGGTCGCGGCCCGTCAGGCCCTCCTCGTCGGAACGCCTGCGGCACTTCACCGTCTGGCCCCGGTTCCCCTTGACCTTGATCTCGAACTGGCGCTCGCCCGTGTCCGCGTAGAGCCGCGTACGGATCTTGCAGCGGCGCCTGCGGCCCTGCCGGTGGTCGTGGTACGCGCGCAGCCCCGGGGTGTCGTAGTAGACCGAGTGGTAGCGGAACCAGCGGCGCCCGTTGATCGACAGCGCGCGGAACGGCTCGTCGCGGTGCGGGTCGGTCAGCCGGGCCGCGACGGCCTGGAAGGTGTGCGCCGGCACCAGATAGCAGCGGTCGTAGCGGTCGAGGAGCTGGGCCCGTTCCATGACGGCGTCCAGGCCGATGGGGTGCGCGGCGAGCGCGGCCCGCGCGATGGCGCGGACGGCGGGGGCGACGCGGGCGGCTCGGGCGGCGGTCATACGGCGTTCTCCCTCATGCGTGCGGGGACCTGGGGGACGGGCGCGCGGTGGCCGGGGGCCGGCCGCCGCTCCTGCCGGTAGCGGACGTCGACGACCGTGACGTCACGGACGAAGTCGACCTCGGCGACCGACCACGCCAGCGGCTCGCCCAGCCGCGCCCGTACGTGCGCGCGCACGGCCTCGGGGTCGCTGACCGCCGCGTCGAGCGTGACGACGGTGCGGTACGTCCGGGCGAAGAGGCGCGGGTGGTCGGCCACGTAGATCACGGCGATCGGCAGCACGCAGAGCGTGGCCGCGATGCCGAACGGGAGGTGCGGCAGGCCCGCTATCAGCCCCAGGACGAGGGTGGTGAAGTAGTACGCCACCTCCTCGTTCTGGATGGACTCCGAACGCAGCCGGATCATGGACAGCACGCCGAAGAGGCCGAAGCCGAGCGCCATGCCGCCGCCCTCCCCCACCCGGGCGAGGGCGGCGACGACGGCGAACAGCGCGACGTTCAGCGCGAGATACGCCGGGAGCAGGTCTCTGCGCCGGTGCCTCGGGAAGTACACGGCGAACGTGAGGACCGCCACCGCGCCGAGGTCGAGCGCCAGTCGGCCGAGGAGCTGGCTCAGTGATTCCATGCCCCGCACGCTAGGGAGGCGCGGGTTAACGCGACTTCCCCGCGACGTTAAACGTCCCGCCGGACCCCTGGACCCCTCGGCCCCCGGGCCCCCGGGCCCCTCAGCGGGCCGCGTCGTCGATCAGCTTCAGGGCCAGCTTCTCCAGCTCCTCGTCCGCCTTCTCCGGACTGCCCGTGTCGTACGGCGGGTCGGGGTCGTACTCGATGCCGAGCTGCACCGCCTGGGCCGTGCGCGGGTCGGCGATACGGGACGCGAGGTGCAGGGCCATGTCCATGCCCGCCGAGACCCCCGCGCCGGTGAGGATCTTCCCGGCCTCCACGAACCGGCCGGGCGTGTACGTCGCACCGGCCTTCTCCAGATACGGGCGCGAGGCCCAGTACGTCGTCGCGGGCAGCCCGCGCAGCAGGCCCGCCGCGCCGAGGATCAGCGAGCCGGTGCACACCGAGGTCGTCCACCGGGTGTGCCGGTGGAGCGTCCGGATCCACTCGTGGACGCCCTTGTCCTCCATCATCGCGAGCGTGCCGCGGTTGCCCGCGCCCGGTATCAGCAGCACCTCCGTGCGCCGTACCTCGCGCATCGCGCGCGCCGCGACGAGCGACATCTCGCCGGTGTCGGTGAGCACGGGGCCGCGCTCGCGCGCCACCGTCGTGACCTCGACGCCGGGCACCCGGCACAGCACCTCGTACGGGCCGACGGCGTCGAGCGCGGTGAACCCGTCGTAGAGCAGGATGCTCACCCGGGTACGGGGCGGCTCCGCGCCCTTCCGCGCGCCCTCCGCGTGCGCGGGGCGGGCCCCCGCCGCGAGGCCCGTCGTCAGTCCCGCCGCGCCCAGTCCGCCCGCCACCGCGGACCGCAGCACCGTCCGGCGGCGGCTCCCCGGCCGCCCGCCGTCTCCGCTCATCGTCCTCATCTGCGCGCATCTCCCGTCGTGTCCGGTCATGCCGCGTCATCTCCCCGCGTCCGTACGGGAATCGGTCACCGCGGCACGTACCTCAGGGGTCGGGCGGATCCGCACCTGAGTTCCCACGCGGCACGGCCGCCCTCCTATCCTCGTGCGCACGGACATGGGGTGACGGGAGCACGTATGCAGGGACTGACCACCGACGATCCCGCCTGGATCGGCGGGTACCGGCTCCTCGGCAGACTCGGCGAGGGCGGCATGGGCCGCGTCTACCTCGCGCGGTCCGAGCGCGGCCGGACGGCGGCGGTGAAGGTCGTCCAGGCGGAGCTGGCCCGGCAGCCCGACTTCCGCCGCCGGTTCGCGCAGGAGGTACGGGCCGCGCGGCGCGTCGGCGACCGCTGGACGGCGCCCGTGCTCGACGCGGACACCGAGGCCGACACCCCCTGGGTCGCCACCGGTTACGTCGCGGGGCCCTCGCTGACCGAGGTCGTCTCCGAGCAGTACGGGCCGCTGCCGGTCACGTCCCTGCGGGCCCTCGCGCTCGGGCTCGCCGGAGCGCTCCGCGCCATCCACGACGCCGGGCTCGTCCACCGCGACCTCAAGCCGTCCAACATCCTCGTGACGATCGAGGGGCCGCGCGTCATCGACTTCGGCATCGCCCGCGCCCTCGACGCCGCCGTGCAGTCCGCGGGCGGCCTCACCCGCACCGGGGCGCTGGTGGGTTCGCCCGGCTTCATGTCCCCCGAGCAGGTGCGCGGCCAGCGGGTGACCCCGGCGAGCGACGTGTTCTGCCTGGGCACAGTGCTCGCGTACGCGGCGACGGGACGGCTGCCGTTCGGCACCCAGGACAGCGGGCTGCACGCGCTCCTCTTCCGTATCGCCGAGGAGGAGGCCGACCTCGACGGGATCGCCGAGCCCTGGCGGTCGCTGATCGCCTCCTGCCTCGCGAAGGCCCCGGAGGGCCGCCCCGGCGTCGAGGACCTCCGGGCCGCCGTCGAGGAGACGGAGGCGACGCCGGGCACGGGGCTCGGGGAGGCGTGGCTCCCGGCGGAACTGCTGGCCCACCTCGGGCAGCGGGCCGTACGGCTGCTGGACAGCGAGGACCCGCAGCGCTTCGGCCCGCCGGACCAGGGGGTTCCGGGCCCGTCCCCCGCGTCGCCCGCGCCCTTGGCGCCCTCCGCCCCGTCCGCGCCGCCCGCCCCGTCCGCCGTGGGGGCGCCCTCGCCGGTCCCTTCTCCGGCACCGGCACCTTCTCCGGCACCGGGCCCGGGCCTCACGGGCGCGGCGCCGCCCGCGTTCGGCGCCGCGCCGCCGCCGCACTGGCAGGGACCGGGGCCGGGACCCGTGCCGGGTCCGCACCCGGGGCCAGGGCCGGTTCCGGGCCCGGGTCCGGGCCCGGGGTCCGGCCCCGGTCCGCACGGCACGCCGCCGCCGCGCTTCCTCGTCGGGCACGCGGAGTCGCCCCGGGGCCTCGCGACCGCGCTGCGCGTGCTGCTCTGCTGCTACGGCGTCGCCTTGGCCTTCCACCTCTTCGTGCTCTTCGCGGTCGAGGGCTCGCTGAGCAGCGAACTCAGCTCCACCGTCCGGGGCGTCGGCGACTTCGAGGAGATGCGGCTGACGACCGTCGCGGCCGAGGGGCTCGCGCTGATGCTGGAGGTCGTGACCGGCGTCCTCTGGCTGTGCTGGTTCCGCCGTACGCGGCTCAACGCCGAGGTCTTCGCGCCCGGCACGCTCCGCGAGGCGCCCGGGTTCGCCGTCGGCGCCTGGTTCATCCCGTTCGGGAACCTCGTTCTGCCCAAGCGGATCGCCAACGACGTCTGGCGCGCGTCCGAGGGCGAGCACCCCGCCTCCCGGGGGATCCTGCAGGCCTGGTGGATCGGCTGGCTGGCCTACCTGCTGACATACCTGCTGAGCGAGATCAAGGGAAGCTGGTACGACACCGAGCAGGCCGGCTCCGCCTCGACGAGCCTGACGTTCGGTGAGATCAGCGACGTCACGGGGCTCGTCGCCACGGTGCTCACGCTCTTCTACGTCGCCCGTCTCACCTCGCTCCAGCAGGCCCGGCTGTCAAACAGAGGCCCGTTGGCTGCCAGGTCGTGACCTTGGTGACGGACAGTCGGAACACGAAGAAGAAACAGGGGGCGGGCAGATGGCAGACCTGGCACCGGACGATCCGGCTGAAATCGGCGGCTACCGGCTGCTGAGCAGACTCGGCACGGGCGGCATGGGCCGGGTGTACCTCGCACGGTCGGAGGGCGGCCGTACGGTCGCGGTCAAGCTCATCAAGAACGAGCTGGCCCAGGAGGAGCTGTTCCGCACCCGCTTCCGGCTGGAGGTCGAGGCCGCGCGGCGCGTCGGCGACCGCTGGACCGCGCCCGTGCTCGACGCCGACACCGATGCCGCCACCCCCTGGGTCGCCACCGGCTACATCGCCGGGCCCGCCCTCGACCACGTCATCGCCGCGGGCCGGCCGGGACAGGGCCGGGGCCACGGCCCGCTGCCCGCCGACTCACTGCGCGTCCTCGCGTACGGGCTGGCCTCCGCGCTGCTCGACATCCACGGCGCGGGGCTCGTCCACCGCGACCTGAAGCCCTCCAACGTGCTGCTCACCATCGACGGGCCGCGCGTCATCGACTTCGGCATCGCGCGCGCCCTGGACGAGGTGCCCGAGTCGACGCTGACGAGCACCGGCATGGTCGTGGGCTCGCCCAGCTTCATGTCGCCGGAGCAGATCAGGAGCGGCCAGATCACCCCGGCCAGCGACGTGTTCTGCCTCGGCGCGGTCCTCGCGTACGCCGCGACGGGACGCCCGCCGTTCGGCGCGGGCGGCGGCGCGGGCGGGGTGCACTCGGTGATGTTCCGCATCGCGTCCGAGGAGCCCGACCTGGAGGGCGTCGAGGAGCCGCTGCGGGAGCTGATCGCGGACTGCCTCGCGAAGGAGCCGGAGGCGCGGCCCGCGCCCGAGGAGATCGTCGCGCGGGTGCAGCCGGTCTCGTTCGGCGCGGCGGCGCCGCCGTGGCTGCCCGCCGAGCTGATCGCCGAACTCGGTCGGCACGCCGTCCAGTTGCTCGACACCGACACGCCGCCGTCCGGCTCGGGCGGCCTCCCGCCCACGCGTACGCCGGACACGGGCGCCGGGGCAGGGGCCGCCGTGACCGGTGCCGGTGCGGGTGCCGCCGTGACCGGGGCCGGTGCCGGATCCGGTGCCGCCGGGACCGGAGCAGGGGCCGCGGGCGCGGGCACCACGCCGCCGCCCGGACACGCGTACGAGCCCGCGGCGGCGCACGCCGCGGCCCCGGGCCGTACGGGCGGCCCCGGACCCGCTCCCGACCCCGACCCCGACCCCGCCTCGGAGTCCGTCACCTCGCAGGTCCCCCGCTTCCCCGCGCCGGGACCCGACCCGCACGGGGGCCTCGGCACGACGCCGCCGCAGACCCCGGCCCCCTCGTACGCGCACGCGTCGCCCCCGCCGCCCCCGCGCCGTTCGCGCCGGGCGCTGGTGGCCGTCGGCGCGCTCGCCGCCGTCGTCGTCCTCGGCGGCCTCGGCTACGCGGCGACCGGGTCCGAACTCCCCCTCATCGGCAGCAAGACGGGCGGCAAGGAGGCCCACGACACCGATGTGCCGCGCCCGTACCTGGGCACGTGGAGCGGCGCGGTCGAGCGGGACGGCGAGCCCACGGGCCAGTACCGGCGGTTCGTCATCACCAAGGGCGAGGTCGGCGAGGTCGTGGCGACGAGCCTCAGCCTCGGCGCGAAGTACGTCTGCGAGAGCGACGGCAAGCTGGCCGCGAAGCCCAGCTCCTCGGCCGGGCTCCGGCTGGACACCAAGGTCGTGAAGTCCATCCCCGCCGACAAGTGCTCGGCCATCGGCGAGCACACCCTCACCGAGGCGGGCGACGGGGCGCTGAAGTGGAGCGCGGGCGGCCGTACGGCGATGCTGCACAAGGTCGACGGGACCGAGAGGCTGCCCCGCGAGATGGCGGGGGAGTGGCAGCGCCCGCTGCCGGGCGGCGGACAGCAGAAGCTCACCGTCACCGAGGACGCCATGGAGGACGGCAAGGGCCTGACGATGGTCTCGGAGGGCGCCGAGCACTGCGAGGCCAAGGTGACCGTGTTCTCGGCGGGCGGCGCCGGTGAGGACGGCGGGAACGGCGAGGACGGCGCCGTGCGGCTGGCCCCGCCGGACGTCAAGCGCGACCGCTCGAACGGCGCCTGCGTCTCGGGCGGTTCCTCGACGCTGACGATGCAGGGCGCCTCGCTCGTACGGAAGTTCCCCGACGGGAGCACCCGCACGTACACGAGGCTGAGCTGAGTTCAGGGCCGGGCCGTCCGGCTCCGCTCCCCGCCGGGGAGCCGGACGACCGGCCCCTCAGCGGGGGCGCGGGCCGGTCGTCCGGGGCTGGGCGGGGTTACTTCATCTCCAGGTCCCGGCGCCGGAATCCCGCCGCGGCCGCGGCGAAGAGCGCGACGGCGATCAGGGTGAGAAGCAGCATCGGCGTCCAGCTCATGTCCTCGGCCGGAAGCTGCGGGACGTGCCCGAAGGGCGAGAGGTTCTTCATCCAGCCGGGGAAGTCGAAGAGCTGACCCAGATAGCCCGTGACGAATCCGTAGATCGGCACGATCCAGGCCACCGCCCCGGCCCTCGGCACCCAGGCGAAGAGCACCGCAGCGACACCGCCCGTCACCCAGAGCGCCGGTGCGTAGGCGAGGGAGGCGCCGAGCAGCTTGGGCAGCATGTCGGCCTCGCCCACCGAGGCGGCGCCCGAGGCGCCGATGCCGAGGCCCCCGGCCAGCAGGACGAGCGTGCCTCCGACGACGGCCATCGTCAGGTGGCTGAACATCCAGCGGGTGCGCGACAGTCCCGTGGCGAGCAGCGGTTCGGCGCGGCCCCCCGTCTCCTCGGCACGCGGACGCAGCGCGGCCATGACGACGTAGACGGACGCGACGACCGCGAGCACGATCATGACGGTCCCGGCGAAGGAGTCGGTGACCGAGCCGCCGAGCTTCTCGACCGCGTTCTTGAACTGGTCGATGTCCTCGATCATCTGCTCGACGTCGCTGAGCAGCGAGCCGTACATCATGCCCAGGAGCACCAGGCCGGCCGTGAACCCGGCCAGCAGCCCCCGGTGCAGCCGCAGCGCGAAGCCGAGCGGAGTGGTCAGGAAGTCGCTGGCGCGGGGCGCGCCGCGGCGCGCGGGCCGGAGCCCGGCACCCACGTCGCGACGGGCGCTGAGGCGGTATCCCACGGCACCGAGCACGAGCGCGCAGCCGAGCCCGAGCAGCACCGGCCACCAGCGGTCGTCGACGAACGGGTAGGCGCGCTGCGCCCAGCCGATGGGCGAGAGCCAGGAGAGGAACCCGTTCCCCACGTCACCGGCGGCCCGCAGGGCGAAGGCGGCACCGAGCACCGCGAGCGCCATGCCGGAGGCCGCCCGCGTGTGCTCCGTGAACTGCACGGTGATGGCGGCGACGGCGGCGAAGACGAATCCGACGACGGCGTGCACCGCCGCGTAGACCAGAGCACCCTGGGAGTCGATCCCGTCCAGGTTCAGGCCGGGCAGCCCCACGGCGAGGAGCAGCGCGAGGAGGACGTTCGCGGTGACGGCGACGGCGAGCGCCGCCGTGAGCGAGGCGTACCGCCCGACGACCCCGGCGCGGACCAGCTCGGCCCGGCCCGTCTCCTCCTCGGCGCGGGTGTGGCGGACCACCATGAGCACGCTCATCAGACCGACCAGCAGCGTGGTGTAGGCGATCATCTGGTGGCTGAGCATGGCGCCGAAGTCGTACGGCTCTTTCAGATAGTGGCTCGGGCCGGTCATCGCCCTGCCCGCCGGACTGTCCAGGGTCTCCGCGATGTTGGCGCGGTCCTTGGCGTCCGCGTAGGTCGCCTTGAAGTTGTTCGCCGTGCCGAGAGTGCCGAGAAAGAGCGCCAGGACCCAGACGGGCAGGCGCACGCGGTCGCGGCGGAGCGCGAAGCGGAAGAGGACGCCGGTCCCGGCGAGGGCGTTGCCCCCCGCGGGCTCCCGTTCGCGGCCCTGCCCGGCCCGGCGCCCGGTGTCGGGCGCGGTGGTGCGGGTCGTGCCGCTCATCGTCCGTTCCCTCCCGCGTCCACGGCGGTGTCCTCGTCGATCCCGGCCATGCCGTGCCCGTTCGCCGTCAGCTCGTCGCCGTAGTGCCGGAGCATCAGCTCCTCCAGCGTCGGCGGGTGGCTGGTCAGGCTGCGGATGCCGAGCGCGCTGAGGTGGCGCACGGCCTCGTCCAGGTGCGCGCCGTCGACGGCGAAGTGCACGCGGCCCGCGTCCGTACGGACGTTGTGCACGCCCGGCAGCGCGTCGAGGCCCTCGACGGGGCGGTCGGTCTCGGCCTCGATGGTGGTGCGGGTGAGATGCCGCATCTCGCTGAGCGTCCCGGACTGCACGATCTTGCCGAGCCGGATGATGCTCACGCGGTCGCACAGCTTCTCGACCTGGGCCAGGATGTGGCTGGAGAGCAGGACGGTCCTGCCCTCGTTCTTGGCCCGCATGATGACGTCCTGGAAGATGACCTCCATCAGCGGGTCGAGCCCGGCCGTCGGCTCGTCGAGGAGCAGCAGCTCCGCGTCGGAGGCGAGCGCGGCGATGATGGCGACCTTCTGCCTGTTGCCCTTGGAGTAGGTGCGGCCCTTCTTGGTGGGGTCGAGGTCGAAGCGCTCGATCAGCTCGTCCCTGCGCCCGGAGTCGATGCCCCCGCGCAGCCGCGCGAGCAGATCGATGGCCTCGCCCCCGGTGAGGTTCGGCCACAGCTCGACGTCGCCCGGCACGTACGCGAGGCGCTGATGCAGCTCCACCGCGTCGTCCCACGGGTCGCGGCCGAGCAGGGTGGCCTTCCCCGCATCCGCGCGGAGCAGCCCGAGGAGAACGCGGAGGGTCGTGGACTTTCCGGCTCCGTTCGGCCCGAGGAACCCGTGCACCTCTCCGGCCCTGACGTCGAGATCGAGCCCGTCGAGCGCACGAGTCCGGCCGAAGGTCTTGACGAGACCCGAAACGGAAATCGCGGTGGTTGTTGCCGTGGTCATGCTTCTGAAGCTACGCTAGTTTCACAAACTTGTGAAGTTAAGGAACCGTTAGGATCCCTCGTACGAGCGAGTGCACGAGGAGAAGCTGAGAACGTGGCAGCAGAACAGACCGCCGGGGACGACAGCGGGAGCGAGGCCCGCAGCGAGGCCCTGCGGGAGTACGAGGCGAGGATGTCCCCCTTCGTCGAGCGCTTCGCCGCCGACCTGACGGAGGCCGGGATGCAGCGGATGGCCGCCCGCGTCTTCGCCTGTCTCCTCGCCTCCGACGACGGCGCGCTGACCTCGGCGGAGCTGTCCGAGCGCCTCCAGATCAGCCCCGCCGCCGTCTCCGGCGCCGTGCGGTACCTCTCACAGGTGCGGATGGTCAGCCGCCAGCGCTCCCCCGGCTCCCGCCGCGAGATCTACATGCTGCGCCAGGACGTCTGGTTCGCCGCGATGACGGACCGCGAGCCGCTCATCAACCGCTGGACGGCGACGCTCGACGCGGGCGTCTCCTCCCTCGGCGAGGACACCCCGGGCGGCCGCCGCCTCCTGAAGACGACGGAGTTCCTCCGCTTCCTCCAGGGCGAGCTGCGGGATGTCCTGAAGCGGTGGCACGAGACCCGGGAACCGGACGGAGCGGGCTCCGACACCTCCGACACGGTCACGAACCCCGCGCCTTCTCCCTGAACGACTGAACAGGGGCTGCCTCTTGCGGCTTCGTCGCAGACCGCCGCGCAACGGCAAGGGGCAGCCCCTACTCGGGCGAACCGCCGGGCACATGCGCGTCGAGGGCGGCACGCAACAGGGGCTCGGCCTCTTCGGTTCCGGTCGCCAACTGGAGCGCTCCGCGCGACCGGAGCTGGGCGATCCCGTGCAGGTTCGCCCAGAACGCGCCCGCCGCCACCCGGGGGGACGGATGCCCGGGCCGTGCCACGGCCAGCAGGGACACCAACTCGTCGAAGAGCGGCAGGCTGGTCCGGCGCAGTCCCGGCCGCTCGCTCTCCAGCAGGTCGTGACGGAACATCAGCTCGTACATCCCCGGGCGCTCGCGCGCGAAGTCCAGATAGGCCCGGCCCAGCGCGAGGAGCCGGGCGCGCGGGTCGTCGCCGGGGGCTCCGGCGGCCTCCAGCTCGGCCGCGAGCGCGGTGAAGCCCTCCCTGGCCACGGCGGAGAGCAGCGCGAGATGCGTCGGGAACCAGCGGCGCGGCGCCCCGTGGGAGACCCCGGCCCGCCGCGCGATCTCCCGCAGCGACAGCCCCTGCGCGCCCTCCAGCGCGACCAGCTCGACCCCGGCCCGTACGAGCCGTTCCCGCAGCCCCTCGTCCTCGTGCCCCTCGTTCATGGCCACTGTCTACCAGCGAGCGTAGACACTGTCTACTTCAGCCGTCGGGCCTCACGCTTCACGCCCCGGGGAGCACCAGCCGCCAGCCCTCCGGCACCACGGTCCACGTACGGGTGCGCACCGGGCCGCCCACGCGGGCGTCCGCGCGGTAGCGGAACGCCGTTCCCGAGACGGTGACCACCCGCGCCCGCTCCACCACGGGCCCGTCCGGAGCCCCCGCCCCGGACCCCGCCCCGGACCCGGCCCCGGCCCCGGCCCGCACCGTCACCTCCGCGAGCCCCGGGCCCGCGGCCGTACGGACGGAGACCTCCGTCACCGGCAGGTCCAGGTCGGCCAGCACCCGGCCGTCGGCCTCGACGCGGAGCGCCTGGGCGACCTGCTCGCGCTCCGCGGGCTCCGTCAGCAGCTCCCCGGGCCGGTCCTCGCCGCCGCGCATCCCCTGCGGCAGCACCGTACGGGCGAAGGACCGGCACACCCGCCGCCACGGCGAACGGCCGTCCCCGTGCGCGCCCGCGTCGCGGGCGGGCGGCACCCCGCGCCGGCCCGCCCCGGGCGACGCCGGGATGTGCAGGCCGCCGAGGACGACCCCGCCGTCGTCGTCGACCAGCAGGTCGAGGCGGCGCTCGCCGCCGCCCAGCACGGCGCGGGCCGCGGAGACCGCGTCGGCGGGCACGCCCAGGCCCCGGGTCAGCGCCACTGTCGGCGCGGCGCCCACCGGCACCACCGCGAGCGCCGCCTCGGGCAGCCCCCGGTCGCGGTGCAGGAACTGGACGGCGCGCAGCAGCGCCCGGTCGTTGCCGACCAGCACGGGGCGCCTGCTGCCGCGCCGCGCGAGGGCCCGCGCGGTCTCCTCCGGGTCCTCCGGCAGGCACACCTTCACCCCGGGCGCGCCCGCGCACAGCACGTCGCGCGCGATGCGTACGGACTCCCCGTCGGTGAGCCTGGCCACGGGATCGACGACCACGAGGAGCGGTGTCCTCGCGGGATCTGGAGCCGACACCTCGGTCCTTCCTCATCGGAAACGGCGGCTGCGGCACGTCGCGCACAAGTCGCACACACGTTCGCCGCGGGGACTCCCTGTTCGTCACCCGAGAGAATTGTTCGGTAATCTCTCGGTGCAAGAGCCCCTGTCGCTGTTGCGCCAGGGGCTTCCTCTATCTGGGGCACCGGTCCGCGGCTCTTGCGATGGCGAAAAGCGCCATGCACGTGGGACATGCCCCGCCCGGAAGGGGTGTACGCCTGTGCCCGCACTCGTGCTGCTCGGTGCTCAGTGGGGTGACGAAGGCAAGGGAAAGGCCACCGACCTGCTCGGTGGGTCCGTGGACTACGTGGTGCGCTACCAGGGCGGCAACAACGCCGGTCACACGGTCGTCGTAGGCGACCAGAAGTACGCGCTCCATCTCCTCCCTTCCGGAATCCTCTCCCCGGGGTGCACCCCGGTCATCGGCAACGGTGTCGTCGTCGACCCGCAGGTCCTGCTCTCCGAGCTGAGCGGACTGAACGAGCGCGGCGTCGACACCTCCAAACTCCTGGTCAGCGGTAACGCGCACCTGATCACGCCGTATCACGAGACGCTCGACAAGGTGACGGAACGCTTCCTCGGGAAGCGCAAGATCGGCACCACGGGGCGCGGCATCGGCCCGTCCTACGCTGACAAGATCAACCGCGTCGGCATCCGCGTCCAGGACCTCTTCGACGAGTCGATCCTGCTGCAGAAGGTCGAGGCCGCGCTCGACTTCAAGAACCAGGTCCTCGCCAAGCTCTACAACCGGCGCGCGATCGTCGCCGAGCAGGTCGTCGAGGAGCTGCTGGGCTACGCCGACCAGATCAAGGGGTACGTCGCCGACACCACCCTGATCCTCAACAACGCGATCGACGAGAACAAGGTCGTCCTCTTCGAGGGCGGCCAGGGCACGCTGCTCGACGTCGACCACGGCACGTATCCCTTCGTGACCTCCTCGAACCCGACCGCGGGCGGCGCCTGCACGGGCTCGGGCGTCGGGCCGACGAAGATCAGCCGCGTCATCGGCATCCTCAAGGCCTACACGACGCGGGTCGGCGCCGGCCCCTTCCCGACCGAACTGTTCGACGAGGACGGCGAGGCGCTGCGCACCATCGGCGGCGAGTTCGGCGTCACGACGGGCCGCAACCGCCGCTGCGGCTGGTTCGACGCGGTCATCGCGCGCTACGCGACGCGCGTCAACGGCCTCACGGACTTCTTCCTCACCAAGCTCGACGTGCTGACGGGCTGGGAGCGCATCCCGGTCTGCGTGGCGTACGAGATCGACGGGCGGCGCGTCGAGGAACTCCCCTACAACCAGAGCGACTTCCACCACGCGAAGCCGGTCTACGAGTACCTGCCGGGCTGGACCGAGGACATCACGAAGGCCAAGACCTTCGACGACCTCCCGCCCAACGCCAAGGCCTACGTGAAGGCCCTGGAGGACATGTCAGGGGCTCCGATCTCCGCGATCGGCGTCGGCCCGGGCCGCGACGAGACGATCGAGGTCAACTCCTTCCTGTGACCCGCGCGTTCGGCCCCGGGCACCCTTCCGGGTGACCTGGGGCCGAATCGTGTCCGGGCGCCGCCCACCAGCCACACGCTCGCTCCATGGACGAGCGCACGTCTCACATGCGGGTCGAGGACTTCGAAGAGATCGCCTCCAGGGCCCCTGAGACCGTCACCCTGGAGTTCCTCGACGGCCGCATCACGGAGAAGGCCGCCCCGGACGGGAATCGCAGCACCATCCTCGCGTGGTTGACCAGGCGCTTCCTGCGGGCTCGCCCGGAGCTGTGGCTCCAGTCGGCCCCACGGGTCAAGGTGGGTGGACTCCGCAGGGCGAGGGCACGTCCCGACGGAGCGCTGACACCCGCGAAGTCTCTCGTCGAACAGGGCCCCTGGGCCGACCCCGACAGCGTCCTCCTGGTCGCCGAGGTCACCTCGTACGACGCCGACACCGACAAGCAGGACCGTGTCGAGAAGCCGCGGGCCTACGCCGAGGCCCTCATCCCCGTCTATCTGCTGATCGACCGGGACGCCGGTGAGGTCATCGTTCACAGCGAACCGGACGGAGTGCGTACGAGCGCATGGCGCGTATCCCGTTCGGGAAGAACGTCGAGCTGCCCGACCCCGTCGGCATCACCCTGGAAACCGAGCAGCTCAAGGAATGGGCGCGCTGAAGGCGCCTACGCTGCGGGCATGCCGCACCGAGGATCTCCGCACCCCGCACCGGAGGCGCCCGCCAGGGAGTGGGTCGCCCATGACGAGGCCGTACGCCGTGACACGTACCGGCTCCCCGCGCGGCCCGAGGACCCCGCCCTCGCGCTCTGCCACGGGAACGGGCGGGTCCGGGAAGCCGCCCTGCGCGGGCCCGGGGTGCCCCGCGCGCTGCTGCCGCTCGTCGTCGTGCGCTGCGCCGACTGGGCCGGGCCCGTGCGGGAGGCGGCGCGGGAGGTGCTGGACCGGAGCGGGGCCGGGGAGCTGGCCGCCGTCGCGCACGTGGTGCTGCGGCTCGCGGGCCGGCGGCACGGCGGGTACGCGGCGGAGCTGCTGGCGGCCCGGCTCGACGAGGACCCCGGGGTACGGGAGGCCGCGCTGCGGCACTCCGCGCGCGAGGTCCGCCGCTGGGCCTGGCGGCGGGCCGAGGAGCGGTGGGGCCTGCCGACGGAACGGTTCGCCGAGGGGGCGCTCCGCGACCCCGACGTCCTCGTCCAGGTGCGGTGCGCCGAGGCGGCGCTCCGGGCCGGGGCGCCCGTGCCCCCGGACGTCCTCGACCGGCTCCTCACCGCACGGGGCGCGCGCGTACGGGCCGTGGCCGTCACGGCGCTGCGGCGGCACGGCGAACCGGGCCGGGCGAGGGGTTGGCTCGACGACCGCTCGTCCCACGTCCGCGCGTGCGCGCAGTGGGCGGTACGGCAGGCGGGCGAGGACCCGCTCCCGCACTACCGCGAGGCGCTGGAGCACCCGGCCGCCCCGCCGAGCGCCGTCGCGGGGCTCGGGGAGTGCGGAGGCGCGGAGGACGTCCCCGTGGTACTGGCCTGCCTGGACGATCCGCGTCCCGCCGTACGCGGCGCCGCCGTCGGGGCGCTGCGGGCGCTCGGGGGCGTGTCCGTGGCGCGGGTGCTGCCGCTGCTGGACGATCCGTCGCCGGGCGTGGTCCGGCGTGCCGTCGAGGCGCTGCTGCCCGAGGCGGGGTCGCTGCCGGAGGCCGTGCTCGTGGCGCGGGCCGCGCCGGGGCGGGAGCCGCGTGCGCGGCGGTACGCGCTGCGGCTGCTCGACGCACGCGGCGGTCTCGCACCGCTGCGCGTGGCCCTCCGCCAGGCCCACGACCCGGACACCGGCCCCCACGCCCGTACGGTCGTCCGCCGCTGGACCCCGCGCGACGCGGGCGCGCTGGTGGCGGCGCTGCCCCCGTCCGAACGGGCCGCCCTGAACGCCGAGATCACCCGGGCCGGACCCGCGCTGACCCCCTACACGGTCCGCTACCTCCGCTGGATCACCGGCCTGCGCGACGCCTGACGACCCGTCGGTCTGACGGGCTGTCAGCGACCCCGGGGCCGCGCGTCACTCATGTGCAGGAGTCTGCCAGTGCCCCTCGTGCCCCCGGCCGGGCTAAATCCCACCACTTACGGACTATTCACGATCACATCCGATCAGATCGTGGGAATGGTTGGCCTCGCAAGGGCGCACTCCCTCCCGAGTGCCTCGACGAGCAAGGAGCACCACACATGCGATTCCGTACCGCCACCGCTGCCGCCGCCCTCGCCGCCGCCGCCGTCCTCGGCTCGGCCGGCAGCGCCTTCGCCTGGGGCAACAACGGCAACGACGGCCCCGGCCACGACGGCAACAGCAAGAGCCGCATCGCCACCATCAAGGACTACATCGACAACTACGAGGACGCGATGATCACGCGTATCTCGGAGCGCAGCGACAACGACTCCTCGGTCTCCTCGGAGTTCGAGAGCGAGTCGACCAACGTCGTCGGCAACGTCAGCAACGACCACAGCGGCGCCCGCACCGGCGGCATGTACTTCGGCTGACCCGCAGCACGCGCCACTCACGCGCCCGGCCCCGCCCGCACAGCGGGGCCGGGCGCGCGGCTATGCCGGGACCGAGGCGGTCCTCGGCTCCGGCCGGGTGTCCGGGAGCAGCGCGAAGCAGCCCAGGCTGAACAGCGCCAGCACCGTCAGATACGCGGCCACGCCCCACGGCGGGCCCTCGCCCGCGCCGTCCGTCAGCGCCGTCGCGACGAGCGGGGTGAGCGCGCCGCCCAGCACGCCCGCGAGGTTGTAGCCGACGGCGGCGCCCGTGCAGCGCACCCGGGGCTCGTACAGTTCCGGCAGATAGCCCGCGACCACCGCGAACATCGTGACGAACGCCAGCATCGCGCCGACGAAGCCCGTGACCATCCACACCGGCTCGGCCGTGTGCAGCAGTCCCGCCATCGGGAACATCCACAGCGCGCTCGCCGCGCAGCCCGCCAGGCACAGCGGCCGCCGTCCGTAGCGGTCGCCGAGCAGCGCGACCAGCGGGGTCGCCGCGCCCTTGAGCGCGACGGCCGCCATGACGCAGGCGAGCATGACGGTACGGCTCACGCCCAGCCGTTCCGTCCCGTAGGCGAGGGACCAGGTGGTCACCGCGTAGAAGACCGCGTACCCCGTGGCCAGCGCGCCCGCCGTCAGCAGCACCAGGCGCCAGTGGCGGCGCGCGACCTCCGCGAGCGGCGCCCCGGCGCGGGTGTCCGACTCGGCCAGCGCGGTGAACTCCGGGGTCTCCGCGACCGAGGTCCGCAGCAGCAGCCCGGCCACGGCCAGCAGGCCCGCCGCCCAGAACGGCACCCGCCAGCCCCACGAGGCGAACTGGGCGTCCGTCAGCGCGGCGGACAGGGCCAGCGTCACGCCGTTGGCCAGCAGGAAGCCCACCGACGGGCCGATCTGCGGAAAGCTCGCCCACAGGCCCCTGCGGTGGGGCGGCGCGTGCTCGGCCGTCAGCAGCACGGCCCCGCCCCACTCGCCGCCGAGGCCGAGCCCCTGGAGGAAGCGCAGCACGAGCAGCAGCGCGGGCGCGGCGATGCCGAGCGTCGCGTACGTCGGCACGCAGCCGACCGCGACCGTCGCCGCGCCGGTGAGGACGAGCGAGGCGAAGAGGACCGGGCGGCGTCCGTAACGGTCGCCGATGTGACCGAAGACGACCGAGCCGAGCGGCCGGGCGACGAAGCCGACGCCGAAGGTGCCGAACGCCGCGAGGGTGCCGGCCAGCGGCGAGAACGTCGGGAAGAAGAGCGGCCCGAGGACGAGCGCGGCGGCCGTCCCGTAGATGAAGAAGTCGTAGAACTCGATGGCCGTGCCCACGAGGGACGCCGAGGCCAGGCGCAGCAGGGTGGGGGGTTTGTTCGTTTTGCGCATGCCGCCGCCCTACCCCCGTACGCCCCCGCGAGCCGTGGCCCACGGGGGCGTACGGGAGTGCGCGGCGCTACTTCAGCGCTGTGACCAGCACCTCGAACGCCGGGGTGCGAGGCGTGAAGGGCGCGAAGTGGCCGACACCGGGCAGCAGATGGAGCCTGCCGCCCCAGTTGTTGCAGTACCGCCGGGACTGCTCGATCGGGACGTCCGTGTCCGCCGTGCCGTGCAGGATCTCGACGGGGATCCGCGGCAGCAGCCGCATCGGGTCCGCGTCCCACATCAGCGAGGACACCTGCTCCTCGCCGCCCAGGAACTCGGCGACGGCCCCGTCGCTGAGCCGCTGCTCGTGCGCCAGCGCCAGATCGGCGACGGGCGCGACCACGACCGCGCGGCCCGCCGCGCGCTCCCGCCTGGACGCCGCCCACAGCGCGAGGTGCCCGCCCGCGGAGTGGCCGAGCAGCACGCTCGGGGGCGTGCCGAGGTGTTCGAGCGCGGCGTCGACGTCCTCGACGGTCGTGGGCCAGCCGCCGCCCCCGCCCACCCGGCGGTACTCGATCAGGTCCACGCGCATCCCGCGCCCCGCGAGCGCGGCGGCGAACGGCGAGAGGTGCGTGCGGTCCCACGCCTCCCGCCAGTAACCCCCGTGCAGCAGCGCGATCCTCGGGCCCGTGGCCTCCGCCCCGTACACGTCGACGACCTGGGACGGGTGCGGTCCGTACCGCTCCACGGCCTCCGGGCGCACCGGCTCCAGGGTCAGCAGTGCCTTTTCCTCAGCGTCGCTCATCATGGCCCCCCGCCTTAAGTGAGCGTGTCACGCAGAATCTCCCCCAGGACGCGTGCGGCTCGCTCCACGTCCCTGAACGCAGTGTAGAGCGGGGTGATGCCGAAGCGGAGTACGCCGGGACGACGGAAATCCCCGACCACGCCGCGCTTGACGAGCGCGTCCATCACCGGGCCCGCCGCGTCGGCCGGTTCGCACAGCAGCGAGACCTGGCTGCCGCGCCGCCCGTGCTCCACGGGGGTGAGCGGGGTGACGGCGCCCTCCGGGACGTACGTACGCACGCAGCGCAGGAAGAAGTCGCCGAGCGCGAGGGACTTGGCGCGGACGGCGTCGATGTCCACGCCCTCCCACACGGTCAGCGCCTCTTCGAGCGCGGCCATGGAGAGGATGTCCGGCGTGCCGACCCGGCCCCGCGTCGCGCCGTCCGCCGGGACGTAGGCGGGCGCCATCGCGAACGGGTCGGCGTGCCCCGTCCAGCCGGGCAGCGGCGAGTCGAAGCGGGGCTGGAGGCCGCGCCGTACGTAGAGGTACGCGGGCGAACCCGGCCCCCCGTTGAGGAACTTGTACGTGCAGCCCACGGCGAGGTCCACGCCGTGCGCGTCGAGCCCGACGGGGAGGGCGCCCGCGCTGTGGCACAGGTCCCACACGGTGCGGGCGCCCGCGGCGCGGGCCGCCGCGGTGATACCGGGCAGGTCGTTCAACTCGCCGGTGCGGTAGTCGACGTGGTTGACGAGCAGGGCCGCCGTCGCCGG
This sequence comes from Streptomyces albiaxialis, assembly GCF_039530985.1. Lineage (NCBI taxonomy): Bacteria > Bacillati > Actinomycetota > Actinomycetes > Kitasatosporales > Streptomycetaceae > Streptomyces > Streptomyces albiaxialis. The sequence goes on from NZ_BAAAPE010000012.1 coordinate 25,275, forward strand.
GCCCAGCGCGTCCGGCATCGCGGCTGCGGGCAGCGCGGTGAGGGTGGCGCCGGTCATTCTCGCGGCGGACTCCGCGAGGTACCCGTCCGTGGGGAACGTCGCCTCGTCCACGAGGAGTTCGGTACGGGCCGGGTCGTCGGCGGCGGCGAGGCGGAGGGCCGCGACGACCGCCTTGAAGACGTTGACGCTGGTGGAGTCGCCGACGACGATCTGGCCCTCGGCCGCGCCGACGAGAGGGGCGATCCGGTCGCCGATCCGCTCCGGCGCCGTCCACCAGCCGGACTCCTCCCAGGAGCGGATGCGGAGTTCGCCCCACTCGTGGGTGACGACGTGCGCGAGCCTCGCGCCCACGCTCTTGGGCAGTGCGCCCAGGGAGTTGCCGTCGAGATAGACGGTGCCGTCGTCGACCTCGAACGCGCCCCGCTTCGCCGCGAGCGGATCGGCGCCGTCCCTTTCCTGAGCCTCTCGTACGAGTTCATGCTCTGTGGTCACATCAGCCCCTTCCGCTGGTCCGGCGAACCATGCCGCCCCGGCATGGGGGCCTGCGCTTGCCAGCCCTGCGCCTTGCGCAGACCTCCCAAGCGCAGCAGGGAGAAGCGAACGTGCCCCGTCAGGGAGTGCCCCGTCAGGGGCGCGGGACTGTGTCCACGTGCGGCTCCGCCACGCGGGCGCGAGCGCGCGCAGCGCAGCGGTTCCGGGTGCGGGAGGTGCCCCGTCAGGGGCGCGGGGAACTGCGCGATCAGCCACGACGCAGGCGCGGGCTGCGATGCACATGGCCGGGCAGACGGGTTGCAGCCCCGAGGGGCGGCGGGGTCGGAGGGGGCGCAGCGCATAGGTGCGGTGCGGTCAGACATGGCTGCGGGCCGTCCACAGCTCCGGGAACACCTGCTTGGCGGCGCGCTTCTCCAGCCAGGCGACCCCGGCGGAGCCGCCCGTGCCGGTCTTGGCGCCCATCGCGCGGCGCGTCGCGACCAGGTGGTCGCTGCGCCATCGCCACACCAGCTCGGCGACCTCGGTGAGTCCCTCGCCGAGACGGTGCAGGACACCCTCGGAGTCCCCGGTGTAGATCGCCACCCACGCTGCCTCGACCGCCGGATCCGGCTCGTACCGCTGCGAGACGTCGCGGCGCAGCACATGCTCGGGTATCTCCGCGCCCTGCCGGGCGAGATAGCGCAGCGCCTCGTCGTAGAGGCTCGGCTCGTGCAGCGCCTTCTCCAGCTCGGCGTGGACGCGGGGCGCGCCCCGGTGCGGGACGAGCATCGACGCGGACTTCTCGCCGAGCAGGAACTCCATGCGCCGGTACATCGCCGACTGGAAGCCGGAGCCCTCGCCGAGCGCGCTCCGGTACGAGTTGAACTGGACGGGTGTCAGGTGGGCGAGCGGCTCCCAGGACGCGTTGAGCGACTGCATCTCGTACGTCGAGCGCTTGAGCGCGGCGAGCGCGGTGTGCGGGTCGTCGTCCCGCAGGGCCTCGGCCGCCGTGTGCCACTCGTGCACGATCACGGTGAACCACAGCTCCATGACCTGGGTGGTGACCAGGAAGGCCATCTCTCCGGGATCGCTGGAGAGGGGGTGCTGGAGGTGGGTGAGGACGTCCGCCTGTACGTAGTCCTCGTAGGGGGTGGTGCCTGCGAAGTCCAGATTCGGCGCCTGGGCGGGCTGGACATCGGAGTCGTGCGACATCGCTGTCTCCATCGACGTGAGCTACCGGGTAGCGGTCCGCTCCTTCCTGACGGCGTCGGAGCCCCGGTCCCCTCGGGCCCTCATGGGGGCCCACAGCGATGATGCGCGAGGCCCGCTCGCGGCGGCAAGCGGGCCTTCGGCATATGCCCCGGTGATCAGGACGTGATCAGGGCGGGGATCAGGACAGGGTGGCGGCCGCGGTCGGCGAGCTGTCCTTCAGGAACTGGGTGCAGCGCTCGTGCTCCTCGTCCTCCCCGATCTCCCCCGCGGCGCGCGCGAGGGCGTGCAGGGCACGCAGGAAGCCGCGGTTCGGCTCGTGCTCGAACGGCACGGGGCCGTGCCCCTTCCAGCCACTGCGGCGCAGCGCGTCGAGGCCCCGGTGGTAGCCGGTACGGGCGTACGCGTACGACTCGACGGTGCGGCCCGCCTGGAACGCGTCGTCGGCGAGCTGCGCCCACGCCAGCGAGGACGCCGGGTACCGCGCGGCGACCTCGGCGGGGTCCGTGCCCGCCGCCAGCAGCTCACGCGGCTCGGGGTCGTCGGGGAGATGGGTGGGGGGCGGTCCCCCCAGGAGGTTCTCGTGAATGGACATACCCCCAAGTGTGCCGCTCGCTACCACGGGGGTGTCAGCCGGATCATGGCTCGCCCCCCGCTCCGGGGTGCCCGGCGCCCGCCCCCGGGCAGGGGCTGCCCCTTGCCGTCCCGCTGCGGGCCGCACGTGCGTCGTGGCTCGTCGCGCAGTTCCCCGCGCCCCTGAAGCGCCCCTTCGGGGCTGCTTCCGGGCGCGGAGCGCCCCCACGGGGCAGTCTCTGGTCAGGCGAGTCTGCCGAGTGAGTGGACCAGGGCGGTCACGCCGGCCTCGGCCTTCGTGCGGGGGCAGCCCACGTTGAGGCGGACGAAGCCCGGCGCACCGTACGTCGTACCCGGCATGATCGCGACGCGCTCGCGCTCGATCAGGTCGCGCTGGAGCGCGTCGTCCGCGACGCCGAGGGCGCGGACGTCGATCCAGGCCAGGTAGCCCGCCTCCGGCGGGACGAAGGCCAGGCCGGGGAAGGCGGACTCCAGGCGGTCGGCGACCATGCGCAGGTTGCCGTGGACGTACGCGCGGAGCGCGTCGAGCCAGGGCCCGCCCTCGCGGTACGCGGCGATGTGGGCGACGAGCGAGAGCACGGCCGGGGAGGAGAGCCCGTCGGCCTCCTTCAGCGCCCGCAGGTAGGCGTCCCGTGACTCCGGGTCACCGACGATCCCGTAGCTGCCGGTCAGCGCGGGGATGTTGAACGACTTCGACGCGGAGGTCAGCACGGCCCAGCGCCCGCCGGGCGCCCCGTGCAGCGTCCACGGCCGGTGGACGTACGGCGGGTGGGCGAGGTCCGCGTGGATCTCGTCGCTGATCACCGCGACGCCGTACCGCGTGCAGAGCGCGGCCATGCGCTCCAGCTCCTCGCGCCGCCACACATGCCCGGTCGGGTTGTGCGGCGAGCACAGCAGCAGCACGGAGGTGTCGGGCAGGGCCAGCAGCCGTTCCAGCTCCGCGTCGTCCCCGAGGGGGCAGCCGCGCAGCTCGCGGCCGTGCGCCGCCAGCACCTTCGGGAACGCGTCGTACGACGGGGTGTGCACCACCACCCCGTCGCCCGGCTCCGACCACAGCCGCAGGAGCTGCGAGACCTGGTAGACCACCGAGGGGCCGTAGACGACCGAGCCGGGGTCCACGTCCGCGTCGTACCGGTGCGCGAACCATCCCGTCACGGCCGACAGGAAGTCGTCGTGCCGCCACCGGGAGTAGCCGAGGACTCCGTGGCCGAGGCGGGCGCGGAGCGCGGCCAGGACCTCGGGCGCGGTCTCGAAGTCCATGTCGGAGATCGTGAACGGCAGCAGGTCCGGGACGCCGAAGCGGTCCTCGACGTAGTCCCACTGTGTGCACCAGGTGCCGTGCCGGTCGACCGTACGGTCGAAGTCGTAGCCCCCGCCCATCAGTCCGCCGCCGGGAGCAGCGCGTCGATCGCGTCCTTCACCTGCTGCACCTGGGGCCCGATGACGACCTGCGCGGTGTTGGCGTCGAGCTTGACGACGCCGACGGCGCCGAGCTTCTTCAGCCGGGCCTCGTCGAGCTGTTCGGCGTCGTCCACGGTGAGGCGGAGGCGGGTGATGCAGTTGTCGAGGGTGCGGATGTTGGCGGGGCCGCCGAGCGCTTCGAGGATCGCGACGGGATCGTACTTCCCGGCCACCAGGGCGACGGGTTCGGCGGGAGCGGTCTCGGCCTCGGCCGCGTCCTCCTCCGGCTCGTCCCGCCCCGGCGTCTTCAGGTCGAAGCGGCGGATCGCCCAGCGGAAGAGGAAGTAGTACGCGGCGAACCAGACGGCCGCGATCACCGGGACCAGATACCACTTGGTGGTGCTGCCCTGGAGGACGCCGAAGACGAGCCAGTCGATGACGTTGCCGTCGGTGTTGCCGATGAAGACGCCGAGGACGGCGGCCGTGAGGAAGCCGAGGCCGACGAGGACGGCGTGGATCAGGTAGAGCCAGGGCGCGATGAACAGGAAGAGGAATTCCAGCGGTTCGGTGATGCCGCCGACCACGCAGGCGACGACGCCGGAGACGAGCAGCGCCTTGATCTCGGGCCGCATCGCGCGCCGCGCGCAGTGGTACATCGCGAGCGCGGCGCCGGGCAGCCCGCCGAGGTAGGCGGCCATCTTGCCCTGGGAGAGGAAGTGGGTGGCGCTGGTGACGTCGCCGTTCGGCGCGGCGTCGCAGTTGATCTGGGCGTAGAACATGTTGAGGGCGCCGGAGACGTGCTCGCCGCAGACCGCGCCCGAGCCGCCGACGTCGGTGAAGCGGAACATCGCGACGAGGACGTGGTGCAGCCCGACCGGGCGCAGCAGGACCTCGCCCATGCCGAAGAAGAACGGGCCGAAGACCCCGGCGTGCCCGATGGCCTCGCCGATGTCCTTGATCCAGCCGTTGAACGTCGGCCAGACGAGCGGGATGAGCAGCCCCGCGGCGCTCAGCACCAGCGCCGAGATGATCGGCACGAAGCGGAGCCCGCCGAAGAACGCGAGCGCGTCCGGCATCCGCTGGGTGCGGAAGCGGCCGTGCAGCCAGGCCACGACGATGCCGACGGCGACGGCGCCCAGCAGCCCGGTGTCGATGGACTGGATGCCGAGCACGTCGGCGATCCCGTAGTGGGCGATCTCCTTCTTGTCCTCCAGGTCGACGCCCTTGGTGGTGAGGAAGAAGTTCACCGCGAGGTTCATCGCGACGTAGCCGACGAAGCCGGAGAAGGCCGCGACGCCCTTGTCCTCGCGGGCGAGGCCGAGCGGGATGGCCATCGCGAAGAGGACGGGCAGGAAGGTGAAGGCGACCTGCCCCGTGTTGGCCATCCATGTGAAGACGACATGGAAGCCCTGGCCCTGGAGGAAGGTCAGGTTGTCCGTGACGGCCTCGCTGGAGAGCGAGGAGCCGATGCCGAGCATGATGCCGCAGAACGCCAGCAGGGCGACGGGGAGCATGAACGTCTTGCCGAGGCCCTGGAAGAACTCCCAGAGGGAGGACTTGGCCTGCCGTATCCGCTGTGTCCGCGCGCTCGTCATCGGGCCAGTCTGCATGTCCTGACATCAGGATGTGCAGGGGGCAACGAGTTACGAATTCATAGCGGAGGGCCTGGTTCCACGGGCGGGAACCAGGCCCTCACACCAGGTGACGGACGGACGCGGTTACTTGAGCTTCGTGCCCGTCGAGCGCAGGTTCGCGCACGCGGTCAGCACGCGCTCGGCCATGCCCTTCTCGGCGGCCTTGCCCCAGCTCCGCGGGTCGTAGACCTTCTTGTTGCCGACCTCGCCGTCGATCTTCAGAACGCCGTCGTAGTTGCTGAACATGTGGTCCGCGACGGGACGGGTGAAGGCGTACTGGGTGTCGGTGTCGAGGTTCATCTTCACGACGCCGTTGTCCAGCGCGGTGGCGATCTCCTCCTCCGTGGAGCCGGAGCCGCCGTGGAAGACGAAGTCGAACGGCTGCGCGCCGGCGGGCTTACCGAACTTCGCGGCCACGCCCTCCTGGAGGTCCTTCAGCAGCTCGGGACGGAGCACGACGTTGCCCGGCTTGTAGACACCGTGGACGTTGCCGAACGAGGCGGCCAGCAGGTAGCGGCCCTTGTCGCCCAGGCCCAGGGCCTCGGCGGTGCGGATCGCGTCCTCGACCGTGGTGTACAGCTCGTCGTTGATCTCGTGGGTGACGCCGTCCTCCTCGCCGCCGGTCGGGGTGATCTCGACCTCAAGAATGATCTTGGCGGCAGCGGCGGCGGCCAGCAGCTCCTGGCCGATCTCCAGGTTGTCCTTGAGCGTCTCGGCGGAGCCGTCCCACATGTGGGACTGGAACAGCGGGTTCTCGCCGCGGTTCACGCGCTCCTGGGAGAGGGCGATCAGCGGGCGCACGTACCCGTCGAGCTTGTCCTTCGGGCAGTGGTCCGTGTGCAGGGCGATGTTGACCGGGTACTTCTTCGCGACGATGTGCGCGAACTCGGCCAGCGCGACCGCGCCCGTGACCATGTCCTTGCTGTACTGGCCGCCCAGGAACTCCGCGCCGCCCGTGGAGATCTGAACGATGCCGTCGCTCTCCGCCTCGGCGAAGCCGCGGAGCGCGGCGTGCAGGGTCTGCGACGAGGTGACGTTGATGGCGGGGTAGGCGAACGTGCCTGCCTTCGCCCGGTCGAGCATCTCGGCGTAGACCTCGGGGGTTGCGATGGGCATCAGACCGCTCCTTGGGTGTGTGGTTCGTCCGGGTACCGGCTCGACGTCATCGTCGGCCCCATCTTTCCAGACAGGGTCGAATGCTCCAGCCCCGGGGTTTCACAAGTTCACGAGAGGGGACTCTGGGTGGTTTCACGTGAAACCGGCCGGAGTCTCAGTCGAGCCCCAAGTCACCGAGATCGAACGCATGTACGTACGGGACTCCGGCACGCTCCATCGCGGGGGCCGCGCCGCGCTCGACGATCGTCGCCACCGCGACGACCTCGGCGCCCGCCTCGCGCGCCGCCTCCACGGCGGTGAGCGGCGAATTGCCCGTCGTGGACGTGTCCTCGACGATCAGCACCCGGCGGCCCGCGATGTCCGGGCCCTCGATGCGGCGCTGGAGGCCGTGCGCCTTGCCGGTCTTGCGCACCACGAACGCGTCGAGCTTCCTGCCGCGCGCGGCGGCGGCGTGCAGCATCGAGGTCGCGACCGGGTCGGCGCCGAGCGTCAGCCCGCCCACCGCGTCGTACTCCAGATGCGCCGTGGCGTCCAGCATCACCTGGCCGGTGAGCGGAGCGGACTCGCCGTCCAGCGTGATGCGGCGCAGGTCGATGTAGAAATCGGCCTCCGCGCCGGAGGAGAGGGTCACCCGGCCGTGCACCACGGCCTTGTCCTTGATCTGCCGCAGCAGCTCACTGCGCACGTCATCGCTCATGGGTCCCGAGCTTATGCGGTGTGCGGGGACGCTCACCCACATGCCTTCCGCCTCGCACGGCCACGTCCTACGATCCGCCCCTCACCGGCCTCACCCCCACCATGGAGGTCCCCATGAGAAGACGTACGACGCCGACGGCCCTGACCGCTCTGGGTGCCGCCGCGTTACTCGTACCGCTCGCGCTGGTCGACGGCGCGAGCGCCGCCGACGACGAGGGGCCGTCCCGCGCGCCCCGCCCCGAGAAGACGCACGAGACCTTCCTCTCCCGCCCCGGCCTCGCCGCCGAGGCGCCCGCGCTCTCCACCATCCGCACCGGCAAGGAGGACCCGCGCCCCCTGCTCACCACGCCGGGCACCACGGCGCAGGGCGGCATCGGGATCTACGACAACAGCGGCCAGTTGATCTACTGGAAGGACGGCAAGTACGCCGACCTCAAGGCGGCCACGTACAAGGGCAAGCCCGTCCTGAGCGTCTTCACGGCGACGTCGGAGAACGACGGGAAGTACGTGCTGCTGGACAGCTCGTACCAGCAGGTCGCCGAGTTCGCGGTGAAGGGCTACACGACCGACCCGCACGACTTCCAGATCAGCCCCGACGGCAAGCGGGTGCTGCTGCTCAGCTACCACCCCGTGAAGAAGGACCTCAGCGAGTACGGCGGGCCGAAGGACGCGACCGTCACCGACGCGGTCGTCCAGGAGCAGGACATCGAGACCGGCGAGGTCACCTTCGAGTGGAGCGCGCTCGATCACATCCCGCTGACCGAGACCCAGGTCCGGCTCGACGAGAAGGACGTCGACTACGTCCACTTCAACTCGCTCGCCTACGAGAAGGACGGCACGCTCCTCGCCAGCGCGCGGCACAGCAGCACCGTCTACAAGATCGACACGGCCGACGGGAAGATCAAGTGGCGGCTGGGCGGCGAGAACAGCGACTTCGCGCTGCCGAGCCTCGGTGACGCGTTCAGCTTCCAGCACGACGCGCGGCGGCTGAAGGACGCTCCCCCTGGGCCTGGCGGCCCGGGAGGTGCCCCCCGCATCTCCGTCTTCGACAACGGCAACCTCGCGAATCCCCAGCGGTCGCGCGGCGCCGTCTACACCCTGGACGAGGCCGCGAAGAAGGCCACCCTCACGCGCGACCTCCAGCCGGACCCGCCGCAGTACGGCTCGTACGTCGGCTCCAGCAACGAGATGGCGAACGGCAACCAGCTCGTCAGCTACGGCAACACGGGCGAGATCGCCGAGTTCCAGGGCGAGGCCCCGGTCTGGGCCGGGGCGTTCCCCGAGAACTACCTCACGTACCGGGCGCAGCGCGCGGACTGGAAGGGCACGCCGTCCTCGAAGCCCTCGGCGGTTCTCCGGGGCGACCGTGTGGCGATGAGCTGGAACGGCTCCACGGAGGTACGGCGCTGGCGCGTTGTTGCCGGGGGCAAGACCGTGAAAGAAGTCGAGCGAATGGGCTTCGAGACCCGCACGACGGTCCCGGAGGGCACGAAGAAGGTCCGGGTCGTCGCCGTTGATGCGAAGGGCGAAGAACTGCGGGCCCGCACGGTCACAAGGCACTGAGCCAGCTCACCCGGCATGGGGGGCTGCCCTTGCCCACCCTGCGCCCCTGGCGCAGACTGCCCAAGCTTCGCGGAAGAGCTAAGGGGCGCGGGGAACTGCGCGACCAGCCACGACGCTCGCGCGCCCCGCGAACCACAGCCCGGGGCACCCCGAACCCGGCTCTTGTGCCGGGGCACCCGGCGAAGGGGGCTGCGCTTGCCAACCCTGCTCCCCCAAGCTCTTCGAGCAGGGGGTACCCCCAGTGGCAGACTTCCCAAGCACAGTGGGGGGAAGAGCGGGGCTCGCCCTTTCAGGGGCGCGCAGACCTCCCACGCTTCGCGGGAGGGAGGAGCAAGGGCCTGCCCCCCTGGGGGTCAAAGGCGGCGCCAGGTCCAGGTCGTCGAGAGCTCCAGCGGGTCCACCGGAGTGACAAGGCGGGGGTGGGAGTTGAGGCCGTTCGGGGGGCCGGACTGGGGTTCCACGCAGACGCCCTCGCGCTGCTCGTCGTAGATGACGACCCATTCCGCCCGGCTCCTGACGCGCAGCGACAGCTCCTCCGGCCACGTCAGGGTGACGTCCACACCGTCCGGCATGCCGAAGCAGTCGTCCCACGGCCCGGGGCGCGGGGCGATCCGCTTGCCCGTCGGGATGTGGTCCTCGCCCCGCTCCTCCTGCCACTCGGCGGTGAAGTCGATCCGGACGTCCTCGCCGCCCGCGCCGAGGTTGCGGAGGAACCACGGGTGCCATCCGGCCTGCGCGGGGAACGACGCGTCCGGCGTCTCGACACCCAGCGTCAGCGTCACCCCGCCGCCGTCCTCGGCGAGTTCGACGACCTGGGTGACCCGGCCCTCCCAGGGCCAGGGGTCGGTCAGGTCCAGGACGAAGGACGCCGTGCGGCCGTCGCCCCGCACCGTCCGCCACGCCGCGTGGCGGACGGTGCCGTGGATGGCGTTCGGGCCGTCGTTGACGGGGAGCTGGAAGAGTTCGCCGCCGTTGCGGAAGCGGCCCTCGGCCGTACGCCCGCACCAGGGCACCATCACGAACGAGCCGTACTTGTCGCCCTGGCGCAGCAGTTCCGTGCCGCCCACCTTCAACGAGGCGATCCGGCATCCGTGCTCGGGCTCGACGGTCAGCTCGGTGTCTCCGGCGCGCAGAACAGTCATACGGCCGACCCTAACCGCGCCTCAGCGCCGTCGCCGCAGGACCCGGCCGATCACGACGGCCCCGGCGACGACGACGGCCGCCGCGGGCGCCGCCCAGCGGAGCGTGGCGGTGGCGGTCGCGGGCTCGGGGGCGGGGACCGGCGCGTACCGTCCGCGCGGCGGCGCGTGGTCGACCTCCTCGGCGCTGCGCCCGATCATCGTGCGGCGGGCGTGCGCGGCCTCGGCGGCGAGCGGGTCCTCCGGGTCGAGCGGGTCGCGGCCTGGACCGTCCCCGGTGCCGGTGCCGGCGGCGTCCTCCGCCTCCAGCGACGACGGCGGGATCTCCGTCTCGAAGACGCTGGCGTGCTCGGTCTCTCCGGGCCGTTCCCCGGACCGCTCGCCGGACCGGCCCTCGGGCTCGGCCCGTTCCTCGGGCTCGGGGATGCCGGGGATCGCGCGCTCGTTGTCGCCGGGGGCGCCGATGCCGCCGGTGACCGGCGGCGGGTCGTCGCGCAGGCTGTCGGTGAGCGCGGCGCCGAAACGGTCCAGCAGCCGGATGCCCGCGGACGCCGCCGCCTTGGCGTCGGCGTCCCCGATCCGGCCCGTGCCCGTCACGGTGCCCGTGCACAGCAGGTGCGAGCCCTCCTCGCCCTCGGTCTCCGGGCTCTCGGCCGGTCTCGGCACGACGCTGAGCACCAGCTTCACCGAGCCGCTGCCGCGCGCCTCGCTGCCGGTGCCCTCGACGGAGAAGCCGTCGGCCACTCCGCCCGCGGCCTCGCGCGGGGTCAGCGTCAGGCTGCCCCGGTACGTGATGGTCGAGCCGCCGATACGGACCCTCATCCGGCCCGCCACGGTGCCGGGGTCCGGGGCGCCCGCGCCCTCGGTACCGCTCTCGGCACCGCTCGCGGCACCGCCCTCGGCGTCCTGCTGAAGGCCCGGTACGCAACGGGCCACGCGCTCGCGGTCGGCTAGTGCGGCTCGTACAGAGCCGATGGGAAACGGAACGTACACCTCGTGCTCCATGGTGCGGAGCCTATTACTGATGCCTTCAGCGCACATATGACTGGGCCCGGATCGGTCCCGTCAGCCGGGATCGGCCGCCAGGTAGCGGGGGTGCATCAGGGTGGAGGCCGGGAGTCCGCTCAGCCGACCGGCCTCGGCGCGCTGCCGGGCCTCGGCGAAGCGGCGCGGGGTCAAGACCCGTGCCGGGGGGAGCTGTTGTCCCGTTCCCGCGAGCCGCAGGGCCGAGGTGCCGCCGCCCGCGCCCACGCCGCCGCCCATGCCCCCGCCGGTTCCACCGCCCGTACCGCCGCCCGTACCGCCGGGCGCGCCGGGCTGCGGCGAGGCGAGGACGAAGCCCCAGCCGTGCGGGCCGCCGCGCCCGCCGTCCTCGCGCTGGGCGGAGCGGTCGGGCCCGGAGGTGAAGCGGGTGCGGTGGCCGTCCACGACGTACGGCCGGGTGTGCAGGCCCGCGGAGCGGAGGGTGGCCTCGACCGTCCAGTAGACGCGCGGGCGGCTGCCGGGCGACCCGGCGTGGACCGCGAGCCGCCCGTCGCGGGTGAGGGCGCGCGACGCCAGCCCGTAGAACTCCTGCGAGTAGAGCTTCGTGCTGGTGGTGATGCCGGGGTCGGGGAGGCCGGAGATCACCACGTCGTACGGCTCGCCCTCGCGCTTCCTCAGCCACTTCCTCAGCCAGGCGAAGGCGTCGCCGGTCTCCACGCGCACCCTCGGGTCGTCCAGCGAGCCGCCGTTGAGCGCGCGCAGCCCTGGGTCGGTGCGGCCGAGCCGGGTCAGGCCCGGGTCCCGCTCGACGACGGTGACCTCACGGACGCCGGGGAAGCGCAGCACCTCGCGGACCGCGAGGCCGTCGCCGCCGCCGAGGACCAGCACCCGGCCGTGCGGCAGGCCCTCCGCCATCGCGGGGCGCACGAGCGCCTCGTGGTAGCGCGCCTCGTCGGCGCCCCGCACGCGCAGCCGCCCGTCGAGGAAGAGCCGCAGCTCCTCGCCGCCGCCCGCGCCGTCCGCGAGGTCACCGGCCCCGTCGCCCGCGCCGCCCGTGCCGCCGACGTCCCCGGTGAGGACGATCTCCTGGACGCCGGTGCGCACGGCGACCCGCAGTTCGTCCCCGTAGACCGCGTTCCGCGCGGCGCGTTCGAACGGGTCGACGAACGCGGTCCCGGCGAGCAGCACCAGCGCCACCCCGCCGTTCGCCGCCAGCACCCACCAGCGGCGGCGAGGGCTCAGGTCGCGGTGGAAGAGCCACAGCACGACGACGCCGCCCGCCAGCGCGTTCACGACGCCGGTGAGCAGCCCGCCCGTCAACTGGCCCAGCAGCGGCAGCAGCAGAAAGGGAAAGGCGAGGCCGCCGACGAGCGCGCCCACGTAGTCGGCGGCGAACAGGTCGGCGACGGCGCCGCCCGGGTCCTGCCTGCGGATGCGCTGGATGAGCGTCATCAGCAGCGGCATCTCCGCGCCGATCAGCACCCCGATCGCGAACGAGATGACCACGAGCGCGATCCGGGCCTCGCCGAACCAGGCGAACATCGCGTACAGCCCCATGGCCGAGCCGCCGCCGACGAGCGCGAGCAGCGCCTCGACGTACCCGAAGGCGGAGGCGGCGTGGCCGCGCAGCCGCTTGGCGAGGAGCGAGCCGACGCCCATCGCGAACACCATGACCGACAGGACGACGGAGGCCTGGGTGACCGAGTCGCCCACCAAGTAGGAGGCGAGGGCGACCAGTTCCAGCTCGTAGACCAAACCGCAGGCGGCGCACATGAAGACGGAGGCGAGGACGAGCCAGCGCCCGACCGCGGCCGGGACGGGCAGCCGGACACGGTCCTCGTGCGACTCGTGGCCGAAGCGCTCGTAGGGCCGGTCGATCATGCGTGCACGCTACGTGACATTGATGGAACCCCTGGTCACCCACACGAGTGCTCTCGGAGGACGAAACGCCCCGCGCGACCCCTTTCAGGCCAACGCGCGGCCCCGCCTCCCGGGGTCCGGGGACGGAGCGGGGGACGGTGCGGGGGACGAGGAGGACCGTTCCGGCGGGTCGAGCGCGCGGACGCCCACCCGGGTACGCGTCGCCACCAGCCGGCCCTCCTGCGGGTACGAGTGCCAGGTACGCCAGTGCACCTGCCCCTCGTGCCGCTGGACGAGCAGCGCGGTGAACGCGTGCGGGGCGCCGGGGAAGGTGCCCGCGAGTCCGTTCGGATGGTCGGAGACCAGTGCGAGCAGCTCCGAGGCGCGCCCGGCGAACGAGCCGCCGGACAGCGTCTCGACGCGGGCCGCGAACTCGTACTCCCACTCCCCGAACCGCTTCGACACGCCCAGCGGGAGCGGGGTGCTGCTGCCCGGCATGCAGGCCACGGTCTCGGAGCAGCTTCCGTACTCCTCGTCGAGGAGCACCTGGTGGGAGGCGCCGAGCAGCCGCAACTGCACGTGTGCCCCCGCGAGTTCGAGATCGAGGGCCGCGAGCGCCGGGAGCGGCTCTCGGCCCAGCGCCCAGGCGAGGTCGCCCGCGCGGGTGTCGGAATAGGCGGTCTTGAGTGTGGTGAGCATGGGTCGGCTCCGCAAACACGCAGTGGAGGGTGGGCCGGCCCACCCCTCGACAAGGGACCAGAGCCCGGGGACGCGAAATCACCGAATCATGGAATGCGCCGCGTCCTCAGCGGTTTTACCCAACTTCTCCGGATTTCCATCCCATAGGTGCGGGACAGGTCATGTGTTCACCCACAAAGCCCACGGGAGAGGAACGGAATCCCCACGAAACATACGGAAGTTGAGCCCCCGCGCGCAGCAGGCCGGCCCCCGGCGGAGTGCCGGGGGCCGGAGAGAGGTGTGATGTGTGCGCCGTGGCGCGGGGCTCGCGCGCGGGCTCAGCCCCCGCCGCCACCACCGCCACCACCGCAGCCGCCGCCCCCTCCTCCGCCGCCGCCCCCGCACGAGGAGCCGCCGCCGCAGGAGTGGCCGCCGTGATGACCGCCGCCGCAGGACGAGCCGCCGTCACCGCCGCCCGCCCACCAGGACGCACCGTTGTTCGGTCCGCCGCCCGCCGAGCCGCCTCCGCCGCCGGTCTTCGCGACCGCGACGATGAGCACCACGATGACGGCGATGACGAGCAGAGCTACCAATGTGATCGCCATGTGCGGTTCCCCCTTTGGTCAATTGCTGTTCCGCACACTTGTGTTGACGCCGTAGCGGCGTGAACGGCTCCTGCCCGGGGGGAATCCGTTCCAAAGCGGAGTTGAGGAACTTCAGAGGTTCGGCGGCCCGAACGGTTCCCGGCGCCGCTCACCGGCAGCTCACCGGCAGCTCACCAGCGGCTCACCAGCGGCTCACCAGCGGCTCGTCTCTCCGAAGAAGCCGTCGACCGTGAGGGCCTCGTTCGCGGTGGTGGCCGCGTGGTGGACGTGGAGGCCGACCGCGAGGTCGAGGACGCCCAGGCCGAAGGGGGAGAAGATGACGGGCTTCGTGGTGTCCGTGCGTACGGCGCCGGTGAGGTGCTGGGCGAGGGTGCCGGTGATGAAGTCGCGGTTGCCGTACTTCTGTTCGGCCAGGTGGGGCGAGGTATTGGCCTTCAGGCAGTGCTCGACGTCGTCGACGATGTTGTGGGCGCCGTGGACGATCTCCGGGCCGATGTCGCGCAGCGAGATGTTGAGGACGGTCTGGCCGGGCGCGAAGGCCGCCGGGTCGAGGATGTACGGCTCGCCCGCGGTGGTCGCCAGGACCACCAGGTCGGCGCCGCGCACCGCCTCGTCCAGCCCGCCCTTCAGCTCCGCCGGGCAGCCCAGCGTCTCGGCGGCGTGCGCGGCGAGGGCCTCGCCGTAGGCGGGGACCCGGTCGTGGACGTCGAGGTGGCCGAACGTCCAGCCGTCGGCGGCGAAGAACTCCAGGATGTTGCGGGCGATGATCCCGGCGCCGACGACCGCGACGCGCTCCGCCGTACGGCCGCCCGTCAGCTCTCGGGCGGCGAGCACGGCGGACGCCGCCGTACGGGCCGCGCTGATCTGGGACGCCTCCAGGAGCGCGAAGGGGTAGCCGGTCGCGTAGTCGTTGAGGAGGAGGGCGGCGGAGGCGCGCGGGATGCCCTCCTCGATGTTCGCGGGGAAGCTGCCGATCCACTTGATGCCCGCCACGCCGTGGCCGCCGCCGAGGTAGGCGGGGAGCGCGATGATGCGGGCGTCGGGTTTCTCGGGGAAGCGCAGGAAGTAGCTGTCGGGGTTCACGGAGTCCCCGGCGTCGTGCGTGAGATAGGTCCTGCGGACCTCTTCGATGATCTCCGGGCGGGTCCGGTCGATCACTGCGCGGGCGGTGGTGCCGGTGATGACGCTGAACTCGAACACGTCGGTCCTCTCGGTATACGCGGATACGGGTGGCATGCGGGCGCGTGCGGGGGGCGTGCGGAGAACGGAGGGGCATACGGCCCGGCCCCGCCCCTCGCCCGCCCCGGCCGGGTGCCGGGGGAGGTGAGGGGCGGGGCCGGGTGCCGCGCTCAGTGGGTGACGGGGACGCGGTCGCCGCCGGACGGCTCGGCCGGTGCCGGGGCCGGGGAGGTGGCCCCGGACGCCGCGGGCGCCGCCGGGCGGCGCTTGCGCGGGAACCAGTTGGCCTCGCCGAGCAGGGCCATGACGGACGGCAGCAGGATCGCCCGGACGACCGTGGCGTCCAGCGCGACCGCGACGGCCAGGCCGACGCCGAGCTGCTTGAAGTCCTGCATGGACAGCGTGCCGAAGACCGCGAAGACCGCGACCATGATCAGGCCGGCGCTGGTGACGACGCCCGCCGTGGAGCGGATGCCGTGCGCGATGGCCTGCCGGGTCGGTGCCCCGTTGTCGTACGCCTCGCGGATCCGGGAGACCACGAACACGTGGTAGTCCATGGACAGTCCGAACAGGACGACGAAAACGAACAGCGGCATCCAGGACTCGATCGCGCCCGGTGCCTCGGTGCCGACCAGGCCCGCGCCCCAGCCGTGCTGGAAGACGGCGGTCATGACGCCGTAGGCGGCGCCGACGGACAGCAGGTTGAGGACGATGGACGTGAGCGCGATGACGGGCGAGCGGAACGAGACGAGCATCAGCAGGAAGGTCACGCCCATGACGAAGGCGAAGACCGGGACGATGCTGTCGCTGAGCTGGTCGTTGTAGTCCTCGGAAAAGGCCAGGTCGCCGCGGACCAGCGACTCGGTGTCCTTGAGCTTGCCGAGGGTGTCGGGCACGGTCTCGCCGCGCAGGGTCTCCAGCGCCTTCTTTGAGGTGCTGTCGGTGCCGTTGCCGATCAGCGGGACGCTGATCTCGGCGATGTCCTCCTTCTTGTGGACCTTGACGTCGATCTGCTTGCCGGTCCGGCCCGAGGCGAGCGCGGCCTTCTTGAAGTCGGCGATGGCGCCGGTGACCTCGGGGCCGGTGATGTCGTCCGCCTTGACGACGACGCCGGCG
This sequence comes from Streptomyces albiaxialis, assembly GCF_039530985.1. Taxonomy (NCBI): domain Bacteria; kingdom Bacillati; phylum Actinomycetota; class Actinomycetes; order Kitasatosporales; family Streptomycetaceae; genus Streptomyces; species Streptomyces albiaxialis. The sequence goes on from NZ_BAAAPE010000012.1 coordinate 41,520, forward strand.
GGCGCGGGCGCGCCGGGGAACTCCTTTCCGATCTTCTCGGAGACGGTGACCATCGGGCTGTCCGGCGGGAGGAGCTTGTCGGTGCCGAGCTTCTCGGTCTTCATGCCGAGCGCGGGCGCGGCCAGGACGAGCAGCAGCGCGGCGCCGAGGGCGGCGAAGAGCGCGGGGCGCCGCATGACGCCGCGCAGCAGCGCGTTCTCCTTGCGCGGGGTGCCGGACGCGGAGGTGCCGGAGGCGGAGGTGCCGGACGCGGCGGCCTCCTGCGCGGCCTTGGCCGCCGCCGCCTCGCGGCGCTTGCTCAGGAACGGGACGCGGCCCTTCTGGACGCGGTCGCCGAGCCAGGCCATCGCGGCGGGCAGCACCGTCATCGAGCCGATCACGGAGATCAGCACGACCTCGATGGTGGCCATCGCGAAGCCCTCGAAGACCGTCAGGCCCGACAGGAACATGCCCGCCATGGCGACGACGACGGTCAGGCCGGAGATCATCACCGAGTGGCCCGAGGTGGTCGCGGCGATGTGCAGCGCGGTCGCCCGGTCGCGGCCCTTGGCCCGCTCCTCGCGTTCGCGCCGCAGGTAGAAGAGGCAGTAGTCGACGCCCACGGCGAGGCCCATCAGGAACATCACCGAGTTGGTCATGCCGTCGACGGGGACGAACTGGCTGGAGACGGCGAGCAGTCCCATCGCTGCCACGCACGCGGTGACGGCGAGCACCACCGGCAGCAAGGCGGCGACGAGCGCGCCGAAGACGATGAACAGGATGCCGAGGGCGACGGGCACGGCCGTCAGCTCGGCGCGCATCAGGTCCTCGCCCAGGCTGTCGTTGATGCCCTTGAGGCCGGTCGCGGCGCCGTACTGGCCGAGGGTGACCTCGCCCTGGGCCTTGTCGGTCTTCTCGACGGCGTCGATGACCGGCTGGATGCGGTCGGCGGCGGTGTCGGGGTCGCCCTTGACCTCGTACTGGATCAGGGCCGAGTGCTTGTCCTCGGAGTAGAGGCGGGTGGTGTTGGGGTCCTTGAGGTTCTGCGCCAGGCCGGTCTTCTCGATCGCCTCGACGGTCGCGGCGACGGCGGACCGGAAGGCCGGGTCGTCCGCCGTGAGCTTGCCGCCCTCGACGAGGACGAGTTCGCCGGCGGGGGGCGCGAGTCCGGCGTCCTGGAGGATGCGCTCGGCCTTGCCCGAGTCACCCGTGCCGTAGTCGGCGTTCGTCATGGTCTTCTGGCCTGCCGACCCGCCGAGGACGGTGACGAGCACGACCAGGACCAGCCAGCCGAAGATTGCTGTCTTGCGGTGCTGCGCGCTCCAGTCACCGAGCGCGGCGGCGAAGTTCCGTTTGCTTGCCATTACCTCTCCTGCGGTCATCGGCAACCCCGGGTTCGAAGCGGTCAACCGGGGATCGCCTTCGACGCTAGGGGCGGTTCGGAGCCCTTGGGGGAATGGGCGCGTGCAGCTTCCTGCAGGGGCAAGCTACTGCCACCGCAGAACGGACATACCGGGCACCGGGCCGGGGATTTCGCTGCTACGTTTCCTGGGCAGTAACGCTCCACCCGTACCGCCGAAGTGCGGAATTCCCGGTCCTTTTCGCAGTGTTCGCACGCACCCCGGAATTCCGCCGTCATGATCCAAGGGAGGGAATTTCGTGGAGATCGCGATACAGGCTGAAGCCCTGGAGAAGCGGTACGGGGAAACCCGAGCGCTGGCCGGAGTCGGCCTTGAGGTCCGGGCAGGAACCGTCCTCGGTCTGCTGGGCCCCAACGGGGCGGGAAAGACCACGACCGTACGCACCCTGGCCACGCTGCTGGAGCCGGACGGGGGCTGGGCCCGCGTCGCCGGCTACGACGTGGTGCGCCAGCAGCGTGAGGTACGGCGCCGGATCGGCCTCGCGGGGCAGTACGCCGCGGTGGACGAACTGCTCAGCGGGCGCGAGAACCTGACGCTGCTGGGCACGCTGCTCAAGCTCGGCCGCCGTGCCGCGCGCGGCCGCGCCGACGAACTGCTCGCCTCCTTCGAGCTGGAGCACGCGGCCGACCGGCCCGTACGCACGTACTCGGGCGGCATGCGCAGGCGCCTCGACCTCGCGGCCTGTCTGATCGCGGCGCCCGAGGTGCTGTTCCTGGACGAGCCGACGACCGGTCTCGACCCGTCGAGCCGGATGGTGCTGTGGCAGATGGTCCGCCAGCAGGTTGCGCAGGGCGTGACGGTGCTGCTCACCACGCAGTATCTGGAGGAGGCCGACTATCTCGCCGACCGGATCATGGTGTTCGGATCCGGCCAGGTGCTCGCGGAGGGCACCGCCGACGAGCTGAAGCGCAAGGTCGGCCAGGAATGGCTGGAGATTGCCGTGCCCACCGACGAGGACGTGCCCCGCGCGCTCGCCGCGCTGGCGCCCGTCACCGTCTCCGTCGAGGCGCCGACCGTCGACGCGCAGCGCCGGACCCTCGCCCTGCGCGTGACCGACCGGATGACCGCCATCTCCCACTGCTCGGCGGCGCTGGAGGCCCAGGGTGTCGAGGTCACGGACTTCGCGCTGCGCAGGCCCTCGCTCGACGACGTCTTCTTCCAGCTCACCGGCGAGAAGACCACCGCATCCACCCCGGAGGAGAAGTGATGAGCGGCCTGATGGCGACCCCCGCGCCCCCCGCGGCACCCGGTCCCGGTCCCGGTCCCGGCGAGGGCCCCGGCCCGGCCCCCGGGCCGGCCCCCGTGGCGGGCCGGGGCGGCGGCCCGGCGGCCGCGCTGAGCGACGTCCTCGCCCTGACGGGGCGGCACCTGCGGCATCTGCGACGCACCCCGGAGAAGATCATCGCCGTGGCGCTGACCCCCGTCGCCATGGTGGTGATCCTCGGCTATCTCTTCGCCAGCGTCGTGAGCGTCGGCGAGGGCGAGTACCACGACTACGTGATGGCGGGCGTGTTCGCGCAGGTGGCGCTGACCTGCGTGGGGATCACGGCGCTGGGCGTCGCGGGCGACATGGGCAAGGGCCTGATCGACCGCTTCCGTTCGCTCCCGGTGGCGCGGCCCGCCGTGCTGGTCAGCCATACGGCGGCCGACCTGGTGCCCGCGCTGTGCAGCATGGCCGCCGTCGGCGGCGTCGGGCTGCTGGTGGGGTGGCGGATCGACCGGGGCGTGCTGCCCGCGCTGGGCGGCTTCGCGCTGCTCATCGCCTTCGCCTACGCGATGCTGTGGCTGGGCGCCCTGCTCGGCCTGGTCATGCGGAACGCCGAGGCCATCAACGGGATTTCCGCGCTGGTCCTCGTCATCGCGTCGTTCCTGTCCAGCTCCTTCATGCCGCTGAACGGGCTGCCCACGTGGCTGCGCACCGTCACGGAGTGGAGCCCGGTGAGCACCGTCTCCGAGTCGTGCCGGGTGCTGTGGGGGAACGCTCCCGCGGCGCACGGCAGCGGCCTGCCGGTGGAGCATCCGGTGCTGGTCGCTTCCCTCACGGTCGGCGCCATGATCGTGGTCCTGGTCCCGCTCTGCCTGCGGACCTTCCGCACGGCGGCCGTGCGGTGACGTCGTGGAGGCCACCGAAACCCGGCGACCCGAGCACCGACGGCCCGAGCGCCGACAATCCGGTCACGGATCACCCGCGCACCGGCGACCCGGTCACGGATCACCCCGGTGCGGGCCCCGTGCCCTCGGGAACGTCCTGCGAGCCCTGGAGCCAGCCGAGTTCACCGGCGATGACGCCGGCCTGGAAGCGGCTGCGCGCCCCGAGCAGCGTCATCAGCTCGGCCGTGACCCGGCGCGACGTACGCACGGAGATGCCCAGCTTGCGGGCCACGACCTCGTCGGTGTGCCCCTGCGCGAGCAGGCTCAGCACCGCGCGGGCCTGGCTGCTGAGCCCGGTGCTGTCATCGCGGGGCGCGGCCCCGCCGAACGGGAGCGACGCCTCCCACATGTGCTCGAAGAGCGCACAGAGAGCGGAGACCAGGCCGCTGCCGTGCAGCAGCAGCGCCCCGACGGAGGTGTTGTCGGGGTTGCTGGGGACGATCGCCGTGCGCTGGTCGAAGATGATCATCCGGAGCGGCAGCGAGGCGGTGACCCGCACGCGGGCGCCGAGGCCGGTGAGCCACTCCAGGTAGCCGGTCGTGTCGGGGTGGTTGGAGACGCTCTCCAGATAGAGCGAGCGCATCCGGACGCCCCGTTCGAGGAGCTGCTGGTCGATGGGCTTGCTGGCCTGCCGGCTCGCCTCGGACTGGCCGCCTCCGGTTGTGAACTCCATGACCTCGGCGGAGCACTCGTGCGCCAGCTCCACGAGCCGGGTCCGCACGGTGTCGATCCCGCTCAGCTCCTCGACGTCGAGGCGCCGCTGGTGCTGCACCGAGTCGACGTACTCGGCGACGATCTGGCTCACCGCGAGCCGCCCGGAGGTGATCTCCTGCTGGCGCTGCGTCAGTTCGGTCTCCTGCCGGGCCAGCAGTGAGACCAGGCTGACCTCGGGGTTGACCAGCATCAGCCCGCCGGGCCGCTGGTCGGACTGGCGGATCAGCGAGAGCCTGGCCAGCTCGTCCAGAGCGGCGCGGACCTCGTCGGACGGCCAGTCGAGCTGTTCGGCCAGTTCGGCCACACCTAACTCGGGCTTGGCCACCATGGCCCGGTAGACGGTCTCCGCTCTGGCACTGACTCCTAGTACTTCCAGCACGTGGTCTCCCCCATGAGTGCTCCGAGTACCGCTGCGGCCCCTCCACGGTCCGGCCACACCCCCGACATATTACGACTCAACCGCGCGTATGACATGGCCGGTTAATGCCAGTCACGTCAACGCACCGTGCACAGCTCCCCCGTACACAGCCGACCAGGGGCGCCCCCGGCCCCGGGAAGGGCAACGTCATGTACATGCTGATCGGCCGCGTCGTCCGCGGCCGTACCGTCCTGGACGCGGATCAGGTGCGGAAGCTGATGTACGCGGCGGCGGAGGCCGAGGACGGCCTCGAACACGTCTACGCGGAGACGGACTTCGAGGGCGCCAGCGCGATGCTCTTCCTCACGGCGAACTCGGCGCCGCACGCGGAGCAGGCCGCTTTCCGGATCATGAGGAGATTCCTCGACTACGAGGAACTCAACGGCTGGGAATGGGAAGGCCGCGATCCGGGTCGCGATTCCGGGCACCAAGCCGGTAAGTGACCTTCCGGTTTTCCGGCTGGCAAACAGTTGCCCGTGCAGTTCCCTGCCAACGATTTCGCGTGACACCGGATATCCCGACCGACAGTATTTGAGTCAGCGGAAGACGAAAGGGAGTTCCAAAACTCCCCGGAATTCATTCCTTCCGCTTTCCGAATCCACTGTCCTGAAAGGAAAATCCGATGCGCTACGCCCACGCCTTCGCCGCCCGCACCTTCGCCACCGTCGCCCTCTCCTTCTCCGCCGTCCTGGGCCTCGCCGTCACCGCCTCGGCCACGGGCAACGGCGACGGCGTCGGCTGGGACTTCGCCCCCAAGTCCCCCGCCTCCGCCTCCTCCGCCGCCTCCTCCGCCGTCTCCTCCGCCGTCTCCGCGCCGGCCTCCGCGCCGCAGAGCGGGGACGAGGGAGACGGCGTGGGCTGGGATCTCGCCCCCGCGTCCCGGGGAGCCGCGGACGGTGCGGCAGGCCTGAACTCCCCCGGTGTCGGCTGGGACTGAGCCACCGCGACGCCACGGGGAACCGGACATCACACCAGAACGGGGGCGGGCATCGTGCCCATCATCTCCACGCCGCAGGAGTTCAACGAGGACGACCTCTTCGTGGACCTCCGCGCCATGTACGGATATCCGCTGTATCTGAAGTGCGAGGGCTTCAACTTCGCCGGCTCCGTGAAGCTGAAGGCCGCCTCCTCCATGATCGACGCCGCCGAGCGCGGCGGTCTCCTCCGCCCCGACTCGATCCTGGTCGAGTCCTCCTCGGGCAACCTCGGCATGGCCCTCAGCATGATCGCCGCCGCCAAGGGCTACCGCTTCGTGTGTGTGGTCGACCCGCGCACCAACCTCTCGACGCGGCAGGTCATCGAGTCCCTCGGCAGCGAGGTGCACGTCGTCACCGAGTCCTCGTCCGTCGGCGGCTTCCTCGGGGCCCGCCTGGACCACGTACGCCATCTGTGCGCCTCCGACCCGCGGTACGTGTGGCTGAACCAGCACGCGAACCCGAACAACTGGCGGGCGCACTACACCACCACGGCGCCCGCCATCGAGAAGCAGTTCCCCGGCCTGGAGCTGCTGTTCGTCGGCGCCGGCACCACCGGGACCCTCATGGGCTGCGCCCGCTACTTCAAGGACCGGCCCGGCAGCCCCGTCACCGTCGTCGGCATCGACAGCGTCGGCTCCGTCACCTTCGGCGGCCCGCCCGGCACCCGGATGATCCCGGGGCTCGGAGCGGGCGTACGCCCCGCGCTCTTCGACGAGTCCTACGTCGACGACCTCGTGCTGGTCTCCGAGACCGACACCGTCCGCACCTGTCACACCCTGGCCAGGGGCGGCTTCCTCTTCGGCGGCTCCACCGGAACCGTCGTGCACGGCGCGCTCACCTGGCTCGCCGACCACCGCCCCGGCGAGGACGTCACCGCCGTGGCCATCTCGCCCGATCTCGGCGACCGCTACCTGGACACGATCTACCGGGCCGGCTGGGTCCGGGACCTCTACGGCCTGGACGCGCTGGAGCTGTCCGCGCCACCGGACACCGTCATCTCTGGAGTGCACTGACGATGCGTGAAGAAACCCCCTTCGAGCTGCCGCTCTCCGGTGCACAGCGGGAGATGTGGTACGCGCAGCAACTCGACCCCGGCAACCCGGTCTTCACCATGGGCGACCACCTCGACCTCACCGGTCCCGTGGACCCCGCGCGGCTCGCCGCCGCCTGGGCCGCGCTGGTGGCGGAGACCGAGTGCCTGCGCGCCCGGTTCACCGAGCGCGACGGCGAGCCCGTGCAGACCGTGCACCCCGCCCCGGCGGACGGCGTGCCCCTGCCCGTACGGGACCTGACCGGCACCGACGAACCCGACGCGGAGTCGCGGCGGCGGATGCGCGAGGGCATGGAGCGGCCGTCCTCGCTCGGCGAGGGCGCGTACGGGGCCGAGCTGCATCTTCTCGGGCCGGAGCGCGTACGGCTGTTCACCCACGCCAACCACATCCTGATGGACGGCTTCAGCCGCTCCCTCTTCTACCGCAGGCTCGCCGCGCTGTACGCGGCCGGGCCCGGCGGCAGCGACGCCACCGCCGCCCAGGGCCCGCTGCCCCCGCTGCGGCTCCTCGCCGAGGACGAGGCCGCGTACGAGGGCTCCGGGCGGCAGGAGAAAGACCTCGCCTTCTGGGAGAAGCGCTTCGACGGCACGCCGCAGCCGACGCTGCTGTCCGCCGGCCGCCCCGGGCCCGCGCGGCACACCCTGCGCAGGACCGCGCCGCTGCCGCCCGAGACGTCCGCGCGGCTGCGGGCCCTGGCCTGGGAGGACCGCGTCACCTGGCCCACCACGCTGATCGCCGCCACCGCGGGCTACCTCTCGCAGATCACCGGCGAGCGCGGCGTGCTGCTCACCCTGCCGGTGCCCGCCCGTACGGGCGCGACCGCGCGGTCCGTACCCGGCATGCGCGCCAACTTCCTGCCGCTGCCGCTCTCCGTGCCGCCCTCCGCGACCCGCCGCGCGCTGCTGCGCACCACCGCCGAGGGGCTGCGCTCCACGCTGCGCCACCAGAACCACCGGGGCGACCGCCTCCGCCGCGAACTGGGCCTCACCGGCGACGCCGCGCACACCTACGGGCCGACCGTCAACGTGCTGGAGTCCGGCGCCGAGTTCACCCTCGGCGCGGGCGTCACCGGAGCGCTGCACAACCTGTCCACGGGGCCCGTGCCCGACCTCCAGGTCATCTACCTCGACGCGCCCGGCGAGGGCTGGACCCTGCGGCTCGACGCCCACCCCGACCGCTACACCGAGGAGCAGCTCGACACCCACCTCCGGCGCCTCCTCGGCTACCTGCGCGCGTTCTCGCTGGCCGAGCCCGGACTGCCGCTGGCCCGCGTCGGCGCCGTGACCCCCGACGAGCTGCGCGCGCTGCGCGAGGCCGGGCAGGGTCCCGTACGCCCCGCGGACGAGGACGCGTTCGCCGACGTCGTCACCCGGGTCCGCGCGCTCGCCGCCGCGCACCCGGAAGCGGCGGCCGTGGACGACGGCACCGAGCGCCTCTCGTACGCCGCGCTCGCCACCCGCGCCGCCGCGCTCTCCCAGCGCCTCGCCGCGGCGGACGTGGGCCCCGGCTCGCTGGTGGCCCTGGCCGCCGAACCCGGAGCGCCGTTCGTCACGGCGGTGCTGGGCGTGCTGGGCGCGGGCGCCGCCTGGGTCCCGCTCGACGTGCACGCCCCCGTCGCCCGCGCCGCCGCGCTGCTCGGCGACAGCGGCGCGGAGGTCCTGCTGTACGGCCCGGGCCAGGAGGAGTACGCCCACGAGGCGCTGGCGGGCTGCGGGGGCTGGCCACGCGTCGTCGAACTGACCGCCGCGGGCGCCGCCGAACCGGAGCTTTACGGGCCGGAATCGTCCCTGCCGGACGCGACGGACACGTCCGTGGCGTCCGCGTCCGGGGCGGAGACGTCCGCGACGGGGACGTCCGCCGACAGCACGTCAGGCTCTCAGTCGCAGGCGACGGCCCCGGCAGGGGCGGGTGCCGCTGACGCGGCAGCCCCGCAGGCGGGCGCGTACCCGACCCACGTGTCCGACGCCTTCGAGCCCGTCGTGCCCGAGGGCGACGAACTCGCGTACGTGATCTTCACGTCCGGGTCCACAGGCCGCCCCAAGGGCGCGATGGTGCACCGGCGCGGGATGGTCAACCACCTGCTCGCGAAGGTCGAGGACCTGGGGATGGGCGAGGGCGACGTGCTGGTGCACAACGCGCCCGTCACGTTCGACATCTCCGTGTGGCAGATGCTGACGGCACTCGTGTCCGGGGGGACGACGCGCGTCGTCGGCCGCGAACTCGCCGCCGACCCGGCGGCCCTCTTCGGGCTGGTGGACGACGAGGGCGTCACCGTCCTGGAGGTCGTACCGTCCCTGCTGCGGGCCGCGCTCGACGGCTGGGAGAGCGGCGACCCCGCGCCCACGCTCCGTACGCTGCGGCGCCTCGTCGTCACCGGAGAGGCCCTCCCCGCCGACCTCGCGCGGCGCTGGCTCGCGCGCTTCCCCGGCATTCCGCTGGTCAACGCCTACGGGCCGACCGAGTGCGCCGACGACGTCACCCACGCGACGATCGCCACCGCCGACGACCTGACCCCGGCCCGCGCCCCCATCGGCCGCGCGGTGCGCAACACCGCGCTCTACGTGCTGGGCGAGGGCCTCCAGCCCCTGCCGCAGGGCACGCCCGGCGAGCTGTACGTCGGCGGCATCGGGGTCGGGCGCGGCTATCTGGACGACCCGCGCCGCACCGCCACCGTCTTCCTCGCCGACCCGCACCACCCGGCGCCGGGCGCGCGGATGTACCGGACGGGCGACCGGGTGCGGCAACTGGCCGACGGGCGGCTGGAGTTCCTGGAGCGGCTCGACCACCAGGTCAAGATCCGCGGCCACCGCATCGAGCTGGGCGAGGTCGAGGCCGCGCTGCGCGCGCTGCCGGGCCTCACCGACGCCGTGGTGGACACCGCCCTCGACCCGGGCGGCCACACGCGCCTCGTCGCGTTCCTCGCCGGGGACGCCGAGCCCGCCGGCGTCCGTACGGCGCTGGCCGGCGTCCTGCCGGACTACATGGTGCCCTCCGCGTTCGTCGTCCTCGGCGAACTCCCCCTCACCGCCAACGGCAAGGTGGACCGCAAGGCCCTGCCCGCGCCCGACCTCGCGCACGCCGGTACGGGGCTCGCGCCGCGCACCCCGCACGAGGAGCTGCTCTGCGAGATCTTCGCCGAGGTGCTGGGCCAGGAGCGGATCTGGGCCGACGACCACTTCTTCGACCTCGGCGGGCACTCGCTGCTCGCCAGCAAGGTCGTCAGCAGGCTCCGCCAGGAGCTGGGCGTCGAACTGCGCCTCAGGGACGTGTTCGAGGCGCCCACCCCCGCCGAGCTGGCCGCCGCGCTGCCCGCCGCCGGGGAGGCCAGGGCCCGGCCCGTGGCCGTACCGGCGGACGAGCGGCCCGAGGAGGTCCCGCTCTCCTTCGCGCAGCAGCGCATGTGGTTCCTCAGCCACCTGGAGGCGCGGGCCGCCACGTACCACCTGCCGCGCGCGCTGCGGCTCACCGGCGAACTGGACCCCGCCGCGCTCGCCCGCGCCCTCGGCGACGTCGTCGACCGGCACGAGGCGCTGCGCACCGTCTACCCCGACGACGACGGACGGCCCGTACAGCTCGTCCTCGACGCCGGGACGGCGCGCCCCGACCTGCCGCTGACCCGTACCGGCGCGGCGGAGCTGGACGCGGCGCTCGCCGAGCGCGCCGCGCGCCCCTTCGACCTGGCCAACGAACTGCCGCTGCGCGCCGAGCTGTTCGAGCTGGCCGAGGACGACCATGTGCTGCTCGTCGTGCTGCACCACATCGCGGGCGACGGCTGGTCCGTACTGCCGCTCGCCCGGGACCTGTGCACCGCGTACGAGGCGCGGCTGCGCGGCGAGGCGCCCGCGTGGGAGCCGCTGCCACTGCAGTACGCCGACTACACGCTCTGGCAGCGCGAGCTGCTCGGCGACCCCGCCGACCCCGGCAGCCTCGCCGCCCGGCAGCTCGGCCACTGGCGCGAGGCGCTGGCCGGGCTCCCCGACGCGCTCGACCTGCCCGCCGACCGCCCCCGGCCCGCGGCCTCCTCGCACCTCGGGGGCACCGTCGGCTTCGAGCTGGACCCCGAGCTGCACGAGGCCGTCGCCGCGCTGGCCCGCGCCAACGGCGCCAGCGTCTTCATGGTGCTGCACGCCGCCGTCGCCGCGCTGCTGTCCAAGCTCGGCGCGGGCGACGACATCCCCGTCGGCACGCCCGTCGCGGGCCGTACGGACGCGGCCCTCGACGACCTGGTCGGCTTCTTCGTCAACACGCTGGTGCTGCGCACCGATCTGAGCGGCGACCCGACCTTCCGCGAGCTGGTCGGCCGCGCCCGGGACACCGACCTGGCGGCCTTCGTGCACCAGGACGTGCCGTTCGAGCACCTGGTGGAGGCCCTGGCGCCCACCCGTTCGCTGGGCCACCAGCCCCTGTTCCAGGTGATGCTGGCCTTCCAGACTCCCCCTGGGCCTAGCGGCCCGGGAGGTGTCCCCAACGAGGGGTCTGGATTCTCCCTCCCCGGCCTGACGACGACCGTCGCGTCCGTACCGACCGGAACGGCCCGCTTCGACCTGGCCTTCGAGCTGACGGAGCGGGCGGGCGGCGGGGTGAACGGCGTCCTGGAGTACAGCGCCGACCTGTTCACCGAGGCCGGCGCCCGTACGCTCACCGAGCGGCTGACGCTGCTGCTGCGGGCGCTGACCGCCGCGCCGGACCGGCCGCTGAGCGCGTTCGACGCGCTGCTGCCGGGCGAGCGGGAGCGGGTGCTGGGCGCCTGGGCCGGCGAGGCCGACACCGAGTCCTCCTCGGTTCCGGAGCCCCTCCCCGCGCTCTTCGCGCGCCGCGTCGCCGCGCACCCGCACCGGGTCGCGCTGGAGACGGCGCACGGCGAAGGCGAGTCGAGCGCGCTGAGCTTCACCGAGCTGAACGCCCGCGCCAATCGCCTCGCCCACCACCTCGCCGCGCGCGGCGCGGGCCCCGGCGACACCGTCGCGCTGGTCCTGCCCCGTTCCGCCGAGGCCGTGGTCGCGCTGCTGGCCGTGCTCAAGGCGGGCGCCGCGTATCTGCCGGTGGACCCGGCGTATCCGGCGGACCGGGTGGCGTACATGATCGAGGACGCGCGCCCCGCCGCCGTCCTCACCACCCGCGCGCACGCCGCCCGCGTGCCGGATTCCGCGCACGGCGTCACGGTGACGCTCGACGACGACGGCACGGCCGCCGCGCTCGCCGCGTCCCCCGCGCACGACGTCGCCGACACCGACCGCGCGCGCCCGCTGAGCCCGCGTGACCCGGCGTACGTCATCTACACCTCGGGCTCGACGGGCCGCCCCAAGGGCGTCGCCGTCCCGCACGCCGCCGTCGCCCGGCTGGTCGCGGAGAGCGGCCGGTTCGGGGTGCGGGAGGGCACACGGGTGCTCCAGTTCGCGTCGTTCAGCTTCGACGCGGCGGCGTGGGAGGTCTGCACCTCGCTGCTGACCGGCGCCGTCCTCGTCCTCGCCGACGACGCGCTGCGCGCCCCCGGCGAGCCCCTGGCCCGGCTGATCGCCGAGTCCCGCGTGGACGTCGTCTGCCTCCCGCCGACGGTGCTCGCCGCCTGGCCGGAGGAACTGCCCATGCCGCACGGCCTCACCGTGATCACGGCGGGGGAGTCCTGCCCGCCCGAACTCGTCGGCCGCTGGGCCGAGGGCCGCGCGATGCTCAACGCGTACGGGCCGACCGAGGCCACCGTCTGCGCCACGGTCAGCCCGCCGCTGGAGCCCCTCGCCGACGGCGCCCGGCCGCCCATCGGCCGCCCCCTCGCCGGTACGCGGCTGCGCGTCCTCGACACGGCGCTGCGGCCCGTCCCGGTGGGCGTCCCCGGCGAGCTGTACCTCGCGGGCGCCGGACTGGCCCTCGGCTACCTCCACCGCCCGGCCCTCACGGCCCAGCGCTTCACCGCCGACCCGTACGGCGCCCCCGGCGACCGCATGTACCGCACGGGCGACCTGGTCCGCTGGAACCCCGACGGCACCCTCGACTACGTCGGCCGCGCCGACGAACAGGTCAAGATCCGCGGCTTCCGCGTAGAACCCGGCGAGATCGAAACGGCCCTCCTGGCCCACCCGTCCGTCTCCCAGGCAGCGGTAGTGGTCCGCGAGGACCGCCCGGGGGTAAGGCAGTTGGCGGCCTACGTGGTCCCGGCCCCCGGTCCGCACGCACCCGGCACTCCGTCGTCCGCCCCGAGGACGGACGGCCCGGCGGACGCCGACCCCGGCGCGGTGCCGGGGAGCGTCCCCTCCGGTCCGGGCGCGGACGCGCTGAGGGCGCATCTCAAGGAGCGGTTGCCGGAGTACATGGTGCCGGCGGCCTTTGTCGAGCTGGGGGTGTTGCCGCTCACCGGCAACGGGAAGCTGGACCGGAAGGCGTTGCCCGCGCCCGACTTCGGGACCGTCTCGACGGGGCGGGCGGCGGCGACGCCGCGCGAGGAGACGCTGTGCGGGATCTTCCGCGAGGTGCTGGCGCTGGACGAGGTCGGCGCCGACGACAGCTTCTTCGACCTCGGCGGCGACTCGATCAGCTCGATCCAGCTCGTCAGCCGCGCGCTCCGCGCGGACCTGCTGATCACCGCGCAGGACGTGTTCACGCACCGGACGCCCGCCGCGCTCGCGGCCGTCGCCCAGGCTGCGGGCAGCGCGGCGGCGCGCGAGGTCGTCGGGACCGGCGACGGCGTGGGCGACCTCGCGCCGACGCCGATCGTCCACTGGCTGCGCGGTCTCGCCGCGCCCGTCGGCGCCCCCGTCGACGGCTTCCACCAGGCCGTGGTCGTCCACACCCCGGCCGGCGCTTCGCTGCCGACGCTGACCCGCGCCCTCCAGGCCGTACTGGACCACCACGACGCCCTCCGGATGCGGCTTCTCCACGAGGACAGCGGCGCATGGACCCTGCGGATCGCCGAGCCCGGCGCCGTGTTCGCCCGCGACCTGCTCTCCCGTACGGGCATCTCCTCGCTCGACGAGGAGGCCGTCGGAGAGGTCGTCACCGGCTCGGCCGTCGCCGCGCGGCAGCGGCTGGCGCCGCGCGAGGGCGTGATGGCGCAGGCCGTCTGGTTCGACGCGGGGCCCGGGCGCCGGGGGCGGCTGCTGCTGACGCTGCACCACCTCGTCGTGGACGGCGTCTCGTGGCGGATCCTCCTGCCCGACCTGGCCCGCGCCTACGAGGCGGCCGTGTCCGGGGAGCCGCCGGCGCTGGAACCGGTCGGCACCTCGTACCGGCACTGGTCGGGGCTGCTCGCACGGGAGGCCGTCAGCGCACGCCGTACGGCCGAGATCCCGCTGTGGCGGGCGCAGTTGAGGACCGGAGGGCCGCTGCTCGGCGACCGTCCGCTCGACCCGGCGCGCGACACCGTCGCCACGGCCCGCGAGCTGCGGCTCGTCCTGGACACGGAGACCACGCGGACGCTGCTCACCGAGGTCCCGGCCACGTTCCACGCCGAGATCAACGACGTGCTGCTGACCGGACTCGCGCTGGCCGTCGGCACGCCCGGCGGGGTGCTGGTCGAACTGGAGGGCCACGGCCGCGAGGAGTGCGCGGACGGTGTGGACCTGAGCCGCACCGTCGGCTGGTTCACCAGCACCTGCCCCGTACGGCTCGACCCCGGCGACATCGACCGGGACGAGGCGTGGGCGGGCGGGCCCGCGGCGGGGCGGGCGCTCAAGCAGATCAAGGAGCAGCTCCGCGCGCTGCCCGACCACGGACTCGGCCACGGCCTGCTGCGCCACCTGGCGCCCTCGGCCGCGCCCGACCTGGCCGGGGCCGCCGCGCCCGAGCTGGGCTTCAACTATCTGGGCCGGCTCCCCTCGTCGGCGGGCGGACCCGAGGACTGGGCGACCGCGCCCGAGTCCCCGGCGGTCGCCGCCGGGGCCGACCCGGAGCTGCCGCTCCCCCACGTGCTCGGCGTCAACGCGCTGACCGAGGACGGGCCCGAAGGGCCGCGGCTCGTCGCGACGTGGACATGGGCGGGCGAGGCACTCCCCGAGGCGACGGCGGCCGGGGTCGCCGAGGCGTGGTTCCGCGCCCTGCGGGCGCTCGCCGCCCACGCGCGCGACCCCGAGGCGGGCGGCCACACCCCGTCCGACGTGGACCTGCTGGCGCTGAGCCAGGACGAGATCGACGAGTTCGAGGCGGACATGTCCGAGATGGGTGAGTGGTCACTGTGAGCAGCGGAACAGCGCAATCGAGAAAACCCAACCTCAGCGACGTGCTGCCCCTGACGCCCCTCCAGGAAGGGCTGCTGTTCCACGCGGTGTTCACGCAGCCCGACAGGACGAGCGGCCTGGACGTGTACGCGATCCAGCTCGTGCTGGACCTCGCGGGCCCGCTCGACCCCGCCCGCCTCAGGGGCGCGGCGGAGGCGCTGCTGGAGCGGCACCCGAACCTGCGGGCCGCGTTCCGCTACCGCAAGAACGGCGAGCCGGCCCAGCTCATCCCCCGCGCCGTGCCCCTCCCCTGGACCGAGGAGGCGACCACGGACCCGGCGGAGGCCGACCGGATCACGGACGCGGACCGCGTCCGCCGGTTCGACGTGGGACGCCCGCCGCTGCTCCGCTTCACCCTGATCCGTACGGGCCCGGAGGCGCACCGCTTCGTCCTCACCGCGCACCAGCTCCTCTTCGACGGCTGGTCGATGCCGCTGCTGGTGCGGGAGCTGTTCGCGCTGTACGGCGCGGACGGCGGCGCCGCCCTGCCGCGCGTCACCCCGTACAAGACGTATCTCGCGCATCTCGCCCGGCAGGACACGGACGCGGCCGAGGCCGCCTGGCGCACCGCCCTCGACGGGCTGCCGGGGCCCACCCTCGTCGCGCCCGACGCCGGGGAGCGCGGCGCGGTGCTGCCCGTACGGCAGAGCACGGCGCTGCCGCGCGAGGTCACCGCCGAGCTGGCGGCGTGGGCGCGGGCGCGGGGGCTGACCCTCAACACCGTGGTCCAGGGCGCCTGGGCGGCGACGCTCGCGGCGCTGACCGGGCAGCGGGACATCGTGTTCGGCGGCACCGTCTCGGGCCGCCCGCCCGAACTGCCGGGCGTGGAGACGATGGTGGGGCTGTTCATCAACACCCTGCCCGTACGGGTGGACCTGGACCCGGCGAAGCCGTTCGCCCGGATCCTGGAGGAGCTGCAGGAGCGGCAGGCCGCGCTCCTGGCCCACCAGCACCTGGGGCTGACGCGTATCCAGCAGTGCGTGGACGCGACCGAGCTGTTCGACACCGTCCTCGTCTTCGAGAACTATCCCCTCGACCCCGGCGAGATGGAGGAGCCCGCGCCCGGGCTGCGGATCACGGACCTCCAGGCGAAGGACGCCACGCACTATCCGCTGAGCCTGACGGTGCTCCCGGGCGAGAGCCTGCGGCTCGACCTCGGCTACGCGCCGGACCTGTACGCGCCGGGGCAGGCGGCGGAGATCGCCGCCCGGCTCGTCCGGGTGCTGCGCGGGCTGCTGGACGCGCCGGACGTGCCGTTCGGCCGCCTGGACACGCTGCTGCCGGGCGAGCGCGAGGCCCTGCATCTGCGGCCCGCGCCGCCCGCCGCCGACGACCTGTTCCGCGATGTCGTCGCGCGGGTCCGCGAGACGGCCGCGCTGCGCCCGGAAGCGGAGGCCGTCTCGGACGGCACGACGTCGCTCGGCTACGCCGCCCTGGCCGCCCGTTCCGGCGCCCTCTCCCGCGCCCTGAGGGACCGGGACGTCGGCCCCGGCTCCCTCGTCGGCGTGCTGGCCGCGCCGGGCGTTCCGTTCGTCACGGCGGTCCTGGGCGTCCTGGGCGCCGGCGCCGCCTGGGTCCCCCTGGACGTGGAAGCGCCGGTGGCCCGCACGGCGGGTCTCGTCACGGACGCGGGCGCGGACCTCCTCCTGGCCGGCCCGGAGCACGCCGCTCTGGCCGGGGCGGTACGGGGGACCGGCGGCGCGGAGATCCCCGTACTGCCCCTGGACGGGACCGGAACGCCGGAGGACGGCGCGCTGCCGCCCCTGTCCGGACAGGACGGCGATCTCGCGTACGTGATCTTCACCTCGGGGTCCACCGGGAAGCCCAAGGGCGCGATGGTGCACCGGCGCGGCATGGTCAACCACCTCCACACCAAGATCGAGGACCTGGGGATGGGCGAGGGCGACGTGCTGGTGCACAACGCGCCCGTCACGTTCGACATCTCCGTGTGGCAGATGCTGGCCGCGCTCACGAGCGGGGGCACCACGCGGGTCGTCTCGCGGGAGACGGCGGCCGATCCGGCGGCGCTCTTCGGGCTCGTGGACGACGAGGGCGTCACCGTCCTGGAGGTCGTACCGTCCCTGCTGCGGGCCGCGCTCGACGGCTGGGAGAGCGGCGATCCGGCACCCACGCTCGGCACGCTGCGGCGCCTCGTCGTCACCGGCGAGGCCCTCCCCGCCGACCTCGCCGCGCGCTGGTTCGCCCGCTTCCCCGGCATTCCGCTGGTCAACGCCTACGGGCCGACCGAGTGCGCCGACGACGTCACCCACGCGACCCTCGCGGGGCCCGAGGCGCTGACCCCGCCGCACGCGCCGATCGGCGCTCCGGTGCGGCACACCGCGCTGTACGTCCTCGACGACGGGCTGCGCCCGCTGCCGCCGGGCACGCCGGGTGAGCTGTACGTGGGCGGGCTCGGCGTCGGCCGCGGGTATCTGGGCGACCCGGCGCGCACGGCGTCCGTGTTCGTCGCGGACCCCTTCCACCCCGAGCCGGGCGCGCGGATGTACCGGACGGGCGACCGGGTGCGGCAACTGCCCGACGGGCGGCTCCAGTTCCTCGAACGGCTCGACCACCAGGTCAAGATCCGCGGCCACCGCGTGGAGCTGGGCGAGATCGAGGCCGCGCTGCGCGCGCTGCCGGGACTGACGGACGCCGTCGTGACGACCGCGCCCGACGCGCACGGGACGACGCGGCTGATCGCCCACGTCGCCGGGGCGCCGCAGGCCCCGGGCCCCGACGCCGTCAAGGCCGCCGTCGCCGAGGTGCTGCCCGCGTACATGGTGCCCTCGGCCGTGGTCGTCCTCGACGCGCTGCCGCTCACGCCCAACGGCAAGGTGGACCGCAAGGCCCTGCCCGCGCCCGACCTCGTGGGCGCGACGGCGGGCCGGGAGCCGCGCACCCCGCAGGAGGAGCTGCTGTGCCGCGCGTTCGCGGACATCCTCGGCGTGGAGAAGGTCTGGGCGGACGACGACTTCTTCGACCTCGGCGGCCACTCGCTGCTCGCCACGCGCCTGGTCAGCCGGGTGCGGGCGCTGCTCGACGCCGAACTCGCCGTCCGTACGGTCTTCGACGCGCCGACCCCCGCCGCGCTCGCCGCCCGCCTGGGCGCCGCGGCCGAGGGGCGCCCGCCGCTCGTCGCCCGTACGGGCGGTGAACGGCCCGCCGAGCCGCCGCTGTCGTACGCACAGCAGCGGATGTGGTTCCTCAGCCGGCTCGACGGCTCGTCCGCCGCGTACAACCTGCCGTGGCGGCTCGGGCTCGCCGGGAAGCTGGACACCGACGCGCTCGCCGGGGCCCTGGGCGATGTCGTCGCCCGGCACGAGAGCCTGCGCACCGTCTTCCCCGAGGGCCGGGACGGCACCCCGTACCAGGCGGTCAGGGAGAACGTGCGGATCGCGCTGCCCGTGCGCGCCGTGACCGGCGAGGAACTGGACGACGCGGTCGCGGAGTTCGCACGGGAGCCGTTCGACCTGACGCGGGAGATCCCGCTGCGCGCCGCGCTCTTCGCGCTCGGCCCGGCCTCGCACGTGCTGGTCACCGTGATCCACCACATCGCCGCCGACGGCTGGTCGAACGCGCCGCTCGCGAAGGACCTCAGCGCCGCCTACGCCGCGCGGCTGGGCGGCGCGGAGCCCGGCTGGGAGCCGCTGCCCGTGCAGTACGCCGACTACGCGCTGTGGCAGCGCGAACTGCTCGGCGACCCGGCCGACCCCGGCAGCCTCGCCGCGCGGCAGCTCGCGCACTGGCGCGAGGCGCTGGCCGGAATCCCGGACGAGCTGCCGCTGCCCACCGACCACCAGCGGCCCGCGTTCGCCAGCTACCAGGGCGGCACGGTCGGCTTCACCGTCCCGCCGGAGGTCCACGAGCGGGCCGCGGCGCTCGCGAAGGAGTGCGGCGGCAGCCTCTTCATGGTCGCCCAGGCGGCACTGGCCGCGCTGCTGTCCAAGCTCGGCGCGGGCGACGACATCCCCGTGGGGACGCCGGTCGCGGGCCGTACGGACGAGGCTCTCGACGACCTGGTGGGTCTGTTCGTGAACACGCTGGTGCTGCGCACCGACGTCTCGGGCGACCCGACCTTCCGCGAGCTGGTGGGGCGGGTGCGCACGGCGGGCCTCGCCGCTTTCGAGCACCAGGACGTGCCCTTCGAGCAGTTGGTGGAGGCCCTGGCCCCCGGCCGTTCCGTGGCCCGGCATCCGCTCTTCCAGGTGATGCTGGCGTTCCAGAACAACGCGGCGGCCGACTTCCGGATGCCGGGCCTCACCGCCCGCGCGGGCTCGGCCGGCACGGGCGGCGCCAAGTTCGACCTCGCCTTCGACCTCGCGGAGAGGCGCACGGACGCGGGCGGGCCCGGCGGGCTGGCGGGGCGGCTGGAGTACAGCGCCGACCTGTTCACCGAGGACGGCGCCCGTACGCTCGCCGAGCGCCTCTGCCATCTGCTGGAGCTGCTCACGGCCCGGCCCGGGGTCCCGCTCGGGGAGATCCCCGCGCTGCTGCCCGGCGAGCGCGCCCGCGTCCTGGAGTCCTGGAACGGCGCCCCCGCCCATGTGGTGCACGCCCCGCTGCACGCTCAACTGGACGCGGCGGGCGAGGAGTTCGCCGACCGCACGGCGCTGCTGTACGAGCACCACGACGCCCCGGCGAAGAAGGGGCGGCGGCGCGAGCGGAAGGCCGAGTCCGCGCTGCGCGGGATGAGCCACCGCGAGCTGCACGAGGAGTCCAACAGGCTGGCCCGCGCGCTCGTCGCGCGCGGCGCGGGCCCCGGACGGCTCGTCGCCATCGCGCTGCCGCGCCGGCCGCGGATGGTCGTGGCCGCGCTCGCCGTCCTCAAGGCGGGCGCCGCCTACCTGCCGGTCGACCCGACGTACCCGCCGGACCGCATCGCGTACATGATCGAGGACGCGGGGCCCGTGCTCACACTGACCGACGGCGCGGTGTGCGAGACGGTGCCGGAGCTGAAGGCCGTACCGAGGCTGCTCGTGGACGAGCGGGAGGCGTACGGCGCGCTGCCCGCGCACCCGCTGACCGCCGCCGACCGCGACGGGGAGCCCACCCCCGACGACACGGCGTACGTCATCTACACCTCGGGCTCCACAGGCCGCCCCAAGGGCGTCGTCGTGCCGCGCCGGGCGTTCACCAACTTCCTCACGGACGCGGCGGGGCTGCTGGAGCTGGGCCCCGGGGACCGGTTCGTCTCGGTGACGACGTTCGGCTTCGACATCGCCAACCTGGAGCTGTTCGGGCCGCTGCTCACCGGCGGCACGCTCGTCCTGGCCGGGCACGGGACCGTCCGCCACCCGGCGGCGCTCGCCGCGCTGCTCGACCGGTGCGGCGCCACCGTCCTCCAGGCCACGCCGACGCTGTGGCACACCCTGGTCACCGAGCACCCCGGGGCGCTGCGCGGCGTGCACGCGCTGACCGGCGGCGAGGCCATCAGCCCCGCGCTGGCGGCGGCGGTGAGCGGCACGGCACGGCGGCTGACGAACCTGTACGGGCCGACGGAGACCACGATCTACTCCACCGCAGCGCGCCTCGACGGCACCGGCACCCCGCCCATCGGCCGCCCCCTCGCGGGCAACCGGGTCTACGTCCTGGACGCGGCCCTGCGCCCCGTGCCCGTCGGCGCCGTCGGTGAGCTGTACATCGGCGGTACGGGCGTCACGCGCGGCTACCACGGGCGCCCCGGACTCACGGCCCAGCGCTTCACGGCCGACCCGTTCGGGGAGCCGGGCTCGCGGATGTACCGCACCGGCGACCTGGCGCGGTGGCGGCCGGACGGCGCCGTGGACTATCTGGGGCGCACCGACCACCAGGTGAAGATCCGCGGCTTCCGCATCGAACTCGCCGAGATCGAGGCGACGCTGCTCAGCCACCCCCGCGTGGACCGCGCCACGGTCGTGGTCCGTACCGACCCGGCCGACGGCACCGACCGGCTCGCCGCGTACGTGGTGCCGTGCGGCGAACCCGGCCTCGACCTGGCCGACCTGCGGGCCCATCTCGCGCTCGGGCTGCCGGACTACATGATCCCGGCGACCTTCACCGAGCTGGCCGAGCTGCCGCTGACCCCGAACGCGAAGGTGGACCGCAAGGCGCTGCCCGACCCCGCGCCGGTGGAGGCCGGCGGGGGACGGGAGCCGGAGACGGCCGTCGAACGGGCCCTGTGCCGGGCCTTCGCCGATGTCCTCGGGCTCGAACGCGTGGGCCTCGACGACGAGTTCTTCGCGCTCGGCGGCGACTCCATCCGCTCCATCCGGCTGGTGGGCCGCGCCCGCGAACTGGGCGTGGACCTCACCCCGGCCGACGTCTTCGTCCACCGCACGGCGGCGGGGCTCGCGACGGTCGCGGTGGAGACGGAGACTCCGGGGGCGCCGGGGGCCCTTCTCACGGGCGGCACCGAGTTCACGGGCGCCATCGAGGCGTTCGGCAGGGTCCTGGCCGTACGGCCGCGGGGCACGCGCGAACCGCTGTTCTGCGTGCACGGCGGCGTGGGGCTGGGCTGGCCGTTCCTGGAGCTGGCCGGCGCGCTGCCCGAGGGAATTCCGGTGCACGCCTTCCAGTCCGGCGGAATTCTGGAGTCCGAGGAACTCCCCGGCAGCGTCACGGAATTGGCGAAGGAATATGTGGCGCGAATACTGGAAATTCAGCCCACCGGGTCCTATCGTATTCTCGGATGGTCCTTCGGCGGCCTGGTCGCCCATGAGATCGCCGTGCAGCTCCGCGCGCTGGGCCGCGAGGTCGGCCTGCTGGCCAATCTCGACGGATTCCCCGCGGGCGGCCCGGGCGGCACGGACCCCGGGTCCGACGAGCCCGACCTGAGCGAGCGCGCCCTCCTCGCGCAGCTCCTCACCCGCTTCGGCCTGGAACACCCGGCGGACGCCGAGCCGACGCCGGCCTCGGTCCTCGCCCTGCTCAAGCGGCACGCCAACCCCCTCGCGGAGCTGGACGAGCGCCGGCTCCGCAATCTCCTCGGCGTCATCCGGCACCTGAGCGCCCTCGGCGCCGCGCACCGCCCGGGGACGTACGACGGCGAGCTGCTCTTCTTCGCCGCCACCCGGGAGACCCCGGACACCCCGGACACCCCGGACGGCCGCCCGTCGCCCGAGGAGATCTGGGCCCCGTACGCGGCGGGCGGAATCGTCCGCCACGACGTGAATTCCGACCACGACGGAATGCTGGACACCGGCCCCGCGCAGGACATCGCGGAAATCCTGGGCCGGTCACTGGAAAACCGGTAACGGGAAAAAGGGAGCGACCCCGCAATGACGAATCCGTTCGACGACGAGTCCGGCACCTTCGTGGTGCTCGCCAACGACGAGGGCCAGCACTGCATATGGCCCACCTTCGCCGAGGTGCCGCCCGGGTGGACGGAGGTCCTCCCGGCGGCCACCAGGGCCGAGGCGCTGGCCCACATCGAGGAGACCTGGACCGACCTGCGGCCCAAGAGCCTCGTCCGTTCCTGACCACCCCTGACGAACCCGCACATCCACAACGGAGGAACCCGCCATGAGCACTGTCGTGATCGACGAGAAGACCGAGGCCACCGTCCGCGAGATCCTCGTGAACTCCCTCGACCTGGAGGGCGAGGAGCTGACCCGCACCGGGCTGTTCGTCGAGGACTACGGCGCCGACTCGCTCGGCGCGATCGAGGTCCTGTCCGCGCTGGAGAAGACCTTCGACGTCACCATCGAGCAGGAGGAGCTGCCCGCGATGGTGAACCTGGAGGCCGTGCTCGACGTGCTGTCGCGGGCGGCGGCCCGATGAGCGGCACCGGCGAGCGCCCCCCGGGCGGAGGCGGAGGCGAGGGCAGGCGCGTCGTCGTCACCGGCATCGGCGTCCTGTCGAGCATCGGGAACGGCGCCGCCGAGTTCACCCGGGCGCTGCGCGCCGGACGGTGCGGCGCCGGCCCCATCACCCGCTTCGACGCCACCGGCTTCCGGCAGCAGCTCGCGCACGAGGTCAAGGACTTCGACCCGGCCGACTGGATCCACCACCTGCCGCACGAGGAGCTGGGCCACGCCACGCGGTTCTCGCTGGCCGCCGCGCGCATGGCGGCCTGGGACGCGGGCCTGGAGCCCAGCAGGCTCCGCGACCTGCGCGGGCTCGTCACCATCGGCACCACCGACGGGGAAGCGGCGGAGCTGGAGGAGATCGTCGAGGCCGAGGTGACCGGCGGCGGACCCGAGGGCATCGACCCGTCGGCCGTCCGCCGGCTCCCGCCGCACCGGCTGGCGCTCGCGATCGTCCAGGAGCTGCGGCTCCCCGACGCGGCCCCGTCCGTCGTCGGCACGGCCTGCGCCGCGGGCAACTACGCGGTGGGCGACGGCTTCGACGCGATCCGCTCAGGCGAGGCCGACTACGCGCTGGTCGGCGGCGCCGACGCCCTCGCGCGCCGCACGTTCGCCGGGTTCTCCCGGCTGGGGCTCGTCGCCTCCGACCGGTGCCGCCCCTTCGACGCCAACCGCGAGGGGCTGCTGACCGCCGAGGGCGCCGGGGTCCTGCTGCTGGAGAGCCTGGACGCGGCCCGCGCCCGCGGCGCCCGGATCTACGCCGAGCTGCTCGGCTACGGCCTGAACTGCGACGCCCACCACCCCACGGCGCCCGACCTGGAGAGCGTCGCGCGCGTCATGGAGCTGGCGCTGTCCGACGCGGGCGTGAAGCCCGACGAGGTGGACCTGG
Organism: Streptomyces albiaxialis; assembly: GCF_039530985.1. Classification (NCBI taxonomy): domain Bacteria; kingdom Bacillati; phylum Actinomycetota; class Actinomycetes; order Kitasatosporales; family Streptomycetaceae; genus Streptomyces; species Streptomyces albiaxialis. The sequence continues at coordinate 65,112 of NZ_BAAAPE010000012.1, forward strand.
TCTCCGCGCACGGCACCGGCACGAAGACGAACGACGTGACCGAGGCCCGCGCCATCCGCCAGGTCTTCGGGGACGACCCGCCGCGCACCGTCGCGCTCAAGTCGATGCTCGGCCACTCCATGGGCGCCGCCAGCGCCCTGGGCGCCGCCGCCTCCGCCATCGCGCTGGCCCGCGGCTTCGTCCCGCCCACCGTCAACCACCGCTCCACCGACCCCGACTGCGGCATCGACTGCGTGCCCAACAGGGCGCTCCCGGCGCCGCTGCGCGTGGTCGTCAACAACGGCCTGGCCTTCGGCGGCAACAACGCCTCCCTCGTGCTGGGACGTCACGAGGAGGATCAGCGATGACCAGCGACACCACCGGGCATCCGGTGATCACCGCCTGGTCGGCCGTCTCGCCGTACGGTCTCGGCCGTACGGCGCACGCCGAGGGGATCACCTCCGGGGGCCCCACCGCCGCCGCGCTCGACACGGAGGTCTGGCGCGGCCCCGACACCACCGCGTGCCTGGTGCCGGACTTCGAGGTCCGCACGGTCCTCGGCAAGGCCGGCACCCGCACCATGGACCGGATGACGGGCCTGGCCGTCACCGCCGTCCGCGAGCTGTTCCAGGAGGCGGAGGACGCGGGCAGTCCGGTGCCCGACGGCACGGGCACGGCGCTCGTGCTGGGCACCGCGCTGGGCAGCGCCCAGACCCAGCACACCTTCGTCCGCGCCTCCTTCGAGGAGGCCAAGCCCTACGACGTGCCCGCGCAGATGATGCCGAGCGTCCTCATGAACTGCCCGGCGTCCGCGACCGCGATCCGCTTCGGCCTCAAGGGCCCCAACACCACGGTCGCGGGCGGCCGTTCGGCCGGTCTGCTGGCCCTGGCGTACGCGCGCAGGCTGCTGGCCGCCGGGCGCGCCGAGCGGACCGTGGTGGGCGCCGTCGAGGAGTACTCGGCCGCGCGCGCCTGGCTGGAGAAGCACGGCGCGGAGGCGCCCGGGACCGTGCCGCTCGGAGAGGGGTGTGCCGTGCTCGTCCTGGAGCCCGGCGACGCGGAGGGCGCACACGCGCACCCGCCGCTCGCGGAGCTGCTCGCCATCGACGTACGCGCCGACGTGCGCGGAGACCTGCCGGGCACCCTGGCCGCCTGCGTCGACGAGGCGCTCGCCCGGTCGGGCACCGGCACCGAGGAGGTGTGGGCGGCGCTCGGCGGCGGCCTGCCCGGCGCGTACGGCGCGGCCGAACAGGAGCTGCTCGCCGCCCGGTTCGGCACCGAGGCCGCCGAGCGCCTCGCCGGGCACGAGCTGATCGGCGACACCTCGGGCGCCTCCGGCGCCTTCCAGCTCGCCGCCGCGCTGGTCGGCGCCGCCGACGACCCGGACTCGGCCGGCCGTACGGCCGTCGTCACCTCGGTGGACCGGGACGGCCTGGTCGCGTGCGCCGTGCTGCGCCTGTGCGGGAACGGCGGTGCCGGGCGATGAGCGCCGTGACGGCCGGGAAGCTGCCCGTCGCCCTGGTCAGCGGCGGCTCCCGCGGCATCGGCAGGGCCGCGGCCCTGCGCCTGGCCCGCGACGGCCACGCCATCAGCTTCTGCTACCGCTCCGACGAGTCCTCGGCCGAGGCGCTCGGCAAGGAGCTGGACGCGATCGGCGTGGAGTGGCTGCCGCAGCGCCTCGACATCAGCGACCCGGAGGGCGTACGGGCGTGGGTCGCACGCACCGAGAAGGAACTGGGCCCGATCTCCGTCGCCGTGGCCAGCGCGGGCGTCACCCGCGACAAGCCGCTGCTGATGATGTCCGACTCCGACTGGCAGGAGGTCATCGACACCAACCTCGACGGCGTGGCCCACGTGCTGCGCTCCGTGCTCTTCCCGATGGTCAAGCGCAAGGCCGGGTCGATCATCACGCTGTCCTCGATCTCCGGGGTCTACGGCAACCCGGGGCAGGGCAACTACTCCGCCTCGAAGGCCGGGATCATCGCCCTGACCAGGGCGCTCGGCAAGGAGGTCGGCAAGTACGGCATCCGCGCCAACGCCGTGGCCCCCGGAATGATCGAGACCGACATGACCGGCGTGCTCGGCGAGACCGCCCGCCGCCGCGCGCTCGACGCGATCCCGCTCGGCCGCTTCGGCACCGCCGAGGAGGTCGCCGAGGCCGTCTCGTTCCTGGCCTCCGACAAGTCCGCGTACATGACGGGATCCGTGCTCCAGATCGACGGCGGGATCGTCCTGTGACCGCCGCGCCCCTGCTTCCCACTCCGACAGAGGAGACCACCATGTCCGTCACCACCGTCACCACCGTCGCCGCGTCCGCGCGGATCTCCGTCGAGCCCTCCGCGAACCTCACCCCGCTCGTCGACACGAGCCGGTTTCCGGACGGGAGCCCGGGCGAAGTGCGCGCCGCACACCGGCTGTACGAGCACCTCATCGGCATGTGGGCGCCGGGCGTCATCGAGGCGGCTCAGGACCTGGGCGCGTTCGCCGCGCTCACCGAGGGCCCCGCCACCGCGGCCGGCCTCGCCGAGACCCTGGGCACCGACCTGCGCGCGACCCGCGTGCTGCTGGACGGGCTGTCCGCGTACGACATCGTGGAGCGCACCCGCGGCACCGACGGCCAGGCCGTCTACACCCTGCCCACCGTGCTGCACGGCGTCTTCGCGCCCGACGGGATCTTCAGCCTCGCCGGGAAGATCGGCCACGACCGCAACGTCGCCTGGCACGCCTGGCGCCACCTCGCGGGCAACGTCCGCGACGGCGCCCGCTCCACCGAGGGCGAGCAGCGGCTGAACCAGATATCCGAGGAGGACTACACCTCCCTGGTCCGCGGCATCAACTTCTGGGCCCCGCCCATCGTCCGCTCCCTCGCCGAGGAGCTGCGCGGCCAGGGCTGGACCTCGGGCGCGGGCCGGAAGCTGCTCGACGTCGGCTGCGGCACGGGCATCTACAGCCATCTGCTGCTGGGCGAGTTCCCCGAGCTGGAGGCCGCGGGGCTGGACGCCGAGCGCATCATCCCGATCGCCGACCGGCAGGCCGCCGACCTGGGCGTCGCGGGCCGCTTCCACGGCCGTACGGGCGACTTCTGGAACGACGACTGGGGCACGGGCAGCGACCTGGCGCTCTTCGTCAACATCTTCCACCTCCAGACGCCGGAGTCCGCGCGGGACCTGATGCTCAAGGCGTCCAAGTCCGTCTCCGACGACGGGGTCATCGCCATCGCCGACCACATCGTCGACGAGGACGGCGGCGAGGGCACCACCCAGAACCGCTTCTTCCGCCTCTTCGCGGCCTCGATGCTCGCCACCGGCGGCGGCGACGCCTTCTCGGTCCAGGACTACGACCAGTGGCTCTCCGACGCGGGCCTGCGCCGCGTCGCGCTCCTGGACACCCCCATGCACCGCGTCCTCCTGGCCCGCCACGCGTGACGCCCGCCGCGGTGGCCTCGTGCCCGGGGTCCCGGGCGCCGCACGGCGGAGGCCACCCGCCGGTACCCCGCGCCCGACCGACACTCCGCCACACAGCCACTCCGCCACACCCGGACACACCACGGAGGAGGTTCCCATGGACCATCCGATACCCCGGCTCCCCGCCGGAGGCGCGCAGGTCTGGTGGGCCACCCCGACCCACGGAACGGACGAACGCACCGATCTGCGTGCCCTCCTGGACGCCAGGGAGCACACCCGCTGGCAGCGGCTCCGCCTCCCGGCGAGCCGTGCCCTCTACCTCACCGCGCACGCCCTGGCCCGCAAGGTCCTCGGCGCGCACGTCGGACGGCCGCCGCAGTTGCTGGAGTTCAGCGCCGTGTGCGCGCACTGCGGCGGCCCGCACGGCAAGCCCCAGCTCCTCGCCCCCGGCGACTGGCAGCTCTCCCTCTCGCACTCGGGACAGCGCGTCGCCGTGGCGGTGGCCAGGGGCGCCCCGCTCGGCGTCGACGTCGAGCAGGTCACCGGGCGGCCCGACGACCTCGTCGAGACGGTCCTCACCGAGGCCGAACGCGAGGCCCTCGCCGGGTGCCCGCCGGGCGACCGTGCCGCCGGCTTCATCCGCTACTGGACCAGGAAGGAGTCCGCGCTCAAGGCGACCGGGGACGGCGTGATGATCGAGCCCGTCCAGCTCTCGGTCAGCCCGCCCGACGCGGAGGCCGAGCTTCTCGCATGGCGGGCCCGCCCCCGGCCGCTCGTCCTGCCCCACCTCACCGACCTCGCCCCGGGGCCCGGCTACCGCGCCTGCCTCGCCGTGCTCGGCCCGCCCCCGCGCGTCACCGAGCACGACGCCTCGCCCCTGCTCCTGCCGTCCCCCGTGCCCGTGGGGGCGGGCGCCGGGGCCGGGGTCTGACCACCGAAGGGAGAGAACCGTGCTGCGGACAGCCGCCCAGGAACTGGGCCGCCTGCGTGACGAGATACGCGAGGGCCCGGGCCCCGCCACCGAGGCCCAGCACGCGAAGGGCAAGCTCACGGCGCGCGAGCGCATCGAGCTGCTCTTCGACGAGGGCACCTTCACCGAGATCGAGACCCTGCGCCGGCACCGCGCCACCGGCTTCGGCCTGGAGAACAAGCGCCCGCACACCGACGGCGTGATCACCGGCTGGGGCGAGGTCCACGGCCGTACGGTCTACGTCTACGCCCACGACTTCCGGCATTTCGGCGGCGCCCTCGGCGAGGCCCACGCCGAGAAGATCCACAAGGTCATGGGCCTCGCCGAACAGGCGGGAGCCCCGCTCGTCTCGCTCAACGACGGCGCGGGCGCCCGTATCCAGGAGGGCGTCACGGCGCTCGCCGGGTACGGCGGCATCTTCCGCCGCAACACCCGCGCGAGCGGCGTGATCCCGCAGATCTCCGTGATGCTGGGCCCGTGCGCGGGCGGCGCCGCGTACTCCCCGGCGCTCACGGACTTCGTCTTCATGGTCCGCGGGACCTCGCAGATGTTCATCACCGGGCCCGACGTCGTCCGCGCCGTCACCGGCGAGGAGATCACCCAGGACGGCCTCGGCGGCGCCCAGGCCCACGCGACGATCTCGGGGGTCGCCGCGTTCGCCCACGACGACGAGGAGTCCTGCCTCGCCGACGTGCGCCACCTGCTCTCCCTGCTCCCGCAGAACAACCGCGAACTCCCGCCCGCCGAGCACTGCGCCGACCCCGTCGACCGGCGCAACGATGCCCTCCTCGACCTGGTGCCCGCCGAGCCCACGCGCGCGTACGACGTGCGGGACGTGATCGAGGAGATCGTGGACGACGGCGACTGCTTCGAGGTCCACGAGGGCTGGGCCACCAACGTCGTCTGCGCCCTCGCCCGCCTCGGCGGGCAGGTCGTCGGTGTCGTCGCCAACCAGCCCTCGTCCATGGCCGGCGTGCTCGACATCGGCGCCAGCGAGAAGGCCGCCGCCTTCGTCCAGACCTGCGACTCCTTCAACATCCCGCTCGTCACGCTCGTCGACGTCCCCGGCTTCCTGCCGGGCGTCGGCCAGGAGCACGGCGGGATCATCCGGCACGGCGCGAAGCTGCTGTACGCCTACTGCAACGCGACGGTGCCCCGGGTCTCCGTCGTGCTGCGCAAGGCGTACGGCGGCGCGTACATCGTCATGGACTCCCAGTCCATCGGGGCCGACCTGACCTTCGCCTGGCCCACCAACGAGATCGCGGTCATGGGCGCCGAGGGCGCCGCGAACGTCATCTTCCGCCGCGAGATCGCCGCCTCCGACGACCCGGAGACCCTCCGGGCCCAGCGCATCAAGGAGTACAAGGCCGAACTCATGCACCCCTACTACGCCGCCGAGCGCGGGCTCGTGGACGACGTGATCGACCCGGCGGACACCCGCCGGGTCCTCATCGGCGCCCTGCGCAGCCTGCGCGCCAAACACGCCGACCTCCCGTCCCGCAAGCACGGAAACGCGCCGGTGTGATGGCCGCGCCGACGATCCGCGTCGTCCGCGGAAACCCCGACACCGAGGAACTGGTCGCCCTGACCACGGTCCTGCACGCCATGTCCCGCGCCAACGCCGAACTCCCCGCAGTACGCCAGGAGTTCGCCGCCTGGGCCCGCGCCCGCCTCACGGACCACCGCCCGGCGACCTCCTGGCGGGCTGGGCCATGACAGGTTGTGGGCAATCACCCCGCTGGGCGTGGGGGCACCTCCCGGACGGAGTCCGGGGGAGGGTGGGCACAACCGGGCCGCACCCGCCCACCGGCCGCACCCCGCACCCGCCGTGGGCGCACTCCTCACCACGCCAAGTGGTACGAGGCGGCAACCCCAAGGACCAGCGCAGCAGCAACGGCGACAGCCGCGTAGTGGATGCGGGCGGCAACTCCCCACCACCCCCGCCACCAACTCAGCACGGCGCACACCACGACACATCCCGCGACGCCCATCGCGATCCGCAACAGCACCGGCACCGCGCCCATCAGCGCGGAGTCGCCGAGGAAGACGGCCTCGTTCATCACGTTCGGATCGGACACCAGCTTCAGGAAGCAGGCGACGGCGGCGCCGACCAGCCCGAGCACGCACCACACCAGTCCCCGCGCCACGCGCGCGCCCGGCGGCGGCGCGGGGAGCCCGCGCGCGGCGCGCACCAGCGCCGCCACGCCCCAGCCGAGCGCCGAGAGGACGAGCGCCGCCAGCCCTCCGAGCAGCACGCCCCGGTGGAGGGACGGGGCCTCGTACCAGGGCGCGCGCTCGTAGGCGACGCTCGGGTCGGAGGAGACGGTGAGCCGTCCGTCGCGGAACCCGAGCAGGTCCTGCCCGTCGCCGCCCTTCTCCCGGAACTCCCCGTCGCCGACCGGCACCCAGTGGCGCTCGGTCACGTCGGGGTCGCGGCTCAGCGGGCCCTCGGTGGTCAGCGTGCCGTCGTCCCCGGCGCTGACGGTGACCGCGCCGGTGAGGTCGGCGGCGCGGGTCAGATCGGAGCGGCTCGTACGGGTCGAGCGGTACTCGCCCTCGTACGCGCCGGCGTCGTCCCCGTCGGCCTTCTTCGCGGAAACGGGGCGCGGCTTCCCGTACAGACGGTCCGCGACGCGCTCCGCGACCTCCTGCCCGGCGAGCGCCGCGCGGCCGTCCTCGCCGTCGCCGTTGTACGCGACGTAGACGCCCGCCCCGCGGTCCGGGAGGAGGGCCATGTTGTCGTGGAAGCCGGGCATGTCGCCGTCCTTGACGAGCATGCGGTGGCCGCCCCGGCGGCGCTCCTCCAGGATGTAGCCCATCCCGGGCAGCCGCGCGTCGTTGCCGAACTGCCGCTTCTGCATGGCGCGGTACGAGCGCTCTTCCAGCGCGCCCTTCCTGGCGAGCTGGGCGCGCATCAGCCGCCCCATGTCGGCCGCCGTGGTGACGGCCCCGGCGCCGGTCGGGGACCAGGCGCCGTACTGGCCGCGCGCGGTGGTCTGCCCGTCGCCGCCGCCCGAGGGGCGGTGGCCGCGCGCGACGTCGCGCGCGAGGCGCGCGGGCAGCGGCTGCGCGAAGCTCGTGTCGCGCATGCCGAGCGGGCGCAGCACGTGCCGTTCGACATAGCGCGCGAAGGGTTCCCCGGAGACCTCCTCGACCAGGTGCCCGGCGAGCGCGACACCGTAGTTGTCGTAGCTGGCGACCCTGCCGGGCGGGCGTACGCGGCGGGGCTGGTGCGCGGCGAGGCTCTCGCCCAGCTCGCCGGGGTCCTTCACGGGCCCGTCGGCGGCCCGGCCGACGATCGCGTTGTCGAACCCGGCGGTGTGCGTGAGGAGATGGCGGGCCGTCACCGGACGGCCCGGGTAGGTGTCCTCGATCTCGACGTCGTCCAGGTAGCGGTTGACGTCGGCGCGCAGGTGCAGCTTCCCGCTCTCGGCGAGCCTGAGCACGGCCATCGCCGTGAACACCTTCGCGTCGGAGCCCATGAAGAAGCCCGTGCGGTCCGGGCTCACCCGCTTGCCGCCGTCCGCGTCGGCGACCCCGTACCCCTTCGCGTACACCTGCCTGCCGCCGGAGACGACGACCACGGCGGCGCCCGGGATGCGGTACGCGTCGAGCTGGCGCCGCACCGTCCGGTCGACGGTCTCGCCCAACGAGGGCTCGCGCGCGTCCCCTTCGCGCTCCGCCCCGTACGCCGTCCCCGGCACTCCCGTGCCGAACAGCACGGCCACCAGGGCCGGCAGGCCCAACAGCCGTACCCATAACCGCTTCCGCGCGTGCCTGTCCATCCGTCGCCCCTCCCACGAGAACGGAACTCCCATGCCCCACATTCAACGCTCCGCGTCAGCGCCCTCACATACGGTGGTGTGGCCTCCCGGGGGGTACCTGGCTACACCCCCGCAGACGCCACAGAGGTCCAGTGACCCCCCGTGCCCGCCCGAACAGACTGGAGAACACAGCGCGGCACCGGGCCGCGCGAGGGAGGGGGCCGCGATGAGCAGCACCGCGATCAGGGGAACGCACGGGAAGCAGCACGGCGGCCACGGCGGACACAGCGCCCACGGCGGCCTCGTCGTCCGGCATCTGCGCGCCGCGTTCCAGGGGCTCGCGCTCGCGGGCCTCGCCGTCCTCAACGTCCTCGCGTTCAGCGCCGTCCTGGTGGCCGTCGCGCTCCTCGGCGTCGGCGTCGGCGTCTTCCTGGTGCCCCCGGCCTGCCGGGCGCTGCACCGCTCGGCCGACCTCACCCGGCGCGTCTCGGGCCGCTGGTCCGGCGTGGAGATCGACGAGCCGTACATCCCGCGCGCCGAGCCCGAGGCCGGGGTCAAGGGCTGGGCGCAGCGCACCCAGTGGGCGCTGAGCGACCAGGGCACCTGGCGCGACATGGCCTGGGCGCTGGTGAGCTGCTTCGCGGGGCTCGTGCTGGCGCTGGTGCCGCTGGCCGTCGCCGGGTACGGGCTGATGGGGCTGCTGATGCCGCTCCTGTGGGAGCCGATCACCGACGCGGGCGGCAACAACTGGTACCTCGCGCTGAAGGTGACCGACAGCGGTTCAGCGCTGACGGCCGCCGCGCTGGGACTGCCGGTCCTGCTCGCGGGCCTCGCCGCCGCCCCGCACGTCACGCGGCTGCACGCCGGGTTCGCCCGTACGCTGCTCGCGCCGACCGAGATGGCGCGTCAGGTCCGGCACCTGACGCGGACCCGTACGGACGCGGTCGAGACGTCCGCCGCCGAACTGCGCCGTATCGAGCGGGATCTGCACGACGGCGCGCAGGCGCGGCTCGTCGCGATGGGCATGAACCTGGGCGTCGCCGAGCGGCTGCTCTCCAAGGACCCGGAGGCCGCCCGCGCGATCCTCGCCGACACCCGCGACGCCTCGGCCAACGCGCTCAACGAGCTGCGCGACCTGGTGCGCGGCATCCACCCGCCGGTCCTCGCCGACCGGGGCCTGGCCGACGCGGTCCGCGCGCTGGGCATGGACAGCCCCCTGCACGTCGAGGTCAACACCGAGCTGGAGGGCCGGTTCGAGGCGCCCGTCGAGTCCGCGATGTACTTCGCGGTCTGCGAGGCGCTGACCAACGCCGCGAAGCACGGCGGCGCCCAGCGCGTCACCGTCGAGCTGTGGCACACCGACGGGCGGCTGCGCGCCACGGTCACCGACGACGGGCACGGCGGCGCCGACCCGGCCGACGGCACGGGCCTGCGCGGCATGGAACGCCGCCTGGCCACCTTCGACGGAATCCTCGCCGTGCACAGCCCTGTGGGCGGCCCGACGACCCTGACCATGGAGCTGCCGTGCGCGTCGTCCTCGCCGAAGACCTCTTCCTGCTGAGGGACGGACTCGTCCGCCTGCTCCAGGCGTACGACTTCGAGATCGTCGCCTCCGTCGACAACGGTCCGGAGCTGCGCCGGGCGCTCGTCACCGAGCGCCCGGACGTGGCCGTCGTCGACGTCCGTCTCCCCCCGACGTTCACCGACGAGGGCCTCCAGGCCGCGCTGGAGGCCCGCCGGGAGGTCCCGGGCCTGCCGGTGCTGGTGCTCTCGCAGTACGTCGAGCAGCTCTACGCCAAGGAGCTGCTCGCCGACGGCAGCGGGGGCATCGGCTATCTGCTCAAGGACCGGGTCTTCGACCCCGACGCCTTCGTGGACGCCGTGCGCCGCGTCGCCGCGGGCGGCACCGCGATGGACCCGCAGGTCATCGCCCGCCTGATGGCCAGCTCCGCGCAGCCGGGTGCCCCGGGCGCCGCGCCGCTCGGGCGGCTCACCGCGCGGGAGCGGGAGGTGCTGGACGTGATGGCGGAGGGCCGGTCCAACGCGGCCATCGCCGAACGCCTGGTGATCACCGAACGGGCCGTCATCAAGCACACCTCGAACATCTTCGGCAAGCTCGGCCTGCCGCCCTCCGACGACGACAACCGCCGGGTCCTCGCGGTCCTGGCCTATGTCAAGGACGCCGCCCAGGAGGCAGGATGAGCCCATGGGACGACCTCCACTCAACAGCCGGCTCGCCGAGTTCGGCACGACGATCTTCGCCGAGATGTCCGCGCTCGCCGTCCGCACCGGCTCGATCAACCTCGGCCAGGGCTTCCCCGACGTCGACGGCCCCGAGTCCGTGCGGGAGGCGGCGGTCCGCGCGCTGCGCGACGGACGCGGCAACCAGTACCCGCCGGGCCCCGGCGTCCCCGAGCTGCGCGAGGCGGTCGCCGCCCACCAGTCCCGCTTCTACGGCGAGCTGGGTCTCACCTACGACCCGGACACCGAGATCCTGGTCACGGCGGGCGCGACGGAGGCCGTCGCCGCCTCGCTCCTCGGCCTGGTCGAGCCCGGCGACGAAGTGATCGCGCTGGAACCGTACTACGACTCGTACGCGGCCAGCATCGCCCTCGCGGGCGGCACCCGCGTCCCGGTCACGCTCCGCCCGCGCGACGGCGCGTACGCACTGGACCTGGACGAGCTGCGCGACGCGGTCACCGACCGCACCCGCCTCATCCTCCTCAACACCCCGCACAACCCCACCGGCACCGTCCTCACCCGCGACGAACTCGCCGCGATCGCCGGACTCTGCGTCGAGCGCGACCTGCTGGCGGTCACGGACGAGGTCTACGAACACCTGGTCTACGACGGCGAGCACCTCCCCCTGGCCTCCTTCGAGGGCATGCGCGAGCGCACGGTCACGATCTCCTCGGCGGGCAAGACCTTCGCGTTCACGGGCTGGAAGGTCGGCTGGGCCATGGCCCCGCCGGAGCTGCTGGCGGCGGTCCGCGCGGCCAAGCAGTACCTCACGTACGTCGCCTCGGGCCCCTTCCAGTACGCGATCGCGGAGGCCCTGGCGCTCCCGGACACGTACTACGAGGGGCTGAGAGACGACCTCCGCACGAAGCGCGACCTCCTCTCGGCGGGCCTGCGCGACGCGGGCTTCGAGGTCTTCCGCTCGGCGGGCACGTACTTCATCACCACCGACATCCGCCCCCTCGGCGCCTCGGACGGCATCGACTTCTGCCTCTCGCTCCCGGAGCGCTGCGGCGTGGTCGCGGTCCCCACCCAGGTCTTCTACGACCACCAGCCCGAGGCCGCGCACCTGGTGCGGTTCGCGTTCTGCAAGAGGGAAGAGGTGCTGCGGGACGCCACGAGCCGCCTCAAGGGCCTCACGTCCTGAGCGGCCGGCCAGGGAGCGGAAGCCCGGAAGCTACTCGGTGTCCTTCGGATGGCGCGGTGAGGCGTACACCAGAATCACCGTCGAGGTCTCCATGCTGACCAGGTAGCGCACCCGCCCCCCGCTGGTGATCTCGTACTCCCACTGCTCCAGCTCGGAGCCCTTCCACTCCTTCGTGGCGTGCCTGCCGCGGAGTTGGTGCTGACGGTTCCAGTTGGCCCGCGACAGCGGGTCCGTGCGAAGGGCCTCCAAGCAGCGGTGCGCGTTGGGCAACGCCACCCGACACAGCTCTTCCCAACCGGTCGCGGCCTCTGTCGTCCCGTAGACCACATTCCAGCCGCTCAGGGGAGGGACGCTGACCCGGTCGCCCTTCTTCGGGCTCACTCGTCCACCTCGACTGGGCCGAGGTCGGCGTCGCCGAGCGGGCGGAGTGCTTCCCTGAGCTGGTCGGGGTCGGCATTGATCCGGGCGGTCGCCCGCCAGGAGACGATCGCCCGGTGCACGGCCTCCCTCGCGCCCAACTCCGCGGCGTCGGACAACGCGTCCAAGAGCTCGACGGTGAACTCCCTGACTTCTTCCTCATCCAGGTGACGCACCCACGGGAACACCTCGGGCAGCGCGACCAGAAGCGACCTGGCGCCTTCGTCCTGCTTCATCAGGGCGAGGAACAGCCGGGACGCGGTGGTCAGGTTCTCCTCGGCCCGCTCTGCCTGTATGGCCGTGGTCAGCACCATGTCCGGGGCGTCTCGGTGCGTCACGCGCACGCATCCCAGCGCGGCGGCCTTGGCCGCGACGGCCTTCGGGTTCCGCGACAGATCAGTGAACGAGACGGATTCTGCTTCGGATGCCGAGTGCGCGATACTCATTCTCAGAGCGTACTCTGAGTGCACTCTGATCGCCAGGCGACGGGTTACGCCGATGGCCAGTCGCGCAGCGCCGCGTCGGCCATGGCCTGGAGGCCGGGCGCGGCGACGCCGCTCGCGGCCTGGACCGCGATGCCGAAGATCATGGTGGTGACGTAGCGGGCCAGCAGGTCCGGGTCGGCGTCGGCGGGCAGGTCACCCTCCTCGACAGCGCGCCGGAACCGGTCGCGCACCCGGCGGCAGCCCTCGTTGCGCCACTCCGCGAGGAGGTCGCGGACCTCGCGTCCGGGCTCGCTCGTGGCCAGGGCGCCCTGGACGCCCAGGCAGCCCCGGGGGCAGGAGGGGCGGGTGGCGGAGCGGATGGAGCCGGCGAGGAGCGCGGCGGCGACCTCGCGGGCGGTCGGCTCCTCCAGGGCCCGCTCGACATAGCCGCCGGGGCCCTCCGTGTAGCGCTCCAGGGCCTTGCGGAAGAGGTCCTCCTTGCTGCCGAAGGCCGCGTACATGCTCGTGGTGGAGATGGCCATCGCCCCGGTCAGCCGGGACAGGCTCGCGCCCTCGTAACCGTGCTCCCAGAAGACGAGCATGGCCTTCTCCAGCGCCTGTTCGGCGTCGAATCCCCGCGGCCGTCCGACGGTGCCGCTCTTCTTCGTTCCTCGGGTTCCCACCCTCGCAGCCTACCTTTTCCGTATCGACCGATGCAGAAGTGCTACGGTCGAGTTCTGCATCGATCGATGCAGAAATAAGGGAAGCAGGGGAGAGGTGTGTCCACATGGGACGAGGACTTCTTGAGAGCAGGACCGCGCTCGTCACCGGCGCCGCCGGCGGAATAGGCCTGGCCAGTGCGGCGCGGCTGGCGGAGGAGGGCGCGCACGTCTTCCTCACCGGCCGCCGCAAGGCCGAGCTCGAAGCGGCAGCGGAGATGATCGGCCCCGCGGCCACCCCGGTCGTCGGCGACATCTCGGACGTGGCCGACCTGGACCGGCTCTACGCGACGATCGCCGCCCGGGGCACGGGCCTGGACGTGCTGTTCGCGAACGCCTCCGTCGCCGAGTTCGCGACGCTCGAAGAGATCACCGAGGAGCACTTCGACAGGCTCTTCGGCATCAACGCCCGCGGCACGCTCCTCACCGTCCAGAAGGCACTGCCCCTGCTCAACGACGGCGCGTCGGTGATCCTCAACGGCTCCACCAACGCCGACTCGGGCGACGTGGCGATGGGGGTGTACGCGGCGTCCAAGGCCGCCACCCGCTCGTTCGCCCGCACCTGGGCCAACGAACTCAAGGGCCGCGGCATCCGCGTCAACGCCGTCACCCCCGGCCCGACCGACACCCCCGGCCTCTCGGGCCTGACCCCCGACGCGGACGCGCCCACCGGCCTCAAGCAGCACCTGGCGACCCGGGTACCCCTGGGCCGCCTCGCCCGCCCCGAGGAGATCGCCGCCGCCGTGCTCTTCCTCGCCACGGACCAGAGCAGCTTCCTCACCGGCACGAGCCTCTACGCCGACGGCGGCATGAACCAGATCTGAGCCCCCGCCCTCGTCCCCGGGCTACCCGCTACCCGCTACCCGCTACCCGAGAAGCTCCGCGACGAGGCCGCGTACGTACGCCTCGTCCGTGCCCGGGATCGAGAAGACGACCCGGAAGTAGAGCGGCGCGACGATCCGGTCCAGCACCTGTTCCAGGGACGGCGGCGAGGCGCCGCGCTCCCGCTCGGCGTCGAGCACGGGCACGAACCGCTCGCTGACCCGGCGCAGGCACTCCCGCATCCCCGCGTGCCGCTCGTCCACGTCGGACGCGACCTCGGCCCGGAAGAACGCGATGCCGCCGGGCCGGGACAGCTCCTCCAGCGTCCGGAGCGCCCGGTTCTCCAGATCGGCACGCAGGTCACCGACGAGCGGAAGCGCGTCCTCGCCGTCCCGGCTCTCGGCGACATCGGCCAGCAGCGCGCCGACCGTGCCCCAACGCCGGTAGAGCGTGCTGGAGTTGACCCCCGCGCGCTGCGCCACGGCCGGGAGGGTCACCTGATCCGCGCCGCGCTCGGCGACGAGCGCCGTCGCCGCGCCGTGCACGGCGGCCCGGACCCGGGCACTGCGCCCACCGGGCCGCCGTCGCGCTGCCTCTGTCCCCGTCTCCGTCTCCGCGTTTACGTCCACGCCCCCACCTTAAGGCAAAGATTTGCGCGTTAACGAGCGCGGGGCGTACGGTCGCCTTAAAGCAGAAAGCTCCGCTTTAAGAAGCTCCGCATTGAGGAAGCCGCTTCACGAAAGCCGCTGTGAGGCAGCCAGAAAGGACCCGTGACCACCATGTCCACCATGTCCGCCGAGAACACCGCGGCGCTCGCCCTGGGCCGCACCTTCCACCAGGCCCTCACCACCGGCGACTGGGCCGGCATCCGCGCTCTCCTCCACGACGACGCGACCTGGACCCTCCCCGGCGACAACACGATCTCCGGCACGGCCGAAGGCGCCGACGCCGTGGTCGAACGAGCGAAGCTGATCGCCTCCTACGGCCTCCGCTTCGAACTGCTGCACCTGCTGGTCAGCCGCGAGAACCTGGCCCTCTCCCTCCACAACACCGCCCACCGCGAGGACGCCGACCTCGACGAACACCTCTCCACGGTCTGCCGCCTGCGCGACGGCAGGATCGCCGACATCGAGACCTACCTCTCCGACGTCCCCGGCATGAACGCGTTCTTCGTCTGAGCGTCTGAGCGACGGAGCGTCCGAGCACCGCGGGACAGACGAAACGGCCCCCGGGCGGAACCCGGGGGCCGTCTCGCGCTGCGGTGAGGGTTACTCGCTGTCGTCGCCCTCGGAGGAGTCCACGTCCTTCTCCAGGCCGAACTGCTCCACGAGCCACTTGTCGAACTCGATCGAGGCACGGACCCAGCTCACCGTCGAGGAGACGAAGTGCTCCAGCGCGACACCGGTGCCGATCAGCATCTGGGCCTCGCCGATGAGGCGGACGCTGCCGTCGTCGTGGGTGTGGCTGTAGACCTTCGGCCACAGGGTGCGACGGTTCCAGTCGTCGATGGCCTCCAGCAGCTTCGGCTTGTCCTCGATCGTGTGAGGACGGTCGTAGAACGTACGGACCGAGAAGACCTGCTGGCTCGCCTCCTCCTCGTTCTCCGGGCTCTGGGGCCGGAACATGAAATAGGTCCGGAACTCCTCCCACGGCGCCGCGAGGTCTCCCTCGTCGTCGACGACGTACTTCAGCTCCATCTGGTCGAGAAGCTGCTTGACGAGGTCCTGGTCCGGAATGACGGGTCCGGCCGGACCGGTCTCCTCCGGCTCGGGCTGGCCCCCGAAGTTCGGGATCGAGGACGGGTCGATGCTCACGTGGGTGTTCCCTTCATACGGCTCCGGCCATCCTCCCGCACCGGGGGGCCGTGATGACAACCCCGGGGGCAACCCGTCGCACGCCTGTGGCGTCCGAGATCGAGAACCGGGTAGGCGCGGGGGAACCGGCACCGAGGGGACAGGACCAGATGAGCCAGCAGCGCATGATCTTCCAGTCGGCCGCGGCCCTCGTCCTCGCCGCCGCGGCGCTGGCCCTCTTCGGCACCTCGGTGCACTCCGTCTTCACCGGGAACGGCGTCCTCGGCCTCGCCACGGGCCTCGCGCTGCTCTGCCTCATCGTCGCGTTCCACCTCGCGCGCGGCGTCGCCCGCCGCAGGGGCTGGATCAAGGACACCGGGCGCGACAGCGACGGCGACGCCTGGGTCTCCGGCGGCGGAAGCGGCGGAGGCGGCGGGATGAGCTGCGGCGGCGGCTGTGGCGGAGGAAGCGGCGGGAGCTGACCGCTCCCGCCACCTCACTCGCTCAGCTCTTCTCGGCGGCCGCCCCCACCATCAGGCCCTCCCAGCCCTCGACGTGGTCCACGCGGACCGTGTCGCCGTCCTTGACCTCGCCCGCGAGGATCTCCCGCGCGAGCTGGTCGCCGATCGACGTCTGGACGAGGCGGCGCAGGGGCCGCGCGCCGTACGCCGGGTCGTTGCCCTCGCTGGCCAGCCAGTCGAGCGCCGCGTCGGTGACCTCCAGGGTGAGGCGCCGCTCGGCGAGCCTGCGCTGGAGCGCGTCGATCTGGAGCTGGGCGATCCGCCGCAGCTCGTCGCCCGCCAGCGCGGAGAAGACGACCAGGTCGTCCAGCCGGTTCAGGAATTCCGGGCGGAAGGCCGCACGGACGGCGGCCAGGACCTGCTCCCGCTTCTCCTCCTCCTTCTCCAGGGGGTCCATGAGGTGCTGGGAGCCCAGGTTGGAGGTGAGGATCAGGATCGTGTTGCGGAAGTCGACCGTACGGCCCTGCCCGTCGGTGAGGCGGCCGTCGTCGAGGACCTGGAGCAGCACATCGAACACGTCGTGGTGCGCCTTCTCGACCTCGTCCAGCAGGACCACGCTGTACGGGCGCCGCCGCACCGCCTCCGTGAGCTGGCCGCCTTCCTCGTAACCGACATAGCCGGGGGGCGCGCCGACGAGGCGGGCCACGCTGTGCTTCTCGCCGTACTCGCTCATGTCGATGCGGACCATCGCCCGCTCGTCGTCGAAGAGGAAGTCCGCCAGCGCCTTCGCCAGCTCCGTCTTGCCCACGCCCGTGGGGCCGAGGAAGAGGAAGGAGCCGGTGGGGCGGTTGGGGTCGGCGATCCCGGCGCGCGTGCGCCGTACGGCATCCGAGACCGCGCGGACCGCCTGGCCCTGGCCGATGAGCCGCTTGCCCAGCTCGTCCTCCATGCGCAGCAGCTTCTGCGTCTCGCCCTCCAGCAGGCGCCCGGCCGGGATGCCGGTCCAGGAGGCGACGACGTCGGCGATGTCGTCCGTGCCGACCTCCTCCTTGACCATGCCCGTCTTGGAATCCGCAGTCTTACGGGCCTCCTCCTCGGCCTCGCTCGCCGCCGCCAGTTCCTGCTCGACGCCGGGGATCTCCCCGTACAGCAGCTTGGACGCGGTGTCGAAGTCGCCGTCGCGCTGGGCCCGCTCGGCCTGGCCGCGCAGCTCGTCGAGCTTCTCCTTCAGCTCGCCGACGCGGTTGAGCCCCTGCTTCTCCTTCTCCCAGCGGGCGGTGAGGCCCCGCAGCTCCTCCTCCTTGTCGGCCAGCTCGCGGCGCAGCCGCTCCAGGCGCTCGACGGAGGCGGGGTCGGTCTCCTTCTCCAGGGCCAGCTCCTCCATCTTCAGCCGGTCGACGGAGCGCTGCAGCTCGTCGATCTCGACGGGGGAGGAGTCGATCTCCATACGGAGCCGGGACGCGGCCTCGTCCACCAGGTCGATGGCCTTGTCGGGGAGGAAGCGGGAGGTGATGTAACGGTCGGAGAGGGCCGCGGCGGCGACCAGCGCGCCGTCGGCGATCTGGACCTTGTGATGCGCCTCGTACCGCCCCTTGAGGCCGCGGAGGATCGCGATCGAGTCCTCGACGGTGGGCTCGGCGACCAGCACCTGCTGGAAGCGGCGCTCCAGGGCCGGGTCCTTCTCGATCCGCTCCCGGTACTCGTCGAGCGTCGTCGCGCCGACCATGCGCAGCTCGCCGCGGGCCAGCATCGGCTTCAGCATGTTCCCCGCGTCCATCGCGGAGTCGCCGCCCGCGCCCGCGCCGACGACGGTGTGCAGCTCGTCGATGAACGTGATGATCTGGCCGTCGCTGTCCTTGATCTCGGCCAGGACGGTCTTCAGCCGCTCCTCGAACTCGCCTCGGTACTTCGCGCCGGCGACCATCGCGCCCAGGTCGAGCGCCACGATCCGCTTGTCCCGCAGGGACTCGGGCACATCGCCCTTGATGACGCGCTGGGCCAGGCCCTCCACGACCGCGGTCTTGCCGACGCCGGGCTCGCCGATGAGCACCGGATTGTTCTTCGTACGCCGCGAGAGGACCTGCACCACGCGGCGGATCTCCTGGTCGCGGCCGATGACGGGGTCGAGCTTGCCGTCGCGGGCGGCGCGGGTGAGGTCGGTGCCGAACTTCTCCAGCGCCTTGTACGTCCCCTCGGGGTCCGGGTTCGTCACGCGCTTGCCGCCGCGCGCCGCCTGGAACGCCTCCAGCAGCTTCTTGTCGCCCGCGCCCTGCTCCGTGAGGAGCCGCCCGGCGGCGCCGCCCTTGGCGGCGATGCCGATGAGCAGGTGCTCCGTCGACACGTACTGATCGCCGAGCTCCTTCGCGCGCTGCGCGGCATCGGCGATGACGGCGAGCAGCGCGCGGTCGGCCTGGGGCTGGGAGACGGTCGAGCCCTGCGCCGCGGGCAGCGAGCCGAGCAGCCGCTCGGTCCCGGCGCGCAGCGCGGCCTGGTCGGCTTCGACGGCGGCGACGAGGTCCTGAATGTTCTCGTTGTCCTCGCCGGTCAGGAGGGCGAGGAGCAGGTGGGCCGGGGTGATGTCCGGGTGGCCGTCGGTCACCGCACGGCTGTTGGCCGCGCTGATGGCGTCCCGGCTCTTGTTGGTGAGCTCCGCGTCCATGTCCTGGCGTCTCCTCCTACGACTTCTGCTGCTCCGAATCGCGGCTTGCCGTCTCCAGTATGCAGCAAGTTGAGTGTGACTCGCTCAAGTCTACGTTCCGTACAACCGTCCGGGGCCCGGATCCGTTCCCGGCTCCCGCCCCCGCTCTGGCAAAACCCTGGTGAAAAGCGCGGCGGGGGCGCATCCTCCGGGCAGCATCGGGGGTCTGAACAGGGTGCGGCACACCCAGCGGCCGCTCTCAGGGGTATTCAGGGGTATCGGGAGCACATAGTGAATATCGGCATCAACGTCCTCGCCCGGGTCTCCGCGGTGACCCTCACCGCGGGATCCGTCCTCGCGGCGGGGGCGCTCGCCACCCCGGCGCACGCCGCCGCGGCCCGCAAGCCGTCCATCGCGGCCAAGGGCGGCTTCGTGATGAACAACGGCACGGGCAGGACCCTCTACACGAAGGCCGCGGACACCCGGCGTTCCACCGGCTCGACCACGAAGATCATGACCGCCCGGGTGGTGCTGGCCCAGCGGAACCTCAATCTGAACGCCAAGGTCAAGATCCAGAAGGCGTACAGCGACTACATCGTCCGGAACACCGCGTCCTCGGCCCGGCTGATCGTCGGCGACAAGGTCACCGTCCGCCAGCTCCTCTACGGGCTGATGCTCCCGTCCGGCTGCGACGCGGCCTACGCGCTGGCCGACAAGTTCGGCAACGGCTCGACCCGGGCCAAGCGCGTGAAGTCCTTCATCGGCAAGATGAACGCGACCGCCCGCGACCTGGGCCTGCGCAACACCCGCTTCGACTCGTTCGACGGCATCGGCCGGGGCAACAACTACTCGACGCCGCGCGACCTGACGAAGATCGCCAGCAGCGCCATGCGCTACTCGACGTTCCGGACGATCGTGAAGACCCGCTCGACCACGCAGCGGACCACCACGCGGAGCGGCGGCTACCGCAACATGAAGTGGACCAACACCAACAATCTGCTCGGCTCCTACTCCGGCGCGATCGGCGTCAAGACGGGCTCCGGGCCCGAGGCCAAGTACTGCCTGGTCTTCGCCGCCACCCGCGGCGGCAAGACGGTCATCGGCACGGTCCTCACCTCGACCTCCGCCGCGAAGCGCACCTCGGACGCGAAGAAGCTGATGAACTACGCGTTCAGCCGATGACATAGGGGGTGCCCCATAAGGGGCGCGGGGAACTGCGCGAGCGGCCACGGCAGCGCGGCACCCGGCAACGCACCGGACGGGGCACCCCAGTGGCCGCAATAAGCGACTAGCGGTCCCTCTTCGGGCGCCATACGACCAGCGCACTGGACTGCCGCACGTCCTCGTAAGGGACCAGATCCCTCCGATAGGAGGCGTGCACCTGCGCTTCACGCTGCTGCATGGCCGCCGCCGCGCCCTCGACCGCCGAGGACAGCTCGGCGACCCGAGCCTGGAGCGCAGCGACTTGGTTCTCCAGCTCGATGATCCGCTTGATCCCCGCGAGGTTGATGCCCTCGTCCTGGCTGAGCCGCTGCACTTCCCGCAGCAGCTCGATGTCCCGGGCCGAGTAGCGGCGCCCGCGGCCCGCGGTGCGGTCGGGCGAGACGAGCCCGAGTCTGTCGTACTGCCGCAGGGTCTGCGGATGCAGACCCGAGAGCTGAGCGGCGACCGAGATGACGTAGACCGGAGTTTCCTCGGTCAGCTCGTAAGCACCCATGCCCCGCCTGCGTCCGCCTCGGCCGTCCACTTCAGTCTCCCTTCGCGGCCTTGAAGAGCTTCGCGCGCGGGTCCTCGCCCGACGTCGCGTCGCGGTATGTCTCCAGCGAGTCCTTCGCCTTGTCGCTCAGATCCTTCGGCACGGACACCTCGACCGTCACCAGCAGATCGCCCCGTGTGCCGTCCTTGCGCGTCGCGCCCTTGCCCCGGGCCCGCATCGTGCGCCCCGAGGGGGTGCCGGGCGGGACCTTGAGCGTGACCGGGGGTCCGCCCAGCGTCGGGACCTTGACCTCGCCGCCGAGCGCCGCCTCCGGGAACGTGACAGGCACGGTCACCGTGAGGTTGTCGCCCTTGCGGCCGAAGACCGGGTGCTTGTCGACATGGACCACCACGTACAGATCCCCGTTCGGTCCGCCGCGCTCGCCCGGCGCGCCCTTGCCGCGCAGCCTGATGCGCTGCCCGTCGCTGACGCCCGCCGGGATACGGACCTGCATCGTCCGCGAACTCGTCGCGCGCCCGGAGCCCTTGCAGGTCTCGCAGGCGTCCTGCGCGATGAGGCCGCGGCCCTTGCAGTCCACGCAGGGGTCGGTCAGCGAGAATCCGCCGCCGCCCCCGCGCGAGACCTGGCCCGTGCCCACACAGGTCGGGCAGACCCGCGGCGTGCCGTTCTTGTCGCCCGTACCGGCGCACTCCTTGCACGCCGCGCTGGACGACATCCGCAGCGGGACGGTCGCCCCGTCCACGGCCTCGGTGAAGCTGAGCGTGACCTCGGACTCGATGTCCTGGCCACGGCGCGGTTGCGTACGGGTGCCGGTGCCGCCCCTGTTGAAGAGGCCGCCGAAGACGTCGCCGAGTCCGCCGCCGAAACCTCCGGCGCCGCCGGGACCTCCCGCGCCCCCGCCCTGGGTGCCTCCGAAGAGGTCGCTCAGGTCGAAGTTGAAGGAGCCCCCGCCGGGTCCGCCGGCGCCCCCGGGCGACCGGAAGCCGCCGTTGCCGAAGAGCGCCCGCGCCTCGTCGTACTCCTTGCGACGCTTGGCGTCGCCGAGCACGTCGTACGCCTCGGAGGCGTCCTTGAAGCGCTCTTCGGCCTTGGGGTCACCGGCGTTGGCATCCGGGTGGTTCTCGCGTGCGAGCTTGCGGTACGCCTTCTTGATCTCGGCCTCGGTGGCGTCCTTGGGGACGCCGAGAACCTTGTAGTAGTCCTTCTCGATGAAGTCCTTGGTACTCATCCCCGACGTCCCTCCTCCCGTGCCC
The DNA here is from genome assembly GCF_039530985.1 of Streptomyces albiaxialis. Classification (NCBI taxonomy): domain Bacteria; kingdom Bacillati; phylum Actinomycetota; class Actinomycetes; order Kitasatosporales; family Streptomycetaceae; genus Streptomyces; species Streptomyces albiaxialis. The sequence goes on from NZ_BAAAPE010000012.1 coordinate 86,859, forward strand.
CTGCGATATCGCCTCCGTAAAAAGCGGAGTCAGCCCTCCTCCGGGCCACCGTTCTCCTCTTCTGCCGCCGCGTCCGCGTCCGCCGACTCGCCCTTGGCGCCCGGCTGGGGCTCGGCGACGCCGACCCGCGCGGGGCGGATGGTGCGCTCGCCGATCCGGTACCCGGGCTGGAGGATCTGCACGCACGTCGTCTCCGTGACATCCGGGGAGTACGAGTGCATGAGCGCCTCGTGGACGGTCGGGTCGAAGGGCTCGCCCTCCTTGCCGAACTGCATCAGGCCCATCTTGGCCGCGACCATCTCCAGCGACTCGGCGACGGACTTGAAGCCGCCGACCAGCTCGCCGTGGTCACGGGCGCGGCCGATGTCGTCGAGCACCGGCAGCAGCTCGGTGAGCAGGTTCGCGACGGCGATCTCCTTGACCGCCGCGCGGTCCCTGTCGACCCGTCGGCGGTAGTTCTGGAACTCCGCCTGGAGCCGCTGGAGGTCCTGCGTGCGCTCGTTCAGCGCGGTGCGGACCTGGTCCAGCTCGGCCGTCGCGGCCACGTCCTGGCCGGATCCGGCCTGGGACCCCTGCTCTTCGTGCATGTCGTTCTCATCGCTCTGGGCGTCCCCGGCCAGCGGCCCCGGGGCCGCCGCCTCGTCGGGAGAGGCGGCGGCTTCGGCGCTGCCGTTGGCGTCGGCGGGGACGTCGGACTTCTCGTCGAAGCCCGGAGTGTCCTCCGTCACGCGGCACCGTCCTTCGGCTTCTGCTCGTCGTCCACGATCTCGGCGTCGACGACGTCGTCGTCGGCACCGCCGTCGGTCTTCGCCTGGCCCGCGTCCGCGCCCGGGGCGCCCTCGGCGCCGCCGGCCTGCGCCTGCTGCGCGTCGGCGTAGAGCGCCTGGCCCAGCTTCTGGCTGGTCGCGGCGACCTTCTCGGAGGCCTCGCGGATCGCTGCGGTGTCCTCGCCCTTCAGCTTCTCCTTGAGGTCCTCGACGGCCGACTCGACCTCGGACTTGGTGTCGGCGGGGACCTTCTCCTCATTGTCCTTGAGGAACTTCTCGGTCGTGTAGACGAGCTGCTCGGCCTGGTTGCGCGTCTCGGCGGACTCGCGGCGCTTGGCGTCCTCGTCCGCGTACTGCTCGGCGTCGCGCATCATGCGGTCGATGTCGTCCTTCGGCAGCGCGGAGCCGCCGGTGACGGTCATCTTCTGTTCCTTGCCGGTGCCGAGGTCCTTCGCGGCCACGTGCATGATGCCGTTGGCGTCGATGTCGAAGGTGACCTCGATCTGCGGCACGTTGCGCGGCGCCGGGGGCAGACCGGTCAGCTCGAACATGCCGAGCTTCTTGTTGTACGCCGCGATCTCGCGCTCGCCCTGGAAGACCTGGATCTGCACCGAGGGCTGGTTGTCCTCGGCCGTCGTGAAGGTCTCCGAACGCTTCGTCGGAATCGTCGTGTTCCGCTCGATCAGCTTCGTCATGATGCCGCCCTTGGTCTCGATGCCCAGGGACAGCGGGGTGACGTCGAGCAGCAGGACGTCCTTGACCTCGCCCTTGAGGACACCGGCCTGGAGGGTGGCGCCGATGGCGACGACCTCGTCCGGGTTCACGCCCTTGTTGGCGTCCTTGCCGCCGGTCAGCTCCTTGACCAGCTCCGCGACGGCGGGCATACGGGTCGAGCCGCCGACGAGAACGACGTGGTCGATCTCGGAGAGCTGGATGCCCGCGTCCTTCATGACGTTGTGGAACGGCGTCTTGGTCCGCTCCAGCAGGTCCTGCGTGAGCTGCTGGAACTGAGCGCGCGTCAGCTTCTCGTCGAGGTGCAGCGGGCCCTCGGCGGAGGCCGTGATGTACGGCAGGTTGATCGTCGTCTCGGAGGACGAGGACAGCTCGATCTTCGCCTTCTCCGCGGCCTCGCGGAGGCGCTGGAGGGCCATCTTGTCCTTGCCCAGGTCCACGCCGTGGCCGGACTGGAACTGCTTGACCAGGTAGTCGACGACGCGCTGGTCCCAGTCGTCACCACCGAGGTGGTTGTCACCGTTGGTGGCCTTGACCTCGACCACACCGTCGCCGATCTCCAGCAGCGAGACGTCGAACGTACCGCCACCGAGGTCGAAGACCAGGATGGTCTGGTCCTCCTTCTCCAGCCCGTACGCCAGCGCGGCCGCCGTGGGCTCGTTGACGATACGCAGGACGTTCAGGCCCGCGATCTCGCCGGCCTCCTTGGTGGCCTGGCGCTCGGCGTCGTTGAAGTACGCCGGGACGGTGACGACGGCGTCGGTGACCTTCTCACCCAGGTACGCCTCGGCGTCCCGCTTCAGCTTCTGCAGGATGAAGGCGCTCATCTGCTGCGGGTTGAAGTCCTTGCCGTCCAGGTTGATCTTCCAGTCGGTGCCCATGTGGCGCTTGACCGACCGGACGGTCCTGTCGACGTTGGTGACCGCCTGGCGCTTGGCGACCTCGCCCACGAGCACTTCGCCGTTCTTCGCGAAGGCCACGACGGACGGCGTGGTCCTGGCGCCCTCGGCGTTGGTGATGACGGTGGGCTCACCGCCCTCCAGGACACTGACGACGGAGTTCGTCGTACCCAGGTCGATGCCGACCGCACGAGCCATTTCGGTTCCTCCAGCTAAGTCTTGAGTGCTGCTGGCTCAAGAGTGCCTCACGGATCGCGCCGCGTCAAAAGAGGTGAGTTACCGAGGCTCAACTTTCTGTCTTCTCGCAGCTCAGGGGCCCGGAAGAGGACCAGATCGCACCGGAGCATCCGGCCCGAGGACGGCTCGACGGGTCCGGGGAGCACGGCCATCGGCGTCAGCCCCGCGCCGCTCGCCCACACCAGCGCCTCGTCGAGGAGCAGCTCCCCCTCGTGCAGGGGGACCAGCGGCGTCTCCATCTGCACCCCCACGCACTCCGCGAGCCGGGTGCCCGCTCCGCGCAGCACATGCCCCTCGTACCCCCGCACGCCCAGCCGGAGGAAGACCCGCTCGCCGGGCGTGACCAGGCCGTCCCACAGCCCGTCCAGGCGGCGGGCCTCCGCGCGCTGGCTGCCCGGGTGCGCGGCACCGGGCGCGGTCTGGCCTGGCCGGGCCCGTACGGGCAGAACGGAACTGCCCTCCCCGTCGTTCCCGGTGACGCGCAGCCGGACGCCGCCGTCCTCCTCGCCCAGCGCGTACGGGCGCACCGACCACAGCGGGTCGCGGGAGGCGCGCCGCTCCAGCGTCGCGCGGGGCCCGGCCAGCGGCTCGAACGAGACCATCCGCCCCTCGTAGCCGCCCGCGCGCAGCCGTTCCCCGTAGCCGCCCGCGTGCGCGCCGACGTCCAGGACGGCGTTGACGCCGTACGCCCGCAGCAGCGGCACGGGCTGGGGCGGCTCCGGTGACGGCCGCCGGGTGGAGCGGCGCGCGAGGGACGAGGCCAGGGCGCGTACCGCAGCGGCGGGCCTCATCGCGCGACCACCTCGGCCGCGCCGGACGCTCCCGCCGCGCCGGACGCTCCCGCCGGGCGCGCGACCACGGGCGCGAGCAGGGCCGCGAGCGCCGTGACCGCCGTGTCCGTCGCCGCGAGGCCGCGGCGCAGCGCCCGTACGGACAGCCCGCCCGGGTCGGCCAGCTCGTCCCCGTCGTACGGCGGGGGCGGCGCGGCGCCCCGGCGCGCCGCGGCGCGCTCGACGGCCGCCGCGAGCCCCGCCCCTCCCGCCGGGCCCGCGCCTCCCGCCGTGCCCTCCGCGCTCAGCCGCAGGAACTCCCGCAGCGTGAAGCAGCGGCGCAGCGCCGCGGGCCACAGCCGGACGGCGGCCTCGCGGTGCGCGGTCTCCATGCCGAGGACGAGCCCGGCCCGCGCCACCATCGGCGCGGTGAGACGACGGGTCCCCGCGAACGCGCCGGGCTCGCCGCCCCGCTCGCGGACCAGCGCCGCCGTCGCCGCGTCCAGCCCGTGCCCGGGCACGGCGCGGGTGCCCGCGCTGGCCGCGCGCACGGCGCCTCCCGTACGGGCGGTGAGCAGCAGCTCGGCGGCGGGCGACCGGTAGCGGTTCCCTGTGCAGACGAACAGCACCTCAGGCACGTGCGTGCCCCTTTCACGGGTGGGCGGGTCTCACGGGCGGGTCTCACGGGCGGTCGGGCTTCACAGGCGGTCGGTCGGGCGATCTCGGTCGGTCTACTCCGCGTGGGGCAGCGCCATCTCCGGGCGCACCGGGCGGCTCCCGGCGTCCCGCCCGTAGCCGTACCGCCGGTCGGCGCCCAGGTCGGCCATGGTCAGCACCGCGCCGACGAGCGGGGCCCCCGCGGTGCGCACGGCGGCCACCGCCTCCTCGACGCGGGCGCGCGGGGTGGCGCCCGCGCGGACGGCGAGCAGGCAGCCGTCGGCGGAGGGCAGCACTCCGGCGGTGTCGGCGACGTTGAGCAGGGGCGCGCTGTCCAGGACGACGACGTCGAAGCGGCCCCGCAGCTCGGCGAGGAGCGAGGACGCGCGCTCCGAGGCGAGCAGCTCGGCCGGGTTGGGCGGCAGCGGCCCCGCGGCCAGGACGCTGAGCGCGCCGCCCTCGGGCCGCTGGAGCACCTCGTCGAGGTCGGCGCGCCCGATGAGCACGGTGGTCAGGCCCGCCTCCCGGACGAGCCCGCAGGCGGCGGCGATCCGGGGGCGCCGCAGGTCGGCCTCGACCAGGCAGACGGAGGCACCGCCCTCCGCGAAGGCGGCGGCGAGCCCGGCGGCCGTGGCGCTCTTGCCCTCGCCGGGCAGCGCGCTGGTCACCACGAGGAGCCGGGCGCCGTCGCCGCCCCGCGCGAAGCCCGTACCGGCGCGGATCACCCGGTGCGCCTCGGCCCGCTCCCCGAACGGGTCGCCGAAGCAGGCGAGGGGCTCCCGGCCGGAGTCCCGGTCGTACGGGACGGCGCCGAGCACCGGCAGCCCCGTCGCCTCGGCGAGGTCCCGGACGGTGCGCGGCGCGGTGTCGCGCAGGTCGCGCACGAGCGCGACGGCGAGCCCGGCGCACAGGCCGAGGAAGAGCCCGGCGAGCACGGTGAACGCGGGGTCGCGGGAGACCGGGGAGCCGGGCGGCGTCGCGCGCTTGGCGACGACGGCCGTCGTACGGGCGCGCGCGGGCCCCTCCAGCTTGGTCATCTGGGCGTCGAACTCGGCGGCGACGGCGTTCGCGAGCCGGGCCGCGCCCCGTGCGTCGCCGTCGGTGACCGTGATGTCGAGCAGCGAGGTCCCGGGCACGGCCCGCGCGCTCACGCGCCGCGCCACCGCGTCCGGCGTCTCGTCCAGCCGCAGCTCGCGCACGACGGGCGCGGTGAAGCGGGGGCTGGCGACGATCCCGGCGTACGAGCGCACGCGGTCCCGCGCGAAGGCGGTGGAGCCGTCGCCCGCGTAGAGGACCCGGGTGCTCGCCTCGTACGCGGCCGACGTCGTCAGCGCCGCCACGCCTCCGGCCAGCAGCCCGGCCAGCGCCAGCACCACGACCGTGCGCCAGCGCCGCGCGAGCACGCCGGGGAAGCCTCGGAAACCCCTCGTCATGTCCCGACGTTAGGCACCGCTCCCGCCGCCCCGCGCCCCGGGAGAACGGCACGGGTGAGCACCTTCACTCCGTTGCCCTGCGCGGAGGCGCCCGCGGGCGCCGCCCCGCCGTCCTGCCGCGCCGCCGCCCTGCCGCACCCCCGCGCCGCCGTCAGGCGCCCAGCAGCCGCTCGACCCCGTCGGCGAAGCGGCGGCTCATGCCCTCGACCGTGTACGAGGCGGCCTCGGCGCGGCAGGCGGTGCGGAGCATGGCCAGCCGGGCGGGGGCCGCGAGGAGACCGGCGACGGCGTGCGCGTAGGCGTCGGGCCCGCCGCGTACGACCAGCGCGTTGCGCCCGTCCTCCAGGTACTCGAACTCGGCTCCGTGCAGCGGCCAGGGCGTCGTCACGATCGGCAGGCCCAGCACGAAGGAGTCGACCGCGCACAGCCCGACGCGCCCGGGCACCAGCAGAACGTCGGCCGTGGCGCCGTACGTGGCCAGCTCGCGGGGCGTCGGCGGCCCGAGCGCCACCACGGGGCTGCGCCCGTCCCCGCCGGGGCCCGGGCCCGAGGCCGCCGCCTCGGCGAGTCCGCGCAGCTCCCCGTCGCCCGCGACCAGCAGCGTGAAGCCGGGCAGCAGCTTGGCGAGGGCGTGCGTGGCGGCCAGGAGATAGGGGATGCGCGCCGCCGCGTCGAGCCGGCCCGCGAAGAGCGCGGTACGGCCCGGCTTGAGCCCGTGCCGCAGGCGCAGCTCCCGCATGTCCTCGGCGCGCACGGCGTCGCGCGCGGTGCGGAGGGCCGCGGTGTCGGTGGTGTTGCGCAGCACGGTGATCCGGTGATCGGGGACGCCCCAGCGCAGCGCGTCGCGGCGGCCGCCCTCGGTGTGCGCGAAGTACCGGTCGCCCAGCACCGCGAGGCGGGCGCGTGCGGCGCGGGCCAGCGGCGCCGGGCGGTACGCGCGGGGCTCGCCCGCGCCCCACAGGGCGAGCGGCGGTCCCTGGCCGAGGCTGCCGCGCAGGAGCGCGGGGTACAACTCGGCGCCGGACAGCGCGTGTTCCATGATCAGCGCGTCGGAGCCGCGCGCGAGGGGCCCGCCGAGCGGGGTGCCGCGCGCGCCCCGCGTGACGACCAGTTCGGCGCCCCGGGCGTCCAGTTCCCGGCTCAGGTGGCGGAAGAACGGTGCCCGGTGGGACGGTACGGCACGCTGGACGACGGTCACGCGGGGACGGCGCCGCGACCCTTTTTGCCTCTTTGGCCCGTTTTGCGGCGCGAGGGAGAATTTGCGGAGAAGATACGTCACGTCCGTGAATAAACCATATGCACCCCCGTCCATAGGTGACCCTCAGCGACGCACATCACCGCATGTCCGGGTACAGAGCGCTGCGGAAAGTGGGTAGTCTCGTACGGACTGGATAAGTTACCGATTAGTAGACCGACGTACACCGACGCTCAGCCACCCCGTGGTGCTCCGAGGGAGCCGTTATGCAACTCGCCGCGATCATCGTGTCGCTGGTCCTCATCGCGGTCGCACTCGCGCTGTTCGGCCGCGCTCTCCTCCAGATCCTCCAGTTCGTGCGGCTCGGCCAGCCCGTGCCCGCGGGATCGCGGACGGGCGACCCGAAGCAGCGCACCGTCACGCTGGTCAAGGAGTTCCTCGGCCACACCCGGATGAACCGCTGGGGCGTCATGGGCGTCGCGCACTGGTTCGTCGCGATCGGCTTCTTCACCCTGCTCCTGACGATCGCCAACGCCGTCGGGCAGCTCTTCAAGGCCGACTGGCTCATCCCGTTCATCGGCGACTGGCTGCCGTGGGCGATGTACGTCGAGTTCATGGGCACCATGACGGCCGTCGGGATCGCGGTCCTGATCGTCATCCGCCAGCTCAGCAAGCCCAAGCCGGGCCGCAAGTCCCGCTTCACGGGCTCGATCACCTGGCAGGCGTACTTCGTCGAGGCCGTCATCCTCATCGTCGGCGTCTGCATCGTGGTGCTGCACGCGCTGGAGGGCGCCCTGCACGGCGTCGAGCACTACGAGGCCGAGTTCTTCCTCTCGTACCCCCTGGTCGCGGGCTTCAGCGAGCTGAGCACGGGGACGCTGCAGAACCTCGTGTACTTCTTCGCGATGCTCAAGATCGCGACATCCTTCATCTGGATGATCACGGTCTCCCTCAACACCAACATGGGCGTGGCCTGGCACCGCTTCCTCGCCTTCCCCAACATCTGGTTCAAGCGCGACTCCCAGGGCGGCACGGCGCTGGGCGAGCTGAAGCCGATGGCCTCGGGCGGCAAGGAGATCGACTTCGAGACGGCGCTGGACGACGACAACGAAGAGGAAGTCCGCTTCGGCGTCTCCCAGGTCGAGGACTTCTCCTGGAAGGGCATCCTCGACTTCTCCACCTGCACCGAGTGCGGCCGCTGCCAGTCGCAGTGCCCCGCCTGGAACACCGGCAAGCCCCTCTCGCCCAAGCTCCTGATCATGTCCCTGCGCGACCACGCGCACGCCAAGGCCCCGTATCTGCTCGCGGGCGGCGGCAAGGACATGGAGGGCAACGAGAAGGCCACCGAGGAGCAGCTCAAGGACGTCCCGCAGGCCGCGCTGGACGAGGCGGCCCGTCCCCTCATCGGTACGGCCGAGGAGAACGGCGTCATCGACCCCGATGTCCTGTGGTCCTGCACCACCTGCGGCGCCTGCGTCGAGCAGTGCCCCGTGGACATCGAGCACGTCGACCACATCGTCGACATGCGCCGCTACCAGGTGATGATCGAGAGCGCGTTCCCGTCCGAGGCCGGGACGATGCTGAAGAACCTGGAGAAGAAGGGCAACCCCTGGGGTCTCGCGAAGAAGCAGCGCCTGGAGTGGACGAAGGAGGTCGACTTCGAGGTGCCGGTCGTCGGCAAGACGGTCGAGGACCTGACCGAGGTCGAGTACCTGTACTGGGTCGGCTGCGCGGGCGCGCTGGAGGACCGGGCGAAGAAGACGACCAAGGCCTTCGCGGAGCTGCTGCACATCGCGGGCGTGAAGTTCGCGATCATGGGCGGCGACGAGAAGTGCACCGGTGACTCGGCCCGCCGCCTCGGCAACGAGTTCCTCTTCCAGCAGCTCGGCGAGGAGAACGTCGCCACGCTCAACGCCGCGTTCGGGGAAGACGACGAGGACGAGAGCACGAAGAAGCCGAAGTCCTCGAAGAAGATCGTCTCGACCTGCCCGCACTGCTTCAACACGCTTGCCAACGAGTACCCGCAGCTCGGCGGCGAGTACGAGGTCATCCACCACACCCAGCTCCTCCAGCACCTCATCGACGAGGGCAAGCTGGTCCCGGTCACGCCGGTCGAGGGCCTGATCACGTACCACGACCCCTGCTACCTGGGCCGCCACAACAAGGTCTACACGCCGCCGCGCGAGATCATCGGCCGCGTGCCGGGTCTGCGGAACGAGGAGATGCACCGCCACAAGGAGCGCGGCTTCTGCTGCGGCGCGGGCGGCGCCCGTATGTGGATGGAGGAGCGGATCGGCAAGCGCATCAACAACGAGCGCGTCGACGAGGCCCTCTCCCTGAATCCGGACATCGTCTCCACCGCCTGCCCCTTCTGCCTCGTGATGCTGACCGACTCGGTCAACGGCAAGAAGGCTGCGGCTGATAGTGGCTCCGCCACGGGCGTCAAGGCCAAGGAGAACCTGCAGGTCGTGGACGTGGCGCAGCTTCTGCTCGACTCCGTGAAGACCCCCGAGGAGCCGGCCGGGGACGCGGCGGAGTCCAAGGAGCCGGAGCCCGAGCCCGCGAAGTAGAACGGCCCGGAGAGAAAAACAAGAGGTCAAACCCAACCGCCATAAAGCGCCACAACGGCCGGATTCGCACTCTGCGGAGCCGGTCGTTGTGGCTTTTCCCGCAAGGCGTGGTCAAATGCGATCAGTTGATGCACCACACGAGCCAATCCTTCGTCGCGGTATACCCATCGACCAGTCCCCGTCCTAGCCTCCTAAGCGGCGAAGCGGAGGAGGCGCGCGGGCGCGTCAGCGCCAGTGTGGGAGCGCGCCCGGACGCGCCCGGCGACGCGAGGAGGCGACGCGAGGTGTCGGACCGCGAGGCACCCGGCAGGACCGACGTGCCCGGCCGGCCGACGGCCCTGGCCGCGGACGCCCGGACCCTCCCCGTCCAGCGCATACGCCCCGGCCAGCACGCCTTCACCGCGTACGACAGCGAGACCACCCAGTGGGACGTCGTCGGCGCCTTCGTCCGCCAGGGCCTCGCCCTCAGCGAGAAGGTGCTGCTCTTCCTCCACCCCCGGGTCACCGGCACCGAGCTGCTGCGCCGGATCGACGCCGCGACCCCGGCACTCGCCCGGGCGTGGGACCGCGGCCAGGTCGCGCTGAGCAGCATGCGCGCGCTCATCGCCCCGGACGAGGTCTTCACAGCCGCACGCCAGTGGGACCGCATCACCGAGGAGTCCGAACGGGCCGTGCGGCAGGGGTATTCGGCCATGCGCGCGTACATCGACATGGCATGGGTCCACGACCTCGGCACCGACGTCCGCGACGTGATGCGCCGCGAGCGCAGCTCCGCCCACCTCTTCGAGGGCCGCCGCTACAGCGAGGTCTGCGCCTACGACGGCCGCGCGTTCAGCCCCGAGGTGCTGCACGCGATGCAGGAGGCGCATCCGGTCAATCTGCTCGGCACGGTCGGCTCCCTGCGCGCGGTCCCGGCCACCGGCGCCACGACCGGCGACGGCACGACCGGCGACGCCCCGGCCACCAGCGGCACCCCCGGCGACGGCGAGGCGCACCGCACGACGGCCGTACGGCTCGTCGGCGAGGCCGACATCGCCACCCACCGCGACTTCACCGCGGCCCTGCGCGAGGCGTACGCCCACGCCGGGACGGGCCGCACCCTCCTGATCGACCTGCGCACGCTGCACTTCCTCGGCGCGAGCTGCGCCGCCGAGCTGCTGCGGATGAGCGCGGCCGCGGGCACCACCGCGCACGGCCGCGCCGCCGCGTGCGGCACGACCGTCCACTGCACCCCCGTCCAGGCGCGCACGCTGCGTCGGCTCGGCTCCGACGCCGTCCGTTCGCTGACCCTCGTCGAGGAGGGAAACGGATGCTGACTCCCGAGCTGCTCTGCCGTCTCCGCTTCACCCTCAGGGACCTGCCACGGGTCAGGATCGAGGTCGACACCTGCGCGGCCTGGGCCGGACTCGGCGAACCGCGGAGGGGGGAGTTCGTGGTCGCGGTCGACGCGGTCGCCACCAACGCGGTCGAGCACGCCGGCGGCCGCGGCCAGCTCCTGCTCCGCCATCTGGGCAACGAGCTGGAGTGTCAGGTCACCGATTCGGGCCCCGGCTTCTCCGAGGACGTCATCCCCGAGCTGCTGCCCGGGCTCGACGGCGCGACGACGGGCCGCGGGCTCTGGCTCGCCCGGCTCGTCACCGACCGGCTCACCATCACCCCGGCCGACAAGACGTGCGGCTCCGGCTCCCTCGTCACCCTCGCGGTGAAGCTGCCCGGCGGCTGAACGCGCCGCGTGCCCGGGGGTGGTGCTGGGTCCACCCCGTGGTGGAGACCGCACCACCGGGTCCCCCTAGGGGATGTCACAGGTCAGCAGCGATGTCCGGCCAGTTCACCCCGCTGTGGCACCCAGGTCCGCGCGACACGGTACGTTCGATTACGTGGCAGGTTTCAGGAGCGGACGCGGCCGGGGTTCCCGGGGCGCGCAGCAGCAAGGGCAGTATCCACCGCAGCCCCCGCAGCAGGCGCCGGGGCAGGGCTGGCCGGCTCCCCCGCAGGGGCCCGGCCCGGGGCCGTACGCGCACGGCCAGGGCGGCCGGCCCCCGTACGGCGGACAGGGCGGCCAGGGCGGCCAGGGGGGTTACGGCCAGCAGGGCGCCCCCGGCGAGCCCGAGTACTTCGGCGCGCCCGGCCCCGATCCGTACGCCAACAATCCGGGGCACACCCAGTCGTTCAGCGTCCCCGATCCGTACGGGCCGGACCACGGCCCCGGACCGGACGGGTATTACTCGGACGGCAGCACCTACTCCGCCGGGAACGCACCGGCGCCGCCCTCCGGGCCCCGGCTGCACTGGAAGGACCTGCTGCGCGGCATCGTCACGCGCCCCGACGGCACCTTCTGGCAGATGCGCGACTACCCCGTCTGGGGCCCCGCGCTCATCGTCACGTTCCTCTACGGCCTGCTGGCCGTCTTCGGGCTCGACCAGGCCCGCGAGGACGTCATCAACACCACGATCTCCAGCGCGATCCCCTACGTCATCACGACCGGCATCGCCGTCGTGATCGCGGGGCTGATCCTCGGCTCGGTCACTCATACGCTGGCCCGCCAGTTCGGCGGCGACGGCTCGTGGGCGCCCACCGTGGGCCTCGCGATGCTGATCATGTCGCTGACGGACGCGCCGCGGCTGGTCTTCGCGATGTTCATGGGCGGCACGGCCACACTCGTCCAGATCATCGGCTGGGCCACCTGGCTCGCCGCCGGCTATCTCTTCACCTCGATGGTGAGCCGCTCGCACGACCTGCCCTGGCCGAAGGCCCTGGGCGCCTCCGCGATCCAGCTCCTCGCGCTGCTCGCCCTGATCAAGCTCGGCACCCTCTGAGAGAGCCTCTCTCCCGAGGAGCGCCTAGCTCTTACGGCCCCGCTTGCGCGGGGCCGTTTTCGCGCCGCCCGTCCCCGCGTGCCGGGCGTTCCCCGGCATCAGGTGCGGGGTCAGCAGCTTGAGGCAGGCCAGCGCGGCGACCGGGGGCAGCATGCCGATGACGACGGCGACCGGGTTCCGGGGCACCTGGGTGACGTACAGGACGACGGTCACCGCCGAGAAGAGGATCAGCACCGACCAGGCCACCAGCGCGTGCTGTCCGCGCACGGTCCGCGTCCGCAGGATCGAGAGCACGGCCGCCACCCACGGCCCCTGGATCAGCAGCGGCCACCAGTCGGAGAAGTCCCCGACGACCGGCTCCACCAGCCGCCGCAGCGGGCCCGTGGTCACCATCCCGCTCAGCAGACTCACCGTCACGAAGATCACCAGCAGCGCGCCCGTCGCCGCGAACGAGATCGAGTTGCGCACCATCGCGACCGTGATCCGGCGCCGCACCCGGCGGTGGTGCCCCGGACCGCGCACCCGGCGGTGCGGCGTCCGCTCGCCCACGGGCTCGGGCTCGGGCTCCGCACGAGGGTCGGGCGGGGAGTGGGGGTGGCGGGGGGAACCGGGCGGATCGTAGGCCGGGTCGAAGGCGTGCGCGAACGCCGGGTCGTAGGCGGGGTCGCCCGGGACGGGGTCCTGCGGAATCGTCTCTTCATGTGCCGCCGCGTCCTGCAGGATCTGCGCCAGCTCGTGCTCCAGGTCCCAGTGCGCGACCTGCACGGCCGGCGGCGGGGCCCAGGGGCTGCGGAACTGGTCGGCGTGCGCCATCCGTTCGTTCACGCGATACGGCCCTCGCCGTTCCGGGCCGTCCACGCGCGGTGGAACTCGGCCTCCACCCCCGCCATTCGGGACAGGAAGTCGTCCAACAGGGCACCGGATTCCGGCCGTCGGGCCCGCGGCGTGGCCGTATCGCCGTCCCCCGCGACGGGTGCGGGGGGCGGCGGCCAGCAGAACACATGGGCTTCTTCCGCTACGTTCACATCTCGTCAACGACTGACGGACTGCCCGCCGACGTGGCAAGCGGGTGAACGGATGCGGCAACGGAGTGAACGGACGCGTGGGCCCCGCGCGCCGAACTGCCGTGTCACCAGCGGCGGATGCCCGTTCGACGCCCCCGCGTGCGCGACGCGGGGCGTTAGCCCGGACGGGGGCGGGGAAAGGCCCGTACGGCCCACCGGACGGAGGGGTCCGAGAGGCCGTACGGGTGTTCTTCGCCGCGCCTCCTCCGCGGCGCGGGCGTGTCGCCTCCTCCGCGGCGCGGGCGTGTCCGGGGACGTGTCAGGCGAAGCGCTGGGACGGCGAGCCGTCGCAGGCCGCCAGGCGCGCCCGCGCCTCGGCACCGGAGAGCGTCACGCACAGGTCCTTCGCGGCGGCGGGCCGGAAGGTCTGCCCGTCCCGCACGAAGCGCTGCGCGTCACCGCCCGCGCAGTTGCCCAGCTCCAGCGCGGCGCCGCTGCGCACGCCGCCCTCGGGCTGCACGCAGCGGTCATGGGTGAGACCCGTGTAGAGCGCCCCGCCGCCGCTCGCGTCGTGCCACCAGGTCTGGTTGCGCTGGTCCTTGCAGGCCCAGCCGCGCACGTCGGTGCCGATCGCGCTGCCGCCGCCGTCCGCGTCCAGGCAGGTGCCCGTGCCCGCGTTCTTGAGGGGCTTGAACACGTCGTCCCAGGCCAGCCCGTACAGCTTCGGCTTGCCCGCGCCGTCCGGGTCGGCGCAGGAGGCCTCGCGTACGCCGTTCGCCCGCCCCGCCTCGTAGATCCGCGTGAAGCACTCGGCGAAGGCGCCGTGGCCGCGCTCGTTGGGGTGGAAGGACTGGCGCACGGAGTTCGCGTCCGGCGGGAAGGGGTTGGTCACGTCGACGTACAGGCCGCGCGCGAAGGTGTTCTCCATGCACACCTCGTGGCCGTGGAAGAGGCGCGAGGCGTCGAGGTAGGTCGCGCCGGACGCCTTCGCGGCCTTGCGCATGCCCTTCTCGAAGGCGGGCACCGCGGCATTGCGGCCCCACGCGGAGTCGCTGGTGTAGCCGACGCAGCCGCCGATCAGCTTGCCGGGGAACCTCGGGTTGTCCTCGAAGTCCGGGCCGATCGGGCTCGGGTAGCCCATGACGACCAACTGGTAGTCGCCGTCCGCGTAACCGGCGTCCCGCATCACGGACTTGAGGTCGCCGACCGTCCGCTCGACCTTCGGCGCGAGCCCGTCCACGCGGGCCTGCCACCCCGGCTCGTACTTGGGCCGGCACGCGCCCTGGAACGTCAGGTAACGCGTCACGCAGTCCGTCATCACGGGCCCGAACTGGAGATCGTCGTTGGCCCCGACGACCAGCACGACCTGCTTCAGCCGGGTGTTGCGCGCCTTGATCGCGAGGCTGTCGCTCTGCACCAGTTCGTCGGCGTACTGCTTGGTGCCGCCGATCCGTACGTTCTCCGTGCTCGCGCCCGAGCACGCGACGTTGTACGTGACGTCCGCCTGGATGCCCGTGCGGTGCACGGCCGAGTCGGGCGAGCGGTGGCACCAGTTGTCCGGGCCGTTCGTCCCCGGCTCGTACGTGCCGACGCCCTCGCCCGAGATCTCGCTGTCGCCCAGCGAGATGAGCGAGGTCTTCCGCTCGGCCAGGGGGCGTTCGGCCGGGCTCCCGTACAGCTTCTGAGCCTCGGCGGCCCTGATCCTCTCCAGCTCGGGCGGCAGCGGCGTGGCGGCCGCCGACCCGTCCCCACCCGCCCGGGCGGCGTCCGGCTGCGCGGCGGCCACACCCGCGCCGCCCGCCCCGCCGAGCGCCATCACCAGTGCCGCCGTCACCGCTAACGCGGGTCTCACACGTGCCATGAGGTGATCCCCCCTCTACCTGGCCACTGTTGTTACCAGCGGTACTTACCTGTAGGTAGGAGAGAAGGGAACCTCTCGCGCGAGCTTTGTCGCAGGGCACTTTGCCGCAGGGCATTTTGCCGTCGGGCCCTTTGCGCCCCGGCCTCGCTCTCAGGCGTCGAGGACCTGGCCCTCGCGCCGCACCACGGGGGGCTCGACGGACCAGGGCGAATGAACTGAATGACGGTAGTAGGCTTTTCCTGCACCGGCGCCGTCCGTCGGAGGCAGGGGAGGGCCCGAGCGTGGCACGCAAGGTGGGGATCTACACGCGCATTTCGCGTGATGACGAGGGTGAGTCGCTGGGCGTCGCACGCCAGCGCGAGGACTGCGAGCGCCTGGCGGATCTCCGGAACTGGCAGGCCGTCAAGGTCTACGAGGACAACGACGTATCAGCGTTCAAGCGCAATGTGCGACGTGAAGAGTTCGAGCTGATGCTGACCGATCTACGCGCAGGGCTGATCGACGGAATCGTCGCGTACGACCTTGACCGGCTGGCCCGCAAGCCGCAGGACCTTGAGCGACTGATCGAGATCTACGACGACCGACCCCGGCTGGAGTTCGCGACCGTCACCAACGACGTCAACTTGGGGACCGCCGACGGGCGGACGATGGCCCGCGTCATGGTGGCGTTCGCCAACAAGTCGTCCCACGACACGTCACGCCGACTCAAGCGCAAGCACCTGGAACTGGCACAACAGGGCAAGGCGAGTGGTGGGCCAGCGCCATACGGATGGCAGAAGGGCGACCCTGAGAAGGTTGACCAAGAAGCGGCACGGCACATCAAGGAGGCGCAGAAGGAATTGCTGGCCGGAGTGCGGATCGGAACAATTCGCACGCGGTGGCAGGAACAAGGATTGGGAAATCCCCGCGAGGGCACCAAGCGCATGGCGCATCACCGTGTGACGCACATTCTGACGAATCCCCGACTGGTCGGATACCGCACATACCACGGCGAGATTCTGTACGGCGAAGACGGCAGCCCGGTTATGGGCGACTGGGAGACCATCAACACCGTTGAGGAATGGGAAGCAGTCTGCGCCGTTGTCGCTGAACGCCAGAAATCTCAACCGGGGCGCTCACTCGCACGCACGTACTTGCTGTCCGGAATCGCTCGGTGTGGCCTGTGCAAGAGCAAGATTCGAGGGCAGACCAACCACAAGTGGCAGCCGGGCTCCAAGGGAGCGCGGTACAAGTACCAGTGCTCGAAGGTCAACGGCGGATGCGGGAAGGTAGCCCGGGTCGGCGAGCCCGTTGACGAGCTGATCGCACAGCTTGCGCTTGAGGAGCAGCGCGACAGAGCGGCATCCGCAGACGTTTCTCCTGAGCGTCGCTGGCCCCGTGAGCAAGAGCTCAACGACCTGAACACTGACATCGCGCAGCTCATCGAAGCCGAGAAGAACAAGAGCATCAGCGTTTCCACGCTCTTGCAGGTCCTCCCAGAGAAGGAACGCCAGCGCGACGAACTGAAGTTGGACCGCGCGCGGTTCTACAAGGAGCAGAAGCAGGCCGAAGCCAAAGACGATGCCGTAGACCTCTCCCTGGAAGAGTTCTTCGATCTCCCCATCGAACGGCAACGTGAAATCGTGCTGCACAGCCTGTCAGCAGTCTTCATCCATCCGTCCGGACGAGGGAAACGGGTATTCGACCCGGACCTGATCGAACCAGTCTGGCGCGAGTAATACGGAAGGGCCCCGGGAATCGGGGCCCTTCTTCTTTCACCTACGATGCAATATACGAATGCGCCGCACCCATTCCGAATCGCGCTTGGGTGCTCGCGCAAGATGCTTCCTTAACCATTCTTCGCGAGTAATGACCTCCCGGATTTCTGTCGCCATCGTCACCCGCCGTCTTCCCACGCTTCGCGGGCGAGTTGGCGTGACAGGGCTTGGTCCTCTGCTATTCCGCGTGCGATTTCGGCGGCGCCGGGCGTGTGGCCGGAGCCAGCGAAGCGGAAGTCAGATTCCGTGGTCGTGTCCGGGTAGTCCGGCATGCCGAGGTTGGCGCGATGGTGTGTAGCGCGTTCACCGCGCAGTGCGGTGTAGGTGGTGGAGTAGCGGCGGGACTTGGTGAGGATGTGGCCCCGGTAGCCGAGCGTGTGAGCCCACGCGCGCAGCCGCGGCGGCGCCAGTTCGGCGAGCCCGCCCAGACGCCAGCAGGTTCCCATCAGCGCCCGTACGTGATCGCTGACGGCCGCCGCCTGGATATCGGCGTACCGCACGACGCGGTAGTCCAGGCCCGCGCCGGTATCGGCGGCGCCTTTGCTGACGTACTTGGCCACGTATCCGGCGACGGCGTCATCTGACAGTTCGTCACCTTCGACGAAGGAGCGGATGACCTGGATATCGAGCCGATCTCCCCAGGCGCACCGTTCGGTGCCGTAGGCGTCGGATTCCGGCACCGTGACGAACGCGGACGCGGCAGCGTGTTCCACCGCCTCCCGCAGTTCCTCCGCTCCTGCCCAGTCGGGCGGGGGCGAGGCGGGGCCGTTGGGGCCGTCGAGGCGCACGACCGCGTGGAAGTGCACGGCCGCGCGCTGCTGGAACTCGGCGACCTTGGCGAAGGAGACGATCAGGTGCTCACCGAGCCGGGAACGCGCGATGCCCCCGGCAGAGGCCAGGTGTCGGCGTACGGCGGTGGTGAAGCGGTCCCACAGCCGCCCGGCATGCGCGTGCCACAGCACGTGCCCGGCATAGTCGTAGCAGGCCGCACACACCGGGGTCCCGACCAGCGGATCCATTTCGGCATGGACGAGGCCGCAGACGAGCGGCAACCCGTGCACGCAGATGCCCCCGTCGCGGCGCGGACGGCAGGGCCCACCCTGCGTGATGCGGTGGACCGGGCCGAAGGACGGGGCCGTCAGGGTGACGAACAGCCGGGGCCGCTCACGCACCGCTTCCGGCACACTCTTGCCACCGGACAGCCCCGCCCGCATCAGGTGGAAGGTGTCCCCGGCATGCAGCCGTGAGCACGGCTCACACACCGAGGCTCGGCGGTTACGGCACCGCACCGGCAGCCGCTCACCGGGCTCACCGCGCGTGGTGTAGGAGGAGATCACCTCACCCGTGGACGCGCGGTAGGTGACGCTGGCCCCGGTCAGATAGACCGGTTTCTCGCAGCCGCCAATGGCGGCGATCTGTTCACGCCAGCGAGCGAATCCGGGATCTTGTGCCAGGCGTATCAAGTCCCGGTCCCGCTCGGACAAGCGCTTGAGCGCATCGTGTCGCGCGAGCTCGCCGGACCGTGCGGACTGCTCGGAGCACGGCCGCGTGGTTCGCGCGGAATATTCGCCTGATTGCGCAGGCATAATCGGGCCTCCAGTTCTGGAAGTCGGTCAGAGGGAATTGCGTGTTCATGAGCGCTCCTTTGATTTCTTTCGATGAAGTGTCAGATGAGAATGCGACGCGATGGTTTCTGAATTCGTCTGTGGAATATGCGTCGCGTTAGTTCGATGATGAGATCACTTGATGCAGTGTCAGGTGCAGTCTGGAGAGAGGCCGGGCCCGGGATGCATCCGGGCCGGGGCGCTTCTCAACACGCCCTCTCAGGCTACGGTCCGGGTCTGACAACGGCCCGCGAATAAGGCTCCGTTGAGGTCCTCGTGATCAGTGAGCGGCTGCGCACCGGGGATCGTTGCCCGCATGCCGTGTCGGCCCAGCCCGCCCAGCGCCAGGCGCGCAGCCATCCCCCGTGAAGCGACACCGGACGCCCCGGGGCTGGAATGGCGGAGACTGTCTTCACTTCATCAAGGGCGCGCCTGGCGGCGCGCCGCCGGGCGGCTCCAGGCGCACTCGCACGCGCTTCCGCCTTCGGCGGGTCGCGCGCGGCGCGCCCGCCGCCCGGCGCGACCGCAACGCCCCTTGCAGCGTGAACACTCCCGCACACCGCCCCGGAATCCTTGTCGTCCCGGGGTAGTGCGCTATGGCGAGAGCGGGCAGCTTCCACGGCCCTAGGCAGCCACCACGGGCGAGCCTCCAAGATCAAGGGACCGACCACGCCAGCGCGAGCCGACCGGCCCGTTCCATGATCATCATCGGCGCACCGGCGTCGATGCCGGGAAACGATCAAGGAACAGGTCTGCCGACCGGGCGAGCGCCGACCCCAGCGCTACGGACAGGGGCACCGCGCCTCTGAGACGCAGGGGTGGCGTGGCTGGTGTGAGTGGTGGTGCGGCGAACCACACGCGCGCCAGCCCGTACGACTGCCTCTCTCGCCGTGGCGTGCTGTCTGTGGTGACCGCCGAAGCGGGACCCGGAGTAGCAGCGAAGGCTCAGACGGACCGGTGCTCAGCCAGGAGGCTGGCCACTTCCGGCACTTCCTGGTGCTCCTCCAGCCGACGGAGCACGACGGAGGATCGGTCAGCCGTGCGTTCCGACGCTCCGGCAGTGGACAGTGTGATGACTCGTTCCGCCGTGGCCGCCGCTTCCTCCGGTTCGTTCGCGTCTGCCAGAGCCACCGCCAGCCAGGAGAGGTATAGGGCCAACTCCCGCGTGTGCGTGGCGTCGTACTGACCCAGGACCCGGCGAAGGAGCGGAACGGCGCGCAGAGGGCGATGCAGCTCCGTGAAGACCCGGGCCTCCATGATCTCCAGTTCCCCGGCATTGACCCAGTACAGCCATGCCGGATCCTCTTCCCCGCCGTGCTCCCCCAGGGCCTCCACTGCGCGGCCCAGGGCCTTGATCGCTGGCTGGGTCTGTCCGGCCTGAGCGTGGGCCCACGCCACCCGGTCCAGATTGAGCGCACGGGCCCGGGGGGGAGCGTCTGGCCCGGCGATGGAGGACGCCGCCACGGCCATTTCCACGGCTTCCTGGGGGTCCCCGACGTTCGCCACCTGGTAGGACAAGGAGCCCAGGAGCTGACCTGCCAGTGTGCCGTCTCCGGCCGTCTGAGCGGCGGACAGGCCGAGGCGGTAGATGCGCTCGGCTTCCGCGTACTGTCCCGCATCGGAAGCTACCCATCCGGCGATCTGTGCCAGTTCGCCGATGACACGGAGGAGTTCGCGGCCCACTGCGTCCGAGTGCGAGCCTTCCCGGTACACGCGAACGGCGGCCCTCAGCTCCCGAAGAGCAGGGCCTACCAGGTCGTGACCGTAGACCACGTCATCGGCCAGGCGGAGGGCGTGGACCCGCTGGGACAGGTCGGCCACGGTGTCCGGTCCGACCCGGCGGCCGGTGCGTACGGCCAGGGGCTCCAGGGGGGCGCCAGGCGGGAGGAAGCCCTCCACGGAGGCCGGTGCGGGTGGAGCCGTCCCGGCGCCGGGCTCCGGGTCCTCCAGTCTCGCAGCCAGCTCCTCCAGGTCGCCGTCAGCACCCAGCAACCGGTCCAGGCCCTGCGCCAGTTGGGGGGACGGGCTCTGTTTCCCGGACAGGACCCGGATCAGGTACGCGTGGTCGTAGTTGAGAGCGCGCGCGGCTGAACGAATCGACATGCGCCGACTCTTCAATGCCGCGCGGACGGATTCCGCGAACTCGCCGTAGACGCCCATGGGTTCAGCGTAGCTGTCACCACTCAGTCACCACCTAGTCACCGGATGCCATTGCGTGACGAGCGGAGACTGTCGTTCACCACAACGAGACCCCCGCACCGGAGCGACCCGGCCGGGGGCGTGGCCGACGCTACGAAGGAGCGACGACTCATGGAGGTTACCGGCTTTCGCCGACTCCCTTGGAACGGCGCCGAAGGGCAGCCCGAGTACATCCGAGACGACAATCCAGACGGCCCCATGGCGCGGCTGGCGGACACCGTGGAGAAGGACCAACTCCAGGCCGGGGAGGCCGTACTCCAGCACACCCGGGAACTGATGACCGAGAAATCAGGAGAGCTATCTCCGGAGGAGAGCAACTACGTAGTGAACCGGCTGGCCGAGTGCCTGAATGATGCCCTTCTGGTGGCGAAGTCCCGGGGGCAACGGACCCCGGGCCAGCAGCGCCCCAAGAACCGCCACTCCAGCAAGCTCTACGGGCCAGAGCGCAGCGGCCCCCAGGGGTAAGCCGCCATGCGCTACCGGCCCGCTCGGGACGCCAACCGGCTGGCTTGGCATGTGCTCGATCTCCGCGCCGGGGAATTCTGCACCCTGCCAGGTCAACCGTGGCCGCTCACCTGGCCCGACGAGCAAGGCGCGAACGCGTGGCTGGCGTGGTGTTACCAAGCCTGGACCAACGGCACGGCGCCAGCTCCCGACGGGTGGGAGCCCTCTGATGTCGGCCCTTCCCCGTTCGCCCCTGAACTGCGCCCCTCGTGAGCTGGCACCCCCGGCCCTCACGAGGGGCGTCCCCAAACCCGCCCCGGGCTCCAAGCGTCCCCGGAGCGGGCCCTGCCCGAACGACGAGAGGAGGTGACTCATGGGAGAGATCAACAACCCGGGCGACGCGCGAGCCGCCGGGGAACAGATGGAGAGCCTTGCCGAAGAGGCCCAGGCCGCGAGCAACGAGGGCGACAACGACACCGCCAACGCGAAGCTGAACGAGATCAGCGCCCTGAAGGAGGACATCCAGTCCTACAACCAGAGCAGGTACTCCCAGTAGACGGCCGCCCCGGACGATCGCTCCGAGCCCTGGACAGGACGAGCGAGATCCGAGACGGCCTCCGGTGAACCCGTAGAGGAGAACACCAGGCCATGACCGTATTACAGGAACAATCCTCACCGGCAGATGCGCGGGAGCTGATCAACACGGAGGAATTCGCTGCTGTCACCGCCACGGTGAGCCGCGCGAACCCGGACATGAAGCAGGAGACGGCAGAGCGGATCGTGGCGGACGCCTTGGCGTTCACTGCGGCTGGCGCCGTGTACCCCATGGCACGGCTCCGGCCCAGCCGCATCGTGGACGAGGGATGGCATGCCCTCATCCTCAACACCCGCGTGTACGAACGGCTCTGCACACGCCTGGGCCGCTTCGTGCACCACGTACCCGAACCGGGCGACCCGTCACGCCATGACGCATCCGAGCTGGCGCGCACGCAGGCCATGATCCGCCAGGCCGGGTACACGACCCACGCGGATCTATGGCGTCCGCCGACAGACCGCACGATCCTCGTCGCAGCGAACTGCGAGCACTCGCCACCCCCGCCGGAGGGAGCGTGCGAGGCAGGCGACTGCTCCAACACCGGGCCGAACTAGTAGCCACGCCGGTACGCTGAGTGTCTGGACTCAGACGCCAAGGGGGCCCGCAATGGACGCCGACAGCTCCCCGGGAGAATGGACCGATCCCCGGTACGCCGACATGGTCGCGGAGATGGAGGACCACGCCGACATGGCGGAGCACGGTCCCCGTAGACGGCCTGAACGCGTTTGGCGAGGAGACTGGTTCCCCAAGTGCCCGTGTGGCGGGCGTCCGGCATTCATCTACCGGAAGAACGGCGGAGAGCGCGTCCTCTGCTGTGACTGCGTAACCGGCTGCTGAGCGGCCAGTTACAAGCCAGTGCCCCCGCGAGATCTCACTCGCGGGGGCACTGTTGCGCGCGCACTCCGATCATCAGATCGGGCGTGACTCAGGTCACAGAAGGGCGTCTTTCGACGGCGTGACCGGGGTGCCAGACTTACGACATGGAGGCAATACGGACCAGGGGAAATTGATCCACTGGTCCGTGCGCTTCCACACGTAGTCGCACTTCACGAGCGAGTGCGACTTCTCGTAGATGACGGCGCTGCGCGCCTCCGCGACGTGCTCGGCGCAGAAGTCCTGCACGAGCTTGAGCGTCTTGCCGGTGTCCGCGACGTCGTCGGCGATGAGCACCTTCTTGCGGCTCAGGTCGACGACGTTCGGCACCGGCGGCAGCATGACGGGCATGTCGAGGGTCTCGCCGACCCCGGTGTAGAACTCCACGTTCATGACGTGCAGGTTCTTCACGTCGAGCGCGTACCCGAGGCCGCCCGCGACGAAGAGTCCGCCGCGCGCGATGGACAGCACGATGTCGGGCTCGTACCCGTCGTCGGCGACGCTCTGCGCCAGCTCGCGGATGGCCGTCCCGAAGAGGGAGTACGTCAGATTCTCGCGCTCGCCGTCGCTCATGCCGTCACTCATGCTCGCCGTTCTTTCTCACACCTGGGTCCGATGGAAGTTCAGGAAGGAGCGCGACGGGGTGGGCCCGCGCTGCCCCTGGTACCGCGATCCGTACCGCGCCGAGCCGTACGGATGCTCGGCCGGCGAGGTCAGCCGGAACATGCACAACTGCCCGATCTTCATCCCCGGCCACAGCTTTATCGGGAGCGTCGCGACGTTCGAGAGTTCGAGCGTCACGTGGCCCGAGAAGCCGGGGTCGATGAACCCGGCGGTGGAGTGCGTCAGCAGCCCGAGCCGCCCCAGCGAGCTCTTGCCCTCCAGCCGCGAGGCGACGTCCTCGGGCAGGCTCACGACCTCGTACGTCGAGGCCAGCACGAACTCTCCGGGATGGAGGATGAAGGGCTCGTCCCCCTCGGTCTCGATCAGCCGCGTGAGGTCGGGCTGCTCGACCGCGGGGTCGATGTGGGGGTACCGGTGATTCTCGAACACCCGGAAATACCGGTCGAGCCGCACATCGATACTGGACGGCTGCACCATGGCCGGATCGTAGGGATCGACCCGCACCCGTCCGGCGTCGATCTCGGCCCGGATGTCCTTGTCAGAGAGAAGCACGGGCCGAGACTACGCGCACGACACGGGGCCGGCCCAATCGGACCGGCCCCGGGCCGCGGATGTCTCCGGTGCCCTCACTCAGCGCTTCTGCTCCACCACGGGGACCGCGTGCCGGAGCCGCCCGCAGCGGGGACAGCGCAACAGCCGTCCGGGGCCGATGCGCCCCACCCCCAGATTCTGCATCGGGAACGTCGAGGTGCTGAACACGTGCCCTTCGGCACACCGAACGACGGTGGACTCCATCGCTTCCCTCTCCCCAGTACGTACATGGACGTGGCGGCGGCGATGGTCGCGGCGAACCCGGCACGACCGGGAACCGGCGGTACGGCGAACCCGGCGGAACGGGTGGGCCGACGCGACCAACAATTGCCACATTAGGGGATCAACCCGACACCCCCACGCCCGGCACTCCGCCCACCACCGTACGCCCCAACTCCCTTCCCCCCGTGCTCCCCCACCGCCCCTTCACTCCACCCACAACCCACGAAAAAGGACCCCTCACCTGTGCGGCGGGGGTCCGGCATGGGGTACAGTATCCGGCGAAGAGCCACCCTTTCTCCGGCTCCTCGCGGGCGTAGTTTAATGGTAGAACATGAGCTTCCCAAGCTCAGAGCGCGGGTTCGATTCCCGTCGCCCGCTCCACGAGAAACCCCCAGGTCAGTGACCCGGGGGTTCTTTGTTGCCCTGAAGTACTAGGGCTCGCGTGCCCGTTGCGTGCCCGATCCGTCGTCGTGCCCGTCTTCTTGCTGCTCCCGTTTCCGGGCGGCGGCTTCACGGTCGGCTCGTACACGGGCGTCGATGCCCTCAGCGACCTCGCGCTGCCGATCCCGCGTCGAGTGCTGGTAGATGAGCGCGGCCCGCTCGGACGACTGCCCGGCCCGGACCATCGTGTCCTTCAGCGTCGCGCCGCTCTGCGTGGAGAGCGTGTGCCCGGTGTGGCGAAGATCGTAGAAGCGGAATCCGTCGGGCATGCCGACCTTCACACGAGCCCGGCGCCACTTCCGTCCGAAACTGGTCCGCCGGAAGGGAGCTCCCTTTTCTCCGACGAAGAGCAGCCCGTTCGGGTCCTTCTCGGCGTACCAGTCGAGATGCCACACCAGCTCTCTGTGCAGAAAGCGCGGCAGTGCGAGGAATCTCCTTCCCGCTTCCGACTTGGTGTCGCCAACCACACGCCGCCCCGTGGTTAGCTCCGGGGCAGCCCGACGCACCCAGACTCCGACAGCATCGAGGTCGACGTCAGTACGCCGCAGCTCGGCTTGCTCCTCCGGACGAGCGGGCCCATACGCCGCGAGGTAGACCATGAGGCGCCAGCGCGGCCCGATGGCGTCGGCGAGTGCGTCGACCTGGTCGACGGTGGCGACCGGACGTTCCTCCGCCGACTCCTTGCCCGCACCTCTGATGCGGCATGGGTTCCGGCGGATCAGTTCATCGTCAGAGGCTGTCTCCATGATCGCTTTCAGGAGGCGGTAAGCCTTCGCGACGGTCGTTGGCCCGGTCACCTTCAGACGCTCGGCCCGCCACGTACGGACGCGAGGCGGGGTGACCTCGTCCAGGTCCCGGTCACCGAAAGAGGGAAGGAGGTGCAGGCGGAGGAGCCGCCGGTACAGCTCATCAGTGGTGGCCGACAGCCCGCGCTCATCGACCCATTGCAGCGCGTACTTCTCGAAGGCGACGGCCCCGGCGTCCGGATCGTGCCACTCACCACGTCGCAGTTCGGTCTGCTGCTCGGCCAGCCAGTCATCGGCGTCGCGACGGGTGTCGAACGTCGTCGGTGCGGGGTGGTCCGCCCCGTCCGGGCCGAGATAGCGCGCCTGGAAGCGACCCGAGGGCAGCTTGCGGATACGCCCGAAGCTCCGCTTCTTCTTCGCCATTACGCGGCCCTCCCGTACCTCATGCGAGCACGACGAGGGCGGACCGGCTGCACGGTGTGCGCCTCGATGTACTCGGCGAGCGCGCTTTCGGGGATGCGGACGTGTCGGCCGACCTTGACGAAGGTGATGCGGCGCTCGGCGATGAGGCGGCGCGGGAAGCGGGACGTGGTGCCGAGGAGTTCGGCGACCTGGTCGACGTTGAGGTAGCGATCGCGGCCGGTCATCGGGCGCTGTCTCCTTCCGGGGCGGTCAGGTCGGCGAGGGATGCGGATAGCCACTGTTCGGTGGGGGTGAGGCCGGTTCCGGTGTACGTCCAGTGGGCGAGGACGAGTGTCGTCTTCTCGTCGGGGCCGTCCACAGGGTGGGGATCGTCGCCGCGTGCGATGGCGGCTTGGAGGCGGCGCCATTCGGCGCGGGCGGTGCGGAGGGCGCCGAGGGTGGTGGAGTAGCGGCGGGTCTTGGTGGAGAAGTGGCCTCGGAAGCCGAGCATGTGGGCCCAGGCGCGGAGGCGGAGGTGTTCGAGGTCTTTGCGGGCGCCGAGGGCCCAGGCGGTGCGGATGAGGCGTTCGGCGTGCGCGGGGAGGTTCATCGTTGCCAGCTCGGCGACGAAGCGCAGGCGGCGATCCAGGGTGCCGGTGGCGGTCTCGGCGCCCTTGGTGGCGTACTTGGCGATGTACGCGGCTACGGCTCGGTCGGTGAGGGCTTGGCCGTCGGGGAAGTCGGGGCCGTGGATGGTGCGGATGTCGAGCTGGGGGCCGAAGGCGAAGGTGTGCGTGCGGCCGTCGAGGACCGGGCCGGGGACGAGGGCGCGGGATGCTGCTGCGCGGATGGCGTCGGTCAGTAGCTCGGGCGTGGCCCAGTGCGGGGGTGCGGTCTCGCCGCCTGCGGGGCCGTCGAGGCGGATGACGGCGTGGAAGTGGACGGCGCCGCGCTTTTGGTACTCGGCGACCTTGGCGAAGGAGACGCGGGCGCGGTGCGGGAGTTCGCGTTGGGTCAGCCCGGCGTGGTGGGCGATTTCGCGGCGGAGGTGGATGGTGAAGCGGCGCCAGAGCATGCCTGCGTGGGCGTTCCAGAGCACCGCGGATTCGTAGTCGTAGCGGTCGGGGTTGAGTGGGGTGCCGAGGGCGGGGTCGTCGGGGGTGTGGCGGGCGCCGCAGCGGCAGGGGCGGGGGCCGGGGCGGTTGTGGACTGGGCCGAAGCTGGGGGCGGTGAAGGTGGCGAAGACGCGGGGGTGGGTGGTGACCTGTTCCGGGGTGCCTTTGCCGCCGCGTAGTCCGGCGGTGATCAGGTGGAAGGTGTCGCGGCGGTAGGTCTCGGCGCAGGCGGGGCAGCGGGTGGTGCGGCGGTTGCCGCAGCGGACGAGGAGGTCTCCGGCGGGGAGGTCGGTGGAGTTGAGGCGGCGGAGGGCGGGGCCGATCTCGCCGGTGGTGGTGTTGAGGCGGTGTTCGGTGCGGTGTCCGGCCAGGCGTACGGGGTTGGTGCAGCCGCCGAGGCCGGAGAGCTGGCGGAGGATACCGGGCAGGGTGCCGCTGGCGGCGAGGTTCCCGAGTTCGGCGAGCGGTGCCGGGGCTTTGCGGGTGAAGATGGCTGTACTCCTTCTCAGGCTTGTCAGTCGGGAAGGTGGTGGGCTGCCGGGGCGGCGGATACTTGGCGGTGTCGGGCCGCCCCGGGAGCCGTTCAGCGGTTGCGCTGCTGGTTGTTGAAGAGCGAGCGCAGGACGGCGGCCGCGACCGCTACGGAGATCGCCGAGACGGCGACGGCCGCCAGGAGCGCGGTGGCGACGACGCCGCCGACCAGGACGAGAGCCACGGCGCCCGTGCTCACGGACGGCAGCGTTCGGCGGGGAGCCGGGGGCGGCGCCGTGTGCTGGCAGGTGCAGGCCGCCGGTTCGTGGGTTTGTGTCGGTGCGGCCGGGGCGTGCGGGGTGGTGGGCAGTTTCGGTTGGAGCAGCATGGTTCGGTCTCCTCTCAGTCGTGGGTGCCGTTGACGGTCTCGACGCCGTTGCGGGTGCCGTTGTCGATGGCGGGGGCGAGGAAGGTGTCGGCGAGGTAGAAGCCGAAGAGCGCGATCACGACGACGAGCCAGACGCGGACGCCGAGGAACTTCACAGCGCCCCAGACGATCAGGCCCAGGACGACGACCAGGGGCAGGTTCACGGACACGAGCGCGGTCTCCTTCGGGCGGTCAGCGGACGGGGCAGCGGTGGGTGCGGGCGGCCAGCTCGGCGGCGGCGCGTGAGTCGTAGTCGGCGGAGAAGCCGCAGCGCGGGGCCGTACAGGCGGCGGTGTGCTTCTCGCGGCCACGGGCGTCGTAGGCGGTGCCGATCTGGACCGGGCCGATACGGGTCACGGCGCGGAAGCGGCGGTTCGCGGGCATCAGCAGTCCTTCAGTCGCAGGGAGCCGCCGGGGAAGTCGTCCAGGATGCGCGTGGCTTCCTCCGGATCGGTGGTGAGGGCGGCGGCCTCTTCGGCGAGGAGCCGGGCCAGGGTGGGGCGGCCGTTGGCGGCCATCTCGTGGGCCGCGTCGAGGAAGTCGAAGGCGTCGGGGGTACGTCCGGGCATGGCGGGTCCTCCGGTTCGGTCAGGTGAGTTGCGCGGCGATCTGTGCGGCGAGCGGGGCGGGTACACCGAGGCGGGCGCGGAGGGTGTCCGGGTCGATGGGTGAGCCGGTACGGGCGCGGTGCGCGTCGGCGACCTTGCGGGCGTGCTCGACCAGCGCGGCCGGGACAGGAGCGGTGGGCGCGGGCGCGGGAACCTCCGGCGGCTGCTCGGACTGGGCAGGAGCAGAGGCCGGGGCCGGAGCTGCTTCGTCTTCGGTGTGCTCCTCTTCCACCACCGGGGTTGGCTCCCTGGCGGTGTGGGCGAGGAGCGTTCCGCCGAGGAAGGCGAGGGCGGGCCATCCGGCGACGAGGATGCGGAGCCAGTCGGGGACGTCGGCCAGGTCGAGGAGTCCGGCGGTGGCGATGTTGGCGCCGAGCGAGGCGGCGAGGGCGACGAGGAACCAGCACCAGGCCGCCGCCTTGTCCCGCCCCGACCGCAGACGGCGCCAGGCGGCGACCATCAGCAGGTCCACGGATACGGGGTAGGCCCACGCCTTCCAGCCGTCCTGTCCGGCGGCCGAGGCCAGGTCGTGAAGGTGCGCGAAGGACAGCGCGGCGGCGATGACCGCTTGGACGAGCACCGCGTCTACGCGGCCGAGTTGGGCACGCACGGGCGGTCTCCTTCCGGGGTTCGGGCATGACGGGGTAGGGAGCTGGCGCGAGGCGGACGCGCCGGCCGAATCGGGGAAGAGGGGCAGGTCAGTCGGTCACGGGCAGCGGCTTCACGAGCGGCCCCGGACGGTCCACGGGCCGCGCCGGAACAACGGGCCGGAAGGGCGTGAGCGCGGGCAGCTCGGGCACCAGGTGCGCGGCTTCCTGGCAACGGGCGGCGGCATCGGCCAGCGACAGGTACGGCGTACGGATGCGGGACCAGCCGCCGGAGGTATCGCCGACGACGGCGAGGCCGGGACGTTCGGGCGCGATGGTGCAGGCGGCACCGACCGCTTCCGGGGCGATGTCGCCCAGGGCCATCTTCGCGGAGGGCTCATCGTTGACGCGGTGGCAGACGCGGCCGGAGAGCTGGGCGCGCAGCATGGTCGCGCCCTTGCCCAGCTCGGCCCCGAAGCGTTGCCCGCAGACCTCCAGGTAGATCCCGGCGGCCCGCCCGAGCTGGGCGAGGCGGATGAGTTGAGTGACCATCTCGTCGCGCCGTTCCTCGTCCTTCTTCGTGGCCACGAGGAAGAGTTCGGCGACCTCATCCACGACCAGGACCACAGGCACAGGCCGTTCGTCCTCCGGCAGGCCCCACACGTCCGAGGTGATCTCCTCATCCGGCGTCGAGGAGGCGATGCCCTGCCGAGCGCGGATCAGGTCGTACCGCTCCTCCATCTCCCTCACCAGCACCGGCAGCAACTCCGCAGCCTGCCCCGGATCGGTCGCCAGCGCGGAGAGCCGGGCGGCGAAGGGCGCCAGCTCGACGCCCCGCTTGCAGTCGATCCCGACCAGCGCGACCGGCTGTTCGGCGAGCCCGGCGATCAGATGTCGCAGGTACATCGACTTGCCCGACAGCGTGGCGCCGAGGACGAGTTCGTGAGGGACGGCGCGGTAGTCCCGTACGAACGCGGTCGCGTCCTCCCGCAGCGCCACCGGCACCCGCAGCAGCCCGCCCCTGGTCTTGCGCGGCATCCGTACCCGCCGCAGCACATCGAAGCCGACGAGCCGCAGTTCGACCACACCGGGCTTTATGGGCTCGACGTAGGCGGCGTGTACGCCCCAGGCGTGCCGCAGACGTTCCGCCGAGGCGGCGACGTCGGCGGGCTCCTGCCCCGGAGCGAGCCGGAGCCGCACCCGCATACCGGTCGAGGTGGGCCGCAGCAGTCCACGCCGAGGAGGCACGGGCCGTACTTCCTGCCTGGTCGCAGCGTGCACGGCCAGAGCCCGCCAGCGGGACGGCGGGACGGTCAGCCCGCAGGACTCCATGACCGACCTGTACGTGCCCAGCAGCCGCGCGGCGGCCAGCGGGAGCCCGAGGGTGGACCAGTACACCGCCGGATGCCGGGCCCGGAGGTAGGCGGCCCCGCCACCGAACGCGGCGACCGGACCACCCACCTCCATCAGCGTCGTCAGCTCGGACACGGTCAGGCCCCCACGCCCGCCGGAACGGCGCCCGGGGCGACGGCGGCGGCCCGGTAGGCGATGCCGTGCCGCTGCTGCCCGTTGAACACCGACTCCCACGGCCGGGCGACCAGTCCCGGCAGCGAGACGGGAGCTCCCAGCGTCAGCCCTTCCGTGACGCCGCTCTCCGGAACGGTGACGTGGATGAGCGCGGACTCTCCCTCATCGATGTAGACGACGCCGACCTTCATCAGGGACTCGCCGCTCACCGCGTCCTTGGCGATCTCGCCCGTCTGCCGGTCCCGGACCTTGGGCTCCGGTACCTCGGTGAGCAGGACGGTTGCGGCGGAGGTGTCGATACGGATGGTGCGCACAGTCGTTCTCCTCGGGTCGTTCGCCGGGGCCCCATCACAGCTACTCGTCTAGACAAGACGTGCAATGACACCCCGGCGCGCTTCTTTGGGGATGCGGATACTGTGCCACACCTCTTAGCTACTCGTCTATACGAGTAAGGGTGTCGGCGTGTACGAGTCCGCGAGGAACGCCCCGGCACACCGCTGCCAGCCCCACGACCCCTCAGTTGGCAGGCAGTTGGTAGGCGAGCACGTACGCGTCGGCGGCCATCACCGTGTCGCAGACCTCTACCGCACGCCCGTCGGTGTCGTAGGCGGTGCGGATGAGACTGATGACGGGCACGCCGGAGGACAGCCGCAGCATCTTGACCTCAGAAGGGGAAGGCATCCGGGCACGTACCTCTTCATCGAAGTGATCGAGCCGATGACCCAGCTCCTCCAGTCGGGCGTAGATGCCGCCGGGGCCGGGGTTGGGTTCGGCGATCTGCGTACCGCGCGCCAGGTCCAGCGGCAGGTAGGAGACGGCCGCCTCGACCGGGCGCCCGTCCAGCAGATACCGGCGGCGCCGGGCGAGGACCTTGCGGGGCGAGCCGAGCCGAGCGGAGATGTCCGGCGCTGGCTTCTCCTCCCGCACTTCCAGGCTGTCCACCTCGGGCTTGCTCCCCGCGGCTTCCGCCTCGACCGTGAACGCCGACTTCCCCTGTTCGCGGTGACGGCGCGCGAAGCGGTCCGAGGCCAGCCGCCGCACCGGAGGCCGGGGCCGCACGAAGACGCCCTTGCCGTGTTCGGAGGAGACGAGGCCCTCGCTCTGGAGGATGGAGAGCGCGTTGCGGACGGTCATCCGGGAGACCCCGAAGTGCTCGACCAGTTCCGATTCCGACGGGAGCTTGGCGCCCTCCTTGAAGCGGCCCCGGTCGATGGCCTCGCGGATCTGGTCGGCGATCTGCCGGAAGACCGCACGATCACTGGTCGGGTCGAGGTCACCGAGGACGCCGGACGGGAGTGCTGCCATAACGGGTACTCCTTTGGATATCTAGACGAGATGCTGAGTGTCGTTGCTACGGTGGAGAAGCCTAGCCATCTGAGGGGACCCAGGAACGTGAGCACCGTAGAGCGCCCCCATTCCGTGAGCGTCGCTGGCGTCATCGTGGACGACGCGGGCCGCGCGCTGCTCATCCAGCGCCGCGACAACGGCCAGTGGGAACCGCCGGGCGGCGTCGTAGAACCCAGCGAGACCCTCCCGGAGGCCCTCCAGCGCGAGGTGCTGGAAGAGACGGGCATCAAGATCGAACTTCCGGCGACCCTGACCGGTGTCTACAAGAACATGACGGGTCTGATCGTCTCGCTCGTCTTCCGCTGTGAAGCGGTGGACGGTACTCCGACGACCGGGCCCGAGACGTACGCCCTGCGCTGGGCCACCCGCGACGAGGTCGCGGAACTGGCGGACGAGGCGTACGCGATCCGCGTCCTGGACGCCCTCGACGCGGCGGCCCCTCCGGCCATCCGTGCCCACGACGGCGTGAAACTCATCTAGCACTGACCTACTACCCATAGCGGCCACCAGCACAAAGGAACTTGTATGCACGAGTATACGAGCACAGTGCGGATCTGGGAACTCACCTGTCCCGGCCTCCCCGAAGAAGTCGGCCGCGTACGCCGATGGACTCGCGACGTCCTCAGCGGCACCCCGTACGCGGATGACGCCGCCCTGATCGTGAGCGAGCTGGGCTCCAACGCCCTGCTGCACTCGGCCAGCGGCAGCCCGAACGGCAGCTTCCACGTCTCCCTGCACCGCTCATCCGGCGCCCTGGTCCTGGCGGTCACGGACACCGGCGGGGGCGAGACGAAGCCGCACGTCGAGACCCCGGACGGAGACGACACCAACGGCCGCGGCTTGGGCCTGGTGATCGCACTGGCAAGCCGCGTGGAAGTGAGCGGCGACGACTACGGCCGCACGGTCACGGTTGAGATGGCGGGAGAGGCCGACGAGGGAAGGCGGCCGTGATGACCACCCAGCAGCACGCGGCCCGGCTCTACTACTGCGAGTGCTACGTCAACGAACACCGACTCGGCGCCTATGACGCCCACAGCCCTCGCGAGGCCCTGCGCTGGGTCCGCATCAGCCTCATGATGATCGCCATCACCCTGGACGAGGAGCCCTACAGACAGGCCCGCGCCTGGCTCGACGACGGCCAGCCGACAGCGGCCCGCGACCTGGAAGAGGGCAATCCCCACACGCTCACCCTCAAGCAGCGCACCACGGCGGCGACTTGGACGATCAGCCCCATCACCTGACCACGGGCCCACGAGGCGCGTGCGTAACAACTTTCTCTACGACTTCAAGGCGGCCCGCTCACGCGGGCCGCGCGCGGCCCGGCGGGCCCGCGCCGCCGCTCCTGTCTCCGCCCCGCTCCGGCACGCCCCCGCCGCCCCGCGCGACCGCAGGCAGCGGGGACTTGAGGCCAGAGAAGGGGTACGTCGTGGCTGGGGCGGTCGGCTCCACGGCTTTAGGCAGCCACTTTGGCGCGAGCCTCGAAGATCAGGGGGCCGATCGGGCACTACGCGGGCAGGCAGAGGCTGCCCGATCCGCTGGCGAGCGTAAGGCCCCCTGATCTCTCGCGCCAAAGCAGCTCCAGCCCAAAGCCGCTCCACCGACCTCTGGTCCGGAAGCACCTCCACCGGTCAGCACTTCGTCAAACCCGACCTCGGCAGGCTAGGCGCGGAGATTCGCCGTCCCGAGCTCGCTACCAACGCTGCTATGGCCGACCAAGCCCTACAGGAGCACAATGAGCTCATGGAACGCGACATATTCGCCCCCAAAATTCCCGAAGAGAAGATGCATAGCTCCTTTCAGCAAATTAGGTCGGATAAAGAACACACTGCCGCACGTCGACTGATGAACGAAGTTTTTGGGTATTTCCATGACACAGACAAGAATTTCATTCGGGAGTTCCAGTCTAATGGATTCTCGCCGCGCGTATTCGAGCTAGCTCTTTTTGCATACCTTCACGAGCAAGGAATCACCCCTGACAGGGATCACCCAGCACCCGATTTCGTAACTCACGAGGAAAATCCCGTTGCCATTGAGGTCACAACCACTAACCCGCCTCAGGGAATAAAAGAGGAGAACGATCCTGCATGTATCCCAATACTCCCAGAAGATATGCCAGAGGCCAACCGAGCTTTTGTATTCCAACTCGGGAAGGCGTTGAGGCGAAAACTGGAGCACCGTGATGCCTCTGACCGCGCTTATTGGGAGAAGCCTCACGTACAGGGAACTCCTTTTGTGATTGCTGTAGGCGCCTTTCATGACCAGCACGCACAGCTACATAAAATGCACTTGGTGGCCGAGTACTTGTACGGCCATCGGGATATTTTGGGGCACGATGAATCAGGAAATATTACGGTTACCAGGGAAACCATAAAGACACATCTCTGGAGAGATAAGGAAATTCCGAGCGGCTTGTTCAAGCGCCCGGAAGCTGCGAATCTATCCGGCGTTCTATTCAGCAACGCCCACACAGTAGCTATGTTCAACCGCATAGGAACTGAGTTTGGGTACGGGCCTCACGACGTTGCGCTTTGCCGACTAGGTTCCGCATATGATCCGGCCCCGAATGCGTCTGAAGCACAGAAGTTTGGATACGTGGTGGGAGATCGAGCACCAGAAGAAAGGGAGAATTTCTCCGAAGGATTGGTTCTCTTTATCAACCCTTGGGCTGCTACAAAGCTATCGCCTCAAGCATTGCCCGGGATTCCATATTTCGAAATGGGCGATGAAGGTCAAGTTATTTCTATGCTGCCTGCCGGGTTCCTTCCTTTTGACTCGAAGACGATTGCGTTTGAAGGGGAGCATGCTCACGACCTTGCACGCTACTTTCAGCTTGCATACTTGGGTCTTATACCAGACTCCGAGCACTAGTGGAGAGTACCCCAATGGAGATACTTCGGTACCAGGTGTCAGATTCAGAATGGAATTTCGTTCGCAGCTCGGCTAGCCGGTTACACTGCGCCGGGGAGCGGCAATGTGGTAACCACGAAAAGATTCAAAATATCCTCCCTGTCCATGAATAGAATCTGACTTCTCCGGGAAGCGTCCAACTTATTGCCCAGCCAGTTTCGCGCTTGCTTAGTTATTTCTCCTCCTGCCACAATAAATGCATGGTCGACAAGAACCCGCTTCCCGATCTCTGGATCAAAGATTTCATGACCAAGCATCATGAGAACTTGATTGAGGATCTCTGCAACGTTCGCATTTCCACTCTTGCTCATGCCAGATGAATCAAGCTTTCCTTTTTTGGCCTGTATTCCAAAGTACAACACATGTCGCGTCGGCAAGACGTACTTCATCCAGACATCTTTACCATACTCCAAGGATTTATCTTTGTGTCCAGCCGCCGTAATTCGATGGAATCCAAGCTGTCGAAATAGCGGCAACAGAACTTCTTCGATTAGCTCGTCTTCCGTGCATGCCTGAAGATAGACAAGTAGTTGCTCACGTCGTTCCATTTCCGCAGCAGAGAAGGGACGGTGCGGGTTAGGCTGGGATGCCGCAACGGTGTTGGTAGCTACGTGACGGAGATAGCATTTTCTGTCATGCGCATAGAACGCTTCGAAACCTTCCCTGAGTAGGCAAGAATTTAGTTGCGCCAAGGCGCCGGTGCGCGCCTCGTCTTCATTAAGAGCGTCGGCCGGTTCCATGAGCCTATCTATAACGCGGGCGAAAGTTCCTGGAAGAGAACTTGGGGTCGAATCAGGTTCCTCAAGGATCTTCTGCAATGTATCCGCTACCCAGTATTGGCGTGTTGTTCCATCGTGCTCGTAGTTCGTCTCGACATCGGCGAAGAATTCGGTGAGAAATCTACTGCTTCGATAAACAAAAAAGCTTTGCTCGTGTGGGAAATTACCGCAAATTAAGTCTGCAAGCTGCATCAATGTGCGGCGCTTAAAGGACACTGGGATGCCTCTCTAACGAATACCTTCTGGCCGAGTCATGACAGTATGCACCGACGAGCCCGAAGATGGGCGATGCTGTACCAAGTACGGCATCTGACTCAGTCACGACCACAGCGAGGTCGCGGTCAGAGGGTCTGCCCCACGCCAGATCAAGCAGAGAATCACGGGGACGCAGGCGTACGCCGACCCGCCCTGATCCTGAGATTCGCAGTGGCCACACCCGTGCCCGATCCGTGCCCGTAGCCCTGGTGAACCACGGTCAACAGTGGTCCGTCGAGGAGGCCGCTCCGCGAGGCGCGGATGCCTACCGCATGGGCCAACGCCTCAACCGGCTCTACAGCGACTGTGATTCCCAAGCTCAGAGCGCGGGTTCGATTCCCGTCGCCCGCTCAGTGCAGAAGCCTCAGGTCTGAGATCTGGGGCTTCAGTATTGTCCGGACGGCCGGAACGAGGGGGTCACCCTCGGAACTTCCAGAGGTCGGTTGTGCCGTCGCTGTCGCTCGTCATCAGCATGCGGCCGGTCGGGCTGAACGCCACCGATTCGTGCTTCACGTTGCTGTCGGCCTTCGGGGACGGGGGGACCGTGCCGACGTTCTCGCCGTTGGCGACGGAGTACAGCGACATGTCCGAGCCGCTGGAGGAGACGATGGCGACGGTCGTGCCGTCGTGCGACACGGCGACGTTGTCGACGGAGTAGGCCCCGCCGCCGATCGTGCGGATCCGTCGCCGGGTTTTCGTGTTCCAGACGTCCACCGTGGTCGACCCGGTGACCAGGCTCTTGCCGTCGGGGGTGAAGCCGAGTGCGGTGACGTTCTGGTCGTCGGTGGCGTGCAGGGTGGCGATCGGGCGGTGGGTGGACGCGTCCCACAGGCGCGCGGTGCCGTCCTTGCTGCCGGTGGCCACGGTCTTGCCGTCAGGACTGAAGGCGACGGACTGGACCATCTCGGTATGGCCCTTGAGGACGGCGGTGGTACGGCGGCTCGCGAGGTCCCAGAGGCGGGTGGTCTTGTCGTCGGAGGCGGTGGCGAGGGTCTTGCCGTCCGGGCTGAAGGCGATCGCGTTGACGTCCGCGGTGTGTCCGCGGAGGGGGACGGCGGTGGACCGGCCGGTGGTTTCTCTCCACAGATACGCGGTCCCCGAACTGCATCCGGCCGCGAAGGTTTTGCCGTCGGGGCTGAAGGCGACGTCGACGAAGAAGTCGGATCCGCCGATGTTCACGGCGTAGGACCCGGTGCGGCGGCCGATGGCGTGGTCGGTGTCCCACTGCCGGATGCGGTCGAAGGCGGTGACCGCCTTCTTTCCGTCGGGCGCGAAGGCGACCGCGGGGCTGCTGAAATGGTGGCCGCGGGAGGGGCGGAGCTTCTTGACGTGCTCGGCGGTGCCGTAGGTGGGAGCGGCCCTCGGGGTGGCGCTCGGGGCGGCACTCCCCCCGCGCTTTCCGCCGTTGCCCGGGTCGTCGTTCGCCAGCACGGCCGCCGTGGCGCCGCCGCCGACCAGCACCGCGGCGCCCAGGCCGCCGAGGAGGAGGCTGCGGCGGGACGGGGAGGGGCCGGAGGAGGAGGGCGGCGGGCTCGGGTTCGGATTCTGGTTCGGCTGTGCCGCCGGGGGGTTCGGGGGCGGCGACGGCCGTGGGCCCGGCGCGTGAACGGTTCCGGCGGCGTGGAAGCGGAGGCGTGCCGCCGCGTCGTGTGCGTCGTTCGGGCGGTCGGCGGGGTCCTTGTCCAGGAAGGCCAGGACGAGGGCGTCCAGTTCGGCCGGTATGCCGCTGCGGCGCGAACTCGGCGGCGCGGGCGCGTCGTTGAGGTGCTGGTAGAGGATCGCGCCCATACCGGGCTCGCGGTTGACCCACGGGGTACCGGTCAGGAGCTCGTAGAGCACGCAGCCCAGCGCGTACAGGTCGGTGCGGTGGTCGACGGTGCCGCCGTTGATCTGCTCGGGCGCCATGTACAGGGGGGTGCCCGCGAGGGCCCCGGTCGCAGTGATCTTGGTGGCGTCGGCGAGGCGGGCGATGCCGAAGTCGCAGACCTTGATGGTGCCGCCGTCGAGAAGGTAGAGGTTGGCGGGCTTGATGTCCCGGTGTACGACGCCCTGTCGGTGGGCGGCGGCGAGGGCGTCGAGGGTCTGGACCGCCCACGAGGTCACCCGGTCGATCGGCAGGCCCGCGGCGTCCGGCTGCTGTTCGGCGAGAACGGTGGCCAGGTCGCGTCCGTGCATCAACTCCATGACGAGGAAGAGCGACTGCTGCCCGTCGGCCTCGTCCCGGTGCTCCTCGATACCGAACACCGCGGTGATGCCGGGGTGGTCCAGGCTCATGGCGATCTCCGCCTCGCGACGGAAGCGCTTCACCCCGTCGGCCTCCGCGGCGGTCGACATCGGCAAGACCTTGATCGCCACCGGTCGCGAGCCGGGCCCCAGTTCGACGGCCCGCCAGACCTCGCCCATGCCGCCGCGCCCGATCAGCGCCTCCAGCCGGTAGCGCCCGGCCAGCACCGCACCAGCTTGCATGGCCCCTCCCGAGCCCTCCCGACGCAACGGACACAAGCACCCCCCGGAGGTGCGCTGCAGCGCACCCTACCGGGGCGGGTGCTCAAGTCCTCCGCGTGCCCGCACCCTGCCCTCCAGGGCGGTCACCAGGGGCTTGCAGAGGCACGATCCGCCCTCTTCCGGACGCTCCGGTCATTCGCCGACCGTGCCGTCCAGGGATTCGCGGAGAAGGTCGGCGTGGCCGTTGTGGCGGGCGTATTCCTCGATCATGTGGGTGAGGACGAAGCGGAGGGAGATGGTCGCGCCGGCGCAGGTGACGGTGTCGTCGAGGGAGGCGAAGGAGGAGGCGACGGCGCGGGAGCGGGCGCACTCCTCTTGCCAGGCGGCGAAGGCCTCGTCGACGTCGGCGTTCTCGACGTCGAAGTCGGCCTGTGCGCCCCCGGCTTCGCCCGTCCACAGGGTCGGGACGTCCTCGGCGTTCAGGACGAAGCGGAACCAGCTTCGTTCGACGGAGGCCGCGTGGCGGACCAGGCCCAGGAGGGTGAGGGTCGAGGGCGGGACCGCCCTCGACCTCAGTTGGCCGGCGGTCAGGCCTCGGCACTTCAGGGCCAGGGTGGCCCGTTGGCAGTCCAGGAACGAGGTCAGCGACGTACGGTCGTCGGCTTCCATGGAGGGGCGTGTACGCGAGTCGTCGTCCATCATGGCGATGCCAGGCCTCCCAGGGGGTCGGGGCTCGGGCGGGGGTGGGGACGGGAGTGGGAGTGGGAGTGGGAGTGAGAGTGGGTGATGTTGCCTTGGAGTTGCGGGACTTAAGGGATTCCGATGGTTTGGTGTGGGCCGTTGCCTGGTCGGGCGGCACCCTCATGTTCTGGTCCCTCGGCAAAGGTATCGGGGAGCCGATGAGCTGGTACGCGAGCGCTCTGTGCGGTGGGGTCACCGCGCTGTTAGGGGAATTCTCGGAGCGCCGGAAGGGAAACCGGAAGAGGACCCGGAAGAGGAGGAGGGCTTGAGCAGGCGGCGGTATGTGGCTCGGGGCGTGCCGGGCGGTTACCGGATCTGGGACAACCGGGGTCGGCGGTGGTGGGGTGACTTGTACGAGCTGTGCCCCGATGAGCTGCTCGCCGAGTTGAACGGGGACGCCGACAGCGCGCGTATCGCCGTTCTGCTCAAGCGGTACCGGGCGCTGAAGAGGTAGGGCCCGACCGGTCGTCAGGGCGGAATCGCGGGGTACTCCGCGCCGTATGGGCCGGATTCTGGTGGGGACGTGTTCGTGGGCCGATCCGATGCTGGTGCGGAGCGGGTGGTATCCCCCGGGGCGGCGGGGACCCGAGGGTCGGTTGCGGTATTACGCGTCGCGGTTTCCCGTCGTCGAGGTCGATTCCACGTATTACGCGCTGCCGAGGGAGCGGAACAGCCAATTGTGGGTGGAGCGGACGCCGGAGGGGTTCGTCTTCGACGTGAAGGCGTTCTCGTTGCTGACCGGGCATCCGACGCGGTCCGGCGTCATGCCGGACGGGGTGCCGGCCGACGCGGGCGACCCCGGGGTGCTGGACGAGGTGTGGGGACGGTTCGTGGCGGGGATCCGGCCGCTCGCCGCGGGCGGGCGGCTGGGGTGCGTGCTGTTCCAGTTCCCGCCGTGGTTCCGGCCCGGGGCGCGGGCCGAGCGTTTCCTGGAGGGCGTCGCGCGGCGGGGCGAGGGGTGGCCCCTCGCGGTGGAGTTCCGGGATCCGGGGTGGTGGAGGGAGGGGCAGGCGGAGGCGACGCGGGCGCTGCTCGCGGGGTACGGGATGTCGGCCGTCGGCGTCGACATGGCCCGTACGCTGCCGTCCTCCGTGCCGCCCGTCACGTACGTGACCTCGCCGCGGCTGTCCGTCGTACGGTTCCACGGGCGCAGCGCCTCCTGGGGGCGGGGGAGCAAGGAGGAGCGGTTCCGCTACGCGTACGGGGGCGGGGAACTCGCGGAGTGGGTGCCGAGGTTGCGCGCCCTCGGCGAGCGTACGGAGCGGGTGCACGTCCTGTTCAACAACTGTTGCGGCGACGCGGCCGTACGCGCCGCCGAGACCATGGAGCGGCTGCTCGGCGCCTCACGCCCCTGTGTGGGCCAGGGGGTGTGACGACGGGTCCGCGGACGGGGCGGCGGGCTTGCGCCGGGTCCCCGGAAGGGCCAGGAGGGCCAGGACCAGCAGGAGCTGGACGCCCATGATGGAGGCCTGCGTCACCGGTTCCTCGACGCCGAGCAGGACCATGGTCGTGTTCGCGGCGAAGTGGACGGCGATCGAGGCGGCGACGCCCGCGCGTTCGTACGCGTAGCCGGTCAGCATGGCCATCGGGAGGACGCTCGCGGCGAAGAGGGCGCCGCTGAGGGTGTCGATGCCGAGCTTGTTCTGGACGGTGCCGTCGATGAAGAAGAGCGGCAGGTGCCACACCAGCCAGATGGCGCCCAGCACCAGGCCGACGGTGAAGCGGCCCATCGACGCGCGCATCCTCGGGTACGCGGTGCCGCGCCAGCCCGCCTCCTCCGACAGC
Organism: Streptomyces albiaxialis; assembly: GCF_039530985.1. Taxonomy (NCBI): domain Bacteria; kingdom Bacillati; phylum Actinomycetota; class Actinomycetes; order Kitasatosporales; family Streptomycetaceae; genus Streptomyces; species Streptomyces albiaxialis. Next base: position 127,292 of record NZ_BAAAPE010000012.1, read on the forward strand.
GGGCCCGTCACCAGCATGCTCACGAAGAACGGTGCCGCGCCGCCCGCCTTCTCGAACAGGCCGTCCGCCTCCGAGAGATCGACGCCCGGGCCGCCCAGCGCGTGCGCCAGGAACGCCGCGCCCACGACGCTCGCCGCCGCCAGCGCCAGCAGGAACGGCGCCCAGAGCAGGGTCGCCGGGCGGAAACGGACGACGTGCTCCGGAAGCGGTTCGCCGCGCCGGCGGCGCCGTATCCGGACGACGAGCGCGCCGATCAGCGGGCCGAACGCGCCGAACACGTACGGGCCGATCGCGGGCGGCTCCGTCGCCGAGCCGTCGAGGTTCATCGCGAGGAACCAGGCGGCCCAGCTCGTCGCGAAGCTGACCGTCATGAAGAGGACGAGGCCGCCGCTGCGGGCGTTCGCTGTAGCCATGTCTTTTGTCTTGTCCTTTGCGTGGTGTGTGTACGGGCGTGCGGGTGCGGGTGCGGGTGCGGGCTTGATGGCAGGGGCATGCCAAGTGCCCGTTACGGGCGTCCCCTCGTCCCCACTCGTCCCCCGTCGCCGTTCGCGCCCCTAGTTGTCGAGCCGGGCTGCCAGCCAGTCCGTGACCCGCGTCAGCACCTCGGGGTCGACCGGCTCGCGCAGCAGGCGGCGGTACGCGGACATCGAGGGGCGCCCGGGGTCGCGGCGCAGTACGTGGGTGAGGTCCGGGATCCGGTGGGCCTCGGCCCCGCCGGGCTCGGGCACCAGGCGGCGGATCGTCTCCAGGTGACCGGGGTCGATCTGGAGATCCTTCTCGCCGGTGAGCGCGAGAACGGGCACGCGCAGCGCGGCCAGGTCCGTACGGGTGTCGTGGCGGAGCATCTCGCGCGTCCAGCGGGCGTTCACCGGGATCCCGGCGACGCGCGAGACGTCCGTCGTACCGGCCGCGAAGCGGCGGAGCTGGCGCCTGCCGAACACGCGGAACGCGGGGCGCAGCAGGCGTACGGGCGCGGGGAGGCTGCCGAGGATCGAACGGGCCTGCCAGCGGAAGGCGTCCTCGCCACGGCACGCGTACCCGGCGAGGAGCACCACGGCGGAGACGTCCGGCCGGGCGCCGAGCGCCATCGCGTGGACCGCGCCCTCACTGTGGCCGACGACGGCGACCGCGTCCGCGCGGATGTCGGGGCGGGCGGCGAGGGAGCGGACGGCGGCGGCGCCGTCGAGCCGGTTGTCGACGAAGCCCGCCGCCCGCCAGTCGCCCGGAGTGCCGCCGACGCCGCGGCGGTCGTAACGGAGCGTGGCGATTCCCTCCGCCGCGAGCGCCTCGGCGAGCGGCGTGGCCAGGCCGACGCGGACCTTCGGGGTGTTGCCCTCGCGGTCCAGCGGGCCGGAGCCGTGCAGCAGGACGACGGCGGGGTGGGGGCCGGAGCCCGGCGGGAGGGTGAGGGTGCCGGCCAGGGGGACGCCGTCGTCCGCGACGACGGTCATGTCGACGTCCCGCACACCGCCACTCCGGCCCCGCCCCTGTGCCTTTCCCTGTGCCTGTGCCTGTGCCTTTTCCTGTCCCTGCGCATGTGCATGCCGCACGGCCGCGCCCCCCTTGCCCATGGCTCATTGGTATCAACTTCGAGAACGTTATCAAGTATGAGATCATAGAGTCATGACGACCGCAAACCTGCTCCTGCATCCGGTGCGATTGCGCATCCTCCAGGCGCTCGTGGGCGCCGGGCCGCTGACCACCGCGCAGCTCCGCGAGCGCCTCCCGGACATCCCGCCCGCGACGATGTACCGGCACGTCGCGGCCCTCGCCAAGGCCGAGGTGCTGGAGGTGGTGGACGAGAGGCGGGTGCGCGGCACGGTCGAGCGCAGTTACCGGATCCGCCAGGACGGGGCCCTCGTCGGCGAGGAGGCCCGTACGTCGATGACGCGCGAGGACCACCGACAGGCGTTCACCGCGTTCTCGGGCGCGCTGATGGGGGACTTCGAGCGCTACCTCTCCCGGGACGACGCGGAACCCGCCGACGACGGCCTCCTCTACCGGCAGGGGTCCGTCTGGCTCACGGACGAGGAGTTCGCGGAGCTGGTCGAGGACCTGGAGAAGGCCGTGACGAGCCGCGCCCGTACGACGCCGGGCGACGGCCGCAAGCGGCACATCGTCAGCCTCGTGGTCGTGCCGGACGGGGAGGGCGGGGCCGACGGGGCCGATAGGGCCGACGGGGCCGATGGAGCCAGCGGGTCCGGCTCAGCCGAGTGAGGCCCGGCACGCTGCCCAGCCAGATGTCCGGTTCCCGCCGGAATCCCGGCGTCCCGCCGCGCACTGTGGTGGGCGTACAGGGGTGAGGGAAGGGGAGTCGTGCACGAGGTCGTGGATCTGAAGGTGCTGTATTTCGGTACGCCGGTCGTACTGCTCGGCACGCGGAACGAGGACGGTTCGCCGAACGTCGCGCCCATGTCGTCCGCCTGGTGGCTGGGCGACTCCTGCATGCTCGGCATGGGGAACAACTCGCAGACGGCGGCGAACCTGCTGCGCGAGCGCGAGTGCGTGCTGAACCTGGCGCCGTCGTCGATGGCCGACGCGGTCGACCGGCTGGCGCTGCTGACGGCGCGGAGCGAGATCCCGGAGTACCGGGTGCGGCAGGGATACCGGTACGAGCGCGACAAGTTCGGGGCCGCCGGGCTGACGGAGCAGGCGGCCGAGCTGGTGGGGGCGCCGCGGGTGGAGGAGTGCCCGGTGCAGTTGGAGTGCGTGGTGACGACGCACCACCCGTTCGGCGACCCGGAGCCGGACGCCACGGCGTTCCAGGCGCGGGTCGTACGGGCCCATGTGGCGAAGGACCTGGTGATTCCGGGCACGCGGTACGTGGATCCGGTGGCGTGGGATCCGCTGATCATGAAGTTCTGCGAGTTCTTCGGGGGCGGCCGCAACGTCCGTCCCTCGCGGCTGGCCGAAGGATGGGGCATGCCCCACGAGTTGGCGGACCGCCGCGGTCAGACGGCCGGCCCGGCCCCTCTGGCCGCCCTCGACTCCTCCCACTCCTCGCCGATCGACCGGAGGAGGGCCGGGTAGACCCCGACGTAGCGGAAGGGCTTGATACCCAGCATGTAGGCGCTGCCCAGGGGGCCGTTCGGCTTGACCAGCACGGTCATCTGGGCACGGTGCACGCCCGTGCCGTCGGGCACCCAGCCGAGGTGCATGGCCCCGTGGACCGTCCGGTTGGCCATCTCGGCCAGCCACTCGTCGTCCGTCTGGAAGACGGACGTGAAGGGCAGCCGGGGGCATTCGGGCCCCCGGGGCCCCTCCCGGAGGTCGTCGGGCAGGCGCTCGCGCAGCGACGCCACGCGCGTACCGACACCGTCGTCGTCCCGGTCCAGGCCGAGCAGGGCGCCGAGCTTCCAGCGGACGGCGAACAGGAACCGGTAGACGGGGTTCCCCGCCTCCGCCGTATCGCCCCCGGCCATCTGCGCGACGAGATCGGGAAACTCCCCGCGCGCCCCCGGCGTCGGCAGCGCCCAGACGTCCTCCACCGTGAAGTCACCGGCAACCTCATGCGCCCGCCACGCACGTGACGTGTAAGCACTACGGGAAAGCCTCACGACCGACCCCTCTCCCTGCCCGACGAGTGCTATACGCCCCCGTATAGAACCAGCGTAACCCCTTCTATACGCCGCCGTACAACCGCATCCGGCACAGCACCGGCGTGGTCCCCTCACCTTTCGAGTACGGCGTCCACGAAGGCGGTTGGAGGGAGGTACGCGTGCGAGGCGACGTAGTGTCCGATCAGTTCGGGAGCCGCGTACGTCACCCCGCGCCCCTCGACCTGGATCTCGGCACTGCCCCGGGGACAGGCCGCCCACGGATCCGCAGAACGGGATCGGCACCAGGGGCAGTGGTGGAAATCGCGCGGACCCTGCCTACCACCAGCGGAATGCGGTCGCTCCACGTCCGTCGGTTTGGTCGGATGGGGGCGAGCGAGGTCAGGTTCGGTCTGGTGTGGAGGAGGACGGTCGTGAGGGTTGTCGTGACGACGCCTACGGGGAATGTGGGGGCCCGGGTCGTGCGGGTGCTGGTGCAGGCCGGGGTGCGGCCTGTGGTGCTGGTGCGGGATCCGGCGCGGCTCGGGGAGGGGGTGCGGGGGTGCGTGGACGCCGTCGTGTGTGATCAGGGGGACGCGGAGGCGGTCGTACGGGCGACCGAGGGGGCCGACGCGTTGTTCTGGGTGGATCCGCCGACGGGGGACGAGGACCCGGCGGCCGGGTATGCGCGGATGGGGGCCAGCGGGGCGCGGGCCGTGCGGGAGAACCGGATCGAGCGGACCGTCTTCCTCAGCAGCGGCGGGGCCGAGTTCCGGTCCGGGGCCGGGGAGATCGACGGGCTCGGGCGGACCGAGGAGCTGCTGGAGGAGGCCGTCGAGGGGCACGGCGGGGCCGTGGTGCATCTGCGGTGCGGGTACTTCTTCTCCAATCTGTTCGGGATGCTCGACGACCTGCGTGCCGGGGTGCTGCGCACCACGCTCCCCCTCGATCACGCAATGCCCTGGGTCGATCCCCGGGACATCGGGGACGTGGCCGCCGCCCGGCTGCTGTCCCGGGAGTGGGAGGGGGTCTCCTCGCAGGGGGTGCACGGGCCCGAGGATCTGTCGTTCGCGGACGCCGCGCGCGTCGTCGGGCGCGCCACCGGGCGCGAGGTGCGGGCCGAGCGGATCTCCGAGGACGCGCTGCGCGAGGCGCTGCGCGGCGCGGGGCTCGGCGACAAGCAGGTCGAGGACGTGGTGGGGATGTCGTCCTGGATGCTGGAGGGGCGGGTGCCCCATGACAGCCGGTCGCTCCTCACCACGACCCCGACCACGCTCGCCGCCTGGGCGTACGGGAATCTGCCGGGCGTGCTCTAGCGGCCCTGCAGGCGCTTCACGTTGTCGCCGAACGTCCAGTTCTTCGAGCCGTCCCAGTTCAGGGACCAGGTCATCAGGCCCTTGAGGGCGCCGTTGTAGTGGTTCCAGGCCTGGGAGACGAGGGAGGGGGGCATGTGGCCGCCGCCCGCGCCGGGCTGGGCGGGGAGGCCGGGGACCTGCTTGTCGTAGGGGACACGGATGGTGGTGCCCTGGACGACGAGGCCCTTGTTCAGGCAGTCGGTCTGGGCGGTGAAGCCCTGGACGGTTCCGGCGGAGTAGGAGTCGCCGCTGCAGCCGTACATGCTGCCGTTGTAGTACTGCATGTTCAGCCACCACAGGCGGCCGTTGTCGGCGTACTTCTTCACGATGGGGAGGTACGCGCCCCAGATCGAGCCGTAGGTCACGCTGCCGCCGGTGACGTACGCGGTCTCGGGGGCCATCGTCAGGCCGAACTCCGGGGGCATCTGGGCGAGGACGCCGTCGATGATGTGAATGAGGTTGGCCTGCGAGGCCGAGAGCTGGCTGATAGTGCCGCTGCCGGTGAGGCCGGTCTCGATGTCGATGTCGATGCCGTCGAAGTTGTACTTCTTCAGGATCGGCACGATGGTCTCGATGAAGCGGTCGGCGACGGCGCGCGAGCCGAGGTCGATGCCCGCCGCCGCGCCGCCGATGGACATCAGCAGGGTCTGCCCCTGGGCCTTGGCCTCGCACATCTCGGCCGGGGTCGCGACCTTGACGGTGTTGTCCATGCCGTCCTCCCACAGGACCGTGCCGTCCGAACGGATCACGGGGAAGGCGGCGTTGAGGACGTTGTAGCCGTGGGCCCTGATGGCGGGGTTGGCGATCGGGGTCCAGCCGAAGGGCGGGTGGACCCCGTTGGCGGCGCCGTCCCAGTTCTCCCAGTAGCCCTGGAGGACCTTGCCGGACGGCTTGCCCTTGAGGGGGCAGGTCTCCGGGGCCTGGGCGGCGCGCCCCGCGTCCGTACGTTCCGCCGCGTTCGGGGCGGCCACGGTGAGGAGTTGGACGACGCACGCCAGTACCACGCCGATCCCCAGGAGGTACCACGGCCGTCGTCGTCTTCGGGTTCCGCTTGCGGTTCCGGTTCGTGTCCGAGTCGTCATGCGGGGAGCGTTCTGCGGTCCAGACCTTCCGTCAATAGGTCTGGACCAAATCACTCCTCGTACGCCCGCAGCACCTCGGCGATCCAGGTCTCGGCGGCGCCCTTGTCCAGCCCGAGGCCCGTCAACGGCCCCGGCACCTCGGCCTCGTGCTCCAGGAGAGCGAGCAGAAGGTGCTCGGTGCCGATGTAGTTGTGCCCGAGGCGGAGGGCCTCGCGGAAGGTGAGTTCGAGGACCTTGCGGGACGCCGCGTCGTACGGGATCACCTCCGGGACCTCGTCGGCGGGCGGGGCCAGCGCCGCCGTGACGGCCTCGCGGACCGCGTCGAGGGTGACGCCCTGCGCGCCGATCGCCTTCGCGGCGAGCGCCTCGGGCTCGTCGAGCAGGCCCAGCGCGAGATGGAGCGGGGCGACTTCGGGGTTACGAGCGGACTGCGCCTCGGTGTGCGCGGCCATCACCACCTTGCGGGTACGGGGCGTGAACCGGTTGAAGCCCTGGCTCGGGTCGGCGGGGTCGAGGGGCGGCAGGTCCTTCGGGACGAACCGCTTCTGGGCGGCCTGCCGGGTGACGCCCATACTCTTCCCGATGTCCGTCCAGGAGGCCCCGGAACGGCGGGCCTGGTCGACGAAGTGGCCGATCAGGTGGTCGGCCACGTCGTCCAGGTGGTCGGCGGCGATGACGGCGTCGGAGAGCTGGTCGAGCGCGTCGGAGTGTGCCTTCTTGATGGCCTCGATGAGGTCGTCGAGGCGGATCTGGGGCTGCCGTGACTGCGTCATACGTCAACCTTAGGTTGACGCATCAGGGAGCGTCAACCCTCGGTTGACACCCCGGGCGAATCGCGGAGGTAGCGGAGCACCGCGAGCACGCGCCGGTGCTCCTGGGCCGTGCGCGGCAGCGCGAACTTGTCGAAGATCGTGGCCACATGCTTCTCCACGGCCCGCTGCGAGATCTCCATCCGCGCGGCGATGGCCGTGTTCGTCAGGCCCGACGCCATCAGCTCCAGCGTCTCCCGCTCGCGCGGCGTGAGCGCGTCCAGGCGCGGGGCCGCGGCACCGGACGCCCGGGCCGCGAAGAGCCGCGCGACCACGTCCGGGTCCAGGGCCGTGCCGCCCGCGACGACGCGGCGCAGCGCGTCCACGAAGTCGTCGACGTCCAGCACGCGGTCCTTGAGCAGATAGCCGATGCCCTCCGCGCCGTCCGCGAGCAGTGTGTCCGCGTAACGGGTCTCGATGTACTGGGAGAAGAGCAGCACGCCCGTGCCCGGGTGGCGGCGCCGGATCTCGGCGGCGGCCCGCAGCCCCTCGTCGCGGTGCGTGGGCGGCATCCGGATGTCGGCGACGACCGCGTCGGGACGGTGCTCGTCGACGGCCGCGAGCAGCGCGTCGGGATCGCCGACGGCGGCCACGACGTCCAGGTCGCGGTCGGTGAGCAGGCCGACGAGCCCCTCGCGTACGACGGCGGCGTCCTCGGCGATCACGATGCGCATCTGTCCTCTTCGGGAACGGGGACGGGTACGGGGACGGGGAGGCGGACGGTGGCGGTGGTCGGGCCGCCGGGCGGGCTGTCGAGGGTCAGCGTGCCGTCGATCGTACGGACGCGTTCCGCGAGACCGGCGAGGCCCGTTCCCCCGGCGGGGGACGCGCCGCCGGTGCCGTCGTCGCGCACGGTGAGGGTGAGCAGGCCGCTGTCCGGGGCGAGTTCGGCGTCGATCTCGACCGTGGCCGCGGAGGCGTGCCGGGCCGCGTTGGTGAGGAGTTCCGCCGCGCAGAAGTACGCAATCGTCTCGACGGCCTCGGGCGGGCGCGGGTGCGGCGGCAGTACGGTGCGCAGCCGCACGCGGGGCGGGGCGTGGACGGAGGCGGCGAGGGAGGCGAGGGCGGCGTCGAGCCCGTTGTCGAGGACGGGCGGGTGGATGCCGCGCACGAGGTCGCGCAGCTCCTCCAGCGCCGTACGGGCGTTCGCGAGGGAGGAGTCGACGAGCGCGCGGGCCTTCTCGGTGTCCGGTCCGTCCGGCTGTCCGGGCGAGAGGGCGGCGCCGGCGCGGGTCAGGCCCATGGCGACGGCCATCAGGCGGGCCTGCGCGCCGTCGTGCAGGTCGCGTTCGATCCGGCGGAGGGTGGCGGCCGCGTCCCGTACGGCCAGGGCGCGGGTCTCCTCCAGGTCGTGGATACGTCCGGCCATCCGCGCGCTCTCGTCGTCCTCGCGGGGACGGCCGAGGAGGGGGCGGGCGGTCACCCGTACGAGCGTGGTCAGGCGCCGTCCCAGCCAGGTCGCCGCCGCGAACAGCGCGGCGCCGCCCGCCGCGACGGCCAGCGCGCGCGGCAGCGTGTCCAGCGGGGCGCCGCCGGGGAGGCCGATGCCGTCGTGCCCGTCCTCGTGGACGGCGCGGAACCAGAGGGGGTAGGCGACGGCGGCCAGCGCGTACAGGCGGACGGGGACCTGGCAGACGAAGAGCAGCACGGTGAGGGGCGCGCTGAGCGCGGCGTACGCGGCCGCGCGCCACGAGGCGCGGTCGGTGACCGTGTCCCGTACGCGCGGGGGTGGGGGCGGCGGTTCGATCCGCTCCCCGAGGAACGTGCGGAGCAGGTGCCGGTGCAGGGCGTACAGGGGCCTTGCCCCTGAGAGGACGAGGGAGAGGAGGGGTGGTCCGACGCGCGTGACGCAAAGGGCGCCGGTGTACGCGAGCAGTGCGGCCAGGGGCAGGCCGAGGAGGGCGGGCACGAGCGCGAGCGGCGCGTAGGCGAGGCGTCTCATCTTCTCCGGCGGCTTTCCGAGTAAGCGACAAGTATCTCGCCCCGCCGCCCCCATTCCCGTACCCGGCATCTGAGCTTGCCCCTCAGGGGCACGACCCTGTGCCCAGCACAACCAAGCGGGGCTTGCCCCTCCAGGGGCGCGGGCTCCCGGGGGGGGAGGGCGAAGCAGGGCGGGCTCTAGGTTCGGTTGGCTCTTCGGAGGAGCAAGGGGGCGGGGGTCAGGGTCGAGGTCAGGATGAGGGCGGTCGTGGCGGCCGTCAGGGCCAGCCACGCTGGGCCGGAGAGCGCCGACAGGGCGAAGGACGTGGCCGTACCCAAGGTGCGGTCCAGCGCGAGAGCGACCAGCGCTCCGGAGCCGAAGCCCGCCACCGTCACCAGTGCCCCCTCCCACAGCAGGGCCCGGAGGATCTGGCCCGGCGACGTTCCCACGGCCCGCAGCAACGCGATCTCGCGGCCCCGTTCAGCCGTCAGCATGACCATCGTGTTGGCGGTGACGAGCGCCGCGAACCCGGCGTAGAGGGCCGTGGCGTAGAGGTCGATCCAGGACGGGTCGCCCGCCTGACCCGCCAGCGCCGCGAACTTGACCAGCGCGAACGCCACCATCAGCGCGACCGGCGCGATCGCCGAGGAGAGGCGGCGGGTGTGGGCACGGGCGTGGGAGACGGCGAGTTCGCCCTCGGCCCGGTCCCCCAGCAACCGCAGCACCAGTCCGCCCGCGCCCGCCGCGAGGCGGCCGAGCGCGGGCCCCGCGAGGCCGACCGCGACGAGGTACGCGAGGAGGACCAGCGGCAGTCGTTCGCCCGCCTCCTCCGCCGGCACCGACGCCGTCGCCGCCGTGAGCGCCGCCGCGCCGCCCAGCGCGAGGACCGCGCCCACCGCCCGTACGGGCCCGAGTCCGGTCCGTCCGCCCGACGCCGCCTCCCCCAGCGCCGCCGACGGCCGGGCGCGGGCCGCGCGGTGGGCCGCGATGACGCCGCCCACCTGCGAGGTCACGACCAGCACCGCCGCCGACACCAGCAGGGGCGGCCAGCCCGCCTCCACCGGGACGCCCCGGGGCAGCAGGCCGTGCCCGGCCATGCCCTCGCACCACACGCCCGCCAGCCCGCGGCCCAGCACGTAGCCGACGGGGAGCGCGGGCAGGGCGGTGAGCAGGGCCTCGACGGCGACCATGCGGCGCAGTTGCCAGGGCAGCGCGCCGACCGCGCGCAACAGGGCGTTCTCGCGCGCCCGTTGGGCCACGGCCAGGCCCATGACCTGGCCGATGACGAAGAACGACAGATAGACGGTGACGATCGTGAAGCCCGCGCCCATGCTCGTCAGCGCCTCGCGCCGCTCCGTGTCCAGCGCGGCGGCCGGTACGGCGGACGCCGTACGCCAGACCGTGACGGACGAGGTGACGACCGTCGAGGAGAGCACGAACACCGCGAAGACCCCGGCGAAGGCGGACGGGCGGGCCCGGACGGACGCGCGGGCGAGGCCGTTCCCCAGCGCGCTCATGCCGCCACCGCCGGGGCCGTCGCGCCGCCCAGGCGGCGCATACGACCGGCGATCTCCTCCACCGCGTCCGCCCCGTGAGGCACCGTCAGTTCGTCCGTGACCAGGCCGTCTTCGAGGAAGAGCACGCGGTCGGCCCATGCCGCGGCCACCGGGTCGTGGGTGACCATCAGCAGCGTCGCGCCCAGCTCCGTGACCGCGCCGCGCAGCAGCGCGAGGACGCCCGCCGCGGTGGCCGGGTCGAGCGCGCCGGTCGGCTCGTCGGCGCACACCACCTCGGGCTCGGTGATCAGCGCGCGGGCGAGCGCCACGCGCTGCTGCTGACCGCCGGAGAGCTGGGAGGGGCGGCTGGCGGCACGGTCGGCGAGGCCGACGCGGTCGAGCGCGGCGTGCGCCCGCGCGCGCAGCTCGCGGCCCCGCCGGGCACCGGCGAGGCGCAGCGGCAGCATGACGTTCTGCTCGGCGGTGAGTGTGGGCAGCAGGTTGAAGGACTGGAAGACGAAGCCGACGCGCGTGCGCCGCAGCCGCGTCAGCCGCCGCTCTCCCATCCGGGCCAGCTCCCGCCCGTCGAGCGCGACACTGCCCGACGTGGGCCGGTCCAGCCCCGCCGCGCACTGGAGCAGGGTGCTCTTGCCCGAGCCCGAGGGGCCCATCACGGCGGTGAACGTGCCGCGCCGCAGCGCCACGTCGATGCCGCGCAGCGCGTGCACGGCGGACGCGCCGCGCCCGTGCTGTCGGGTCACCCGGGTCATCGTGAGGGCCGCGCCGTCCGCGCCCACGCTCTCTGTTCGCATGCCCTCGACGCTACGAACGCGCAGGTCACGCGGCTATGGAGCGACCACCCCTGTCAGGGGTTCGGGTTTTCCGAACCTGGAACCGGGGCCCCGCGTCGCGCGTACGCCCGTACGTTCTCGCTCAGCGCGCCCTCCAGCGCGTCGAGCAGCGCCTCCGTCCGTGCCGCGACCGTCTCCGGGCCGTCGCCCGCCGCCGTACGGGCGCTGATCTCGCGGAGCGTGTGGGCGTGCGCCCAGCCGAGCAGCGAGGCGACGAGGCGCGGGTACGGGTCGTCGGGCGCGGCGTGCGTCTCCTCGGCGAGCCGGACGGCGAGCGCGTCGGTCATCTCGTCGGCCAGCCGCTCCAGCCGGGCGGTGAGGGTGGGCGCGGCGCGGACCATCGCGAGCCAGTTGCCGAAGCCGGGCGTGAGGCCGAGCGCGGGGTCCCTGCGCGCGGTCTCCTCGCGGAGGCGGGCGAAGACGGCGTCGGCGGCCGAGTGCCCGGGGGCGCGGTCGCGCACGATCCCGGCGAGGCGGGCGACGCTCGTCTCATGGGCGGGGAAGCAGAGGTCCTCCTTGGCCGGAAAGTAGTTGTAGACCGTGTTCACGGCGACGTCGGCCTCGCGGGCGACCTCGGCGACGGTCACCTTGTCGAAGCCGCGCTCCATGAAAAGGCGGGTGGCGACGTCCGAGACGTGCCGCCGGGTCTGCCGCTTCTTCCGCTCGCGCCTGCTCTCCTCCTCCACAGCCATGGGTGGAGTGTATCCCGCTCCAAAAATAGAGTGCGTTGCAATATTGCAGTGTGTTCTGCTTTTCTGGAGCGGCACCCGCCCCCACCCCCGTCCGGAGAGGACCCGTCCCCCATGCCCGTGATCAGCACCGTCGGCCTGCGCCGTACGTTCACCACCGCACAGGGCCCCGTCGAGGCCGTGCGCGGCCTCGACCTGACCGTCCGTACGGGCGAGATCCTCGGCTTCCTCGGGCCGAACGGCGCCGGGAAGACGACCACCCTGCGGATGCTCACCACGCTCCTCGCACCCAGCGGCGGGCAGGCCACGGTCGTCGGCCGCGACCTGCTGCGCGACCCCGGGGGCGTCCGGGCGCGGATCGGTTACGTCTCGCAGGCCGGCGGCATGGACCCGGGCTGCTCGGTGCGCGAGGAGCTGGTCACTCAGGGGCGGCTCTACCGGCTGCCGAAGGCCGAGGCGGCCGGGCGCGCCCGCGAGCTGGCCGCCGATCTCGCGCTGACCGAGCTGCTGGACCGGCCGACGGCCGCGCTCTCCGGCGGCCAGCGGCGGCGGCTGGAGATCGCCGCCGGGCTCGTGCACCGGCCCGAGGTGCTGTTCCTGGACGAGCCGACGACCGGGCTCGACCCCGGCAGCCGCGCCGACCTGTGGGACCTGGTGCGGCGCGTACGGGAGGAGCACGGGACGACCGTCTTCCTCACCACGCACTACCTCGACGAGGCCGACGCGCTCGCCGACCGCGTCGTGATCGTCGACCGGGGGGAGGTCGCGGCCGAGGGGACGCCGCGGGAGCTGAAGTCCGCGTACGCGGGCTCGGCGGACGCGAGCCTCCAGGACGCGTTCCTCGCCGTGACCGGGCGCTCCGCGCCCGCTCCGGCCGCGCCCGCCGCCGTCTGACCACCGTCCGGACCTCCAGAAAGCCTTCGCCATGCGTCAGTTCCTCGCCGACACCGCGCTCGTCTTCGGGCGCTGCGCCCGCGCGACCCTCCGCTCGAAGACCAACCTCTTCTTCGGGATGCTCCAGCCCCTGCTCTTCCTGCTCCTCTTCGGCCCGCTGCTGGACGGGCTGCCCACCGCCGAGGGCACCGGCGGCGGCACCTGGGACAGCCTGGTGCCCGGGCTGCTGGTCCAGCTCTCGCTGCTGGGCGGCTCGTACGTGGGCCTCGCGCTGCTCATGGAGCGGCGGCTCGGGGTGCTGGAGCGGCTCCAGGTCACGCCCGTCAGCCGGTTCGCGCTGCTGTTCGGGCGCGTGCTGCGGGACGTCGTCCAGCTCACCGCGCAGTCGGTGCTGCTGGTGCTGCTCGGGCTGGCGTTCGGGCTGCGCGCGCCGCTCGCGGGCGTGCTGCTGGGCCTCGTGTTCGCGGCGCTGCTCTCGGCGGGCCTCTCGGCGCTCTCGTACGGGCTCGGGATGCGGACGGAGAGCATGCCCGCGTTCTCGGCCGTCGCCAACACGACCGTGATGCCCGCGATGCTGCTGTCCGGGGTGCTGCTGCCGATGTCGCTCGCGCCGGGCTGGCTCGACGGGATCTCGCACGCGGTGCCGTTCCGGTACACCGTGGACGCCGTACGGGACGTGTTCGCCGGGCACTACGCGACGGGCGCGGTCGTGGCCGGGGCCGCCGTCTCGCTGGCGCTGGCGGTGCTCGCGCTCGCGGCGGGCACGAGGACCTTCCGGCCGAAGACTTGACTTGAAGTGAAGTTCAAGTACGAGCGTAGGGGACACACGGACGGCGCGGCCCCGGTCGCCCCGTCACCGTCCCATTCTGCCGGGAGGCACCCATGCACGCCGTCGTCCTGCACGCCTTCGGTCCCGCCGAGAACCTCCGTTACGAGACCCTGCCCGACCCCGAGCCCGGCCCCGGCCAGGTGCGGATCGCCGTGCGCGCGGCGGGAGTCCACGCCATCGAGCCGGTGATGCGCGCCGCCGTCGCGGACGCCGAGATGCCGCCGCTCCCCGAGCTGCCCGCCGTCCTCGGCGGCGAGGTCTCCGGCACCGTCGACGCGGTCGGCCCCGGCGTCGATCCCTCGTGGACCGGCCGCGACGTGGTCACCGCGCGCAGCACGCCCGGCGGTTACGCGGAGCTGACCGTCGCCGACGTCGACGGGCTCCACCCGGTGCCGGAAGGGCTGAGCCACGAGGCGGCCGTCGCCATGGTCGTCACCGGGAACACCACGCTCGACGTGCTCGACATCGCCGCGCCCACCGCCGACGACATCGTGCTCGTCAACTCGGCGGCGGGCGGCATCGGCCGCCTCGCCGTGCAGTACGCCACCGCGCTCGGCGCGACCGTGATCGGCGCCGCGGGCGGACCGGAGAAGGCCGCGGCCGTGCGCGGACTGGGCGCCCACCTCGCCGTCGACTACAACGAGCCGGGCTGGGACGGGACCGTCGCCGCGTGGCTGGCGGAGCACGCCGGAGGGCGCAAGGTGACGCTCGTGCTCGACGGCGTGGGCGGCGCGAAGAGCCGCGCGGCGTTCGGGCTGCTGGGCGAGGGCGGGCGGCATGTGACGTACGGCGCCATCTCCCGGGAGAAGTTCGCGCCGGACGAGGAGGAGCAGACGGCGCGCGGCGTGACCTGGACCGACGCCCTGGAGGTCATGTTCTCCCGGCACACCGACGGCACCACGGGCACCGACTTCTCGGCCCTCGCGCTGAAGGAGGCGGCGGCGGGGCGGCTGGTGCCCGCCGTGCAGACGTTCCCGCTGGAGCGGGCCGCCGAGGCGCACGTCGCGCTGGAGCGGCGCGAGACGACGGGCAAGGTCGTACTGGTGCCCCAGGGGTGACTTCGGGCTCCGGCGCCCCGCGCCGTGGTGTCGCGGCGGATTCCCCGGTACGGGCTCCTAGGCTACGGACCGAAGTGGCTTTTCATCGCTTTCGTCCGTTTTCCTGGAAGAAAGGGGGAGACGACAGATGACTGCCGTCTCTTACACCGCCCGCGCCGCCGCCCTCGTCGCGGCCGGTCTGCTGGCCGGCTCCGGCGTCGCCGCCGCCGCGCCCGCCGCGCACTCCGCGGACACCGCCCCGGCCGCCGCCCCCGCGAAGCCGTACGGCGTCGTCACCGCGAGCAGCCTCAACATCCGCCAGTACCCCAGCACGGACTCCTCCGCGAAGGGCGTACTGAAGAAGGGCGCGCAGGTCGGCCTGGACTGCAAGGTCCACGCGCAGTACGTCAGCGGGAACACCTACTGGTACAAGCTGCGCGGCATCGAGCGCTGGGTCTCCGCCCGCTGGGTGGACAACATCGGCTCCGTCCCGCTGTGCAAGGACAAGTTCCCGACCCGCATGAACCACAGCGACGCCTCGCGCAACGCGATGGGCTGACCCCGCCGCCGTCCACGCGCGACAGGGCCCCGGGCACCCCGCCCGGGGCCCTTCCGCGCGCCGGACTCACCCCGCCGGACTCACCCCGCCGGGCTCACCCCGCCGGGGTTCCGGCGATCGGGCTCAGATGGAGCGCGGCGATCTGCCATGCGCCCGTCGCCCGCGTCAGGTACTGGGTCACCCGGAAGTGCCCGTCGACGTCCCGCCCGTCGTACGTGGACTGCTGGCTCTGCACCCCGAGCGCCACCGCCCCGTCCCCGTACCGCCGGAACTCCACGTCCTCCCAGGCGAACGCGTCGTGGACGAGCGCCCCCGAGTCGTAGCGCTCCAGCCACTGCTCCCTGTCGACGAGGAAGCCGCGCGGGCCCACGGCCCGGAAGTCCTCGGCCAGCAGGGCGCCCAGGGCCGCGGTGTCCCGCTCCCGCTCGGCCCTGGCCCACCGCTGTCCGAACTCCACCAGTTCATCCCTTTCGGTGGCCATCTGCGCGCCTCCCCTATGTCGTTGGGCCCCGGCCCGGCCCCCCGGCCCGGCACACCCACTCTCCCGGGAGGCGCTCCCCCGCCGCGTCCGGCGGGAGGAGCACCCGGCGGTACTCCCGGGGGCGCACGCCGCGCCCCGCCTGCTGCGCCGGGCGGAGCTGTGTCGCGTACGCGAGGCCGCGTGGCACACTGACCGCTCAAGTCCGAAGGAGCCCCCACATGCCGTCGGTCCCGGTCGTCCGCAGTCTGCGGCGGGTGGTCCGCGCCCGTGTCCCGCGTCCCGGAGTGGACCTCGCCCACCCCTCCCGTTCCCCCCTCGGCACCTCCGTGGTGCGCTGCGCCGCGTACGAGGACGGGGTGCGCAAACTGGGGGACCGCACGCCGGAGGAGGCCCTGCGGTACGTGCGCGACTCGTCGCACGCCTCCGCCTTCGTCTGGATCGGGCTGCACGAGCCGACGGAGGAGGAGTTCGCGCGGCTCACCGAGCTGTTCGGGCTGCACCCGCTGGCGGTGGAGAACGCGATCGAGGCCCATCAGCGGCCCAAGGTCGAGCGGTTCGAGTCGACGATGTTCGCGGTCTTCAAGACGGTGCGCTACGTCGAGCACGAGGAGCTGACCGCCACCTGCGAGGTCGTGGACACGGGCGAGATCACGGTGTTCGCCGGCACCGACTTCGTGATCACCGTGCGGCACGGCTCCCACGGCTCGCTGGGCCCGCTGCGCGAGACCCTGGAGCGCGACCCCGAGCAGTTGGCGCAGGGCCCGGCGGCGGTGCTGCACGCCATCGCCGACCATGTCGTCGACGACTACCTCGACGTCGTCGACTCCTTCCAGGACGACATCGACCTCCTGGAGAGCGAGGTGTTCTCGCCGAACGAGGAGAACACCCGGATCGGCGAGGTCGATACGGGCCGCATCTACCAGCTCAAGCGGGAACTGCTGGAGCTGAAGCGCGCGGTGGGGCCGCTCGCGCGCCCCCTGGAGGCACTCTCCGCGCAGCCGAACCGGCTGATCGACGCCGAGATCCGCAAGTACTTCCGCGACGTCCACGACCATCTCACCCGCGCCGTCGAGCAGATCGCCGGCTTCGACGCCCTCCTCGACTCCATACTCCAGGCCAACCTCGCCCAGGTGACCGCCGCGCAGAACGACGGGATGCGCAGGGTCAGCGCCTGGGTCGCGATCGTCGCCGTCCCGACGATGGTGTGCGGGGTCTACGGGATGAACTTCGACCACATGCCCGAGCTGCACTGGCCGTTCATGTACCCGGCGGTCCTGGTGACGATCGTGGTGACGTGCGTGCTGATGTACCGCGCGTTCCGCCGCAACGGCTGGCTCTAGGGCTGGCTCTAGGGCTGACCGCCCCTGCCGCTCTGGCCCTCCGCGAGTTCGCGCGCCCGCTCCGGGGTGACGTACGCGTCCGTCGCCTCCATGTCGCGCAGGGTGGCGGGGCGGCGCGAGAGGAAGCCCGTGCGCAGGAAGTCGTCGCCGGTGAGGGCGTTGAGGCCCCAGTTCGCGACCGTACGGAAACGGGCCGTGAACGTGCGCAGGGCCAGCAGGTGGTAGGCCCGGGTCACCGCCTGCGCGGGCAGCCCCGACATCTCGAAGCCCAGCGGGCGCGCCACCGCGTCCGTGCCGCCGAGGTCGACGACGAGCCCGAGGTCCTTGTGCCGGTACGGGGTCGTCGCCATGCCGCGCAGCGCGGCGATCAGGTTCCGCGCGGCGTGCTGGCCCTGCCGGGAGGCGTGCTGCGCGGTGGGCGGGCAGACGGCGCCGTCGCCCTTGGCCAGGTCCGGCACGGCCGCCGCGTCGCCGAGCGCGAGGACGCCCTCGCAACCGGGCACCGTCAGATCGGAGTTGACGATCAGCCGCCCCTTCCACGTCTCCGCGTCGAGCGTGCCGATGAGCGGGCTGGCGGCGACGCCCGCCGTCCAGATGAGTGTGCGGGAGGGCAGCACCCGGTTGTCGGTCAGCGTGATGGTGTCCTCCTCGGCCTTGGCGACCGAGACGCCGAGCGAGACATGCGTGCCCCGCGACTGGAGGATCTTCATCGCGCGCCGCCCGAGCTTGTCGCCCAGCTCCGGCATGAGCTTCGGCGCGACATCGAGCAGATGCCACTTGACCTGCGTCGGGTCGAGGCGCGGATAGCGCTTGGCCGCCGCGTTGGTGAGCCGCTGGAGGCAGGCGACGGTCTCCGTGCCCGCGTAGCCGCCGCCGACGACCACGAACTGGAGCCGTCCCTCGCGCTCCTTCTCGTCGTGGCTGGCGCAGGCGAGGTCGAGCTGGGCGATGACGTGGTCACGGACGTATGCCGCCTCGGCGAGGGTCTTCATGCCGCGCGCGTGCTCGTCGAGCCCCGGGATGTCGAAACTGCGGGTCACGCTGCCGGGGGTGAGGACCAGCTTGTCGTAGCGCCGGTTGACCAGCTCTCCGGAGATCAGCCGGATCACGCAGACCCGGTCGCGGGTGTCGATGCCGACGACCATGCCGGGGACGATGCCGGTTCTGCGCAGCACCCGGCGCAGCGGCGGCGCCACCGACTGCGGCGTGAGGACACCGGCGGCGACCTGGGGGAGCAGCGGCAGATACAGCTCGTAGCTGGCCGGGGTGACCAGCGAGATCTCCGCCTCGTGGGGCTGGAGGCCGCGTTCCAGGCCGCGGGCGCACTCGACGCCCGCGAAGCCGCCGCCCACGATCAGGATCTTGGTCCGTTCCATACGAAAAGGCTCGCACGGGGCATATCACCCCGCCACTGCGCGCTGCGGGCGTCCACGTACGGTGATCCGCTGCTCGCCGCCGCGCGCGACGTGCCGCATCTGGAGCGAGCCGCACCAGCAGCGGGTCCACCGGGTGGCGCCGTCGCCGGTGGGGTGCTCGGAGACGATCTGCGCGGGCTCGTCGTCGGGCCAACCGCAGTACGGGCACGAGGACATGGGGAAGCGCTCCTTCCATCAGAGGGACGGGGGCCGTCCCTGCCAGCGTGGGCGCCGAAACCGTGAATTTCCAGGTTCGCTTTCTGCTCGGAATCGTGCACGATGACTTCATGATTGACCTGCGACGCCTGACCGTGCTCCGGGCCGTCGACCGGTACGGCACCGTGACCGCCGCCGCCGAGGCCGTCCACATGACGCCGTCGGCCGCCTCGCAGCAGGTGCGGCGCCTCTCGGCCGAGCTGGGCGTCGAGCTGCTCGAACCCGTCGGACGGCGCGTCCGCCTCACACCCGCCGCGCGCGGGCTGCTGCGGCACGCCGACCACATCGAGAGCTACTGGCAGCGGGCCGAGGGCGAGCTGCACGCCGCCCAGTCGGCCGCGCCGAGCGGCGTCCTGCGGCTCGCCGGGTTCCCCACGGCGGCCGGCACACTCCTCGCGCCCCTCGCCGCCCGCCTGCACGCCACGTATCCCGAACTCACCGTCGAGATCCGCGAGGCCGAGCCGCCCGACTGCTACGACCTGCTCTTCTCCGGGGACGCGGACCTCGGCGTCGTCGAGTCCACGCCGAGCAACCCCCCGCAGGGCGACGTCCGTTTCGATCACGCGCCGCTCTTCGACGATCCCTACGACGTCCTCACGCACGAGGACCACCCGTGCGCGCACCGGGACACCGTCGCGTTCGGCGACCTCGCCGACGAGGGCTGGATCGTCAGCATGCCGGGCATGTCGGCCCGCCAGCTCGAACTCGCGGCGTGCAGCGCGGCGGGCTTCACGCCGAGGATCGTCCACCAGGCGTGCGACTTCGCCCTCCGCGCCAGCCTCGTCGCCCACGGGCTCGGCATCGCCCTCGTCCCCCGCCTGATCGGCGTCCCCGACAACCTCCCGGTCACCAGAACCCCCCTGGCGGGCACCCCCCGCCCCACCCGCCGCCTCCTCAGCGTCGTCCGCGCGGGCAGCCAGACCCACCCGGCGATCGCCGTGGCCCTGGCGGCCCTGAGCGAGCGGGAGGACCCGACGTGGAGCTGACGGTACGGAGGCGCCGGGGCGTACGGACTGGTACCTCCTGGTCGAGAAGGTGACGGGCACGCTCGCGCGGACCGTCTCGCGCGGCTGAGACCTCTCGCGCGGCTGACACGCGAAACGCGCGCGGTGTCCCGATCCCCACGGCCCCGGCGGATCCGGACGACCACGCGCGTCCCGGCGTACGGGCGCTACGCGCCCACGCGGCCGCCGTCCTTCGGCCAGACCGCGACGACCGACGGGCGCACGTACGTGCCCGGGCCGTCGGGCCAGGTCGAGGCCGGCTTCTCGACGCTCGCGCCGTCGACCTCGCCCGGGTGCTGGACGGCGACCAGCACGCGCCGTTCCTGGACCAGCGGGCCGCAGGTCTCCGCGCCCGTCGGCACCGTCAGGAACTGGCGGACCTGTCCTCGTCGCTTCCCCTCCGTAGCGACGCCGAACAGGCCGTCATGGGAGCCCAGTTCGTTCCCGTCCGTGGAGATCCACAGGTTCCCGTACGGGTCGAAGGTCACATTGTCCGGGCACGAGATCGGGCTGACCTGGTCCTTCGGGAAGCCGCCGAAGTACGTGCCGGGGTCCTCCGGGTCGCCGCAGACCAGGAAGAGCCGCCAGCGGAAGCGCGTCGAACGCCCGTCGTCGCCGTGCTCGGCCAGCTCCAGGACCTGCCCGTGCTTGTTGCCCTTGCGCGGGTTGGCCTCGTCGGGGCCCGCCTTGCCGTCCTTGCCGCGGTCGGTGTTGTTCGTCAGCGCGACGTACACCCGGCCGGTGCGCGGGCTCGGCTCGACGTCCTCGGGGCGGTCCATCTTCGTCGCGCCGACCTTGTCGCCCGCGAGCCGCGTGAAGACGTAGACCTCCTCGGCGGTCATGCCCGGCACGAACGACTTGTCGCCGCTCGCCAGGGGGATCCACTCGCCCCTGCCGTCGAACTCGCCGTCCTCCGGGAGCTTCCCGGTGCCGTCGATCTCGCTCTCGGGGCTGTCGCCGGTCAGCTTCGCGACGTACAGCGTGCCCTCGTCCAGCAGCGACATGTTGTGCTCGCGCGAGGCGGCGCTGTGGCCGCGCATCATCTTTTTCTTCGAGACGAACTTGTAGAAGTAGTCGAAGCGCTCGTCGTCGCCCATGTAGACCACCGCGCGGCCGTCCGGGGTGAGCCGGGCCTGCGCCGCCTCGTGCTTGAAGCGGCCCAGCGCGGTGTGCTTGCGGGGCGTGGAGTGCGGGTCGTACGGGTCGATCTCGACGACCCAGCCGAAGCGGTGCGGCTCGTTCGGCTCCTCGGCCACATCGAAGCGCTCGTCGTACTTCTCCCACTGCCGCTCGCTGGCGCCGCCGGAGAGCCCGTACCGCTTGAGGGTCTTCGCTCGCCCGGGGTCGGTGACCTTCTCGGCGTTGGCGAAGTACTGGTTGAAGTTCTCCTCGCCCGACAGGATCGTGCCCCACGGGGTGGTGCCGCCCGCGCAGTTGTTGAGGGTGCCCAGGACCTTACGGCCGCTCGGGTCCGCCTTCGTGCGCAGCAGCTCACTGCCCGCCACCGGGCCCGTGACGCGGAACGGCGTGGTGGCCGTGATCCGCCGGTTCAGGTGGTGGCGGCGTACGGGCGTGAGCGCGCCCGAGGTCCGCTTCTCCTCGACGGCGACGACCGACAGGCCGTGCGCGGCCCAGGCGATCTCGACCTGCTCGCGGGTCGGCTTCTTCGGGTCGTAGCCCGCGAACATCAGCTCCTCGTTGGTGTACTCGTGATTGGCCACGAGGAGCTGGCGGCCGTGCTCGGAGCGGCCGTGACCGGGGTCGAGCGGCATCAGCATGAGGAAGTCGTTGTTGTAACCGAACTGCCCCGCCTGCGCCTTCGCGCTCTGCTTCGCCGGGTCGAACTCGGGCGCGCCGCGCAGGATGGGCTCGCCCCAGCGGATGACGACGCCCTGCGCGTAGCCCTCGGGCACCGTGACCCTGTCCGTGGTGTTCGGCTCCACGGGCGTGAAGCGGAGGCCCTTCGCGGGCTTCCCGTGCCTGCCGCCGTGCTTCGCGGCCTCCGCCGCGGGCGCGGCGGCGGCGGGCGTCGCGCCGGGGCCGCCGCCGAGCGCGGCGCCCGCGGCCACGGTCGCACCGACGACGGCGCCCGCGCGCAGCACGGAGCGGCGCGAGAGGGCACGGGCGATGACGTCGCCCACGTACTCGTTGTCGCTGGTGTTGGGGACCTCGTGGAAGCACGCGTCACCGCACCGGTAGCGACAGGTCATGGCTGATCTCCCACCGGGGTGCGAGGGCAGCAGGGGCAGCAGTTCAGGCATGGGATGTCCCTCCGGATTCCGAACGTCGGCCGCGAAGCGTGACGCTATGGGCGAAGATCCGCCGCCGGGCGTCGGCGGAGTGAACTACGGGTGAATCCGCGCGCGTGTCACACGCCGACGCGCACCCGGAATGCCCGGAATCGGATATCCCGCGACCATGACCCACCCCTCCCTGCTGCACCTGGCCGCGCCCGGTCTGAAGATCGACTGGACGAAGATGCCCACCTACAACACGCTCATGTCGGTCGCCGCGGGAGCCGGGCTGCTGCTCGTCGTCGCGCTCGGCCGCCAGCTCCTCGCCCGCGAACGCAAGATCGTCCCCGAGAGCTGGGCGCTCGCGTTCGGCGCGCTCGGCTTCACGCTCACCGTCACCGGGCTCCATATGACGCTCACCTGGCCGCTCGCCGGGCAGGGCTTCCCGTTCGACAACATCGTCTTCGGCGAGCCGGCCCTCGCCTTCGGCGTCTTCCTCTCCGCCGCCGCCTTCTTCCTCTGGAAGCGCGGCGACGCCCTCGCCGAGGGCCCCGAACGCCCCGCCCGCGTCGCCCTCCTCGCCGGACCCCTCTCCCTCTTCGTCCTCGGGATGGGCCTCGCCTGCTTCGGCATCGCGGCGGCGGGCTGGAAGTACACGCTGTTCGCCGCGCCGCCGGAGGAGCCGATCTCCGGCGAGTTCGCCGACCACCCCATGCTGGAGGCGAGCTTCATGTCGTCGCTCTACGTGCTCGTAGGGATCGGCGCGCTCCTCTTCCCGCTCGCGCTGCGCAAGCCGAGCAGCCGCCCCCTCGTCCTCACGGTCGGCGTGGCCTGGACCCTCTCCGGCCTCGCCTTCCTCCTCTTCGGCGGCCTCAACTACTTCACGCACATCGGCCTCATCGTCAACACGATGTGAGTCCGCCCTCACCGGCCCCGCGCGCCTCCCCGGCCGCCTCCCGGATGGTGTCCGGCAGCCACTCGGGGGCGAGCGGGGTCGTCGCGTACTCCCGCGCGCACGGCAGGCAGGCGTACGCGCTTCCACCCGGCCCCGATCCCGTCTCGATGATCGCGATCAGCGCCCGCCGCGTCACACGCAGCCCACAACGGCAACACTCTCCCGGGTTCATCAGCAGAAACATTGCCTCACCCCGCTTGCCCGAACGGTCCTCACAAGAGTCCCGGTTGAGCTGCCGCACGCGCTCTCTCAGCGCCTCGTGCTCGTCTTGGGGGCGGGGCTGGTCGTTGTTGTCGCCTTCGCGAACGGAGGTGGCCATCTCTCTCTCCTTCATGGCCAGTTGCTCTGTGCCACCACCGATGCTGGTTGTGTGTCGATACGCTCACTAGGGGTAACCGCTTCAACTTTTGTGATTGACGCCGCCGTTGGAGAGAAGGAGGGCGCGCATGGCCCGTCCCAAGGAACTCGACCCCCGCGCGTCGCTGGCCGCGGCCCTCGGCTCCCAGGTCCGCCGCCTACGGGAGGGCCACGGCTGGACCCAGCAGGACCTCGCGGACCGCCTCTACGTGTCGGCTACGCGCGTCGCCCAGATCGAGCTGGCCACGGACCCGCCGAACGAGGCCCTCACCCAGGATCTCGACCGCGTCCTGGAGGCGGCGGACGAGCTGAACGTCGCCTGGTTCCACATGAATCGGCTCAACCATCCCTCGTGGCTCCGCCCCTATGTCGACCTGGAGCGGTCGGCCTGCCGCATGCGGAAGTACGCGGTGCAGCTCGTCCCCGGGATCCTCCAGACCGCGGAGTACGCGGCGGCGCTCTTCTCCGTGGGGCAGCCCGGCATCACCGACGACGCGCTGAAACGCCTGGTCGAGGCGCGGACCAGCCGACAGAGCCTGTTGACGGGGCCCGACCCGATGCATCTGTGGGCCGTCATCGACGAGACGATTCTGATGCGCCCCTTCGGCGACGACGACTCGATCATGCGCGACCAGCTCAACCACATGCTGATGGCCGCGGCCAAGCCCCATGTCGAGCTTCAGATCCTGCCGCTTGAAGCGGGCCACCACGGCATGATGGACGGCCCCGTGACGCTGCTGGAGTTTCCCGACCGGCCTTCGATCGCCTATCTGGCGGGAACGGCGGGGGGCGAGGTCGTAGAGTCGGCGCACACTGTGAAGAAGTACGCGACGATGTACGACCGCCTGATGGTCGACTCCCTCTCTCCCGAGGAGAGTCGGGACCTGATCAGGTCAACGCTGAAGGAGCGCTACGGATGTCCTCCTCCTCCGCCGTCGAACGACCCCTGACCACATGGCGCAGGTCCAGCTACAGCGACGCGCAGGGGGGCGAGTGTGTCGAGATCGGCACGTCACCGAGCGGTCTCGTCCCCGTGAGGGACAGCAAGGCCCCCGAGAACGGGACGCTCCAGTTCTCGGGGGCCGCGTGGTCCGCGTTTATCAGTAAATGCCGGGGACCGCGTCCTGCGGGTCCAGGTGCCAGTTGGTGACGATGGGCTCGTCGACGGTCTCGGGGCCGACCTGAATGGTCCTCTCGTAGGCCGTGTCGTTGTCGCTGACCTTGATGCGGAACTCGGTGGCTTCCTTGCCGTCGTTGTTGTTGGTCGACTTGGGGCTGACACCGGCGTAGGCCACCGTGTCGCCGCTCAGCTTGATCGCCTTGGGGCCCTCCTGCTCGACGCCCCGGGCGACGATGAAGCCGGAGCCGTCGCTCGGGTTGTAGCGCACGGAGGGCAGCTCGGCGGGGAGCCAGCAGGTGATGCCCTCGTTGGCCTTCACCATGACCTCGCTGTAGCCGCCGGCCTGGGTCTTGGAGCGGACGGTCCACGAGAGATCGTTCGCGCCGCAGGTCTGCTCGACACCCTTCCCGGCGGCACTCTTGGCGCCGACGTTCACGGAGTTGATCTTCTTCTCCTTGCCGCCGGAGGCGTTGTCACCGCCGCTGCTGCCGCAGGCGGTCAGCGAGAAGGCGGCGAACGCGGTGGCGGCGAGTGCGGTGGCGCGGATGAAGCTCTTACGCATGGGATTCTCCCCCCGGAGTGATCGGTTCGTGCTTGCTGGGAAGAAGCCTCCGGTCCCGGCCGTCCGGACCGCAACGATCTGCGGGAGAGACGGGAAGCTGGAACGGCGAAACGCACTCTGACCTGCGGAAAAGCACTGTTCCTGGAACGGGAACCGGGAACGGTGCGGCC
Organism: Streptomyces albiaxialis; assembly: GCF_039530985.1. Taxonomy (NCBI): domain Bacteria; kingdom Bacillati; phylum Actinomycetota; class Actinomycetes; order Kitasatosporales; family Streptomycetaceae; genus Streptomyces; species Streptomyces albiaxialis. The sequence continues at coordinate 152,204 of NZ_BAAAPE010000012.1, forward strand.
GGGTGGGGACCCTCCTGTTCCGGAACGCGGACCCTCCTGTCACAGAGTCGTCTTTAGACTCCCTTTACTCACGTTCCCCCTACGGATAGGTGTCACCGCATGTCGCACGGCAGAAAGACCCTCCTCCGGGCCGTCGTTCCGGCCACGGTCCTGGCGCTCGCCCTCACCGGCTGCGGCTCCGACGACGACTCGTCGGACGGCGGGAAGAAGGGCAAGTCCTCCTCGGCCGACAAGACCGAGCAGGGCTCCCAGGACAAGGAGAAGGAGCAGGAGGACGAGGCCCCGTCCGGGCCCCTCACCGTCGGCCAGACGGCCCCCGGCACGCACGACTTCGACATGAGCTCGGGGAAGGCGAAGCTCCAGATCACCTCGCAGAAGGTGGACAAGGGCACCAACGCGGACCTGCTCGCGGCCGGGCTCAAGAGCAAGGACGTCAAGGGGCAGTACCCGGTCTTCGTCTACTTCAAGTACAACGTGAAGTCGGCGCAGAAGCTCGACCAGCCGGACTTCAACATCAAGGCCCGCGTCCTCGGCGACGACGACAAACCCGGCAAGAAGCTGATCGCCATCGGCGCGTCCGACATCAAGGGCGGCTGCCCGGCCGATGACGACGACAAGACGTGGAAGGCGGGGATGACCGACTCCCTCTGCTCGACGTTCCTGCTGCCGGAGGGCACGGAGCCGAAGCAGGTCGCGTGGGCGGGCGACCTGAGCAACCCGCTGCTGTGGAACGTGAAGTAGCGGCCGTACGAGACGGAGGAAGGGCCCGGAACCGGCACGTGCGCCGGTTCCGGGCCCTTCCTCGTACGGTGCGGGCGCGCGTTACGCCTTCGGCTCCTCCAGGCGCGGGAAGAGCACCGCGCCCTTGGTGACCGTCGAACCGGCCGGGAGCCTGCCCCAGTCGGCCACGTCGGCGACGCGCTGGTCGGCGAGGGCGCCCAGGGACGCCTCGGCGCCGAGGGAGTCCCACAGCTTCTGGGAGGTCGTGGGCATCACGGAGTTGAGCAGCACCGCGCAGGCGCGCAGCGACTCGGCCGCCGTGTAGAGGATCGTCGCCAGACGGGCCTGGGCCTCGTCGGACTTGTCCTTGGCGACCTTCCAGGGCTCCTGCTCGGTCAGATAGCCGTTGACCAGCTTGATGAAGTCGAAGACGGCCGCGATGCCGCCCGCGAAGTCGAGCTGGTCGCCGATCTTCTCGTCGGCGTCCCGGGCCGCCTTGGCGAGGGCGTCCACGAGGACCTGCTCGGCGTCGCCGTGCGCCGCGGAGCCGTCCGGGAGCGTGCCGCCGAAGTACTTGCCGACCATGGCGGCGACGCGCGAGGCGAGGTTCCCGTAGTCGTTGGCCAGCTCGCTGGTGTAGCGCGCGGAGAAGTCCTCCCAGGAGAACGAGCCGTCCTGGCCGAAGGCGATGGCGCGCAGGAAGTACCAGCGGTAGGCGTCGACGCCGAAGTGCTCGGTGAGCTGCTGCGGGGAGATGCCCGTCAGGTTGGACTTGGACATCTTCTCGCCGCCGACCATCAGCCAGCCGTTGGCGACGACGCGCTGGGGCAGCGGGAGTCCGTTCGCCATCAGCATCGCGGGCCAGATGACCGCGTGGAAGCGGAGGATGTCCTTGCCGACGAGGTGGACGTCGGCGGGGAAGGTCTCCTGGAACTTCTGCTCGTCCGCGCCGTAACCGACCGCCGTCGCGTAGTTCAGGAGGGCGTCGATCCACACGTAGATGACGTGCTTGTCGTCCCAGGGGATCTTGACGCCCCAGTCGAAGGTCGAGCGCGAGATGGAGAGGTCCTCCAGGCCCTGGCGCACGAACTGCATGACCTCGTTACGCGCGGACTCGGGCTGGATGAAGTCGGGATTCGCCTCGTAATGCGCGAGGAGCTTCTCGCCGTACTCCGAGAGCTTGAAGAAGTAGTTCTCCTCCTTCAGCATCTCGACCGGCTTCTTGTGGATGGGACAGAGCTTCTGCCCCTCGAAGTCCCCTTCGCCGTCGAGGAGTTCCGCGTAGGTCTTGTACTCCTCGCAGGGCACGCAGTACGGGCCCTCGTACCCGCCCTGGTAGATCTCGCCCCGGTCGTGGAGGTCCTGCACGAATTCCTGGACGCGGTCGGTGTGGCGCTTCTCCGTGGTGCGGATGAAGTCGTCGTTCGCGATGTCCAGGTGCTCCCAGAGGGGCTTCCAGGCCTCCTCCACGAGCTTGTCGCACCACTCCTGCGGGGAGACCCCGTTGGCTTCCGCGGTGCGCATGATCTTCTGACCGTGCTCGTCCGTGCCGGTGAGGTACCACACCTTCTCGCCGCGCTGACGGTGCCAGCGCGTGAGCACGTCGCCCGCGACGGTCGTATAGGCGTGGCCCAGGTGGGGAGCGTCGTTCACGTAATAAATGGGGGTGGAGACGTAGTACGCCTTCTGCCCCTTCTGCTCTGATCCAGTGGCCGCCATGGGCGAAATCCTATCGGCCCCGGCAACCCGGTTTTCCCCCGATCACGGGCGGTGAACGCGGGCCCGTCGCTCAGCCGATGTCGAGCCGCCAGTACACGGTGTCACGGTGGGATGCGGAGTACGGCGTCGTCTCGACGGTCACGGGCTGGGCCCCCTCGCCGTCGCCCTCGATGCGCAGGGGGACGGTGCGGCTCTCGCCCGGGTCGAGTGTGCCGGTGAGGCGGGCGGTGACGCTCTCGGCGTTCAGCCAGGTGACGTCGCGGGCGTCGCCGGGCGCGCAGTCGTCGCGGGGGTCGCCCTCGCAGACGTCGAGCAGGCCGTCGGCCGCGTAGCTGCCGGTGTCGTCGAGGGGGAGGGGCTCGTCGGTGCCGTTCTCGAAGGTGACGGCGAAGGTGTGGACGCCGCCCCGGCCCTTCTCCGCGTCGCCCACGGTGACCTTCAGCCCGTCCTCGTAGCGCGCGGTGGCCCCGGATGTGAAGGGCTCGGTGACGCTGCCGTCCGGGCCGTCGGAGGTCTCGATCTGGCCGGTGCCGTCGAGGCCCTGCTCGAACTCCCTCAGGGCGACGGCCCCGAGTCCGGCCAGAACCGTCAGGATCGTCAGCGCGACGGCGCAGCCGACCGTCCACTTGCCGTCGCCGCCGGTCAGGGCCTTGTCCGCCGTCTCGTCCATGGTCACGTCACCGACGCTACGGAGCGGGCGCGCCGGGGTCCTGAGTCCGCGTACTCAACGGGTCCCTGAGTACGGCGCCCGCGACGAGCGCGCCGGTCAGCGCGCAGCCCGCGGCGGTGAGCATCGTGACGGACTGGGCGGTGACGAACGCGTCCTTCGCGGCGCCGGCGAAGCCGCCCCCGTCCGCCGCGCGCAGGGTCGCGGCGAGCGAGCCGCGCGCCCCGGCGGGCACGGAGGCGGGGAGCGCGGCGCGGTAGACGGCGGCGAGCAGGCTGCCGAGGAGGGCGACGCCGAGGGCGATGCCGAGCTGCTGGTGGGTGTCGTTGAGCGCGGAGCCCATGCCCGCGCGCTCGGACGGCACCGCGCCGAGCACGGTGGCGGTCGTCGCGGGGCTGGAGAAGCCGGTGCCCCAGCCCTGGAGCAGCAGCCCGCCCGCGACCAGCGCGTACGGGCTGGTGGGGGTGAGCGCGGCGAGCAGCAGGAAACCGGCGGCCGTCGCGGTGAAGCCGAGCACGATCGTGGCGCGGGCCCCGAGGCGCGCGGGCGCGCGCCCGCCGAGCGCGGAGCCGAGCACCGTGCCGAGCGCCAGCGGCACGAGCGCGGCCCCGGCCTCCAGCGCGGAGAGCCCGCGGACGAGCTGGAGGTACTGGGCGAGGACGAACAGGGCGCTGCCGGTGCCGAGGGTGAGCAGCGCGGCGGCGGCGCTGCCCCCGGCGAAGCGGCGGTCGCGGTAGAGCGCGAACTCGACGACGGGCGCGGGCGCGCGCCGCTGGCGCCGTACGAACGCGGCGAGCGCGAGGGCGGCCACGAGGAGACCGGCTGCCGGGACGACCGTACCGCCCGCGCCTGTACCGCCCGGGCCCGTACCGCCGTGGCCCGTACCGCCGTGGCCCGCGACGATCACCGCTCCGGTCAGCGCGACCATCCCGGCGGTGACGAGCGCGGCGCCCGCGGGATCGACGGGGCGGACGAGGGGGTCGCGGGACTCGGGGACGAGGCGGGCGACGGCGAGCGCGGCGGCGAGGACCACGGGGACGTTGAGGAGGAAGACCCCGGCCCAGCTCCAGGCCGCCACCAGCGCGCCGCCGAGCACGGGCCCGGCGGCCATCGCGACGGCGGCGACGGCGGCCCAGACGGCGAAGGCGCGGGGGCGTTCGCGCGCGGGGAAGACCCGCACGAGGATCGCGAGGGTGGCGGGCATGACGAGCGCGGCGCCGGCGCCCATCGCGGCGCGCATGGCGATCAGCCACCACGCGGACGTCGCGAGCGCGGCGGCGGCCGAGGCGAGGCCGAGCACGGCGAGCCCGGTGAGCAGGGCGCGGCGGCGGCCGTAGCGGTCGGAGGCGGCTCCGGCGGCGATGAGCAGCCCGGCGAAGACGACCGCGTAGGCGTCGATGACGGCCTGGAGCGTGCCCGTGGAGGCGTCGAAGTCCTCGGCGAGGTCGGGCAGCGCGACGTTGAGGACGGTGTTGTCCAGCACGATCACGAGGAGCGCGGCGCAGAGCGCGGCGAGGATCGCCCGGCGCCGGGGGTGGCCTTCGGGGTCGGTCATCGGTTCCCCCTACAGTGTTGGGTGAGTGACCGACACTGTAGGACCAGGGCAACGGCGTAGGTCAAGTGCGTAGGATCGGGCGCCATGAGCCCCAAGCGCCCCCGGTCCGGGACCGATGCCGCCCTGCCCGGTGCCGTCTGGCTGCGCGAGCCGCGCCGGGCGTCCCGCACCGGACCCGCGCTCTCGCGCGAACGGATCGTCGAGGCGGCCGTCGCCGCGCTGGACGGCGGCGGCGTCGCCGCGCTGAGCATGCGCAAGCTCGCCGACGCGCTGAACGTCCACGCCACGAGCCTCTACTGGCACGTGCCGCACCGCGACGACCTGCTCGACCTCGCCCTCGACGCGGTGTTCGGCGAGGTCACGCTGCCGCCCGCCGGGGAGGCGCACACCGAGAAAGCGCACGCCGGGGAGTCGCACGCCGGGGACCCGCACCCCGGGAAGGCGCACGCCGGGGAGTCGCACGGCGGGAAGGCACCCGCCGGGGAGGCGCATGCCACGTGGCGCGCGGACGTCGCGCTGTTCATGCGGGAGCTGCGCGCCGCGCTGCTGCGCCACCCCTGGGCCGCCGGGCTCGCCGTCACCCGCCCTCTGATGGGCCCGAACGCGCTGGCCCGCGCGGAGTTCGTGCACGCGGCGCTCGTCCGCGCGGGCTTCGACGGCACCGCGCTGGCCTCCGCCGCCGCCCTGGTCACCCAGCAGGTGACCGGCTCCGTCGCCACCCAGACCGCGTGGCCGGACGGCGCCGAGGACGGCCGGGCGCGCGGCGCGTTCGCCGAACGGCTGCGCGAGGCCGCCGACCGCTACCCGACGCTCGCCGCCCACGCCACGCCCGCCCGCAGCGACTGGGACACCCACTTCGAGGCGGGCCTCGCCCTGCTCCTCGACGGCTTCGCCGCGCACGCCGCCCGGACCCAGCCCCCTCCCGGGGTGTAGCCAGCACCACCCCCGCAGACGCCACTTGGGGCCCTGGGGCCGCGACCCGCCGCTGCCTAACGTCGTAGACAGCGGAAAACGGCAGCACACAGCGGCAGCACACAGGCGCACAACGACCCGGCGGGAGCGGCGAGATGACCGTACAGCTCAAGGACGTGCGGAAGACCTACGGCAAGGGCGACGCCACCGTCATCGCGCTGGACGGTGTCTCCACCGACTTCGCGCCGGGCAGCTTCACCGCCGTGATGGGCCCCTCGGGCTCCGGCAAGTCCACGTTCCTCCAGTGCGCCGCCGGGCTCGACCGGCCGACCTCCGGGACGGTCACCGTCGAGGGCCACGACCTGGGCTCCATGAACGTGACGGAGCTGACGAAGCTGCGCCGCGAGCGCGTCGGCTTCGTCTTCCAGTCCTTCAACCTGTTGCCCGCGCTGACCGTCGAGCAGAACGTCGCGCTGCCGCTGCGCTTCGCGGGCAAGCGCCCCGACCGGCGCCACCTGGCCGCCGTCATCGACCGCGTCGGCCTCACCGACCGCGCCAAGCACCGGCCCGCGCAGCTCTCCGGCGGCCAGCAGCAGCGCGTGGCCATCGCCCGCGCCCTCGCCACCCGGCCCGCCGTCCTCTTCGCCGACGAGCCGACCGGCGCCCTCGACACGCACACCGCGACCGAGGTCCTGGGGCTGATGCGGCAGGCCGTGCGGGAGACGGGCCAGACCGTCGTCATGGTCACGCACGACCCGGTCGCCGCCTCGTACGCGGATCGTGTGCTCTTCCTCGCCGACGGCCGTATCGCCGACGCGATGGACGCGCCGACCGCCGAGCGGGTCGCCGAGCGCATGACCCGCCCGTGGCACACCCCGATGGGGGCGGCGGCCTGATGTTCGTCCTCGCCTGGCGCACCCTGCGGTTCCGCAGAGGCGGCTTCGTCGCCACCTTCCTCGCGCTCTTCTTCGGCACGGTCCTGGTGATGGCCTGCGGCGGCCTCCTGGAGACCGGCGTACGCAACAACGCCCCGCCGCAGCGCCTCGCGGGCGCCGACCTGGTCGTCACCGGCGACCGCTCGTACGAGCTGACCGGGCGGAGCGCCGACGACAGCGAGTCCGCCGTCCTCACCGAGCGGGTGCCCGTACGCGACGGACTGGTGCGGGAGGTGCGGAGCACCACGGGGGTGCGTTCCGCGGTTCCCGAGCCGGTGTTCGACGCGGCGGTGCTGGGCGGGCGGGGCACGGACGGCGGCCGTACGGACGTCGAGGGCCACGGCTGGAGCTCGGCCGCGCTCACCCCCTACCGGACGAGCGCGGGCCGGGCCCCCGCCGCCGATGACCAGGTGGTCCTCGACGCCCGTACGGCACGCGCCGCGGGCGCGGAGCCCGGCGACCGGATCCGCCTCGCCGTGCCCGGCGGCACCCGTACGTACGAGGTCAGCGGCATCGCGGCGCCCCGGGGCGGACGGCAGGCCGGAAAGGCCGTCGTCTTCTTCACCGACGCGCGGGCCCGCGCGCTGGCGGGCGGCGAGATCGCCGACATCGCGGTCGTCGCCGCGCCGGGCCAGGACGTGGGCGCGCTCAAGTCGCGGCTCGCGGAGCGCGTGGCGGAGTCCGGCGCCCGCGCGAAGGTCGTCTCCGGGGACGACCGGGGCGCCGTCGAGTACCCGGACGTCGAGCGGGACCGCGAGTCGCTCATCGTCATCGCCTCGGTCTTCGGCGGACTGGCCGCGATGGTCGCGGTGTTCGTCGTCGTCTCGACCGTCTCCCTGTCCGTGCGGCAGCGACACCGCGAGTTCGCCCTGATGCGAGCCACGGGCGCCACGCCGCGCCAGCTCCGCCGGATGCTGCTCGCCGAGACGCTGCTGGTCGCGCTGCTCGCAGCCGCCGGGGGCGCGCTCGCGGGCCCGTACGCCGGGGAGCAGCTCTTCACGCGGTTGGTGGACGCCGGTCTCGTCGAGGGCGCCGTCGTCCACAGCCAGGGCTGGATCCCCGCCGTCGCCGCGGGCGGCGCGCTGCTGCTGACCGCGCTCGTCGGCGGCACGGTCGGCGCCCGCCGCGCCGTGCGCACCCACCCCGGCCGGGCCCTGACCGAGGCCGCCACGGGCGAGCGCTGGCTGCACCCCGTGCGCCTCGTCCTCGCCGTCCTCTTCCTCGGCGGCGCGACCGCCCTCGCCACGCTCACGGTGCTGCTCTTCGACGGGCCCATCGCCGCGAGCACGGCCGGGCCCACGGTGATCTGCGCGGCGGCGGGGCTGGCGCTGCTCGGCCCCGGCCTCACCAAGCTCGTCACGTTCCTCGTCTCGCCCCTCGTCCGGCTGCTGACCGGCCGCGGGCCCAGCGGCGAGCTGGCGCTCCTCAACTCCCGCGCCCGCACGGTCCGTATGGCCTCCGTCGTCACGCCCGTCCTGCTCGCCACGGGCATGGCCGTCGGCAACCTGTACCTGCAGACCACGCAGGTGCGGGCCGCCGAGGACGCCTTCCGCGAGAACCTGCGCGCCGACGCCGTGCTGACCGCGCCCGTCGGCGGCGTGGACCCCGCGCTGACCGACCGCGTCCGGAAGCTCGACGGCGTCGCCGCCGCGAGCGCGTACGTCACCACCACCGGCCACGTCGAACGCCCGCACGACGGCGCGGACGACGGCGACGGGCTGCCCCTGCAGGGCGTCACCGGCCGCGACGCCACCCGCACCACCGCCGTACGCCCCACCGAGGGAAGCCTCTCCGCGCTCACCGGCCGCACGGTCGCGCTGCCCGAGAGCCGCGCGGACGAGCTGGGCAAGGGCGTCGGCGACACGCTGCGGCTGCGCCTGGGCGACGGCGCCGCCACCGACGTCCATATCGTCGCCCTGTTCGAGGGCCGCGCCGGATACGAGACGGCGCTCGCCCCCGCGAGCCTCCTCGCCCCGCACACCACCACGGGCCTGCCCCGGCAGATCATGGTGCGGGCCGAACCGGGCACGGACGGGGCCGAACTGATGGCGGCCCTGCACCGGTTCACGGAGGGCCACCCGGGCCTCCAGGCCGCCGACCGCGACGCTCTGCTCGCCGCGAACGCGGAGGACGTCCAGCTCCAGGCGTGGATCAACTACCTGCTCGTCGGCATGATCGTCGCCTATACGGCCATCGCCGTCGTCAACTCCCAGGTGCTGTCGGTCACCAACCGGAAGCGCGAGTTCGGCCTCATGCGCCTCGGCGGCGCCACCCGCGCCCAGGTGCTGCGCACCGTCTCGGTCGAGGCCCTGCTCGTCACGGCCGTCGGCCTCCTCCTGGGCACCCTGGCGGCGGCCACGTCCCTGATCCCCTTCGCGGTCGCGGCGGCGGACACCTGGCTCCCGAGCGGCCCCCTCTCCATCTACGCCGCGGTCGCCGGCACGGCCACGGCCCTCACCCTGGGCGCCGCCCTCGCGGCGACCTGGTCGGTGACCCGGGGCCGCGAGGCGGACGCGGCGGTGGCGGCGGAATGAGGGAGCGCGCGGACCTCAGTCCGCCCATTCCTTGAGCGGCTCGGTGTCCAGCTCGATACCGACGGGGTCGGGCAGCGTGACGGTCTTGCCGAACGGCACGGTCGTCACCTGCTCGTACCGCTCCCCGTCGGGCTGGGAGTGGACCTTGACCTCGCCGGTGATGCGGTCGATGAGCAGAAAGACGGGCAGTTCGGCCTCGGCGTAGGCGCGAGGCTTGTCGACGCGGTCGCGCTGGTTGGTGTCACGGTCCCGGGAGGTGACTTCCACGACCATCAGGACGCCCTCGGTGTCGGCCCACTCGCCCTGGCCGACGAAGGTACCGCTCTCGGCGAAGGTGCCGTCCGGGCGGGCGTTGCCATTGCGGTACGTCTCGACGCGGAGCCCCTGATCGGGATAGAGCCAGAAGTCCTGCTTCGACTGCATGCAGATCCGCTGCAGCCACTCGATGATCCGCCCGTGATTACCGTCCGGCACTGCCTTGATTCCCATCTTCCCGGCGACGAACTCCAGGCGGAGTGCGTCGCTGACCCTGTCGGCGGCGCTCGACAGTTCCTCGAACTGGTCCTGGGTCAGGACGCTGGACCGCTCCTCCGCGCTGCTCACAACGGCCTCCTCCGGGATGGGTGGTGCCTTCCACGGTACGGGCCTCCGGCACGCGCGGCCGGATTTCACTGACGTCTCTGCCATGACGGGGAACCTAGTCATACGAAAGGCCCGGGATCCGAAGATCCCGGGCCTTTCCCTCGTGCGGGTGGACGACTGCTCGCCGCCCTCTTCTCGCCTACTTCACCTGCGGCTTCCGCACCGACAGGTGCAGCTCCTTCAGCCGCTTCTCGTCGACCTCGCTGGGGGCGCCCATCATCAGGTCCAGGGCGTTGTTGTTGAGCGGGAAGGCGATCGTCTCGCGGATGTTCGGCTCGTCGGCCAGCAGCATGACGATGCGGTCGATGCCGGGGGCGATGCCGCCGTGCGGCGGGGCGCCGTACTCGAACGCGCGGAGCATGCCGCCGAAGTCGCGGCGGACGTCCTCCGGTGAGTAGCCCGCGATGCCGAAGGCCTCGAACATGATCTCCGGCTCGTGGTTCCGGATCGCGCCGGACGACAGCTCCGTACCGTTGCAGACGATGTCGTACTGCCAGGCCAGGATGTCCAGCGGGTCCTTGGTGCGGAGCGCCTCCAGGCCGCCCTGCGGCATGGAGAACGGGTTGTGCGAGAACTCGATCTCGCCGGTGTCCTCGTCCTTCTCGAACATCGGGAAGTCGACGATCCAGCAGAACCGGAAGACGTTCTCCTCGAAGTGCCCGGCACGGCGGGCCGCCTCCACGCGGACCGCGCCCATGATCTTCGAGACCTCGTCGAACTCGCCGGCGCCGAAGAAGACCGCGTAACCCGGCTTGAGCGACAGCGCGTCCGTCAGCGCCTGGACGTCGTCCTCCGTCAGGAACTTCGCGATCGGGCCCGCCAGCGCGCCGTCGTCCCCGACCCGCACCCACGCCAGGCCCTTCGCGCCCTGCTCGACGGCGAAGTCGCCCATCTGGTCGAAGAACTTGCGGGGCTGCTCCGCGGTGTCCGGCACGGCCAGCGCGCGCACGTGCTTGTCGGCGAACGCCTTGAAGCCGGAGCCCTTGAACACGTCCGACACATCGGTGAGTTCGAGGCGAGCGCGCAGGTCCGGCTTGTCCGAGCCGTACTTCACCATCGCCTCGCGGAACGGGATCCGCGGGAACGGGGAGGTGACCTCGCGGCCCTCGCCCAGCTCCTGGAACAGCTCGGTCATCACCTTCTCGATGACCTCGAAGACGTCCTCCTGCTCGACGAAGCTCATCTCCATGTCGAGCTGGTAGAACTCACCGGGCGAGCGGTCCGCGCGCGCGTCCTCGTCGCGGAAGCAGGGCGCGATCTGGAAGTACCGGTCGAAGCCCGCGATCATCAGGAGCTGCTTGAACTGCTGCGGGGCCTGCGGCAGCGCGTAGAACTTGCCCGCGTGCAGCCGCGAGGGGACGAGGAAGTCCCGGGCGCCCTCGGGGGAGGTGGCGGACAGGATCGGCGTCGCCATCTCGTTGAACCCCTGCGCCGTCATCTTCTCGCGGATCGAGGAGATGACCTTGCTGCGCAGCATGATGTTGCGGTGCATGCGCTCGCGGCGCAGGTCCAGGAAGCGGTACTCCAGGCGCCGCTCCTCGTTGACCCCGTCCTCCGCGTTGATCGTGAAGGGGATCTGGTCCGCGCCGCCCAGCACCTCGACGTCGGCGACCTCGACCTCGATCTCGCCCGTCGGCAACTCCGGGTTCACGTTCTCCGTGCCGCGCGCGGTGACCTTGCCGTCGACGCGGAGCACCGTCTCCTTGGAGAGCGAGCTCAGCTTCTCGTTGATCTCGCCGGCCTCGTCGCGGACGACGAGCTGGACGATGCCATAGTGGTCACGGAGATCGATGAAGAGGATGCCGCCCAGGTTCCGGCGATTGTGCAGCCAGCCGCTCAGCCGGACGTCAGCGCCGACGTCCGAGGCGCGAAGCTCGCCGCAGGTGTGGGACCGGTACCGATGCATCATTCATCCAAGTCGTTCGGCTCAGGAGTCACAGAGAATGCTTCTCAGACTACCGCCCAGCGGAAGCCCCCCTCGCCCCCGTTTCCGAAACCCGCACGGGTCCGAATAAAGTAGTGCAATGCGCACCGAGGAAGCCCTCACCGCCACCGGCGCTGGGCTCTGGACCTGGGACATCGCCACAGGTCTCGTGACGCTCGACGCGCACGGCGCGCACCTCCTCGGCGTCACCCCCGATCCCACCACGCGCACCGGCGACCTCACCCTCCAGGGCAACGCGGTCCGCTCGCACCTGCACGCGGTGGACTACGTGACGTTCCAGGGCATCGTCACCCTCGCCCTCACCGAGCACACGCCCGCCGAGGCCACGATGCGGGTCGTGGACCGCGACGGCAAGGTCATACGGACGGTGCGCACCCTCGTCAGGCCGCTGCGCGCCACCCACGCCGAGATCTCCGGGCCCGGCTCCCCCGAGTCCACCACCCGCATCGTCGGCCTGCTCTACGAGGTGCCCGAGCCCGTCGGCGCCGCGCTCGACGAGGAGGCCGCGAGCGGCCCTCCGGCCCCCGCCCACGCCGCCGCCTCGCCCTCCGCGCCGTCCGACTGGGACTGGCGCCGCAACCGCGAGGCGTTCCTCCTGGACGCGGGCCGCGCCCTGTCCGAGGCGTACACCACCGCCGACGTGCTGCGCGTCGCCTCCTCCCTCGCCATGCCGGGCTTCGCGCCCGACGCGCTCACGCTCTACGCGCTGGACGGCGACCGCCTCCCCGCCCTGAGCCCCGCCGGTCCCGCCGGGCCCGCGGGCCCGGCCGGGCCCGCGGGCGCCGACACGGACGGTGCGGGGGCGCGGGGGCTGCGTACCGACCACGACCACCCCGCCGCGGAGGCCGCGCGCACGAGCCGCGCGATCTACCTCCTCGAACCCGACGAGTACGCCCGCCGCTACCCCGAGCGGGCCCCCGCCCCGGGCGACCCGGCCGCCGGGCACCAGTCCCGGGCGTATCTGCCGCTGATCGTCGCGGGCCGCGCCATCGGCGTCTGGGCCGTCGCCTTCGGGCGGCCCATCGCCTTCACGCCCGACGAGCGCGCCGTCCTCACCACCGTCGCGCGGATGCTCGCGCAGGCCCTCTCCCGCGCCACCCTCAACGAGTCCGAGCGCGAGCTGACCGCGGGCCTCCAGCGCACCATGCGCCCCGCCCGCAAGCCCGTCATCCCCGGCATGGAGCTGGCCGCGCGCTACATCCCGACCGGCGGCGGTCTCCAGGTCGGCGGCGACTGGTACGACGTGATCCCGCTGCCCTCCGGCCGTACGGCCCTGGTCATCGGCGACGTCCAGGGCCACGACGTGCGGGCCGCGGGCATCATGGGCCAGCTCCGCATCGCCCTGCGCGCCTACGCCTCCGAGGGCCACCACCCCGACGCGGTCCTCGCCCGTGCCTCCCGCTTCCTGTACGGGATGAGCGGCGCCTCCTCCCTCGGCGAGCTGCGGCCCCGTACGGGCGCCGGGGAGGAGTCGGGGGCGCCCCCCGGCGCGACCACCGCCGTGACCGGGCCCGAGTCCCCCGGCGACGCGGAGGCCGAGGCCGACCACCCGCGCTTCGCCACCTGCCTCTACATCGAGGTGGACCCCTCCACCGGCACCCTCGACATCGCCCGCGCGGGCCATCCCGACCCGGCCGTGCAGATGCCGGGCGGGCCCATGCTCGTACGGCCCACCGCCGGCGGCCTGCCGCTCGGCATCGACCCCGACTCCGACTACCCGACGACCCGCCTCGTCCTGGAGCCCGGCGAGCGGCTGCTGATGTGCACCGACGGCCTCATCGAGACCGGCGGCCACGACCTGGAGACGGGCTGGACCCGGATCCGCGAGGTCGTCGAGGAGCACGCGCGCGGCGAGGGCCCGGGCGACCCGGGCGACCTGGAGGCGCTGGCGGACGCCCTGGTGGAGGGCGTTCTCGGGCCGCGCGGCGCCCGCGTCCCCGGTCCGCTGGGCGGCCGGCACGCCGCCGCGCACGCCGACGACATCGCCCTGCTGCTGCTCGCCCCCGGCCCCTTCCCCACGGGCACGGCCCCGGACGGCAGCTCTGTCTCGTCCCGCCGCAGCGTGCTGACGATCGCGCAGGCCGAGCCGGACCGTATCGCCGAGGCCCGCCACCAGCTCCGCGACCTGCTGCACGACTGGGCCGACGAGGACCAGGTCGACGGGGCCGTGCTGATGCTCTCCGAGATGCTCACGAACGTCCTCGTGCACACGGACGGCGACGCCCTCCTCGTCGCCGAGATCACCGGCCTCACCGAGGTCGCGGGCTCCGACTCGGCCACCGGCGCCGACTCCGGCACCGGCACCGGCACCGGCTCTCATGAGGCGCGGACGCTGCGCGTGCAGGTCCTGGACCACAGCGACGAGCTGCCGCACCGCCGCAGCCCCGGCGAGATGGCCTCGTCGGGGCGCGGGCTGGTGCTGCTGGAGATGCTCGCCGACCGCTGGGGCGTGGACCCGCGCGGCGAGGGCAAGTGCATCTGGTTCGAGATCCGCGAACGCCGTACGGGCGCGGATGCGGGCACCCTGTCCGGCGAGGACCTGGCCTCAGAGCTCTTCGGCATCGACCTTCCGGGCGGGGACCTTCCGGGCGGGGATCCGTCCTAGCCGCCCGGCCTGGAAGTCCTCGAAGGCCTGGGCGAGTTCGGCGTGGCTGTTCATCACGAACGGCCCGTAGTGCGCCATCGGCTCCCTGATCGGACGCCCGCCCAGCAGCACGACCTCCAGGTCCGGGGTGTGCGCGTCCTGCCGCTCGTCGGCCCGCACCGTCAGCGAGCCGCCCTCGCCGAACACGGCCGCCTGCCCGGTATGGACGGGGCGCCGGTCCGTACCGACCGTGCCGCGCCCGGCCAGGACGTAGGCGAGTCCGTTGAAGTCCGTCCGCCAGGGCAGCGTGACCTCGGCGCCCGGCGAGACCGTCGCGTGGATCATCGTGATCGGGGTGTGCGTGACGCCCGGCCCCTCGTGCCCGTCGAGGTCGCCCGCGATGAGGCGGAGCAGGGCGCCGCCGTCGGGCGTGGTGAGGAGCTTCACGCTGCCGCCGCCGATGTCCTGGTAGCGGGGCGCCTTCATCTTGTCGGCCTTCGGGAGGTTCACCCAGAGCTGGAGGCCGTGGAAGAGCCCGCCGCTCATGACCAGGGACTCCGGCGGCGCCTCGATGTGCAGCAGGCCGCTCCCGGCGGTCATCCACTGGGTGTCCCCGTCGTTGATGACCCCGCCGCCGCCCTCGGAGTCCTGGTGCACGAACGTTCCGTCGAGCAGGTACGTCACGGTCTCGAAGCCCCGGTGCGGGTGCCAGGGGGTGCCCTTGGATGCTATCAGTTGGGGGGGTACTCACGGCATGGTGTCTGACCTGGGAAGACGACGCCACTGCGCCGTGCAAGGCGGTCACATGCCGACGCGCGTGGTGCGTACCGATGAGACCAGTCACCTCTACATCTAGGCGGGTCTACGCTGGCCCCATGGCTGAGCACATCGGACTGCGCCTCAGGCAACTACGTAAGAGCGCCGGTCTCACTCAGGAACAGCTAGCCGAACGAGCCGACGTGTCCGTTGATGTGATTGCGCGGCTCGAACAACGACGCAAGCACTCAGCTCGTCTTCCCACCCTCCATGCGCTTGCTCACGGCATCGGCGTGGAAGTCACCGCTCTCATGGGAGACCCACCCGGTATTCAGGCGAACGGGTCGGCTGATCCGCCTCAACTCGTGGCTGTGCGACGTGCGATCATGCCCCCGCTCATCGGCATGCCGCCTGAGCCTGCCGACGCCGGAAACCTGTCCCTGGCATCTGTACGGGAAGAACTGGGGGAGGGCTGGACTCTCTACCATTCCGCTGCGTTTGAAGACCTAATGACAGTGCTTCCCGGGACGATTACGAACGCTCGGCTCCTGGCATCCGTCGGGACTGCTGACCAACGTGCGGCGGGGCAGGCTGCGTTGGGTAAGGCGTTGCAGCTCGGCGGGCATCTCGCTATCCGCTTGGGAAAATCTGACCTGGCTCTCACGAGTCTGGAACGGGCCTACACCGCAGCGGGCGAGTCTTCTGATCCACTGCTGGCACCGATGATCTCCAACTCTGTGGCATGGGCATACCAGCGACAGAATCGCCTCGACGACGCCACGGGACTAGCCGTGTACGCGGCTGATGGGGTCGAACGAGATCGGATAGAAAGCACGGAACAGCTTCGGGTCTGGGGCGGTCTGATCATGTCGGCCGCAACGAGTGCTGCCCGCAGCGGTGACTACACCCAAGCCGACACCATGATGACGACCGCCGAAAAGGCGACGGAGAACCTGGCGAAGCTCCCGCCTCCTGAGGACGGCCGCATGGTGAGCGTCTTCAACAGGTCGTCCGTCCGTATCGAAAGGGTGCGTCTGGCCGTTCAGCACGGGCGGCCGGAAGAGGCGATCGGTCTTGCCAAGGGAATGCGGCTGTCACAGGACACACCGCCTTCCTGGCGGACGTGGCTCCTGCTGGACGTGGCGCGGGCGTACACCGACGTAGGCAACGCGGAGAGCGCCGTCAAGACGCTGGAATCCTTGCGCCGAATGGCTCCGGGTTGGATGAGGCACCACACGCTAGCCGTGGCGATCGTGACCGACTTGTGGAACAGGCCGAACCACCCCCCCGGCTTGCGGTCGCTCGCACGATTTCTGGGTGTCGCCGAATAGCGTTGCAAAACTAGGCCGTTGCGTCCCTGGGACGGTCCGTTGAGCCCCCCTACGTTCGATCCTGTCCAGCTCACCCAACGTGCGGGGACAGTCACCATGACGAACGCAAGGACCGGCGACGACGGTAGCCGTATGACGATGCGCCTGGGGCAGGTGCGAGCGGACCGGGTTACGGATGACGGCAACTCGGTAGTTGCGTGGGGCCCTTCCCGGGAGGTCAGTTCGGACCGTACTCCGGGCGCGATGTGGTCAATGCGATACCCGGAGTGCAAGTGTCCGGCGCCGGACTGCCCCGATCGTGCGGGCGGCTCCGCACCGATTTCCGTGCCTGGCGCGTCGTCGTCCCGCAGCGTGCGCAACGCGGCGGGGGTGTCGGCGTGAGTTCGGCTGGTGGGCGCGGCTGTGCAGTGTGCCGTATCGGGAACCCTGTGTCGGCCTACCCGTTGCCTGCGTGGGTGAAGGGCGAACAGATCTTGCTGTGTACCGCCCACGGTGAGTTGTTCACCCCGGCGCAGCGGCGGGCCATGACGGAGGGGGAGACGATTCCCGAGGCCATTGCGGCGTTGTGCACCCTGCATTCCGAGGCGGCGCACGCGCGGGCGTACCGGGAGGACGCCTGCGAACTGGCACCGACTCTCGGTCACGGGTGGTGCGTGGGGTGCCATGCGTTCGTGCCGGAAGCGATGACCATTGCGCTCGTCGAGAGCGGGTCGGGCCCCGGCGGGACCGTGCTGGCGTGCGTGCCGCACGCTCAGGAGTTCTCCACGCTGACGATCGCTCCTGACTGGCTGCGGGCTGATCTGGCCCGCCTCGATGAGGAACGCGCGTCCCGTCTGGGCAGCGCGAGCTAGCGCCGTCTCCCCTCCCCTCCTCGGGCCCGGCAATTCTTCGATTCTTCCTACGAAAGGGCTGTGTCGTAGTGACGTCTGCCGTGCAATCCGCGTACGAAAGCCTGCCGCCTACTTCGGCCCGCCTGTACCGGCTGGTGGGGGTGGAGGCGCCGCCGCTGCTGGATCCGGCGGCTGCCGCCGTGCTGGGTGAGCTGAGCCAGGATGCAGCGTCCGGTCACCTGCGGGTGCTGGCCGATGCCGGGCTGCTGGCCGAACGCCATGACCAGCCCTGGCTGGGGCCCTGCTACCGGATGACGCACCCTGTGCTGCGTCACGCGCGGCGGTGTGCCGCCGAGGCGGAGAGCGACGATGCCGTGCGCGACGCCATGGGGCGCTGGGTGCGGTGGCTGCTGGCGACCTTCACCCGTGCCGAACGTCTCATCACCCCCGATCACCGGGAGCTGGACCGGGACGTGGCCGGTGCCCCCGGCTGGCCGGATTTCCGGGATGAGGCCGGGGCGCTGGAATGGCTCACGGCCCGGCAAGACGACCTGAGGACGGCCGTGTACGTGGCGGCTGAGTACGGGTGGGATGAGTTGGTGTGGCAGCTCGTTCATGCGGCCTGGCCGCTGTTCCAGCGCATCCGCCCCCTGGCTTTATGGGTGGAGCTGCTGGAACAGGGCTTGGCCGCTGCGCGGCGGACGGGGGACCGGCTGGCGCAGCGCGAGATGCTGACCGCCTCCGTGGGCGTTCTGCGGGGCCTGCACCGTTACGGCGGGGCCGCTGTGCGTGCCAGCGAAGCGCTCACGCTGGCGCGGGAGGATTCAGACTCCCTCGCGGAAGCTCAGGCCCTGCACGGGCTGGGAGCCTGCCACCACGCACGGGGAGAAGAGCCGGTGGCGCTGGCTGTGCTGGGTGAGGCCATGGAGATCCGCCGGGGCCTGGGCTACACGCGCGGGGTAGGTCTCTCCCGCCTCGTTGTGGGGCTGGTTCACCTGGAAGCGGAACGGCCCATGGACGCCATGGCACAACTGGCCGTCGCGCGGGAGGAGTTGGAAGAGGCAGAAGACCGGTTCAACGCGGCTCGTGCGCTCGCCTGGCTCGGCCGCGCGCACTCCCGGGCCGGGCGCCCGGATGCCGCCTTCCGGCTCGGGAGCGAGGCTCTCGGGGAGTTCCGGGCCACTGGTTCACCCCCCTGGCAGGCTCGTGCCCTGTATCTGCTCGGCCAGAGCACCGAGGATCATCACGACTCGGAACGCGCAGTCCACCTGTACGCGCGGGCCGTCGCCTTAGCGGCTACCGCCAGTCCTTCCGACGTGGATCACTACACCGAGGCTCTCAACCGCGTCGCTGGAGGCGACGGGACATCTGCGGCTTCGGCTGAATCGGCGCCCGGGGACGGGCCGCCGTCATAGACCGGGGGCGGGGTTGACTGTGCACGCGGCCCCGCCCCCTCCGATCTCCCCACGGCCACGATCTGAGATTTCTTTCCTTCGGCTCGGATCGGCGCCGCCGAGTGGCACGAGGATTTCCGGTGTGATCCGCGTGTTGGGGAGAAGTGCCCCCGCCCCGGCTGCTGTTACCGAATCCGCTCGGGGCGGGGGCCGCTGGCCGGACAGCCACCCGGAAACGGGTCGCTGTCCTAGACCGGGGGCGGAGTTGCTGGCGTCGCATCCCCGTGAGACACACACCCAAGAGCCGGAACCCGGATCTGCCCGACCCCAACGGCAACCGGGCCGCCCGACGCGCCGCAGAGCGTGAAGCGAAGAAGAGAGACAAAAAGTAGCGCTCCTCGACGACGAAAACCCGGCATCCAAGGCCCATGGACCCCGCCTCTAAGAGGCGGGGTTCTTGCTCGTTCGCCGTTCGCCCCCGTCGGTCACGGTCTGGCGCTCGTCGTCGGCTGGCGGCGAGCCGACTCTACTCATCCGGATAAGTGGTTGACCGGATACATGGGTGGGTTGGAAGCTGTGCGGGTCCTGACGGGCGGCCCCCTCACGGGGGCACCGCCCGCTTCCATCGAACTGATGAGGAGTCAGTTTTGAACGCACGTAAGGGAATTCGGGCTCTGGTCGTTGCTGGCGTCGCGGTGCTGGGTCTGGGGACGGCGGGGGCGGCTACGGCTTCTGCCGCCTCGGCTGCGGCGGCTCCGGATGGCGGGGCGTCGTGGTCCTCGCCGGGGATCGCCTCGGTGACGGTGGATGGTCTGCGGGTGCGGACCGGTCCGGGCACCGCGTCCGGGGTGACGGGGCTGATCTATCAGGGGGACGAAGTTCAGGTCCTCGACTGGACGAACGACCGCACCGGCCAGCGCTGGAACCAGGTGATGCTCACCCGGGACTCCGGCGGCGGGCTGCCGGGCGGATACGTGGGCTGGGTGACCGACTCCTACCTGTACCGGTCGTGACGGCCGCGAGTGATCCGAGGGGGCGTCAGGTCGGCTGGCGCCTGTGTCTGAATCTGAGGAGAAACGATCATGGTCAGTGGTGCTGGACGGACGCGGGCGCGTCGGCTGGGCGGTGTGGCGGTGTGTGCGTCGGCGGCTGCGGTCGGAATGATCGCGGTCCCTTCGTCGGCGTCCGCGATGGAGGTTCCTTTGCCTCCGGGGGTCCCTGGGGTGATCACCCCGGCCCCCTACACCTCGACGGTGATGGATGACGGCCTGCGGGTGCGCACCGGGCCCGGTCGCGATCACGTCGCCCGGGGCCAGCTCTACGAGATGGACCGGGTCAAGATCACCCATTGCCGGGGCAAGTGGGCCCGGGTGCGGCTGACGGGCAAGAGTGCCGGAGGGCTGCCCCAGGGGACGCGGGGGTGGACGGCGGCGGAGTACCTGCTGCCGCGTCCGATTCCCGAGGCGACTCTGACGTTGCCGCCGGGCTGCTCGGACGCCCGCTGACGTCCCAATCCTTGGGAGATCTTTGAAAGATCCTTGCGGCCCCCTCCCAACCCATGGGAGGGGGCTGCATGTTGCTTGACTGCTCTTGAGCGGTCGGGTGTAGTTGTGCGCGTTGTTGCTGTAAGTGAACACTTGGTGACCGCTTCTCGGGGCATGCGGGGGATTCTTGCGCTGCCGACCTGGCACGACGGGGGTTGGCGCGCCTGTGCGCCGTGCGGTCGGAACCTGTAGGAGGTCGTTAGCTGATGCCGTCGCGCGGACTGTCCGGGGGCCCTGAACCGGAAGACGCGATGTGGGTGCGGGAGATCGATTACGTGGGCGCCTGGCAGGAGGCCAGCTCGGCGGCTGACCTGCTCAACGGTGCTTCCGGCGGTGCTGCTCGGGCGACTCCGCACGCGGGTCCGCGCGGAGAGGCCGTGGTCTGGCTGCGGCCCGACGATGCCCGCCGGATCGCCTCGACGCTGGCACGCATCGAGCTGCTGCGGGACTGCCCCATCCTGAGATCCGGCGACGCTCCGACCGAACACGAGGGCGGCACGGAGGAAGCGGCATGAGGCGGCGGCCCTTCCGGCCCGGCCACACCTGGCAGACCCGCCGAGGCTCGGCGGTGTGGGTCGAGAGCGACGCACGCGGAGAGGTGATCGTGTGTGACGGCTGCCCCCGCCCGATCATGGTCACCGGCGCCGGTCCCGCACGATTCGCCGCTGAAGATCACGCCCGCCGCTGCCGGAACTGACCAACTCCGGCTGCCTGAGGCACAGGCCCCGCCTTCCCCCCACGGAGCGCGGGGCCTTCGTCGTCTGCGCCCGATCGCCCGACCACACGGGGCTCGCCGGCTTGACATATGTGCACTTTTGTCCGATTCGCGGATCTGTTGCCGACAGGGCCACGGTCCGCACCTGGGGATACGAGCGTGGTGTTCTCACGCGCGCACGGCGGCCAGCCGAGACGATGCCCGCATTCGCGCGTGAGGACGCCACGCCTGGGCGGGGTCCAGGGGCGCGCTGTAGCGCCCCTGGTACCACCGGCCGGATGTGAAGGTCGTGACCGGCTGGAGAGAGCACGTGCGGGGCGCTGACGGCCTCGCGGGCCTCGCTGCCGGGCAAGGACGGGGCGCGGGTCCTGCTGTGGGCGCGCACGGCCTGGGGGCGAATCCGCGGGAGGGCGCCGGAACGCACAAGCCCCCGCTCGTGGCGGGGGTTTCTGGCTGCTGAGGGCCGGGTTGGCTGAGGCGGGCGGCCTGCCGACCGGGCAGGACCGGCCGTCAGGCCGCAGCCTGCCCGGGGCGGCAGGGGCCGCCCGGCGCGCGCCGTAGGCGCGCGCCCTTGAGCAAGTGAAGAAGAGTTACACCGATCATCGTCGCGGGCGGCTGGCGCGGCTCGGCCGGACCGGGAACACGAGGCGGTTGTGCGCTGCCGGGGCGCGCAGTTCCTCACACAGCAACGGCCTCTCGTCGGTGCCGTGCGTGATCCGGTACGTGATCAGGAGCGGGGAGGCGTCGGCGAGCGCGAGGGCCGTGCGCTCGTCCGGGTAGGGCGTGCGGGCCGTGACGTGCTCGGTCCAGGACAGAAGCTCACCGGCGGCGCTGAGCTGTCCATAGATCTCCTCGACCGGCGCGGCGGGCTCCTTCCCGAGAGCGGGCGCAAGGGCTGCCGTCGCCAGGGGAATGAGCATCCGGTGCGCGACGCGGGCGCCGGTGTCCGGGTCATAGAGCAGACGGTCAACGCTGAACGCGTCCTGGTCCTGACGGTCCATCAATTCACCGGGAAGACCGTCGAACGTCGTCCGGGACACGGCGGGATCCCCGGCTTCACCGAGGTCGCCGTGAACTTTCCACTTCTTGCCGCTGCGACTGATCGCCCGACTGATCTCGTGCGTCGGCCCTGGCCGTCCGCGCACGATGCTCCCCTTGCCTTGCCGCACATCGATCAGCCCCATACTGCGCAGTTCCCCGATGGCGGAACGCACCGTGTGCTTCCCGACGCCGTACCGGCGCACCATCTCCGCCTCGGACGGCAGAAGATCACCCGGCACGTACTTGCCCGCCTTGATCTCGTCGGCCACGCGTCGCGCGACCTGCATGTATCGCGGGGTCGGGGCCTCAAGGGGCTCGAAAGGCTCGGTTGCGGTATCGGGCACGTCTCCTCCTCGTCAGAGATCACTCGCACCGGCGGCTAGTCACTCACCAAGTTGCGTCCCCAGCCTCTCACTCCTCCACCCATCCGAATAAGCGGTTGACCTGATCCTGTCGCCACGGACTACTCTCCCCACCACTCATCCGGATAAGTGGATGACCGACAGGAGAGGTGAATATGCAGACCAAACCGATCGATGTCGCCCGGCTGGGCACCATCCGGTGCACCCTGGCGCCGGAGCCGCGCACGACCCCGGAGGGACTGCCGCGCACCGACCGCGACGGCAACGCCCAGTGGGTCACCGGCCTGGTGATCCGTGAGACGGAGCGGCGGCGTACGCACGCCATCGACGTCGTGACGATCGTGGAGCCGCGCGGCATCAGCGAGGGCGCGGAGGTCACCGTGACGGGCCTGACCGCTATCGACTGGGCGCAGGAGGGGCGCTCGGGCACGGCCTGGCGGGCCGAGACGATCACTCCGGCCGGTCCGGCTCCGGCGCCCGCTGCGGCTCCGGCCTCCGGCCCGGCTTCGGCTCCGGGTCGCAAGGGGGGTGACTCCTGATGGAGGAGACGCCCGGACTCTGGCGGCTCTCGGATGCTCAGGCGGACGGCTGCGCCTGCGTGGTGTGCGGCGTCGACTTCCTGCGGGTCGAGATCCTGCACAAGGAGGTCGGCGTAACCGAGCGGGGCCCCGTGTACGCCTGCCGGGGCGCGTGCAAGGACTACGTTGACGAAGCTCTCAAGCAGCTTCAGGAGGGCGGCACGACTCCGGCCCCCGACAGCGAGCAGGACGGGGACGGCGGCGACGCGATCGGCGCCCGCGCCGTGGTGCTCGGCGGTGACAACGAGTTCTGGCGGCTGCTGCGTGATCTTCGCGCGATGGCCGGAACCGAGGCGCTGCTGACCGTCACGGACGACGTGCCCACGATCAAATACCTGTTGAAACTGACGGCCCGTCATGCCAGCGATGCGGCCGACCGTGCCCGCCGGGTGCTGGCCGTGACCGGCGAGACGGACGCAGAGGGCCGGGACGCGGGCGAGGGTGAGCAGTGATGCCCGCCTCCCTTCTCGTCTGGAGCCTGACGGCGGTCATCCTCCTCGCCGTGCTGACTCAGCGCTGGTGGGAACCGAAGCTGGCCGCGCGCGGGGTCAACGTGCACGTCTACCCCTGGCGGTGGTGGCTGATCGGCTACCCCCGGGTGGCCTTCCGGATGTGGTGGACCTGGCGGCGGGTGTGCCACATCAACGGCCTGTCCGTCAGTTTCTCGCCGACTCAGCGGGTGATCGGCCGGAACCTCGTAGTGCAGGGCACGCCGCTGAAGCCCAAGACCCCGCTCATGGGTCTGCCCATGCCGACGCGCACGGGGCTGCGGGTCCGTGTCCGGCTCCACCCGGGCCAGACCCCGGCCCCGTACCTGGCGGCGGCGCACGCGATGGAACACGCCTGGGAGGTGCACACCGTCCGCGTCTCCTCGCCGGTGCGGGGAGAGGTGCTGATCTCGGTCATCCCTATGGATCCCCTCGGCCGTGAGGCGCTGCCCCCGGCCGAGGGGCCCGGGACGCTGGCCGTGCTCGTCGGACGCGTCGAGGATGACGCGCCCTGGGTGCTGGATCTGCGGCACACCCCGCATTGGCTGGTGACCGGGGCCACGCAGTCCGGGAAATCCACGCTCTTGTCCGCGCTGGTGCACGGGCTGGCCCGGCGGCGGGTCGCCCTCGTCGGCATCGACTGCAAAGGCGGGGTCGAACTCGGGCTGTACGCCCCCCGCCTCTCCGCGCTGGCGACCGACCGCACCGAGGCCATCCGCGTGCTGGGCTCCCTGGTCGAGCTGGTCCGCGACCGCATGCGGCTATGCCGGGCGGCCAGCGTGCGCAGCGTGTGGGACCTGCGAGTGGAAGACCAGCCCGTGCCCGTCGTGGTCCTGGTGGACGAGATAGCAGAGCTGTACCTGACGGACGGCACCAAGAAGGACCGAGAGGAAGCGGAACTGTGTGGCACGCTGCTGCTCCGCCTCGCCCAGCTCGGCGCCGCTCTCGGGGTGCATCTCGTGCTCGCCGGTCAGCGCGTCGGCTCCGACCTCGGGCCGAAAGTCACGGCGCTCCGCTCGCAGTTGGGCGGACGGGTCGCCCATCGTTCGCACGATTCCGCCTCGGCGGAAATGACCCTCGGGGACGTGAGCCCGGATGCGGTGGTCGTCGCGCAGTCCATTTCCGAGCACGAAAAGGGCGTCGCCGTGGTCACCACCACGGGCGGCCAGTGGATGCGCGCCCGGTCCAACCCGGTTCCCGCAAAGGACGCGGCGGCGGAAGCCGAACGCAATTCCAGCCTGACGCCCCCACTCCCTGGAATCGAACGCAAAACCCGTGTGATGGCAGGAGGTGAAACCGCCGGATGAACCAGTCATCCGTCATCGTCGTGGATCTGTTCCTGTGGCTGTTCGCATTCATGGTCGCCCGAAGTCGCGAAGTTCGCATATACCAGGTGATCTTCATCGCTCTAGCCGGATTCCTGCTCGGGCTGACCCCCTTCGGATACCCGGTCATGGCATTCGTGAAGACCACGTTCGTCGCCTTCGGGCTCTGACACCCCCTGTCCCAGCCGACGGGGATGCAAATTTCGGATCCTCGAATCCTGATATTGCGCCCGCGGGGCGATTCCAAAAGCATTCTCGCGTTCTCGTTCTCGAATTCACCGGAGACGTTCCATGACTGAAGCCAATCGGACCGCGATCCCCAGAGAAAGGGGGCCCCCGCAAGTGAACGGAAAGGCAGCGCGGCGCTCAGCCCTTGCTACGGCTGAGCGCCTGCGCTCCCTCTCCCTCACGGAGAGGGACATTCTCCGAGTAGTCCAAGACCCCTCATTCCCGCGCTGGCGGGAACAGATCAGATCCATCGGCGGATGCGAAAGCCCGGTCTACCTCACCGGCCACACCACCGTCCGCGACCGCGCTACCGGCGAAGTCCTCCGCCACTACGACACCTTCGGGGAACCCGGCGGACGCCTCGCCGTACGGTGCAAGAACCGCAGAGCCACCCGCTGCGCTCCCTGCTCCCGTCTCCACGCGGGCGACACATTCCAGCTCATCCGCTCCGGCCTGACCGGCGGGAAGGGCGTCCGGCCCCAAGTCGCTGACCACCCCCGGCTCTTCTTCACCCTCACCGCGCCCAGCTTCGGCGCCGTCCATCGCGCCGCGTCCGGGAAGCCCTGCCGCCCCCGGCGCGACGGCGGCCGGTGCGAGCACGGGCGGCCCGTCGGCTGCGGCCAGCGCCACCCGGACGATGACGCCCTTGTCGGCAAGCCGCTGTGCCGTGCCTGCTACGACTACACCGCTCACGTGCTGTGGCACGCCTATGCCGGGCGGCTGTGGAACCGCGTCTGCGACGGCGTGCGGCGCCGTCTCGCAACAGCAGTCGGTATCACTCAGTCACGACTGCGCCGTCACGCGCGGCTCTCCTTCGCCAAGGTCGCCGAGTACCAGCGGCGCGGCGCCGTCCACTTCCATGCCGTCGTCCGTCTCGACGGCCCTGACGGACCCCAGACGCCTCCCCCGGCCTGGGGCACGCACGAGCTGCTGACGGCCGCCGTACGGGCCGCTGCGGCCTCCGTGAGCGTCACGACGGCCTACTCACCTGCCACCGGCGAACACGTCATCCGATGGGGCAACCAACTCGACGTCCATCCCATCCGGTCCCACACCGCATTCACGCACAAGGACGTCACAGATGACGCCGTTGCCGCGTACGTCGCCAAATACATATCCAAGTCCGTGGCCGACTCTGCGGGCGGCATCGATTACCGCATTACCGAATACACCAGCATCCAACTCGCCCCCGTAGACGGCCACATACGCGCCCTCATGGCCACCTGCTGGCGCCTCGGCGGACTCCCCGAATTCTCCCCCCTTCACCTACGCACATGGACTCACACCCTCGGATATCGAGGACACGCACTTACCAAATCCCGCCACTACTCGACAACCTACGAAGCACTTCGCACCGAACGGATTATTCACTCCGGGGGCGTTTCTACCGACACGAACACTCCAAATAGCTCGATCGAATCAGCCTGGCGCTTTGCTGGATCCGGCTACACCATGGCGGAAGCAGAAATTGCAGCCGGAGTTCTAGAAGAAGTCACGCTCTCACGTAAAATCGCTCAGGAGTATGGGCGATGATTCGGCACAGCTCCAACATCTCGGGAATCTTCCGGTTCGGGCGTTGCGTGGCTAGTCGGCTCGATATTAAAGACAAGTGGCGAATTGAAGTTGACTCCGCTGCGAGAGCGCTTAAAACAATTAGAGCTATTGGCGGGACTCAAGAAAGTAGCGACAACCCCATCTCAGTAGCCTTGAATACCAGCTCGGTTCTTGTACTCATCGAGCCGGAATGGATTTCATTCGACATGACACTCTGGGGGCCAAAAGGGCTGCGGCATCATTGCGACGGAACGTCGATCATTTCCCCTAAGGGGAAACAGGGTAATCCCTGCGGGTGCCCCTCTACGTTCACTGAACGAAAGAAGAGAGCGAAACTTGGAACCGGGCCGCAAGTAAATACTGTGATCCTGTTTAACCTAGCCGCAGCTCCGGAGATTGGGCTCTTCAGATTCCAATCACCCTCTTGGAGATTTGCCGAATCGATTCCGGGATTCCGGAGTGAATTACCCGAAACGCAAGGCTCAACCTTCTGCGAACTATCCATTCAGCCGATCGAATTCACGAGTAGCCAGGACAGGAAAGTCACGTACCTCGCGCCCGAAATAAGAATAGTCGGCCGAGATAAAGAATGAATGCGCGCCCCCGGATGAAGTGATACCGGGGGCGCGCATTCTTGGGTTCGCTCAGTTGAACTCGGCGCCTTATTCTTCGTCTTCCCCTGGGCGGGCAAATTCAATAGTTGCCCGCGTCTCTGCCGGGCTTCCTCTTCCCTTTTCCGGAGACTTTCTAACCACTACGTCGTCAATGAAGATATCTACGAGTTCACGCCGTTCTGCCACCGATGCTGATTCCCACCACGATCCTTCCCCGATCGGGTCTACTTCCGGGGCATCTGGCGCTAGCCACAGATGAATAGGAAGACGAGGGGTGGCGCTCTCCTCAAGCGCCGCTATTCGCCCCTCAAGGCTTTCCATGGATTCGACTAGCCGCGCTTTCCTCTTCAGGAATCGGCGACGCCCGACCGGGTCGTCATAATCTCCGGCTTCCTCTCGGTCGTACAGGAACTCAAGCGTCTGTTTGGCGTCGGCTCGTTCTGCGAGCAGGCTTCTCCGTTCGCCTAGAAGTTCAGGACGCTCATTCTGTACCGCGTATCTTCTTGCAGCTTCCGCCAGAATATCTGCCGTGTCGGGGTCGTCTTCAGCAGTCGCGATCACGGCGAATATTCGTCGGGCGACAAATTCGTCTAGCCCTTTCTGGCTGATAGTGCATTCGCCCTCGTGCTGCCCCGGGAGAATCTTCCTCCGGCGACACCGATAGGAAGCCTTGTGAGGGTTCTCCGTGCGACTGGAAGTCATGACGGCTCCACAGTCACAATGGAGTTTATCCATGGCACTGAGAAGCGCTTGACCTCGCGACAAACCCTTTCCCTGCCCTCGCCCGTCAAGCCATTCTTGAAGCTCATACCATTCTGCTGGCGGAATCGCTGCCTTGTACTTCTCGATCGGCTCCATCGTTTCGGGGTCGCGATCAATTCGGTAACCCTCGATCTGGCTTGTGAGGCGACCCCCTTCATCGCGCTTATAGATTGGCGTTGCCGAGAATCCCGCAATACGGGGGTCCCGGAGAACCCTCATGACAGTCTTAGGATCCCAAGCGCTGTCCTTGGTCTCCTTTCCTGTGGTCTGCCCGCGCGTAGGAACGCCAGTAGCATTCATCGTCTTGCAAATTCCGGTGAGTGACCCAGGGTGCTTACGGCTTGGCCCCGGAATATAGGGCGTGTCCTTATGCCTCTTGATTGTCCGCCAGATATCGGCGATTACCCCGAATTCAAAGTCATCAGGCTCCAAGAGCTGAATGACAATAGGCTTCCCATCGTCGCCCGTGACTGTCAGTTCCTTAAAGCGGAATCCGTAGGGAGGCTTCCCGCCCACGTAGCCACCCAATGCGCGGGCCTTATTCTTGGCGTTGCTTACAGCATTGCTCTTGTTCTTACTTTCACCGAAAGCCTGGTCAAGGCGCATGATCAGATGGATTAGATCCATCAGGTTGCCTCGGCGGAACTCTCCCTCTGTGACGCTCACGATCGTGACACCGAGATTCAACAGCTCCGTGACGATCGGGATTGCGTCAAGCGTATCCATACGCGACAGCCGACTGATGTAGTAGACGATGATCAGATTGATTCGGCCTTCGCGGCAGTCTTTCAGGAGTCGATCGAAATCCGGCCGTTCATCGCCAGTAAAGGCAGAAATGCCGAGGTCTTCGTACTGCGTAATGCTGTCGGCATTCCTCTTTTCTGCTTCTTCCGTGCCTGCTTCCCGTTGGGTGACGGTACTGATCTCAGACTTGTTGCCTCTGGCGGACGACTGCCGCGCGTACACCCCAGCGTGTACAGCCATGCCCCGGACCACTCCTGACCTGCTCATACAGCGAACCTCTCGGGTCGATCATGGGGGAACTCCCCCAACTGACGGAACCCTTGGGCTCGCCCGGCGCGTACTCCACCTCACCCATCTGGTCCATCATGATGAACGGGTCGAGGTGCCGGTAGTGGATCCCCGCGAACGCGCGGCGCACGGGGAAACCTTCCCCCTCGAAGCCGCTCGGCGCGGTCGAGACGGCGAGCACGGGGCGCGGCGCCACGGCCTCGGGCCCGTCCGCCCGGGGGACGGGTACGCGCGGCAGCGCGAGCGGGTTCTCAACGGTGATCGCGGGCATGGTGGCCTCCTGTGACCGGGTTCCCCGTAATTTTAGTTGAACGCTTAACAACTACGGCCCACGGGGGCATTCCCGAAGGGCGGGGCGAGGGCGGGAAGGGCGGGAAGCAGGCGGCGGGAAGGGGGCGGCGAGAGGCGGGCAAGAAGAAGCGGCCCGGGGGTGTCCGTACGTTCCGCTTCGATCCGTTCCGTACACCCGTCCCGAGCCGCGCTCCAGGAGGATCCGAGTCCTCAGCCGTACATACGGCGCATGGCGAAGTCGACCATCTCCTCGACCGCCTTCGCGTCGAAGACCACGCGGTGCTCGCCCTCCATGTCGAGCACGAATCCGTATCCGGACGGGAGGAGGTCGAGAACCTCGGCGCCCGTGATCACGAAATACTTCGACTCCTTGCCCGCGTAGGCGCGCAGCTCCTTGAGCGTGCTGAACATCGGGATCACCGGCTGCTGGGTGTTGTGCAGTGCGAGGAACCCGGGATTGTCGCCACGCGGGCAGTAGACCTTGGAGGTGGAGAAGACGCCCTGGAAGTCCTCGGGGGACATCGCGCCCGTGGTGAAGGCGCGGACCGCCTCCTGGAGGGAGGGCGGGGACGGCTCGGGGTAGAGCGGCTGCTGCTGGGCGCCGGGGTCCGGCTGACCGTACGGGGGCGGCGCACCCTGTGGCGCCCCGTGGGCACCATGAGCACCATGGGCGCCGTACGGCGGGGGCTGCTGATAGCCGTGCGCGCCATGCTGGCCGTGCTGGCCGTGCTGCCCCTGCCCCTGCCCGGAGGCGGCGGTCTGGTCGTAGCCGTACATGCGGAAAGCGTAACCAGTCACAGATGGGCGGTGAGGGGTTGCACCTTATTACCGACGGGTAGCATCATCAGTACGACTACTGACAAGTACGAGCGAGCCTTACGGAGCCGTCGCCATGGGGCACTACAAGTCGAATCTCCGCGACATCGAGTTCAACCTCTTCGAGGTCCTCGGCCGCGACACGGTGTACGGCACCGGACCGTTCGCCGAGATGGACGTCGAGACCGCCAAGAGCGTGCTGAGCGAGATCGCGCGCCTTTCGGAGAACGAGCTGGCCGCGTCCTACGAGGACGCCGACCGCAACCCGCCGGTCTTCGACCCGGAGACCCACACCGCGCCGGTCCCCGCCTCCTTCAAGAAGAGCTACCAGGCCTACATGGACGCCGAGTGGTGGCGCCTGGGCATCCCGGAGGAGATCGGCGGCACCACCGCGCCGCGCTCGCTGCTGTGGGGCTTCGCCGAGACGATCCTCGGCTCCAACCCGGCCATCTGGATGTACGCCTCCGGGCCGGCCTTCGCCGGCGTCCTCTACGAAGAGGGCACCGAGGAGCAGCACAAGATCGCGCAGCTCATGGCCGAGAAGCAGTGGGGCTCCACCATGGTGCTGACCGAGCCCGACGCGGGCTCGGACGTCGGCGCGGGCCGCACCAAGGCCACCCAGCAGGACGACGGCTCCTGGCACATCGAGGGCGTGAAGCGCTTCATCACCTCCGGTGAGCACGACATGTCCGAGAACATCGTGCACTTCGTCCTCGCCCGCCCCGAGGGCCACGGCCCCGGCACCAAGGGCCTCTCGCTCTTCATCGTTCCCAAGTACGACTTCGACTGGGAGACCGGCGAGCTGGGCGAGCGCAACGGCGCCTACGCGACGAACGTCGAGCACAAGATGGGCCTCAAGGCCTCCAACACCTGCGAGATGACCTTCGGCGCCGTCGACGGCAAGCCCGCCAAGGGCTGGCTGCTCGGCGAGAAGCACGACGGCATCCGCCAGATGTTCAAGATCATCGAGTTCGCGCGGATGATGGTCGGCACGAAGGCCATCGCGACGCTGTCCACGGGCTACCTCAACGCCCTGGAGTACGCCAAGGAGCGCGTCCAGGGCGCCGACCTCGCCCAGTTCACGGACAAGACCGCGCCGCGCGTCACCATCACCCACCACCCCGACGTGCGCCGCGCGCTGCTCACGCAGAAGGCGTACGCCGAGGGCATGCGCGCCCTCGTCCTCTACACCGCCACCGTCCAGGACGAGATCCTCGTCAAGGAGCACAACGGCGAGGACGCCTCCGCCGCGACCCGCCTGAACGACCTGCTCCTGCCCATCGTCAAGGGCTACGGCTCCGAGAAGTCCTACGAGCAGCTCGCCCAGTCCCTCCAGACCCTGGGCGGCTCGGGCTACCTCCAGGAGTACCCGGTCGAGCAGTACATCCGCGACTCCAAGATCGACACCCTCTACGAGGGCACCACCGCGATCCAGGGCCAGGACTTCTTCTTCCGCAAGGTCGTCCGCGACCAGGGCCAGGCGCTCACCGCCCTGTCGGAGGAGATCAAGAAGTTCCTCGCCGAGGCGAGCGGCGGCGAGGAGCTGGCGGGCGCCCGCGACCAGCTCGCCAAGTCCGCCGCCGACCTGGAGGCCATCGTCGGCACCATGCTGACGGACCTCGCGGCCACCGAGAAGGACGTCAAGTCCATCTACAAGGTCGGGCTCAACACCACCCGCTTCCTGATGGCCTCGGGCGACGTCGTCATCGGCTACCTGCTGCTGCGCGGCGCCGCCGTCGCCGCCGAGAAGCTGGCCACGGCCTCGCCGAAGGACGTGCCGTTCTACCAGGGCAAGATCGCCGCCGCGAAGTTCTTCGCCGCGAACGTCCTCCCGGGCGTCGCGGTCCAGCGCGAACTGGCCGACGACGTCGACCTCTCGGTGATGGAGCTGGACGAAGCGGCGTTCTGACACGCGCCGCGCACGGACCCGGTCGGGGACGGACCGAGGGCCGAGAGCTCCCGCAAGGGGCACTCGGCCCTCGGTCGTGTGTGCGGAACCGCCACTTGAGCGCGGGCGGACGCCTTGCGGGAGGGGAGTGCGGGAGCGGCTTGTGGGAGGCGAGTGCGGGAGCGGCTTGTGGGAGCGGCTTGTGTAGAGCGGATAACGGATCGGGGCACCCCGTCCGCGCTGTCTACGCCGCGCCGCGCCGCCGGTCTATCCTCAACGGCGGAACAACGAGGGCACGGCGGGGAATTCGGGAATTCGGGGGTCGGTCGGGTGTCGGAGCCGAGCACGGGACCGGAATCAGGACCAGGTTCGGAATCGGGGTCGGGGTCGGGGCCGGGATCAGGACCAGGGGACGGACCGGGTACGGGCGGACCGGGTACGGGCGCGAGTACAGGCGTGAGCGCGGGTGCGGGCACTGGATCAAGTGGTTCAAGTGGATCCAGCGGATCAAGTGCCGGAACGGGCCTGGAACCGCTGCGCGACAGCGACCCGGCGTGGATCGGCGCGTACCGCCTCCTCGGACGCCTCGGCACCGGCGGCATGGGCCGGGTCTACCTCGCGCGCAGCGAACGCGGCCGTACGGTCGCCGTCAAGCTCGTCCAGCGCGAGCTGGCCGAACAGGAAGAGTTCCGCAGCCGCTTCCGCCAGGAAGTCAACGCCGCACGCAGGGTCGGCGGCGAGTGGACGGCCCCCGTACTCGACGCCGACACCGAGGCCGAGATCCCCTGGGTCGCCACCGGCTACATCGCGGGCCCCACGCTCCGCCAGGTCGTCGGCCACGAGCACGGGCCGCTGCCCGAACGCTCGCTGCGCCACCTGGCCACCGCCCTCGCCGAGGCGCTCCGCGCGATCCACGGCGCCGGGCTCATCCACCGCGACCTGAAGCCGTCCAACGTCCTGGTGACGCTCGACGGGCCCCGCGTCATCGACTTCGGCATCGCCCGCGCCCTGGAGGCCTCAGCGGCAGGCGGCCTCACCCGCACGGGCTCCAGCGTGGGCTCGCCGGGCTTCATGTCCCCCGAGCAGGTACGCGGCGACCGCGTGACGGCCGCCAGCGACATCTTCTGCCTCGGCTCGGTACTGGCCTACGCCGCCACGGGCCGCTCCCCCTTCGGCAGCGGCGACAGCGGTGTCCACGTACTCCTCTACCGGATCACGCAGGAAGAGCCCGACCTGGACGGCGTCCCCGACGACCTCCGCCCCCTCATCGCCGCCTGCCTCGAAAAGGACCCCGCCGCCCGTCCCTCCCTCGACGCCATCCTGAACCTCGCCGACGAGAACACCGGCCAGGACGAGGAGAGCAGCACGGACGGCACGGGCGGCACGGGCGGCACGAACGGCACGAACGGCACGGACGGCACGGACGGCACGGACGGCACCGCTGGGGGTAAGCACAAGGGCACGGGTGCGGCAACGGACGGACGGTCCTGGCTCCCCGAGGCCCTGGTCGTCCAACTCGGCCGCCACGCCGTCCGCCTGCTCGACACCGAGAGCCCGGACGACGTCCCCCGCACCCCCAACCCGGCCCCGGCGTCGGCTCCGGCACCCGGCTCCTCTGAAGCGGTCACCGAAGCCGGCGCCGCTGGCACTCCCGCTGTCTCCGGCGCCGGAGACGCCGCCGGAGACGTGGAGAAGACCGCCGAACGCACCACCGTGGACGGCGCTGCGACCGGAACACCGGCCCAGCCGGGAACGGGCCAGCCGGGAACGAGCGGCGGAGGCAGCGCGGGTGGCGGGGCCGGCGGGGGCGACGGAGTCCACGGCATGCCCACGATGGTGGGGGCCCCCTCCCCCCAGCCCCCTCCCGCCCCCTACGGCTACGGATACGGATATCCGCACGCCCAGCCCCCCGCCCCCGAGCCCCCGCGCCGCAACGGCGTGCCCGTCTCCGTCATCCTCGTCACCCTCGTGGCACTGCTCGCCGGGGCGGGCACCGCACTGCTCGTCGTCCGCGGCCAGGACGACGGTGGCGACGACGGCGGCAACAAGGCCCAGGACAAGAAGGCCCGCAGCAGCCAGAACTCCGCACCCGACGAGTCCTCCGGCACCCCCTCCTCACCCTCGCCCTCCGGGCCCTC
This sequence comes from Streptomyces albiaxialis, assembly GCF_039530985.1. NCBI lineage: Bacteria > Bacillati > Actinomycetota > Actinomycetes > Kitasatosporales > Streptomycetaceae > Streptomyces > Streptomyces albiaxialis. The sequence continues at coordinate 186,104 of NZ_BAAAPE010000012.1, forward strand.
CGACGGCGACATCCAGGACCGCTTCCTCGGCTCCTGGCGGAGCGCCCTCCCGGGCAAGCCCGACCACACCCGACGCATGGTCGTCCGCCAGGCGAGCCCAGGGGAGACGGCCATGACCCTCTCCGCCGACGGCCCCGACTACCACTGCGAGTTCGAGGCCAAGCTCACCTCCGCCGGCGACACGGTCAAGCTCGCCGCCACCGTGGTGACCGTGGGCGCGGGGTCCGAGTCCTGCTCCCCCGGCCAGCCCACGACCCTGGTCCCCGTCGGCTCCGACCAGCTCCGCCGCGACAACTCCGACGGCACAGCGCCCCTGACCTACACCCGCGACTGACCCCGCCGCCCCGCAGCGCCCTCACCGACGCACTCCAGCAGGTGAGCCACCAGGGGGCTGCTCTCGCCTCGCCGCCAGGCAACGGCGATCCGCGTACGGGCGACCCCACGATCACCCGCCCGGCGAGGCCCCTCGGAGCCGAACTCCGGACCGGACTCGGACCCGAGCTCCGAACCGGACTCGGAGCCGATCTCCGGGCCAGGATCCGGGATGACCCCCGAACCAGGCCCTGGGCCGAACTCCGGGCGGGGCGCAGGAGCCGGCTCGGGCCCGATCGCCCGGAAGGCCACGCCCCTGAGACGGATCCGGCGAATGGACGCCGGTGCCAGGGAGACCCCCAGCCCCGCCCCCACCAGGCCGCACACGGTCTGCCACTCCACGGCCTGCTGGACGACCCGAGGGGCGAAGCCCGCCGCCACGCACAGCTCGGTGATCCGGTCGTGCAGCCCCGGCCCCACCTCACGCGGCAACAGCACGAACGGCGAGTCCCGCAACTGCCCCACGGCTACCCTCCGCTGAGCGGCCAACGGATGCTCCACCGGCAGCACAGCCACGAACGGCTCGGTCAGCACTGTCCTGAACTCCACCTCCTTCCCGTCCTCGACAGAGGGTTCACGCACCAGGCCGACATCTATCGCCTTCTCACGCAACGCCGCGATCTGCGGCGCAGTCGTCATCTCCCGTATGTCCAACCGCACCTCGGGGAACCGCTCCCGGAACTCCCGCAGCACCCCCGGCAGTACGGTCAGCGCCAGCGACGCGGCGAACCCGATCCGCAACGTCCCCGCTCGCCCGCTCCCCACGGCCCGCGCTGCGGCCAGGCCGTCGGCCAGGTCGGCGAGGGCCCGTCGGGCAACGGGCAGCAGCTCACGTCCCGCCGGGGTGAGGGCCACACGGCCGGGCTCCCTGCTGAACAGCGGGTGTCCGACCTTCTCCTCCAGGCGGCGTATCTGCTGGCTCAGCGGCGGCTGAGCGATGCCCAGTCGGGCGGCGGCGTGGCCGAAGTGGAGTTCCTCGGCGAGCACGACGAACGCGTGCAGTTGCGGAAGGGGCAGCTCTGGCCTGTCCATACGCCTAGGGATATCAGGCCATGGCTACCGCTGTATTAGACGTATCACCGCAGTTCTCCTAGCTTTCGGTCCATGACTGAGCGACGTGCGATTCTCAGCGGTTCATCCTTCGAGGAACAGATCGGTTACGCCCGCGCCGTGGTCGACGGCGACTGGGTCCATGTGTCCGGCACGACGGGCTTCGACTACACCTCCATGACCATCTCCGACGACGTGGTGAAACAGGCCGAGCAGTGCCTCCGGAACATCGAGGCCGCCCTGACCGAGGCCGGTTGCACCTTCGCGGACGTCGTACGTGTCCGCTATCTGCTCCCCGACCGTGCCGACTTCGAGCCCTGCTGGCCGGCCCTCCGCCGCTGCTTCGGCGAGGTCCGCCCCGCAGCGACGATGCTCATGTGCGGACTCGCCGACCCCCGCATGAAGATCGAGATCGAGGTGTACGCCCGCCGTCCCCACGGGTGACGTCCCTTCCAGGACAGTCCGGGACGGTCTGCTCCAGGACAGTCCGATCCAGGACGGTCCGGTCCGCGACCGTCTCCGATCCGTTCTGAGGCTGCGCGGAGCGCGGCCCCGCGCCGTCAGTCCGAGACGCAGAACTCGTTGCCCTCCGGGTCCCGCAGCGTCGTCCACGTCGGTCCCCAGACCGAGTACTCGCCCACCACAGTCGCCCCCAGCCCCACCAGCCGATCCACCTCCTCTGTGCGGTCGGCGGCGGCGAAGTCCACGTGCACGCGGTTCTTCACACGCTTCTCCTCCGGTACGCGCTGGAACCCCAGCACCAGCGGCTCCGCCGCCACCATGACGAACTCTCCGAAGTCCTCACCCACCTCCACCCCCAGCGCGGTCGCCCACCACTCGGCCAGGGCTCGGGGCCGCGCGCAGTCAATCGTGATCATCTGTGCTTGTAGTGACATAGGGAACATTCTGTTAGCGCCCGGTCATAGCTGCCATAGAACTCCCAGGACACCGGAGCCCCACCTGCGCCCCCGCACGATCCGTGTGCGGGCAATGGACGCTGTGTCACTGGATATGGTGACTGCATGAACGATGCCGCCCGCCCTGACCTCGCGCACGCCGAGGACCTGATGGCCTTCCTCGCCGCGTCCCCCTCCCCGTACCACGCGGTGGCCAACGCCGCCGCGCGGCTGGAGAAGGCCGGTTTCCGGCAGCTCGCCGAGACGGACGCCTGGGACTCCGGGACCGGCGGCCGATATGTGCTCCGTGGCGGCGCACTCATCGCCTGGTACGTCCCCGAAGGGGCGACGGCGGCGACGCCGTTCCGCATCACGGGAGCCCACACCGACTCCCCGAACCTGCGCGTGAAGCCCAACCCCGACACCGGCTCCCAGGGCTGGCGCCAGGTCGCCGTCGAGATCTATGGCGGCACCCTGCTCAACACCTGGCTCGACCGGGACCTCGGCATCAGCGGGCGGCTGTCCCTCAAGGACGGCACCACGCGGCTGGTGAAGGTCGACCGCGCGCTGCTGCGTGTGCCGCAGCTCGCGGTCCACCTGGACAGGCAGGCCAACGAAGGGCTGAAGCTGGACCGCCAGCGCCACATGACGCCCATCTGGGGTCTCGGCGATGTCCACGAGGGGGACCTGATCCGGTTCCTCGGTGAGGAGGCCGACATTCCCGCCGGGGACATCATCGGCTGGGACCTGATGGCTCACAGCGTGGAGGCTCCCTCCTTCCTGGGTCGCGACCGCGAGTTCATCGCAGGGCCGCGGATGGACAATCTGCTGTCGGTGCACGCGGGCACTACCGCCCTCACCGCGATCGCGGAGGGCTCCGACGAGCCGCCGTTCATTCCCGTGCTCGCGGCCTTCGACCACGAGGAGAACGGCAGCCAGTCGGACACCGGCGCCCAAGGTCCGCTGCTCGGCTCGGTGCTGGAGCGGTCGGTCTTCGCACGCGGAGGCTCCTACGAGGACCGGGCCCGCGCATACGCCGGGACGGTCTGCTTCTCCTCCGACACCGGGCACGCCGTGCACCCGAACTACGCCGAGCGGCACGAGCCCGGACACCACCCCCTTCCCAACGGCGGGCCGATCCTCAAGGTCAACGTCAACCAGCGCTACTCCACGGACGGCAGGGGCCGGGCGCTCTTCGCCGCCGCGTGCGAGCGGGCCGGCGTGCCGTGGCAGAGCTTCGTGTCGAACAACGACGTGCCGTGCGGGACGACCATCGGGCCCATCACGGCGGCCCGGCACGGCATCACGACGGTGGACATCGGCGTCGCGATCCTGTCGATGCACTCGGCTCGCGAGCTGTGCGGTGTCAACGACCCCGCGCTGCTGGCCGACTGCCTCAGCGCCTTCATGGGCGGCTGAGCTCTCTTCCTCTTCTGTCCAGCTCGCTCTGCTTCTTTCTCAGCTCCTGTCGTCTCCTTCTTCGAACTGCCCTGGTGCGTCGGCCCCGCCTTCGCGTCAGGGCAGTTCGGCGTAGGGGCGGATCTGGCGCTCGCCGTTGAGGCTGATGGCGTTCTCGCCGGAGGGCGAGGGAAGGTCGATGGCCTTGTCGAGGACGGGACCGAACGGGCCGCAGCCCGAGGTGCGGGGCACCGTGAACGAGCTGTCCACGGCCTCGGGCATCTCGCCCGGCTCCGGCTCCCCGACGGCCTTGAGTATCAGGTGCACCGCATCCTGGCTGCCTCCGCCTATGGAGCAACGGCGCGGCAGCCCGGGGGCCGAGAGGCCGAACGTGAGGTCCAGCTCGCCCATGCGCTGGTCGTTGGTGTGGAAGTCGAAATACCCGCCGTAGCGCAGCGAGAGGGAGAGCGGTGTGCGGGGCACGCGGATCGGAGCAGCTTTGAGGCCGCCGAAGACCTGGTGGAACTCCCCGTCTATCCGCCCCTCCGCGTGTGTGACGGTGACCGGCTTCTTCAGCGGGATGCTGATGCGGCCGAGCTTGAGGCTGCCCGTCGCCGACATGACCTCGCAGCGCCACTTCTCCGGATCGGCCCCCTCGGGCAGCTCGGCACGGCTGGGACAGTCGGCGAACGTGGAGTCCCCGCCGCGGGGTTCGGCCGCGGGTGCGGCCGTGGCGGCCCCCGCCGGCGTGGCCATCGTGGCGGTCGCGGCCAGGGCGAGGCCCGCGAGGGCAAGGAGTCCTCGTCGAGGCGCGCGGATGTGCGCGTGCGTGCGTCGAGACGTGCGCGACCTACGGGTGGTGAACACAGCTTTCCCCCTGGGCAGTTGAGACCCCCGTGCCCCCGCTCGGGCACGTGCGTGGTCTGTCGAGAGCGTCCGGCGCTCTCGCACTCTTCGAGCATTGCAGACTTTCCTCTGCATAGGAAGGCCTGCAGAAAAAACTATGCAGAGAAAACTCTGTGGAGTAGAGTGGCGGACATGACCCAGGACCACGGCGACGAGCACGACGAGCGCGACGAGCAGAGCCGCACCATCAGCGACCCCGAATCGTTGAAAGCGCTCGCACACCCACTCCGGCTCAAGATCCTGCGGCAGCTCGGCACTTCGGGGTCGGCCACCGCGACCACGCTCGCCACCGCGCTGGGAGAGAACACCGGCACGCTCAGCTATCACCTGCGCCAGCTCGAACGTGGCGGCTTCATCGAGGACGACCCGGCTCACACCGGCGGCCGGGAGCGCTGGTGGCGCGCCGTCCGAGGGCTCGACGTACGCATGCCGGCGGACGAAGGGCTGACGCCCGCCGAGAAGGCCGTGCTGGGCGAGCTGGACCGCATGCGCGCGGAGGAGGACCTGGCCCTCGCCCGGCGCTTCGCGGTCGAAGGACGGTCCGCCGAGGGCTGGATGCGAGGCTCACGCAGCCTCAGTCATCTCACGAGAGAGGAGCTGGACGCGTTCCACGACGCCTATCTGGAGTTGGTACGAAGATTCTCCCGAGGCCCCGAGGAAGCCCGCCCCGACACACGGCCTGTGGCGCTCCGTTGGTTCGGCATACCCGTGGACGAGCCGGGAGGAGATGGCGGGAGGAGAGGAGAGGAGGAGTCAGGAGGCTAGGGCAAGTTCCCGGGCCCGCGGTGCGTTCCGCGGGCGGTGGCTCACTGAATGCGCATGTCCAGGACGGGTACTCGCGGTCGGAGCGCTCCAGTCAGCGCTCATGCCCAACTCATCTTGGAGGCATCATTCATGGGCATCATCGTCTGCATTGGCATGATGGCCGTGGGCGCGATCCTCACTCTGGCCGTCGATCTCAACTTCAGCGGCGTCAATCTCGACATCATGGGGCTGATCCTGCTGCTCGTCGGGACGATCGGCCTGTGCGCCTACGTCAGCATCCTCAAGCGCCGCCGTGTGCAGCCGCCGAGCCCGGCAGCGCCTGTGATCGAGGAATCGCACCGGCACACCGTGGACGACCGGTTCCGGTAACGGACCTCGCCGCGGCCCGCGACGGACAGCGGGTCGGGCCGGGTCGGTGCAGGTGGCGGGCCATACGGCTCGCCACCACGTCTCCGCCCCGCCGCACCACGGCTCCGCCCCACCGCCTCGTCCGGGCCCGCCGCCTGTCAGAGACCGCCGTCTCGTCAGGACCGGGGCCGGGCCCGGGGGCAGGCCTGACCCGGGGAGGGCAGCAGTTCCGACAGTGGGGTCAGTGCGCTGACTCCTCGTCCATGCCCGCGAGCACGAGGGGAAGACGGGAGGTGCCAGAGGGGGTGACGCGGACCGGGACGCCCCAGTCCTGCTGGTGGACATGGCAGGCGGGGAACTCGTTCTCGTCCGCCTCGTCGCAGGAGGCCGCCATGGCGGAGACGTGGAGGACGCCTTCCTCGACGCCGTTGTCCGTCGCGATGTGGACGTCCCTGGTGAGGTCGGTGCCCTGGCCGGCGCCGTTCGTGAGGAGTTCGGGAGGGGTGGCGCTGACGACGAGACGAGTGGAGGGGCCGTAACGGTCGTCGAGCTTCTGGCCGGGCGGCGGCTGGAAGACGACGTCGAGGCGGAGGGCGCCCGGTGCGACATCGGTCGCCGCGCGCTGAGTGCGGTGTGCGACGGCGTCGACGCGTACGGCCTCCTCCGGCAGGCGCAGCCGCGTCAGCCGGTGCCGGGCCGATTCCACGACGACGATGTCGCCGCTGTCGGGGGCGAGTACGGCGGCGGAGGGCTCGCGCAGGTCCGTGGCGAGCGTGGTGACTTCGCCGGTGGCCGGGTCGTAACGGCGCAGCGCGTGGTTGTACGTGTCCGAGATGGCCACGGAGCCGTCAGGGAGTGCCGTGACGCCCAGAGGGTGCTGGAGGAGGGCCTGGTCGGCGGGGCCGTCGCGGTGGCCGAAGTCGAAGAGGCCGGTGCCGATGGCGGTGTGGACGGTGAAGCCCCCGGCGTCGATGGCGGTGCCGTCCGGGGCCGCCGCAGCAACCATGTCGGCCTCCGAGGTGCCGCTTCGGGTGCCGTCCGCGTTGCCGTTCGGGGTCGCAGCGGCAACGTCGTCGCCCGAGGTGCCGCTTCGAGGGCCGTGCGCGTTGCCGTTCGGGGCTCCGGCCGTGTCGGTGTTCGAGGTGCCGCTTCGGGTGCCGTGCGCGTTGCCGTTCGGGGCTCCGGCCGTGTCGGTGTTCGAGGTGCCGCTTCGAAGGTTGTCCGCGTTGCCGTTCTGCGCTGCGGTCGTGTCGGCGTTGGAGGTGTCGTTCTCGGAGTCGGTTGTGGGGGTGTTCGGGTGGGTGAGCCAGCGTAGGGCGCTGGTTTCGGAGTCCGCGATCCAGAGGCGGGTTCCGTCGCGGGAGACCGCGAGGCCCGAGGGCTGGGCGAACCAGGCTTCGGGGGCGGGGCCGTCGACGAGGCCCTCGTTGGTGGTTCCGGCCGCCGCTCGTACGGTGTCCGACTCCGGGTCGTAGGTCCACAACTGGTGGATGCCGGCCATCGCGATCCAGACCCGGTCCGCGTACCAGGCCACGTCCCAGGGGGAGGAGAGTGCGATCTCGCGGGCGGGGCCCTCGTTCGGGGCGCCCTGCCACCACTGCGTGCCGGTGCCCGCGACGGTCACCACATCGCCCGTGGCCAGGTCGACGCGGCGCAGGGCGTGGTTGACCGTGTCGGCGACGAGGGCGTACCGGTCGCCGGGGAGGAGGGTGAGGCCCTGGGGTTCGTTGAACTGGGCGGTGTCGGCGCCGCCGTCGGTGAGGCCGCGTTCGCCGGTGCCGATGCGGCGGAGCGGGGTCTCGCCGTCCGGGGAGAGCTCCACGAGCTGGTGCCGGGTGGTGTCCGAGACGAGGTAGCCGCCGTCGGGGAGGGCGAGCACCTTGCCGGGGAAGCGGAGGTCGGTGGCGGCGGGCTCCGGCGGGACGTAGGGGCTGTCGCCGCGGCGCAGGGTGCCCTTGGCCTCGTGTTCGGCCTCCAGCTCGGTGATCAGCTTCTCGATCGCGTGCACATGGCCCTCGCCCGCGTGCTGTGCCACGACATAGCCCTCGGGGTCGATCACGACGAGGGTGGGCCAGGCCCGTACCGCGTACTGCTTCCAGGTCGCCAGGTCCGGGTCGTCCAGCACCGGGTGCTCCACGCCGTACCGTTCGACGGCGTCCACGACCGCCGTGTGCTCGGCCTCGTGCACGAACTTCGGGGAGTGGACGCCCACGACGACGGTGGTGTCCTGGTGCCGTTCCTCCAGTTCGCGGAGTTCGTCCAGGACGTGGAGGCAGTTCACGCAGCAGAATGTCCAGAAATCGACGATCACGCACTTGCCGCGCAGCGCGGTGAGCGTGAGCGGCTCACCGCCCGTGTTCAGCCAGCCACCGGCGCCGGTCAGCTCCGGCGCGCGGACGCGGGCACGGCGGGGCGCGGACGAGGAAGCAGGAGAGGAAGAGGGCGCGGAGGGGGGTGCGGGGGCGCGGTCGTTCATGTGTCCAGAGTGCCACTCCGGGACGCGAGTGCCGTTCCGTCCCCCCGCGTCAGCCCCTCATCCCTCACGCCTCCATCAGTCCCTCACGCCTCCGGCACCCCCAGTTCCCGTACCCGGTCCTTCAGTACCGGGAAGGACTCGCGGGTCTTGTCCACCTGGGCGGGGTCCAGGTCGGCGTCGAGGACCGTCTCCTCGGCGTCCGGGGCCTCCGCGAGGATTTCGCCCCAGGGGTCGATGATCGCGCTGCGGCCCGCCTGGGGGACGCCCGCGTGGGTTCCGGCGGTGCCGCAGGCGAGGACGTACGCCTGGTTCTCGACGGCGCGCGCCCGCGCGAGGAGCGACCAGTGCGCCGCGCGCTTCGCGGGCCACCCCGCCGGGACGACGAAGACGCGGGCGCCCTCGGGCTCGGCGTCGACGAGCGCGCGGAAGAGTTCCGGGAAGCGGAGGTCGTAGCAGGTCGCCAGGCCGAGGGTGGCCTTGGGGTGCGGGACGGTGACCGGTTCCGTGCCGCGGCCGAGGAGAACCGCTTCGCCGCGGTCGAAGCCGAAGCGGTGGATCTTGCGGTAGGTGGTGGCGAGCTCGCCGTCCGGCTGGAAGACGAGGGAGGTGTTGTAGAGGGTGCCGGAGACGGGGTCGCGTTCGACGATCGAGCCCGCGTGGAGCCATACGCCCGCATCGCGGGCCGCCGCGTGCATAGCCTCGTACGTGGGCCCGCGCAGCGGTTCCGCCTCCGTCTCGAAGGAGTCGAAGGCGAAGGCGCCCACGGGCCACAGTTCGGGGAGGACCACCAGATCGGCGCCGGCCTGGTCGCGTACGAGGGAGGCCGCGCGCTCGCGGCGCGAATCGGGTGACTCGTCCGGATCCACCCGTATTTGGAGAAGGGAAGCGCGCACCGTACCACCGTCCATGCGATCGAGGGGGTCGATTGGGCCTAGCATCGTCCCAAAAGCACTGCCGGGGTGCCCGTGCGCAGCGTAACTTGAGAGCACCCAGCCCGCGAACGATCCGTACCGCCGAGGGGTCCCGTGACCGACCACCCAAGCCTTCAGCCCTATGTTGACGCCTGGACCCAGTCCATGGAAGCGATATCCGAGCTGGTGACGCCGCTCGCCGAAGGGGAGTGGAACCGGCCCACCGAATGCCCGGGGTGGTCTGTCCGTGACGTGGTCTCCCACATCATCGGGATCGAGTGCGAGTTGCTCGGCGACCCGCGCCCCATCCACACGCTCCCGCGCGACATCTACCACGTGACGGACGAGATCAGCCGTCACATGGAGATCCAGGTCGACGTGCGCAGGCACCACACGGGCCCGGAGATGACGAGCGAGTTGGAGTACACGATCATCCGCCGGGCGCGGCACTTGCGGAACGAGAAGCGGGGGCCGGAGGACGAGGTGCCGAGCGCGCTGCCGTTCGGGCCGAAGAAGGTCCCGCTGGAACAGGCGCTGCGGACGCGGGCCTTCGATGTATGGGTGCACGAGCAGGATCTGCGCCGGGCGCTGGGCAAGCCGGGCAACCTCGACTCGGCGGGCGCGCAGGTCGCGCGGGACCTGCTGGTCGAGGCGCTGCCGAAGGTCGTCGCCAAGCAGGCGTCGGCACCCGTGAATTCGGCCGTGGTGATCGACGTCGGCGGTCCGCTGGAGTTCATGCGGACGGTGCGGGTCGACCAGGACGGGCGGGGCACGGTGGACGGCAGCCCGTCGCTCGGCCCGGCCGCGACGCTGTCGCTGGACTGGGAGACGTATCTGCGGCTGGCGTGCGGGCGGGTGCGCCCCGAGGCGGTCGCCGAGCGCGTCAAGGTCGAGGGCGACGCGGACCTCGGCGCCGCGATCCTCCAGCACTTCGCCGTGACCCCGTAAGAATCCCCGAGCCTGGAACGGCCGCCTGCCCCTGACCTGTTCTCCGTTCGGCAAGAACAGGAGCAGGGGCAGGGGCGGTTCTACGCCGGTACGTGGACCGCCTCGACGCGGCTGGCGACGACGCGTTCGCGTTCGCGTTTGGCGGCCTTGCCGCGCAGGCGGACGATCTGGGTGAGGCCCAGGGCCTGGAGGACGAAGACCGTCGCGAAGGCGATGCTGTAGTCGTCGTGGGTGAGGTCCAACAGGACGCCGACGGCGAGCAGGGTCGTCATCGAGGCCGTGAAACCGCCCATATTGACGATTCCCGACGCCGTCCCCTGCCGCTCCGGCGGGTTCGCCGGGCGGGAGAAGTCGAAGCCGATCATCGACGCCGGGCCGCACGCGCCCAGCACCACGCAGAGCACCACCAGCATGCCCATCGGGGTGTGGTCGCCGGGCCAGAAGATGGCCGCCGCCCAGGCCGTCGCCGTGGCCAGGACCGTGCCCAGCACCAGGGGCGTACGGGCCGCGTGGTGGCGGGCGATGACCTGGCCGTAGACGAGGCCGCAGAGCATGTTCGAGACGACGACCAGGGTGAGCAGTTCGCCCGCCGTGCCGCGGTCGATGCCCTGGGCCTCGACGAGGAACGGCATGCCCCACAGCAGCAGGAAGACCATGCCGGGGAACTGGCTGGTGAAGTGCACCCACATGCCCAGCCGGGTGCCCGGCTCGCGCCAGGCGTCGGTGATCTGGCGGCGTACGTAGCCGCTGCCCGAGTGGGAGACCGGCGGAGGCTCGTGGCCCTCGGGGTGGTCGCGGAGGAAGAAGATCACCAGCAGCAGGATCACGAGACCGCCCGCCGCGCTGCCCGCGAACGTCGGCGTCCAGCCGAAGGAGTCGAGGACGCGGGCGAGGACGAGGGTCGTGACCAGGTTGCCGGCCATCCCCATCAGCGCGGCGACCTGCGCGATCATCGGGCCGCGGCGGGCCGGGAACCAGCGCGTGCCCAGGCGCAGCACCGCGATGAACGTCATCGCGTCGCCGCAGCCCAGCAGCGCGCGGGAGGCCAGCGCCATGGCGTACGAACCGGAGAGCGCGAAGCCGAACTGGCCCGCGGTGAACAGCACGACGCCCAGCAGCAGGATCCGCTTGGTCCCCCACCGGTCGACCAGCAGGCCGACCGGTATCTGCATGCCCGCGTAGACGAGGAGCTGGAGGATCGAGAAGGTCGAGAGCGCCGAGGCGTTGATGTCGAAGCGGTGCGTGGCGTCGAGGCCCGCTACGCCGAGGCTCGTGCGGTAGGTGACGGCGACGAAGTAGACGGCGACGCCGATGCCCCACACCCACATCGCGCGGGCACCGCCCGGCGGGTCTCCGGGCAGGCCCCGTATTCCGGACGAGGAGGAGGAAGAGGAGGACGACGAGGACGAGGACGACGAGGAGGAAGAGCCAGAGCTCACCGTTCACCGTCCCGCGATTCGTGGGCTTCCACGTACGCGTCGAGGGCGTCCTCGCCGCGCACCAGGTGGCTGACGCGGCCGACGTGCCGGCGTACGGCGTCCGCCGCGGCCTCCGCGTCGCCCTCGCGCAGGGCCCGCAGGATGCCCGCGTGCTCGGCGATGTTCTTCGCGATGCGCTCGGGGTGGGCGTGCATGACGGCGACGCCCATCCGGAGCTGCCGGTCGCGGAGCTGGTCGTAGAGGCGGGAGAGGATCTCGTTGCCGGTGTGCTTGACGATCGCGGCGTGGAAGCAGCGGTCGGCGGCGGCGACGGCGGCCAGGTCGCCCGACTCGGCGTGCGCGCGCTGCTCGGCGAGCAGCTCCTCCAACCTCGTGACCAGCGCGGACGAGACGGGTACGGAGCGGCGCACCGCGTGCTGCTCCACGAGCAGCCGGGTCTCCACGACGTCCGCGATCTCCTGCGCGGAGACGGGCAGGACCAGGGCGCCCTTCTTCGGGTAGAGCCGGATCAGGCCCTCGACCTCCAGCCGGAGCAGTCCCTCTCGTACGGGCGTACGGGAGACGCCGACGGCCTCCGCCAGCTCGCCCTCGGTGAGCAGCATGCCGCCCTCGTAGCGGCGCTCCAGGACTGCTTGCTTGACGTGCGCGTACACGCGTTCGGCAGCGGGTGGCTGTTTGGCGGGAGTCGCGGGGGACGCGGGCGCGGCGGGAGCGGGGGACGCGGACGGCATGTGCACACCATAGATACAACAGGGAATGCGAAGAAGGCGCCGTCCACGATGCGGACGGCGCCTTCTCAGTTCACCGGGACCCTACAGCCGGTTCAGCCCCAGGTCATCAGCCGCTTCGGCTTCTCCAGCACCGCGGCGATGTCGCCGAGCACCTTCGAGCCCAGCTCGCCGTCGACCAGGCGGTGGTCGAACGAGAGCGCGAGCGTGGTGACGTGACGGGCCTTGATCTTGCCCTTGTGTACCCAGGGCTGTTCCCGGATCTGCCCGAAGGCGAGGATCGCGGACTCCCCGGGGTTGAGGATCGGGGTGCCGGTGTCGATGCCGAAGACGCCGATGTTGGTGATCGTCACCGTGCCGCCGCTCATCGCCGCCGGGCTCGTCTTCCCCTCACGGGCCGTGGTCACCAGCTCACCGAGGGCGGACGCCAGTTCGGGCAGGGTCTTGTCCTGGGCGTCCTTGATGTTCGGGACGATCAGTCCGCGTGGGGTGGCCGCGGCGATGCCGAGGTTCACGTAGTGCTTGCGGACGATCTCCTGGTTCTCCTCGTCCCAGGACGCGTTGACCTCCGGGTTGCGCCGGATGGCCAGCAGGAACGCCTTCGCCACGAGCAGCAGCGGATTGATCCGCACGCCCTCCATGTCCGGGTCCTGCTTCAGCTCGCGGACGAGCTTCATCGTGCGCGTGACGTCGACGGTCACGAACTCGGTCACGTGCGGCGCGGTGAACGCGCTGTTCACCATCGCCTGCGCGGTCGCCTTGCGGACACCCTTGACGGGGATACGGGTCTCGCGCGCGTACGCCGACGGCTCCGTCTCCGCCCCCGGCACGGTCGCGGCGGCCGGAGCCTGCGGTTCCGCCGCCGAGGTGGCCGGGGCCGCCGGGGCCGCGGGAGCCGCGGCCGGTGCCGCCGCCGCATGGACGTCCTCGCGGGTCACGACGCCGTCGGGCCCGGTCGGGGTGACCGTCGCCAGATCGACGCCGAGGTCCTTGGCGAGCTTGCGGACCGGCGGCTTGGCCAGCGGACGGGCCTCCGGCGCGGGCGCGCCGACGCCGTGCCCGTTCAGCTCGGCCGAGATCGCCTGGGCCGCCTCCGGGGGCGGGCCCTGGGCGGCGGACTGCTTGCGCGGGCGGCGCTTGGTGGAGCTGGTCGAGACCCCGTAGCCGACGAGGACCGGCTGACGGCCCTCCGGCTCGGGCTCCGCCGCCGCCTCCGGCTCCGGCTCCGACTCGGACGCGGGGGCACCGGCGGCAGGCTGCCCGGCCGGAGCGGTCTCCTCAGCCGGAGCCGCCGGAGCCGCCGGAGCCGGGGCAGACGCCGGAGCTGAAGGAGTCGTCCCGCCCAGCGGGCCCGCCGACGGGTCGGTGTCCACGGAGATGATCGCCGTTCCGACGTCGACCGTCGTGCCCTCCTCGAAGCGCAGCTCGTGCACCGCGCCGTCGAAGGGGATGGGCAGCTCGACGGCGGCCTTCGCCGTCTCGACCTCGCAGACGACCTGGCCGTCCGTGACCGTGTCGCCCGGCTGGACGTACCACTTGAGGATCTCCGCCTCCGTCAGCCCCTCGCCCACGTCGGGCATCTTGAACTCACGAATACGGGTGGCGCTCTCTGTCATCGTCACGGCTCTCCTCAGTACGCCAGCGCGCGGTCGACGGCATCGAGCACCCTGTCCAGGTTGGGCAGGTACTCGTCCTCCAGCCGTGCCGGAGGATACGGCGCGTGGAAACCGCCGACGCGCAGGACCGGTGCTTCCAGATGGTAGAAGCAGCGTTCCGTGATGCGAGCGGCGATCTCCGAACCGGAGCCGAGGAAGACCGGCGCCTCGTGCACGACCACCAGCCTGCCGGTCTTCTCGACCGACCGCTGGAGGGTGTCGAAGTCGATCGGGGAGATCGAACGGATGTCCACGACCTCCAGCGAGTTCCCCTCCTCCGCCGCCGCGGCGGCCGCCTCCTGGCAGACCTTCACCATCGGCCCGTAGGCCGCCAGGGTGAGGTCCGTGCCCTGCCGGGCGACGCGCGCGGTGTGCAGGGGCGCGGGGATGGCGCCGGTGTCGACCTCGCCCTTCTCCCAGTAGCGCCGCTTGGGCTCGAAGAAGATGACCGGGTCGTCGCTCTCGATGGCCTGCTGAAGCATCCAGTAGGCGTCCGAGGCATTGGACGGGGAGACGCACTTGAGGCCCGCGACGTGCGCGAAGAGCGCCTCGGGGGACTCGCTGTGGTGTTCGACCGCGCCGATGCCGCCCGCGTACGGGATACGGATGACGACCGGCAGCTTGATCTTGCCGAGCGCACGGGCGTGCATCTTGGCGAGCTGCGTGACGATCTGGTCGTACGCGGGGAAGACGAAGCCGTCGAACTGGATCTCCGCCACGGGCCGGTAGCCGCGCAGGGCCAGGCCGATGGCGGTGCCGATGATGCCGGACTCGGCGAGCGGGGTGTCGATGACCCGCTCCTCGCCGAAGTCCTTCTGCAGGCCGTCGGTGACGCGGAAGACGCCGCCGAGCTTGCCGACGTCCTCCCCCATGACGAGGACCTTCGGGTCGTTCTCCATGGCGCGGCGCATCGACTCGTTGATCGCCTTGGCGATCGGGAGCTTCTTCGTGCCCCGCGCGGGCGCGGGCGTGGTGGACGACATCAGCGGGCCTCCTCGGCCGAGTCGGCGAACGACGCGAGGTAGTCGGCGAACTGCGCGCGCTCCTCGTCGACGAGGGCGTGCCCGTCGGCGTAGATGTTCTCGAAGATCGCCATGGTGTCGGGGTCGGGCATGGTGCGGATGGCCTCGCGGACGTGCTTGCCCATCTCGTCGCTCTCGCTCTCGACCGCCTCGAAGAACGCGGCGTCGGCCAGGCCGTCCTTCTCCAGATAGGTGCGCAGCCGCTGGATGGGGTCCTTGGCCTCCCACGCCTCGCGCTCCTCGTCGCGCCGGTAGCGCGTCGGGTCGTCGGAGGTGGTGTGGGCGCCCATGCGGTACGTGAACGCCTCGACCAGCATCGGGCCCTCGCCGGAGCGGGTGCGCTCGACGGCGGCGCGGGTCACGGCGAGGCACGCCAGCACGTCGTTGCCGTCCACGCGGACGCCGGGGAAGCCGAAGCCCTGGGCGCGCTGGTAGATCGGGACGCGGGTCTGGCGATCGGTGGGCTCGGAGATGGCCCACTGGTTGTTCTGGCAGAAGAAGACGACCGGCGCGTTGTAGACGGCGGCGAACGTGAAGGCCTCCGCGACGTCGCCCTGGCTGGAGGCGCCGTCACCGAAATAGGCGATGACGGCCGAGTCCGCGCCGTCCTTCTGCACGCCCATCGCGTACCCGGTCGCGTGCAGGACCTGGGAGCCGATGACGATCGTGTAGAGGTGGAAGTTGTTGCTGTTCGGGTCCCAGCCCCCGTTGTTCACCCCGCGGAACATGCCGAGCAGCAGCGTCGGGTCCACGTCGCGGGTCCACGCGACGCCGTGCTCGCGATAGGTGGGGAACGCGTAGTCGTCCGCGCGCAGCGCGCGGCCCGAACCGATCTGCGCCGCCTCCTGGCCGAGCAGCGAGGGCCACAGGCCCAGCTCGCCCTGGCGCTGGAGGGTGACGGCCTCCGCGTCGAAGCGCCGGGTCAGCACCATGTCGCGGTAGAGGCCGCGCAGCTCCTCGGCGGTCAGATCGACGTCGTAGTCCGGGTGGGAGACGCGCTCGCCCTCGGGGGTGAGGAGCTGGACCAGCTCGGTCTGCTGCTCCTGCTGCTGCTCCTGTGCCTGGGGCAGCGCCTGTGCCCGCGTCTGTGCCTGCTGCGGCGCGTTCTTCCCGGACCGGGTGGTCTTCGCCGTCCCCGCGGTCTTGCGTGTGGCCGTCTTCTTCGCGGCGGTCTTCTTCGCGGGGGTCTTGCTCTTCGCGGGAGTTTTCGCGGGGGTCTTGCCCTTCGCGTCCCCGGCCGTCTTCTTCGCTGCCGTCTTGCTCGCGGTGCTGCCCTTGGCGGGCGCCGCCGTCTTGGTGGCGCTCTTTCCTCCGGTGCCGCTGCGGCGCGCGGTCGCGGTGCTGCTTCGCGCGGCAGTGCTCTCCACGGTCACGTGTGCTCCTCCGTCTGTCCGGCCCCCGGGGTTGCCGGTGACCTGGGGCTCCCCCACCCACTGGCGGGGGGAGGCTCGCCCGGTCCGGTGCGGCGCACGGGGTGGGAGCGTCGCGGACGGCGCCGGGCGGTGACTGCTGTCCCGGTCGCGGCCCGCGCTCCCCGGCTCCGAGTCGTTCGCCCGGAGCGGTCAGGAGCGCCCCAAGCCATGGCCAGTATCTCCATAGACGCACGAGGCATCCCTGACCTGCAACTTTGCTCGGATATCCAACAAAAAAGCTGGAAATCCAAGCACCGTGCGGAAATCGGGGACATCACTGGTCACGGCCTCGCGAGCCGCGGACACTCGCACGTTATCCCGGGGGGCCAAAGCCCGGGAAGAGTGAAGAGAGGATCAGTATGTGAGACTGACCTTGTGCCTGAAAACGGAAGAATCCGCGTATTCCTGGTCGATGACCACGAGGTGGTCCGCCGGGGCGTGCACGACATGCTCTCGGTCGAGTCGGACATCGAGGTCGTAGGAGAGGCGGGCACCGCGTCCGAGGCGCTGGCCCGGATCCCCGCCACCCGTCCGGACGTCGCCGTGCTGGACGTACGGCTTCCGGACGGCAGCGGCGTCGAGGTCTGCCGCGAGATCCGCTCCCGCGACGAGTCCATCCGCTGCCTGATGCTGACCTCGTACTCCGACGACGAGGCCCTCTTCGACTCGATCATGGCCGGCGCCTCCGGGTACGTCCTCAAGGCCATCCGCGGCACCGAGCTGCTCACGGCCGTACGGGACGTCGCCGCGGGCAAGTCGCTGCTCGACCCGACGGCGACCCAGCGGGTGCTGGAGCGACTGCGGGACGGCGGCGGCTCCGGCGGCAAGCAGGACGAGCGGCTCAAGTCGCTCACCGATCAGGAACGGAAGATCCTCGACCTGATCGGCGACGGCCTGACCAACCGCGCGATCGGCGAGCAGCTCCACCTCGCCGAGAAGACGATCAAGAACTATGTGTCGAGCCTGCTCTCCAAGCTCGGCATGGAGCGCCGCTCGCAGGCCGCGGCGTACGTCGCACGGCTCCAGGCCGAGAGCGACAAGTAGCGGCAAGCAGAGACAAGAGGCGACAAGCGGCAGCACGCGAGGACGCGGCCCCGCGGGCGCAAGGGACTTTCGGCCCTCTCCCGGGGGTCCGATCTCCCTGGCGGCGCCGCGGGCCGCGCGGGCACGGTGGAGGAATGTCCTCCCAGACCGCGGAGCGCGCCGAGGCGCTGAGCATGCTGCCGGGCATCCGGTACGGCCGGGTCGCCATGAGCAGGCACGCCCTGCCGTTCGTGACCATCGCCCGCCACATCGTCGACGGCGGCGACGTCCTCATCCGCATCCACCGCGGCTTCGGCTACCACACCGCGCTCGACGGCGCCGTGGTCGCCTACGAGGCGGGCAACCTGGAGACCGGCGCCGTGGACGTCTGGTCCGTGCAGTTCGTGGGCGAGGCCCGGGTGATCGAGCCGACCGCGGCCCAGCTCGCCCGCTTCGGCCCCTGCACGGTCCACACCAACGGCGAGCCCTTCGAGCCGGTCTACCTCCGCATCGAACCCGAGTTCGTCTCCGTCCACTGGTTCCGGGGCGTCCCCCACACATAGCGCTCAGCCGCAGAACGCGCCGCGTACCGCCTCGTACCGGCTGCTCCACCAGACCACCAGCGCCGCCTGCGCCGGGAACTGAGGGTCGGCGCGCACATCGCGCAACTGGTAGCGCCAGCGCAGCATCCAGAAGTCGTTCAGCCGTTCCCACCACACCCGGTGCACGGCCGCGCCCAGCTCCTCCGGGGAGGCGCCCGCGCTGCGCCGGTACGCCCGCGCGTACGCCCGTACCTTGCGCAGGTCCAGCGCGCCGCTGGGGCGCAGGAAGAAGATCGCCGCCGCGCGCACCGCCTCCTCCGCGCGCGGCTGCACCCCCAGCCGGTCCCAGTCGAGGATCGCCACGGGCGCCTCGTCGCTCCCCGCCGCCGGATAGAGCAGGTTCAGCGGGTGGAAGTCCCCGTGCACCCACCCCGTGAAGCTCTCCCGTACAGCGGGCGGGCGGCACCCGGCGTAGCGCCGCAGCAGCCCGCGGCGCTCCAGCAGCCGGTGCTCGGCCAGCTCGTCGAAGCAGTCCCGCCGCCTCCGCCCCCGTACGCGCGTGAGCAGCTCCCCGATCAGCTCGTACGTCGCGGCCGGGTCCGCGCCTTCGTACGCGGCGCTCCCGGGCGAGCCCGGAGGCACGGTCCCAGGCTCGATGCCGGGCGACGCGGCCGGTATGACCTGCGCGAGCCGCGTGTGGATCTGGCCGAGGAGGGTGCCCAGGCTGCAGGACTGCGCCGTCGACAGCTCGGCCCCGTGCCGGTGCCTGCCCTCGATCCAGGGGTGCAGCGCGTAACACCGCCCGTCGTCCACCACGACCGTGCGCCCGCCCGGCGCGGACACGGCGGGGACGACGGGGAGACCCAGCGCGCCCAGCCGGTCGGTCGCGCGGTGCTGGCGCTCGATACGGGCGGGGCCCGCCGGGTCGGCACGGTCGGCGACGGCGTCCAGGTGGTGCTTGAGGAAGTAGCGGCCCCGGGTGGTCGCGAGCCGGTAGCCCCGGTTGAGCAGGCCCTGGGAGACCGGTTCGCACGACAGCGGTTCCCCCGCGTCGTACTGCCGCAGCACGGAGTGGAGCGTGCCCCCGTCGAGCGAGGTGAGGGCTGGTGGGGCGGACGATGACGGCTGCACGAGCCGCATCGTAGAGGCTGCCCGGGATCTTGCGTGCCGGACTGGACTGGGCCCCCGAACCGGGGTAAAGGCCCCCCGGCCCCGGAGTGCCCCGGACCCTGGCCCGGGAGTGCCCCGGACCCCTGCAAAGGAGCGGCGCGCGGGCCGGAAGCCCGCGCGCCGTAGCTCTCGTACGAGGTGTCCGCCCTCGCGGACGTCAGGGGACGTCAGGGGACGTCAGCGGGTGTCAGCGGGCGTCAGCCGCCGTCGGCACCGCCGTCGACCAGGCCGCCCGCGTCGGCGCCGCCGTCATCGGCACCGCCCTGGCCGCCCTCGGTCGTGCCGCCCTTCTGGCCCTCCGTCGTGCCGCCCTTGCCGCCCTCGGTGGTGCCGCCCTTGCCGCCCTCCGTGGTGCCGCTGTCGCCGCCCTCGGTGGTGCCGCTCTGACCGCCCTCGGTCGTACCGCCCGAGGCGGTGCCGGTCGGGGTGTCGGACGGCTGCTCCGAGGGCGACTCCTCGCTCTCGGTGGGCCTGGACTGCGTCGGGGGCTGCGTCGGCGTGTAGTCGTCGCCGGTGTCGCCCGTGGTGGTGCCGGGCTGCTCCTGCTCGGTCTCCGTCGGCGTGCTCGACGGCTCCTTGGACTTGCTCTTCTTCTCCTTGGGCTCCTGCGTCGACTCGGTCGGCTTGGGGCCCTTGTCCTTGGTGTCGTCGCTG
Organism: Streptomyces albiaxialis; assembly: GCF_039530985.1. Classification (NCBI taxonomy): domain Bacteria; kingdom Bacillati; phylum Actinomycetota; class Actinomycetes; order Kitasatosporales; family Streptomycetaceae; genus Streptomyces; species Streptomyces albiaxialis. The sequence goes on from NZ_BAAAPE010000012.1 coordinate 205,819, forward strand.
CCGCTGAGCGCGTAGAAGATGCCGCCCGCGATGGCGATCACGGCGAGGAACGCGATCAGCGCGTACTTGACGCCGCTGCCGCCCCTGCCGCCGCCGCGCGGGCCGCCGTCGAAACCGCCGTCGTCGTCACGCGGGCCGCCCAGCATGGGCGCGGCGCCCATCTGGGAGGTCTCGCTGTGCGGCGGGTGCTGGCGCGCGTCGGCACCGGGGACGCCCATGGCGGGGGTGGAGCCGCCGCCGTGCGCCGTCGGGCCGGTGTTCCACACGCCGCCCGTGTGGCCGCCGTGCTCGTGCAGCATCTGCAGCGCGTACTGCGTGAGGCCGCGCATCTCCTCGGCCGTCTGGAAGCGGTCGTCCGGCTCCTTGGCCAGCGACCGCATCACCAGACCGTCCAGCTCCGGCGGAACGACCTCGGAGATCTCGGACGGCAGCAGCGGGTCGTCCTGAACGTGCTGGTAGACCACCGAGAGCGGGGTCTCGCCGGTGAACGGCGGGCGCAGCGTGAGGAGTTCGTAGAGCAGGCAGCCCGTGGCGTACAGGTCGGAACGGGTGTCCACCGTCTTGCCGAGGGCCTGCTCGGGGGAGAGGTACTGCGGCGTGCCCATGACCATGCCGGTCTGCGTCATGGTGTTGGACGCGCCGTGCAGCGCGCGGGCGATACCGAAGTCCATCACCTTGACCGCGCCCTGGTTGGTGATGATGACGTTCGCCGGCTTGATGTCGCGGTGCACGATGCCGTGCTGGTGGCTGTAGGCCAGCGCCTCCAGCACGCCCGAGACGATGATCAACGCCTGGTCGGCGGGCGGGGCTTCGGCGGTGAGCAGCAGATCACGGATGGTGCGGCCCTCGACCAGCTCCATCACGATGTACGGCGTGATGTTGCCGGCGATCACTTCCTCGCCGGAGTCGTAGACCGCGACGACGGCGTGGTGGTTGAGGCCCGCGACGGACTGTGCCTCGCGGGTGAAACGGGCCTTGGAGACCGGGTCCTCCGCCAGGTCGGAGCGGAGCAGCTTGACCGCGACCGTACGGCCGAGGCGCAGGTCCTCGGCCCCGAAGACCTCGGCCATGCCGCCGCGTCCGAGGCGGTGGGTCAGGCGGTATCGTCCGTCACCGACCAGGCCGTTGTTCCCCCACAACTCCGGCGATTCGGGCATGGAGCCGCCGCCCGTCGCGTCGGGGTCGGAGGGGCCCCCGCCGGCTTGCGTCTGTGCCATCAGTCCTCGCCGTCGAATTCGGATTCGCGACCCCGGTGAGGAGGGGGCGCGGTGCGTACTCCCCCATGGAGGCTACAGGCACGCGGAGGGGTACATGGATGGGGACGGAAGGGGCCATCCAACAAGCTGCGGCACCCGGCTGGCAAGTTCGCTGACAGCGACGGTACGTATACGCTGGCGCGCGCGGCCGCGCGGTGGAGCGGCTCCACAGCCCTCGCCGGGCCGCAGTCCGGCACCGAGTCCGGCTCGGTCCGGTGCCGGGTCCGACCCCGGCCCGGTCCCGAGTCCGGCCCCTGTCCGGTTCCCGCCGCGAGCCCCGCACGCTCCCGGCCTGCGACAGTCCCGTGCGCATCCGGTCACGGAACGGGCAACGAGCTTGACGTGTCGCGGGCCTCGGGCAAACTTGGGCCAGTATCGGGTCCATTGGATCACCCAGTGGACAGCACAGAGTCACTTAACGTATCTGCACCAGCCAGCAAACGCACCTGCGCGGGCGGCGCCGCCGAGGGGGAAGCAGTCAGATGAGCGAGGACGGCGCACAGGCGGCCGGTCATTACATCGGCCGCATGGTCGGCGGGGGGCGTTTCCAGCTCCAGTCCCTGCTGGGCGCGGGCGGGATGGCCTCGGTCTATCTCGCGTACGACTCGGTGCTCGACCGGCAGGTCGCCGTCAAGACCCTGCACACCGAGCTGGGCCGTGAGCAGTCCTTCCGCGAGCGCTTCCGCCGCGAGGCCCAGTCCGTCGCGAAGCTGACGCACACCAACATCGTCTCCGTCTTCGACTCCGGCGAGGACGACATCGACGGCGCGATGGTGCCGTACATCGTCATGGAGTACGTCGAGGGCAAGCCGCTGCGCTCCGTGCTCGACGAGGACATCGCCCAGTTCGGCGCCATGCCCGCCGACAAGGCGCTGAAGATCACCGGCGATGTGCTGGCGGCCCTCGAGGTCAGCCACGAGATGGGCCTCGTGCACCGGGACATCAAGCCCGGGAACGTGATGCTCACCAAGCGCGGTGTGGTGAAGGTCATGGACTTCGGCATCGCGCGGGCCATGCAGTCCGGTGTGACATCCATGACACAGACCGGCATGGTCGTCGGCACCCCGCAGTACCTCTCGCCGGAGCAGGCGCTGGGACGCGGCGTCGACGCGCGCTCGGACCTCTACTCCGTCGGCATCATGCTCTTCGAGCTGCTGACGGGACGGCTGCCCTTCGACGCGGACTCGCCGCTGGCCATCGCCTACGCGCACGTCCAGGAAGAGCCCGTCGCGCCCTCGACCATCAACCAGTCGATCCCCCCGGCGGTCGACGCGCTCGTCGCGCGGACCCTGCGGAAGAACCCCAACGAGCGGTTCCCGTCAGCCGAGTCCATGCACGACGAGTGCTCCCGCATCGGCGGCTCCGGCGTCGCCTCCGGCACCTCGCCGATCATCATCAGCGGCGGCCCGCCCGCCAACAGCGGCGCGGGCGTGGGCCAGGCCGTCTTCCCGCCCGTCAACGACGCGGGGGCACAGGCGCAGGGGAACGTGCAGCAGCCTTACCAGGGGCAGCAGTACGGAAACGGGGGCTTCGGGCCCTCCACCCCTCCCCCCACCCCCGCCCCCAACCAGCCCGCCGCCATGGGTCAGCAGCCCTACGGCACGCCGCCCGCGCCCTACAACGCGCAGAGCGGCCACGGCACCCCTCCGCCGTACAACATCGCGCCCCCGTCGACCGGCACCGGCGGCCAGGGTGGCAAGAGCAACGGCGCGCTCATCGCCTACCTCGTGACCGGCGTGGCCGTCGTCGTCGGCCTCGTCTTCCTCGTGATCGCCCTCACCGGTGACGAGGACAAGGAGCCGGAGGCGAAGCCGAAGGAGAAGCAGTCCCAGAAGCAGGAGCCTGCGGCCTCCTCGGGCGGCGACGGCGGCAGCACCAACGGCGGTCCGACGGAGGACTCGACCGGGAAGTTCAAGGGCCCGGACAAGTCCCGCACCATCGACGCCTCCAAGTGCACCGACGCCACGGAGAGCTACGACGACAAGAGCAAGGTCATGCTCCCCGAGTTCACCTACAAGGACCTCACCTCCGTCAAGGCGTGCATGCGCGCGGCCAACTGGATGGTCGGCGAAGTCACCAAGGAGGACGAGAACGTGTGGGGCAAGAACACCGTGCTGGAGCAGAGCCCCTCGAACCTCGACGACTTCGACCCGAAGAAGGACAAGATCGACCTGACGATCTCCACCGGCAAGCCGCCGGAGTGACCGGCCGCCGGTGAACCGGCCCGGCAGGGCCGACCGACCCACCGGTGACTGTGCTGGCCCACCGGTGACTGTGCTGGCCCACCGGTGACTGTGCTGGCCCACCGGGGACTGTCCGGCCCACCAGTGACCGTTCCGGCATTCGGCTTCCGGCTTCGGCTTCCGGAGGGGGCGGATCTCGTCCAGAACCCGTTCCGGAGCCGTCCGGGGTGACCTCGGCATCGCGGGGCGTCGCGTGAGCGCGGCGCCCCGCTGTCGTGCCGCTGTCGCCGTCGTGCCGGGGCCGTCGCCGGGGCCGCCGTCATCCGTACACGGGAGTCGGCTCGTGTCGGGCCGGGCCCGTGTCGCGCCGTCCCGTACCGGGGCCGTCGCCGGGCGGGGCTGTCGGCCGTCAGGCCATGCGCCTCACCTCCACCGTGCGGAAGCGGCTCGCCACGAACGCCCCGTCGCACAGCGCGGAGTTGGCCGCCGGGTTGCCGCCCGAGCCGTGGAAGTCGGAGAAGGCCGCGGTCTGGTTCACATACACCCCGCCCGTGAGGTTCAGCGAGAGCTGCGCGGGCTCGTCGAAGCAGGCCTCCACGACCTGGCGCTCGACCTCGGGCGACGTCGTGTACGCCGCCACCGTCATGGCGCCCTTCTCCCGGATCGTGCGGCGCAGCAGGGCCAGGCCGTCCTCGGGGGAGGCGACGGCGACCGCGAAGGAGACGGGGCCGAAGCACTCGGACAGATACCCGGCCTCGGCCTCGGGCTTGGCCGCGTCCAGCTTGACGATCACGGGGGTGCGCACGGTCGCGCCGGGGAAGTCGGGGTTGGTCACCTCGCGGGTGGGGAGGGCGACTTCGCCGAGGGAGGGCGCGGCCTCGATGCGCTCGCGCACCGCGTCGTTGACGATCGCTCCCAGCAGTCCGTTCGCCCTCGCGTCGTCGCCCAGGAGCTTGCCCACGGCCTGGCCGAGGTCCTCGACCACCTCGTCGTAGGCCTTGTGGCCCGCGTCGGTGTCGATCCCGTCGCGGGGGATCAGCAGGTTCTGCGGGGTGGTGCACATCTGGCCGCTGTAGAGCGAGAGGGAGAAGGCCAGGTTGCCCAGCAAGCCCTTGTAGTCATCGGTGGAGTGGATCAGGACCGAGTTGACCCCCGACTTCTCGGTGAAGACGCGGGCCTGGAGGGCGTGGCTCTCCAGCCACTCGCCGAAGGCGGCCGAGCCCGTGTAGTCCACGATGCGGATCTCGGGGCGGACGGCGAGGTCCTTCGCGATGCCGTCGCCCTCGGCCTCGGCGGCGAGCGCCACCAGGTTCGGCTCGAAGCCCGACTCGGCGAGGACCTCGCGGGCGATTCGGACGGTGAGGGCGAGGGGCAGCACGGCGCGGGGGTGCGGCTTGACCAGGACCGGGTTGCCCGTGGCGAGGGAGGCGAAGAGGCCCGGATACCCGTTCCAGGTCGGGAAGGTGTTGCAGCCGATGAGAAGGGCGATGCCCTGGCCGACGGCGGTGAACTCCTTGCGCATGCGCAGCGGGTCGCGCTTGCCCTGGGGCTTCTCCCAGTCGGCGGCGGCGGGGACGCGGGTCTGCTCCTCGAACGCGTACGCCACCGCTTCCATGCCGCGGTCCTGGGCGTGCGGCCCGCCGGCCTGGAAAGCCATCATGAACGCCTGGCCGCTGGTGTGCATCACGGCGAGCCCGAACTCGTGGGTCCTGGCGCTGATGCGGGCCAGGATCTCCAGGCAGACGGCGGCGCGGACCTCCGGCCCGGCGTCCCGCCAGGCGGGCATCCCGGCGCGGAGCGCGGGCAGCAGTGCGTCGATCGCGGCGGCGTCCGTGCGGGGATACTCGATGCCCATCTCCAGCCCATAGGGCGAGGTCTCGGTGGCGGTCCAGCCGCCGGAGCCGGGCTGGCCCGGCAGCTCGAAGCGGGAGCCGCGCAGCGCGTCGAAGGCGGCCTTGGCGTCCTCGGCGGCCCCTTCTCCATAGGCCTTCGGGTGCTCGGGGTGCGGGGACCAGAACTCCCGGGAGCGGATGGCTTCCAGGGCGCGGTCCAGGGTGGGGCGGTGCTTCTCGACGAGCGCGGCTGCGGCGGATCCGGTGCCGGAGGTCACTAGGACCAACTCCTCTGTGAACGGTGGTGACGCCAGTGAGCTGGAATGAAGGCCGTGAGCTGGGACGACGGCCGGGGCTGGCGGCCGGGCCGTACCAGGTAGATACTGCAACCGAACGATCGGTCGGTGCAAGGGGGTACGGCAGCCTGTGGATAACTCGGGTTCGGCGCGGGATTCTGGGCGCGATCACGCCCCGGCTAGCATCAGGCGCATGTCCACGGCAAAGCGCGACACGTACACCCCCGACACCCTGCTCTCCGTCGCCGTGCGGGTGTTCAACGAGCGGGGTTACGACGGCACGTCGATGGAGCACCTCTCGCAGGCCGCGGGGATCTCCAAGTCGTCGATCTACCACCATGTGCGCGGCAAGGAGGAGCTGCTGCGCCGGGGGATAAGCCGGGCCCTGGACGGGCTGTTCGGGGTGCTCGACGAGGAGGGGGCGTGCGAGGGCCGGGCGGTGGACCGGCTGGAGCACGTCACGCGGCGCACGGTCGAGGTGCTGATGGCGGAGCTGCCCTATGTCACGCTGCTGCTGCGGGTGCGGGGCAACACGGACACGGAGATCTGGGCGATGGACCGCCGCCGCGAGTTCGACCAGCGGGTGGCGGAGCTGGTGAAGCGGGCCGCGGCCGACGGGGACCTGCGGGCCGACGTGGACGCGCGGCTGGCGACGCGGCTGCTCTTCGGGATGATCAACTCGATCGCGGAGTGGTACCGCCCTGAGCGCGCGAGCAGCAACGGGAAGGGGCCTTCGGCCACCAGCGCCGAGGTCTCCGAGGCCGTGGTCCGCACCGCCTTCGCGGGCCTGCGCACGACCACGACCTGAGGACGTACGGGCCCTCAGGGCTCCGGGTCGAGGTCCGTCTCCTCGAAGACCAGGAGCGTCCGCGTGCTCAGCACCTCCGGTATCGACTGGATACGGGTGAGGACCAGGTCGCGCAGCGCCCGGTTGTCCGAGGTGTGGACGAGGAGCAGGACGTCGAAATCGCCGCTGACCAGCGCCATGTGCGAGACACCGGGCAGCTCCCGCAGCCGTTCGCGCACGCTGCGCCACGAGTCCTGGACGATCTTGAGGGTGATGTAGGCGGAGGCGCCGTGCCCCGCCCGTTCCTGGTCGACGCGAGCACTGAAGCCCCGTATGACGCCGTCGTCGATGAGCCTGTTGATGCGCGCGTACGCGTTGGCCCGTGACACATGGACACGTTCGGCGACGGACCGTATCGAGGCGCGGCCGTCCGAACGGAGCAGTCGCAGGATGTCCCGGTCGATGGCGTCGAGGGGCCTGGCGGGGGGACGCGGATCGTCCGGCTGATCCGGCTGAGCCTGGTGGACGTCGCGGGACGGATCGTTGGCCATCTGTTCATCCGGCACCGCCTGCGGCCTCCCCTCCATGGACGTCCTGCGGTCATCGAACGGTCCCGCCAGCCATTTGTCCACAGGCTGAGGCCACCCGTAGCCAAAATGTGCCAGCGACCGAACAATCGGTAGGGGAGGGATCACCCGGCCCTCCCCCGCGCAGCCCGCCCCACGAGGGCCCCACGATGAGAGGTGCTCGTCATGACGGTCCTAGAGCAGCACGGCGCCTACACCCCCGCGCCTCCCCCGTCCTGGCGCCCCCGCACGGCGCCCGAGCCCCTCCTGCCGGACGCCGAGCCGTACCGGGTCCTGGGAGCCGAGCGGCCCGAGGGCACCGAGGCTCCCGACGCCGAGCTGCTGCGGCGGCTGTACGCGGCGGTGGTGGACGGCCGGAGGTACAACGAGCAGGCCACGGCGCTCACGAAGCAGGGACGGCTCGCCGTCTACCCCTCCTCCACCGGGCAGGAGGCCTGCCAGGTCGCCGCGGCGCTCGCGCTGCGGGAGCGCGACTGGCTCTTTCCCAGTTACCGGGACACGCTCGCGGCCGTCGCCCGCGGCCTGGACCCGGTGGAGGTCCTCTCGCTGCTCCGCGGCGACTGGCACCACGGGTACGACACACGGGCCGCCCGCGTCGCGCCCCTGTGCACGCCGCTGGCGACGCAGCTCCCCCACGCGGTGGGCCTCGCGCACGCGGCCCGCATCAAGGGGGACGACGTGGCGGCGCTCGCCCTGGTCGGCGACGGCGGCACCAGCGAGGGCGACTTCCACGAGGCGCTGAATTTCGCGGCCGTATGGCAGGCGCCCGTGGTCTTCCTCGTGCAGAACAACGGCTTCGCGATCTCCGTCCCGCTCGCCAAGCAGACCGCGGCGCCCTCCCTCGCCCACAAGGCGGTGGGTTACGGAATGCGCGGCAGGCTGGTGGACGGGAACGACGCGGTGGCGGTGCACGAGGTGCTGACCGAGGCACTCGACCGCGCCCGCCAGGGCGGCGGCCCCACGCTGGTGGAGGCCGTCACGTACCGGCTGGAGGCGCACACGAACGCCGACGACGCGACGCGTTACCGGACGGACGACGAGGTCAGCGCCTGGCGCGCGCACGACCCCGTGACGCTCCTGGAGAGCGAGCTGCGCGGGCGCGGTCTGCTGGACGAAGCGGACGTCCGTGAGGCGGCGGAGGCCGCCGAGCGGCGCGCGGCGGACATGCGCGAGCGGATGAACCGGGATCCGGAGCTGGACCCGATGGACCTGTTCGCGCACGTGTTCGCGGAGCAGACGGCGCAACTGCGCGCCCAGGCCGACCAGTTGCGCGCCGAGCTGGCCGCGGCGGAGGAGCACCCGGCGGACGGCACCGCCGGAGGCAGCGGGAACGGACGCGGGGAGGCCCGGCGATGAGCACGGCGGTCCAGCCACCACAGGCGGCGGGCGGCCAGCGCCCCGCGCGCAAGCCCGTCAGCATGGGCCAGGCCCTCAACCGCGCCCTGCGCGACGCGCTGGCCGACGACCCGGACGTGCACGTCTTCGGCGAGGACGTGGGCACCCTGGGCGGCGTCTTCCGCGTCACCGACGGGCTGGCCGGGGAGTTCGGGGACGAGCGCTGCGCCGACACCCCGCTCGCCGAGGCGGGCATCCTGGGCACAGCGGCCGGTATGGCCATGTACGGGCTGCGGCCCGTGGTGGAGATGCAGTTCGACCACTTCGCGTTCCCCGCGTTCGAACAGCTCGTCTCGCACATCTCCCGGATGCGCAACCGCACACGGGGCGCGGTGCCGATGCCGGTCACCATCCGCGTGCCCTACGGCGGCGGGATAGGCGGCGTCGAGCACCACAGCGACTCCTCCGAGGCGTACTACATGGCGACGCCCGGCCTGCACGTCGTCACCCCCGCGACCGTGGCCGACGCCTACGGGCTGCTGCGGGCCTCGATCGCCTCCGACGACCCGGTGGTCTTCCTCGAACCCAAGAGGCTGTACTGGTCGAAAGCCGACTGGGACCCCGACTCCCCCGAGTCCGTGCCCGGCATCGGCCGCGCGGTCGTGCGCCGACCCGGCACGTCGGCGACGCTCGTCACGTACGGGCCGTCCCTCCCGGTCTGCCTGGAGGCCGCCGAGGCCGCCAAGGAGGACGGCTGGGACCTCGAAGTGGTCGACCTGCGCTCGCTCGTCCCGTTCGACGAGGAGACGGTCGCCGCTTCCGTACGGCGCACGGGGCGTGCCGTCGTCGTCCATGAGTCGGCCGGTTTCGCGGGCCCGGGCGGCGAGTTGGCGGCCCGGATCACGGAGCGCTGCTTCCACTACCTGGAGGCGCCGGTGCTGCGCGTCGCCGGGTTCGACATCCCGTATCCGCCGCCCATGCTGGAGCGGCACCACCTCCCGGGCGTCGACCGTGTGCTCGACACGGTCGCGCGGCTCCAGTGGGAGAGCGCGTGGACGCCCGGCGGCGGGGGACCAGAAGGGGGCGCGCGCTGATGGGCGAGGTCCGCGAGTTCGTCCTCCCCGACCTGGGGGAGGGGCTGACGGAGGCCACGATCGTCCGCTGGCTCGTCGCGGTGGGCGACACGGTGAAGATCGACGAGCCCGTCGTCGAGGTCGAGACGGCCAAGGCGATGGTTGATGTGCCCTGCCCGTACGGGGGAGTGGTGACCGCGCACATGGCGGAGGAGGGCGCCGAGATCCCGGTCGGCGCCCCTCTGGTCACGGTGGCCACGGTGGCCACGGCAGACGCCCCGGCGCGGCCGGAGAGCGGCGGCACGCCGGAACCAGAGCTGGAGCACGTCGGCGGTTCCGGCAACGTGCTGGTCGGTTACGGCACGCAGGAGCCCACGCGCCGCACGCGCCGGACCGTACGCCCCGGACCCGGCGCCGGGACAGGGGCCGGAGCCGGAGCCGGACCCGGGCATCGGTCCGAGCCCGCCCCCGAGCGCCCCCGGAACGGGACCGCGCCCGCGCCCGCCGACACCGCGTCCGCCGACACCGCGCGCACCGTCCCCGTCATCTCCCCCCTCGTGCGCCGCCTCGCCCGCGAACACGGTCTCGATCTGCGCGAGTTGGCGGGCAGCGGGCCCGAAGGGCTGATCCTGCGGGCCGACGTGGAGCGCGCGCTCCGGGACAGGACGGCACCGGAGCCCGCACCAGCGCCCGCACCGGCACCCGCCACGGCGGCCCGCGGCTCCTCCGCCGCGCCCTCGGGCGAGCGGATCCCCCTGCGCGGCATCCGCGGCACAGCGGCCGAGCGGCTCAGCCGCAGCCGCCGGGAGATACCCGACGCGAGCTGCTGGGTGGACGCCGACGCGACGGAACTCCTCGCGGCCCGCCGGGCGATGAACGAGGGACAGCAGGAGAGCCCCGTCTCCCTGCTGGCGCTCCTCGGGCGGGTGTGCACGGCGGCGCTGGCCCGTTTCCCCGCGCTCAACTCGACCGTGGACACCGAGGCACGCGAGATCGTCGTGCTGCCCGAGGTCCATCTGGGCTTCGCCGCGCAGACGGACAGAGGGCTGGTCGTCCCGGTCGTACGGGACGCGCACCTGCTCAGCGCGGAGGGCCTCGGCGCGGAGATGTCGCGCCTCACCGAGGCGGCCCGCGCGGGGACGCTGACGCCGGCGGAGCTGACGGGCGGCACGTTCACCCTGAACAACTACGGGGTGTTCGGCGTCGACGGCTCGACCCCGATCATCAACCACCCGGAGGCGGCGATGCTCGGCGTCGGCCGTATCGCCCGCAAGCCGTGGGTGGTCGGTGACGAGCTGGCCGTGCGGGACGTGGTGCAGCTCTCGCTCACCTTCGACCACCGGGTGTGCGACGGGGGCACGGCGGGCGGCTTCCTGCGCCATGTCGCGGACTGCGTGGAACGCCCGGCGGTGCTGCTCCGTACGCTCTGAGGCGTGACACACCACGCTCCAGAGCCTTGGGCGGCCGGACGCCCGCCGTCCGCGCCGTCCGCGCCGTTCGACGCGCTCGTCCTCGCGGGCGACGGCTCCCGCCGCCTCGGCGGCGCCGACAAGCCCTCGGTGACGGTCGGCGGCCGTACGCTGCTCGACCGCGTCCTCGCGGCCTGCGCGGACGCGGCGTCGACGACGGTGGTGGGCCCGCGCCGCCCGACGTACCGCCCGGTGACCTGGGCGCGCGAGGACCCGCCGGGCGGCGGCCCGATGGCCGCCCTGGAGGCGGGCCTGCGCGGCGTGCGGCACGGGACCGTGCTGCTGCTCTCCTCCGACGTGCCGTTCCTCGCCGCGGAGACCGTCCGCGAACTGCTCGACGTGCGCGGGGGGGACGAGGGCACCGTCCTGCACGACGGGCGCGACCAGCCGCTCCTCGCGGCGTACCGTACGGAGGCGCTGCGGCGCGAACTCGCCCTGCTGCACGCCGAGTACGGCACCCTGCGCGGCATTCCGCTGCGGCTCCTGCTGGACGGTCTGTCCCTGCGCCGCGCCCCCGCGCCGCCCGGGAACGGGTCGCTCGACTGCGACACCTGGGGCGACATTGCCACGGCGAGGGCCCGGATCAGGGACCATGGCACCGTGCTGGATGAATGGATCGCCGCGGTCAAGGCCGAACTCGGCATCGAACTCGACGTGGAAACCGGCCCGCTCCTGGACCTGGCGCGGGACGCGGCACACGGTGTCGCGCGGCCGGCCGCGCCGTTGACCACCTTCCTGGTGGGATTCGCGGCGGCACGCGCGGGCGGCACGCCCGAGGACGTCGCGGACGCCGCCCGCAAGGCGGCGGCCCTCGCCCGCCGCTGGTCGGAGGAGGACACGACGGACGGGACCCCGAACGGGAACGCGGACGGGAACAGCGGACGATGAGCGGAGCCGACGAACTCGACGAGGCCATCGCCCTCGCCAACAGCGGCAGGACGCGCCCCGCCGCCCCGCCCGTGCCCCGTCTCAAGCGCATCCGGCGCATCCAGTGGAGCGAGACCGACGTGGACGCCGGGCAGCCGGAGGAGGAGGCGTCCGTGCGGCGTGACCACGCGGACGGCATGACGGACGGCATGACGGACGGCACGGCGGAGGGCACGGCGGACGGCGCGGGCGCCCTCGGCGGCGGGACCGGAGGCGGCTCCGCGGGCGGGCCCGCCTCCGGCCGGGACGCCCGGAAGCCCGGTGTCGCCGCCCGTACGCGCAGGCCCGAGCGGCCCTCGTGGGCGGAAGCGCGGGCGCTCGCCGCGGGCTCGCCCGGCGCGCTCCCCCGCGTCACGCTCCCCCTGGACCGCGCCCTGGGCCACACCCTCGCGGGCCCGCTGGAGGCGCTGACGGACCTGCCGTCGTTCGACACCTCGGCCATGGACGGATGGGCGGTGTCGGGCCCGGGGCCGTGGGAGCTGGTGACGGAACCGATCGGTACCGAATCGAAGGGCATCCTCGCGGGCGACCGGGCGGAGCCCGCGCCGCTGCCGGACGGGCACGCGATCCGTATCGCCACCGGGGCGCGTATCCCGCCCAACACCAGCGCGGTGCTGCGTTCCGAGCACGGCGCGACGTCCGGTGCGACCCGGCTGCGCACCGCCAGGGCGCCGCAGCCCGGCACGGACATCAGGCCGCGCGGCCAGGAGTGCAGGACGGGCGACACGCTCCTCCCGGAGGGCACCCACGTCACGCCCGCCGTGCTGGGGCTCGCGGCAGCCGCCGGATACGACGAGCTGGAGGTCGTACGCCGTCCGCGCGCCGAAGTCCTCGTGCTCGGCGACGAGCTGATGCACCGGGGCCTCCCGCACGACGGCCGTATCCGGGACGCGCTGGGCCCGATGGTGGGCCCGTGGCTGACGACGCTGGGCGCCGACGTGATCGTGACCCGGCGCCTCGGCGACGACGCGGAGGCGCTGTACGAGACGCTGGCGACCACGACGGCCGATGTCGTCGTCACCACGGGCGGCACGGCCGCCGGACCCGTCGACCACCTCCAGCCGACGCTCCGCCGCCTCGGCGCCGAACTGCTCGTCCACGGCGTACGGGTCCGCCCCGGCCACCCGATGCTGCTCGCGGCGCTGAAGAAGCGAGAAGCCGGGGGCGAAGGGGACGGCGAGGACGGGAGGGGCGCCCGGGACGGCGAAGGCGGCGAGGGCGGCGGCGGGACGTTCCTCGTCGGCCTGCCCGGCAACCCGCTGGCGGCACTCTCCGGGCTCGTCACGCTCGCGGCGCCGCTGCTGCGCACCCTGGGCGGCAGGCCGGGCCCCGGGCACGAGCAGCAGGGGACCCTCGCCGAGGAGGTGCACGGCCATCCGCGCGACACCCGGCTGGTGCCCGTGGCGCACGAGGGCGCGGGCGTACGCGCCCGGGTGCGCCCCCTGCGTTACGCGGGCCCGTCGATGCTGCGCGGCATCGCGACGGCCGACGCGCTCGCCGTGATCCCGCCGGGCGGGGCCGCGCCGGGCACGGACGTACGGCTGCTGGAGCTGCCGAGGTGAAGGGCAGACTCCGCAGCAGCAAAGAGGACAGCGAGGAGGAGCGGCACGGCTCCGTGCTGCTCCCCCGGCCGGACGTCAGCCCGTTCCGGCAGGTCGCGCGGCGCATCCTGACGGCCTTCCTCGTGCTGTGCGCGACGGTGTTCCTCGTCTGGCTCGACCGCGACGGGTACAACGACAACGCCGACGGGCACATGTCGTTCCTCGACTGCGTCTACTACACGACGGTCACGCTCTCCACGACCGGATACGGGGACATCGCCCCCGCCTCCGACTCCGCGCGGCTCGTCAACACCCTGCTCATCACGCCGCTGCGCGTGCTGTTCCTGATCATCCTCATCGGCACCACGCTGGAAGCGCTGACGGACCGCACCCGTCAGCAGTGGCGCCTGTCCCGCTGGAGGTCCGCCTTGCGCGACCACACCGTCGTCGTCGGCTTCGGCACGAAGGGCCGCTCGGCGACGCAGACCCTGCTCTCCACCGGCCTCGGCCGCAACCAGATCGTGGTCATCGACCCGCACCAGCAGGTGGTCAAGGCCGCCAACTCGGAGGGCTTCGCCGGCATCGAGGGCGACGGCACCCGCAGCGAGGTCCTGGTGCGGGCCGAGGTGCAGCGCGCCAAGCAGATCGTCATCGCCCCGCAGCGCGACGACACCTCCGTGCTGGTCACGCTGACGGCGCGGCAGCTCAACCCCCGCATCAAGATCGTCGCGGCGGTGCGGGAGGAGGAGAACGCGCCCCTGCTGCGCCAGTCGGGCGCCGACTCGGTGATCACGAGCGCGAGCGCGGCGGGCAGACTGCTGGGCCTGGCCATGCTCAGCCCGTACGCGAGCACCGTCATGGAGGACCTGATCCAGCAGGGCACGGGCCTCGACCTGAAGGAACGCCCGGTCACCAAGGCCGAGGCGGGACGCTCCCCGCGCGACTGCGACGACCTGGTCGTGTCCGTCATCCGCGGCCACCGCATACTCGCCTACGACGCCCCCGACGCGGCGACCCTGCAGCTCATGGACCGGCTCGTCGTCATCCGCCGCTCCACGCCCGCCCCGCTGACCGACGGGAACGAGCGGCCGGGCGCCCCCCTGAGAAGCCCGCGCGGCGAGTAGCGTCGGGCCCATGCATGCGATCACGATTCCCGAACCAGGCGGCCCCGAGGCACTGGAGTGGGCCGAGGTGCCCGACCCCGAACCCGGCGAGGGCGAGGTCCTCGTCGAGGTGACGGCCAGCGGCGTCAACCGCGCCGACGTGATGCAGCGCCGGGGCTTCTACCCCCCGCCGCCCGGCGCCAGCCCGTATCCCGGCCTGGAGTGCTCCGGGCGGATCGCCGCGCTGGGCCCGGGAGTGTCGGGCTGGGCGGTCGGCGACGAGGTGTGCGCGCTGCTGGCGGGCGGGGGCTACGCGGAGAAGGTCGCCGTCCCCGCGGGCCAGCTCCTGCCCGTCCCGCGCGGCATGGACCTGACGACGGCGGCGGGCCTCCCCGAGGTCACCTGCACCGTCTGGTCGAACGTCTTCATGGTCGCCCATCTGCGCCCCGGCGAGACGCTGCTCGTGCACGGGGGTTCGAGCGGCATCGGCACCATGGCCATCCAGTTGGCGAAGGCCGTCGGCGCGCGCGTCGCGGTCACGGCGGGCAGCAAGGAGAAGCTCGACCGCTGCGCCGAACTGGGCGCCGACATCCTCGTCAACTACCGCGAGCAGGACTTCGTCGAGGAGCTGCGCGCCGCGACGGACGGGCACGGCGCCGACGTGATCCTGGACATCATGGGCGCCAAGTACCTGGAGCGGAACGTCGAGGCCCTCGCCGTCAACGGCCGCCTGGCCGTCATCGGCCTCCAGGGCGGCGCGAAGGGGGAGCTGAACCTGGGCGCGATGCTCACCAAACGCGCGGCCGTGACGGCGACTTCGCTGCGGGCCCGCCCGGCGTCCGAGAAGGCGGCGATCGTGGCGGCCGTACGGGAGCACGTGTGGCCGCTGCTGGAGGAGCGCGACGGCGACGCGAAGGGCGGGACCGACGGGAACGCCGGGAACGGGGAGCCGCGGGTGCGGGCGGTGGTGGACCGGCTGCTGCCGCTGCGCGACGCGTCCGAGGCGCACGTGGCGCTGGAGGAGAGCGGGCACGTCGGAAAGATCCTGCTGACGGCGTAGCACACCGGGCGCACCGACGCCCCGCCGCGCCCGTCGTACGCATAGCGCATCGCGGACCCGAAATGCCGGATTCATCCCCACATGTGACGCTGGTTACCTCTCTGGTCACGCCAGCTCGGGAGGGTCTCGGTGGGTCACGCACAGCGAAGGCGCGTCGGTATCGCGCTGCTGACCTGTGCCGTCCTGGCGCTGCCGGGGCCACTCGCCCTCGCGCGCGCGGCGCCGGGCGAGCCCTCGGCACCGTCGGCGACCAGGGACCCGGCAGAGGGCACCGAGAGGATGGAGCCCAGCCGCTCAGGGGCCTCCGGGGCTTCCGGGGCCTCCGGGGCCTCCGGCAGGGCTTCGGGACAGCCCCGCACGGAATGGACGCCGTCCGCGCGCGGCGCCGAGCCGCCCGGACACGGCCGGCGGAGCGACGAGGCGCCCTACACGACGCCCAGGACCGAGCGCGAGGCCCCCGCGGGCGACCCCGGGAGAGCGGGCGAGGCGGGCGAGGCCGGACGGCTCGCGGGCAACCCCGCCGGGGTCGGACGGCGCCCCGGACGCACGCACCCCAGCACCGACCCGCACGGTCCGGCCGTACCGCCCGGAATGGACCCGCGTCCGACGGCCCCGGGCGAGGGCGACGGGGACGGAGACGGGGACACGCACGGCAACGGTGACGGGCACGGGGACGGAGACGGCGAACGCCCCTCCTCCCCCGGCCAGGGGCACCGGCCGGGGGACGGCGACGGGGACGGGCGCGGGGACGCGGGCGACGACGCCGACGGCCCCGGCCACCAGGGACGCGAGGGACGCGACGGGCCCGCCACGTCGCGCCCCTCGCACCGTCCGGACGGCGGACGGAAGGAACCGTCCGCACACGACGGACGGAAGGAACGGGACGGACGGCACCCGGGGAAGCCGCGCCGCGAGACCGGCGCCGCGGCGCCCCTCACCTCCGTCCCGCCCTCAGCGGGACGGCCCGCGCCCCGCTCCTCCGACCAGGCCATCGGCAAGCACAACCTGTACGAGCCCGACCTCCCCCTCCCCTCCCGGGAGGCCGGGGGCTTCCCCCGGCAGGGTGTGGCCTCCGAGCCCTCCGGTGAGGTCCTCCCCGTACTGCCCCTGGGCGCGGGAATGGCGCTGATCGGCCTGGGACTCGCCTTCCTGGCCCTCCGGTTGCGGCGCGGATGAACCGTACGGCCACCGTGCGGCCCGCGCGAGGGGTGGGCCAGCGTGCAGAATGGGGGTATGACACAGCCGAGCAACGAACAGTCGCAGGAGAGCCCCCAGGTCCTGGTCGTGGGCCCGGACGGAATGGCCCTGGGCAGTACCGCGGCCAAGGGCGGCGACGGTGACGGCGATGAGCAGGCTGAGGTCCCCGTGACGGAGATGGTCGAACAGCCCGCGAAGGTCATGCGGATCGGCAGCATGATCAAGCAACTTCTGGAGGAAGTGAAGGCGGCGCCGCTCGACGAGGCGAGCCGGCAGCGCCTCAAGGAGATCCACACCAGCTCCATCAAGGAGCTGGAGGACGGCCTCGCCCCCGAGCTGATCGAGGAGCTGGAGCGCCTCTCCCTGCCGTTCACCGAGGAGTCAGTCCCGACCGACGCGGAACTGCGCATCGCGCAGGCCCAGTTGGTGGGCTGGCTGGAGGGCCTCTTCCACGGCATCCAGACCGCGCTCTTCGCCCAGCAGAT
Source organism: Streptomyces albiaxialis (assembly GCF_039530985.1). Lineage (NCBI taxonomy): Bacteria > Bacillati > Actinomycetota > Actinomycetes > Kitasatosporales > Streptomycetaceae > Streptomyces > Streptomyces albiaxialis. Next base: position 222,950 of record NZ_BAAAPE010000012.1, read on the forward strand.
GGCCGCACGGGCGCAGTTGGAGCAGATGCGCAGGGCACTGCCGCCCGGCGCGCTCCCCGACGAAGCGGCGGGCCCGCACAGCGACGAGGCCCAGGCCCGGCAGGCCCGCACGGGCGGCCCGTACCTCTGATACGTCCTTACGCCGGAAAGTGCGCCCCTCTTTAAGAGGGGCGCACTTTCACTGTGTACGGGCGCCCGCCATCCAGTGGTAGAGCGCCATGGCCGCGCTGGTGGCGAGGTTGAAGCTGGAGACCTGGGGGCGCATAGGGAGGGCGACCAGACGGTCGGCCCGTTCACGCATCGCGTCCGTAAGGCCGTGCCGTTCAGAGCCGAAGGCGAGCATCGCGTCCGGCGGGAGCGTGAGGCCGCGCAGATCCTCGCCGTCCGGGTCGAACGCGTAGAGCGGCCCCTCCGGCAGCTCCGGGACCTCCCGGTGCGCGACGGCCGTCGCGAAGTGCAGCCCGGCGCTCGCACGGACACACGAGGGGTGCCAGGGATCGACGGTGCCGGTCGTGAGCACCCCGGCGGCGCCGCAGCCCGCCGCGAGGCGGACGACGGCGCCCACGTTGCCGAGGTTGCGGGGGTTGTCGAGCACGACGAGGGGCGCCTCGCGGTCCCGCAGCGCCCGCTCCGTACGGCCGGGCGCGGGCAGCGCGAGCGCGGCGACGCCCGTGGGGTGCGGGCGGGGGACGAGCGTGCCCAGCGTCCTGTCGGGCACTTCGCGCAGCAGCCCTTCGAGCGTGCCGGTCAGGTCGGGGGCCAGGTCGCGCGCGAGGGCGAGCGCGGCCTCCCGGTCGCGGGCGACGGCGACGGGGACACGGGCGCCGAAGCGCAGCGCGTGCTTCAGCGCGTGGAAGCCGTCCAGCAGCACGCCCTCACCGGCGTACGTCCGCCACTCCGCGATCTCCTCGTCCACCCCGCCAGCCTACGGTCACGGGCCGGGGGCACCGCTCAGCCGGTCGGCGGATCGGCGGGACTGGCGGCTCGGCCGCTCAGTGGCGGGCGGCCGGGACCGTGGAGGCGGCGCCCTCCGCGGGCTCGGGGGCCGGGGCGCCCTCGCCCGCGGCGCCCTCGGGCGCTCCCCGCCCGCCGGGGCGCCGGGGGACGGCCCCGCGGGCCACCGCTGCGGCCCTGCGCCCGGCCCACACCAGGAAGACCGTCGGCAGGAACACCGCGTCGGCGGCGATCATCGCCATCGAGAAGAACGGCAGGCCCAGGAGCACGGCGATGCTGAGATGCTCGATGATCATCAGGGCGAGCAGCACGTTCTTGGCCCGCCGGTTGAAGAGCGTGAAGGGGAAGGCGACCTGCACGAAGACCGTGCCGTAGGTGATCAGGAAGATCATGACGCCGCTGCCCGCGAGGACCTCGTTCAGCTCCGGCCAGGGGGCGAAGTAGTCCAGGTGCATCGGGTAGTAGACGGCGGTGCCGTCCTGCCAGCGGGAGCCCTGGATCTTGAACCATCCGGCCGTCGAGTAGATCAGGCAGACCTCGACCATGATGACCAGCAGGGCGCCGTTGTGCGCGAGGTTGGCGAACATGTCCAGGACGGTCCGCGTCTCGCGCAGCCCCCTCCCCGCGCCCTCGCCCGCCGCGGCGCGCTCCACGGCGCCCCACAGGCCGTAGGCGATCCACAGGCCCCAGAAGAACAGGCCCCAGCCCAGGCTGAACCCGGCCGTGAGCGTGCAGGTGGCCAGGGTGACGCCGAGGACGATCCACAGGACGGTCCCCGCCGTCGAGGACTTCCCCGGCGCCCGTGCGGCGCGGCGCGCGTCCAGGGACCACACCTGGCCGCACCGGGTGAGCACCAGGTAGAGCGCCATCAGATGGATGACGTTGTCGCCGCCGTCGCCCATGAACACGCTGCGGTTCTGGAGCGAGAGCACGCCCACCATGAACAGCACGGAGGCGGTCCGGGTGTGCCAGCCGAGCAGCAGCGCCAGGGACGAGGCGAGCGCCAGGAGATAGACGAACTGGAACCAGCCCTCGCCGTCCGACCACATCAGCACGGTGAACGCGTGATTGCTGTCGATCAGCCGGTCCGCCAGCCCCCAGCTCCAGGGCCCGTCGGGCCCGTACAGCTCGCTCCGGTGCGTCCATTCGCGCAGCAGGAAGAAGAGCCAGGTGGCGGAGAAGCCGATACGGACGATCGCCGTCTGGTACGGGCCGAGGGCGCGGGTGGTCACCTGGGTGAGGGCCCGCGAGAGGGTGCGCTCGCCCCGGACGCGCCAGGAGGCGAGGGCGCCGACGGCGGAGGGCGTCCCCGGATCGAGGCGGGGCCAGGGGCCGGGCTCGGGGCGCGGTCCGGACCCGGACCCGGACTCGGGGCGCGGTCCCGTCCCCGGGCCGGATTCCGGCTCGGGGCGTGGTTCGGGGCGGGGGGCCGTCTCGTGGTCCGTCACTTGCCGCCTCCCGGGAGGTCCGCGCTGGTGACCTGCCACCACGGCATCGTGCGGTAGGTGGTCTTGGTGTTGATGCGTTCCTCGCTCCAGGAGGGGGCCTTGACGGGGGTGGTCGCCGAGCGGACCTGGATGCGCTCGACGCTGCCGCCGTTCAGCTCGGGCCCGAAGCGGTTCATCACGATCCGCTTGAGGTACCGCTCGGACAGGTCCCCGCGCATGCCGATCGGACTGCCCTTGCTGTCGTGGTAGTTGAGGAAGAACTCCCAGCCGCGCCGCAGCTCGTTCTGCTGGGTGTGGCTCGGGGCGGGGTTGCCGCGGATGGCCCGGCCGTCCATCGCCGTGAGGTTGACCCAGCCGGTGGTCTCGGTGCCGCCGTCCTTGGCGACCTTCGCGCGGGCGTGGACGGCGATGTTCTGCTGGAGGGGGTTGGGGGCGAAGAGCTTCCAGTTCCGCTCGAACTCCGGGAGCACGTACGCGTCGAGGGTCTCCGCGTGGCGTTTGCTGACCGTGTTGGACGGGGCGGTCTGCAAGAAGACCATCGCCAGGTGGACCGCGACCGCGACCGTGACGACGGCCACGGCTATCGCCACGACGATCCGGGCGGGCAGGGAGAGCCCGGCGATACCGCCGGTGCCGCCGCTGCCCGCCGGTCCGGGCTCCTGGTGCGCTGCTGGCTCCATGCCCTCCCGCTCCCCACCGTTTCCATGGTCATTCCATGGTCATGACTACACCGGTCCGTCTCAGAGACTCTCAGAGGGTACTGGGGGTCCCGGGACGAGGCCCCGGGAGTGCGGAGCATTCGGCCTTGACATGCCGCGCGGGCACGGCCCACCATTGAACCGAACGATCGGTCGGTCGGCTGGCGTGGGAGCAGGGGGCTCGGATGACATCGGCGACATCGGCGACATCACAGGTCACGTCCGCTGAGGGCGCGCGGGAGCGGGCGCGGGAGGACTCCGAGGCCGCGTTCAGCGCCGCCTTCGAGGCCGCCGTGGCCGCGGACGAGCGCATCGAGCCGCGGGACTGGATGCCGGACGCCTATCGCTCCTCGCTCGTGCGCCAGATCGCCCAGCACGCGCACTCGGAGATCATCGGCATGCAGCCGGAGGCGAACTGGATCACGCGCGCCCCCTCCCTGCGCCGCAAGGCCATCCTGATGGCCAAGGTCCAGGACGAGGCCGGTCACGGACTGTATCTGTACGGGGCGGCGGAGACCCTGGGCACCGGCCGCGACGAGTTGCTCGACAAGCTCCACTCCGGCCGCCAGAAATACAGCTCGATCTTCAACTACCCCACGCTGACCTGGGCCGACGTCGGCGCCATCGGCTGGCTCGTGGACGGCGCCGCGATCACCAACCAGGTCCCGCTCTGCCGCTGTTCCTACGGGCCGTACGCACGCGCGATGGTCCGCATCTGCAAGGAGGAGTCCTTCCACCAGCGGCAGGGGTACGAGCTGCTGCTCGTCCTCAGCCGCGGCACCGAGGCCCAGCACGCCATGGCACAGGACGCGGTCGACCGCTGGTGGTGGCCGTCGCTGATGATGTTCGGCCCGCCCGACGACGAGTCGGCGCACAGCGCCCAGTCGATGGCCTGGAAGATCAAGCGGCACTCCAACGACGAGCTGCGGCAGCGCTTCGTCGACATCTGCGTCCCCCAGGCCGAGGCCCTCGGCCTCACCCTCCCCGACCCGGACCTGCGATGGAACGAGGACAGGGGGCATTACGACTTCGGGGAGATCGACTGGTCCGAGTTCCGCGCGGTCCTGAAGGGCAACGGGCCGTGCAACGAGCAGCGGATCACCCAGCGCCGCCGCGCCCACGAGGAGGGCGCCTGGGTCCGCGAGGCCGCCGCGGCGTACGCGGCCAAGCACCAGCACGCCCCCCGTTCCGACAGGAAGGAAGCGGTCACGTCATGAGCGCCGCCGACTGGCCCCTCTGGGAGGTCTTCGTCCGCAGCAGGCGTGGCCTCTCCCACACCCACGCCGGAAGCCTGCACGCGCCGGACGCGCAGATGGCCCTGCGCAATGCCAGGGATCTCTACACCCGCCGTTCCGAGGGCGTCTCCCTCTGGGTCGTCCCCTCCAGCGCGATCACGGCCTCGTCGCCGGACGAGAAGGACCCCTTCTTCGAGCCCGCCGCCGACAAGGCGTACCGACACCCGACGTTCTACGAGGTGCCGGAGGGGGTGCGGAACCTGTGACGACGGCTCCCCCCGCGCTCGCCACCCTCCCCCTCGCCGACGACGCGCTGGTCCTCTCCCACCGCCTGGGGGAGTGGGCCGGGCACGCGCCGGTCCTGGAGGAGGAGGTCGCCCTCGCCAATATCGCCCTGGACCTGCTCGGCCAGGCCAGGTCGCTCTACGCGGACCTGCGCGACGAGATGGGCACCGAGGACGAGATCGCCTATCTGCGGGAGGAACGGGCGTTCCGCAACTGCCAGTTGACCGAGCAGCCCAACGGCGACTTCGCGCACACGATCATCCGCCAGCTCTTCTTCTCCAGCTACCAGGAGCCGCTCTTCGCCCGGCTCGCCCCGCGCCTGCCGCTCGCCGAGAAGGCCGTGCGCGAGACGGCGTACCACCGCGATCACGCCGAGCAGTGGACGCTCCGCCTGGGCGACGGCACCGAGGAGAGCCACGCCCGCGCCCAGCGCGCCGTCGACGCGCTGTGGCGGTTCACCGGCGAGCTGTTCGAGCCCCTGGAGGGCCTGGACGTCGACTGGCAGGCGCTGGAGGGGGAGTGGGCCTCGGGCATCACCGAGGTGTTCGGCCGCGCGGGGCTCGCCCTGCCCGAGTCGCCCCGCACCGGGGCGTGGACGGCGGGGGCGGGCCGCCAGGGCCTGCACACCGAGCCGTTCGGGCGGATGCTCGCCGAGATGCAGCATCTGCACCGCAGCCACCCGGGGGCCACATGGTGACGGCACAGGACGCCCACCCCACGGACACGGGCACGTCTCGGAGTACGGGCACGGCCCCGCCCTCAGGCACCGGTACGGGCACGGGCACGCCCCCGGGCGAGACATCGGCCCCGGGCGAGGCAGCGGGCGCGGATCTCGCCGTGCTGGCCGAGCTGGCGGGCTCCGTTCCCGACCCCGAGCTGCCCATGGTCAGCCTCGCCGAGCTGGGCGTGGTGCGCCGGGTCACCGAGCCGGAGCCCGGCCATGTCGAGGTCGAGCTGACGCCGACGTACACGGGATGTCCCGCGATCGAGAGCATGGCCGCGGATATCGAGGCAGCCCTGCGCGAGCGCGGCGGCGCCCGCGAGGTCACGGTGCGCACGGTGCTCACCCCGCCCTGGTCGACGGACGACATCACCGAGTCCGGCCGCCGCAAGCTCGCCGAGCACGGCATAGCCCCGCCCCGCACGACGCGCGGCCCCGCGGGCACCGGCGCCGACACCGGCGTCGGCACCGGCCCCGTGCCGGTCGCCCTCGGCGCCACCCGGCACCGGGCCCCGGAGCCCGCCGAGGCCGTGCGCTGCCCGCACTGCGGCTCGGCGGACACCACGCTGCTCAGCCGCTTCTCGTCCACGGCCTGCAAGGCGCTGCGCCGCTGCGAGTTCTGCCGTGAGCCGTTCGACCACTTCAAGGAGCTGTGAGGCATGGGCATGTTCCACCCGCTGCGCGTCACAGCGGTCGAGCGGCTGACGGACGACTCGGCGGCCGTCACCCTCGCCGTCCCCCCGGGCCTCCGCGCCGACTACCGGTACGCACCGGGGCAGCACATAGCCCTGCGCCGGTTCAGCGAGGGCGGCACGGAGATCCGCCGCACGTACTCGCTGTGCGACCCGGCCACGCCCGAGCCCGCCACGCTCCGCGTGGGGATACGCCAGGTGGAGGGCGGCGAGTTCTCGACGTACGCGCTCAAGGAGCTGGTGCCGGGGGACGAGGTAGAGGTGCTGCCGCCCACCGGCCGGTTCATCCTGGAGCCCCGTGCCGGGCACTTCGCGGCGGTCGTCGGCGGCAGCGGCATCACGCCCGTGCTCTCCATCGCCTCGACGCTGCTCGCGCGGGAGCCCGAGGCCCGCTTCTGCCTGATACGCAGCGACCGTTCGTCGGCCTCGACGATGTTCCTGGAGGAGGTCGCCGACCTCAAGGACCGCTATCCGGACCGGTTCCAGCTCGTCACCGTGCTCTCCCGCGAGGACCAGCAGACGGGCCTGCCCTCCGGCCGGCTCGACGCCGAGCGGCTCACGGCGCTGCTGCCCGCGCTGCTCGCCGAGCGCGGCGTCGAGGGCGTGGACGGCTGGTATCTGTGCGGGCCGCTGGGCCTGGTCGAGGGCGCCTCGCGGGCGCTGCGCGGCCTGGGCGTGCCCCGCGCCCGCATCCACCAGGAGATCTTCCACGCGGACGAGGCCCCGGCCCCGCCGCCCTCCGCCGCGCACACGCCGACGTCCGCGACGGTGAAGGCCACCCTGGAGGGCCGCAGCGGCTCCTGGCCGGTGGACGACGGCGAGTCCGTGCTGGAGACGGTGCTGCGCAACCGCGCGGACGCGCCGTACGCGTGCAAGGGCGGCGTCTGCGGCACCTGCCGCGTCCGCCTGCTGGGCGGCGAGGTTCACATGGACCGTAACTACGCACTGGAGCCGGAGGAGTTGGACGCCGGGTATGTGCTGGCGTGCCAGTCCCATCCCCTGACGCCCGTGGTCGAGGTCGACTTCGACGCGTAGCCCGCCGCCCGACGCCCAGCCGTCAGCGAGGGCAGCGAGGGCAGCGTAGGCGTCGACAGCTCAGTCAGTGCCTTCTGTAGTTCTCCGGACCGCACGAGCGCGAGGCTCGGGTCGTCGCGGCATATATGTACGGGTAGAGCCAGTTCTCCGCGCAGAGGTCGGTGCGCAGAGTGCGCACGGCGATGACGTAGCGCCCGGAGGCGCGCAGGTGAGCGCGTTCGAAAAAGCCGTCGTCGTAGTCACCGCGAAGAGGGCTGCCGTCGTGGTGGGACTGGCCGGACCACAACGTCAGCTTCTTCTCCCACGCGCCGCCCTGGAGGAGGAAGTTGTAGACCATGGAGGCCATCGCACTGTCCGGCATGGGGACAACGGTGACGGAGACCAGGACGGGTGGGTTCGGGCTGCCCTGCTCCAGGTATGTCCCGGCCATCACCTGCGAGCAGCCGCAGGAGGTGAGTACGGAGGCCAGGTTCCTGGGCCCGGCCTCCTCGGCCGGCCGAGGGCCTGCCGCCACCCGCGCGTACTCCCCGTCGAGATCGTTGACGAACCTCTCGGGCAGCAGGGCGTCCACGGTGAACGGGATCGGATCGGTCGCCCTGCTGTTCCATGACGCCTGATCGATTCTTCCGTCTGTTCTGGTGGTGATCGTGTCGTGAACGAGTCCGAGTATCCAGTCGACTTCGGCGCGCTGGGCCCGCACGAGGTCCCTGACCTGCGGGGGCCAAGGCCGCGTGGACGTGGCGACTTGGCCGATGAGGTCTCGCAGTTCGCTCAGGTTCGGCCGCTTGGCCGGGTCCTTGACCAGGCATGCTTCGGCGACCGCGCGTATCCGGCAGGGGAGCGCTGACAGGTCGGGCTCGGAGTTCAGGACGTTGTGGAGCACCTGCTGCAGCGACGTTCCAGCGAACGGGCTGGCGCCGGTACAAGCCATGACCAGCACGGAACCGAGCGAGAAGACGTCGCTCGCCGGCGTGATCGTGTTCCCGTCGGCCTGTTCGGGAGACATGTAGGGCGGCGAGCCGACCACCCATCCGGTCCGTGTCAGCCTGGTGCTGCCCGGGGCGTCGTCGGTGGCCAGCGCGATTCCGAAATCGACCACCCGGACGCCCTCGTCATCGACCGGCACGCCGCCGGTGAGGAGAATGTTGTCCGGCTTGAGGTCCCGGTGCACCAGGCCCGCACGATGGATCTCGTCGAGGGCGGCGGTCAGGCCGGCGGCCAGCCGCAGAGCGGCCCCCTCCGGAAGCGCCCCGGCAGCGACGGTGTCAGCGGCGGGGCCGTCGGCACCACCGGCGCCACCGGCCACACCACCGTCGACCACCTGCTGCAACGACGGGCCGGAGACAAAGGCCGAGGCCAACCAGGGGGTGGGCGCGTCGAGGTCCGCGTCGAGCACGGGGGCGGTGTGGGCACCGCGCACTCTGCGTGCCGCGGCTACCTCCCGCCTGAACCGCCCTTGGTGGAGCGCGTCGTCGGCGAGAGCGGCGCGGATGAGTTTGACGGCCACCAGTCGGCCGTCCGACGCGGTCCCCAGAAAGACCCGGCCCATCCCGCCATGGCCCAGTACGGCCAGTAATCGGTAGGGCCCGATCTCCCGTGGGTCGGTCTCCGCCAGTGGCTCCATGGTCACCACCTTCCAGCACCGATCATGCCGCCCGGCAGCGGACAGGCTCAACTCGCCGGCTGAAGCGCCCAGTCACCCGTCCCCCTCCGCCCCCACTCTCCGCCGCTCTCCCGCGGGGCCAGGACCGCGGCCGCCACGTGGTCGCGGAACCAGCGGTGGCCGGGGTCGGACGCGTTGCGGGGGTGCCAGGCCATGCCCAGCTCCAGCGGTCCCAGGTCGAGCGGGATCGGGAACGTGCGCAGGCCCAGCGCCGTGAGGAACGTGCGCAGGCCCAGCGCCGTGAGCGTCCCGGGGAGCCAGTCGGCGAGGGTGATCGCGACGAGGTCGCTGTCCCGGGCCAGCAGCATCGCGCTCGTATGGCTGGGGACGACGACCGCGACGCGGCGCCGCAGCCCGTGCGCGGCGAGCGCGTCGTCGAGGGGGCCGTGGCGCTTGCCGTGGCGGGAGATGCCGATGTGATCGGCCTCGGCGAAGCGCCGGGCGTCGATCCGTCCCGCGTCGCCTCGTCCACCGTCCACGTCGTCGACCTCGCCGACCCCGCGTCGCCGCGCGACCTGGCCCGCCTGGACATCCCCCGGCGCGGCGAGCCCGGCGCCCACGGCCTGGCATACGTCCCGCGCGCAACCTGACCTGCCGCACGCCTCCCGGACCGCACGCCTCCCGGACCGCACGCCTCCCGGACCACGCGTCCCCGGGAACGGGCTGTCACCCCTCCGGGAACCGTCCGCCCGTGGCCCCGCCTCGGCCGTTCCGGGCGAACTCCTGCTGCACGTACAGCAGCGTGCCGTCCTCGCCCCCGTAGAAGACGAACAGCCGCCCGTCGCGGCCGAGCGCCGGTACGGGGTCGCCGTGCGCGCCGGAGGCCAGCTCGGTGAACTCGCCGTACTCCAGCGAGCCCGGCCGCTGCTGCGCCGCCGTCAGCAGCAGGCCGCCGGGGCCCCGCGCGAAGACGTGCTGGCGCCCGTCGCAGGCGAGCGCGGAACGCGGGCTCCCGGCGAGGTGCGTGTTGAGCCCGTAGGTGGTGGTGGAGAAGCCACCGTAGCCGGTGACCTGGCCGAACCAGCGGGACTCCCCGCCCTCGGCCCGGTAGTGCACGTCCAGGTGGCCGTTGCAGTCCGGGAGCACGTGCAGCCCGTCCCGTACGCCGCCCGTGACGCGCGAGAAGCCCTCCCACTCGGCGGCGTCGGGCCCCTTCTGGGTGTTGGTCCACGCCTCGTCGTCGCGGCCGATGTGGACGACCGAGACCCGGCCGTCGCCCGCGCGCGCCGCGGCCGGGCGGCCCCGGGCCCAGCCGCCGAGGCTGACGGGCGTGTTCCAGTCGTAGGAGTCCAGGCCGGACTGGCGAGCTTCCCACAGCGAGCCCTCGATGCCGGCGTAGAAGACCGAGACGCGGCCGTTGGCGTTCAGGGCCAGCACCGGGTCGCCGCTGAGGCCCGTGGTGAGGGGGGCGGGCGGGCCGAACGCGCCGTTGACCTCGTGCTGCCGTACGCGCATCAGCCGGCTCTCGTCGTCGCGCCAGCACACATGGATCCGGCCGTCCCTGCCCCTGACGGCCGCGGGCGAGCCGACGACGCGCGCGTCGGGCACCAGTTCGCGGTCGCGGGTCCAGCTCAGGTCCCTGTTCTGCCAACTGCCGCGGAGCGTGTCCCCCTCTCCCCGGTGGAAGACGTACAGGCGGCCGTCGGCGTTCGCCGCGACCCCCGCCTCCCCCGTGAAGCGTCCCCCCAGGCTCCGCGGTCCCGCCCACCGCATGCCCGCCGTCGTGGCACCCGCCATGCGCTGCGTCCCCCCTCAGTCCGTACGTCCGTGCCCCCCGCACGGTCCGGCTCCGCCCCGGATGCGTGCCCGACGTGCCCGATGTGCCCGGCGGGCCCGGCGTGCCCGCCGGGCCTCCTCGTACCGGAGAGCTCTCCGCAGCGGTGGGATGACACCCTGCGTGAGGGATCACGCACTGACAACCGGGTGGCCACGCGGCCCCGTTGGCAACGCCTGCCCCCAGGGCATATGCCGCCCGTTCCCGCGCAGGTGGCGGCGCGCGTCTGCACCGCACCCACCCGCACCGCGCGTACGGGAATGCCCGCAAACACCGGAGCACCGCCCGCCACCAGACGGCGGATCCCCTACGCCCTCCTGCCGCGCCGTCGGGAGGAGGCGCCCGTACAGCGACCGACCGGCGTCCGGCCATCGCGCGTCCGGCCGCACGCGCGTACGCCGCGCTCTGGCGATGTCGGCTCCCCGACAGTAACCTGACGACCCATCAGAACCGGCGGGACGAGGAGGAGCGAGCAGTGGACTTCACCTTCACCGAGGAGCAGGAGGCCGCCCGCGAGGCGGCCCGGGGAGTCTTCTCCGGCGTCTCCCCCGACGACGTGCCGAGCCCCCAGCACACGCCCGCCGGACGTCCGGTGTCCGACGACTTCGACCGCGAGCTGTGGTCCCGGCTCGCCGCCGCCGGAGTCCTCGGCCTCACCGTCCCCGAGGAGCACGGCGGCGCGGGCCTCGACGCGCTCGCGCTCTGCCTGGCGCTGCGCGAGTCGGCGAAGGTCCTCGCGCGCGTCCCGCTGCTGGAGACCGGCGCCGCCGCGCTCACCCTCGCCGCGTACGCCGACGAGCCGCTGCGCGCCGCGCTCCTGCCCCGCGTCGCCCGCGGCGAACTGGTCCTGACCGCCGCCGCGCACGGCCGTACGGGCCACGAGCCGCCCGGACACGCGGTGGAGGCCCGGCCGTCGCCGGAGGACGACAGTGCCGTGCTGCTCGACGGCGTCCAGACCGCCGTCCCCTGGGCGCCCACCTGCGACCTGGCCGTCGTCCCGGCCCACACGCCCGACGGCCGCGCGGTGCTCGCGCTCGTCCCGCCCTCGGACCCCGGCGTCACCCTCGCCGAACAGACGTCCACGAACGGGGAGCGGTACGCCGAACTCCGCCTGGACTCCGTACGCGTGGCCGGCTCCCGCCTCGTCACGCACCCGGAGGCCGCGGACCGCCTCGCCCGCCTGCTGGCGACCGGCACCTGCGCGCAGGCGGCCGGACTGGCCACGCGCGTACTGGAATTGACGAGCGCCTACGTGGGGGAGCGCGAACAGTTCGGGCATCCGCTCGCCACGTTCCAGGCCGTGGCCGTCCAGACCGCCGACCGCTACATCGACGTGCGGGCCATGGAGGCCACCCTCTGGCAGGCGGCGTGGCGGCTGTCGCCGGTGGACGTGGCGGTCGCCAAGATCTGGGCGTCGGAGGGGGTGCGCAGGATGGCGCAGACCGCCCAGCACCTCCACGGCGGCGCGGGCGCCGACACGGACAACTCCCTGCACCGGTACCACGCCTGGGCCAAGCAACTCGAACTCACGGCGGGCCCGGCGGCCCAGCACGAGGAAACCCTGGGCGCCCTGCTCGCGACGGAAGCGCCGGGCTGACCACGCCCCGAACAGGAGCGCCCCGAAGGGGCGCGGGGAACTGCGCGCGCAACCACCGTGAAGCCGCACCCGGCAAGGCACGGCAAGGGGCAGGACGGGGCCTAGACGACGGAGGGCGAATCCGTGTCACCGACCAGCGGACGCCCCGCCCGCTCCCAGGCGATCATGCCGCCGTCCACGTTCACCGCGTCCACGCCCTGCTGGAGCAGATACGCGGCGACCTGGGCCGACCGTCCGCCGACCCGGCAGACGACGTAGACACGGTCGCCGTTCTCCGCGCGCTCCATCAGCTCGCCCATGCGCGCGACGAAGTCGCTCATGGGGATGTGCAGCGCGCCCTCGGCGCGCCCCGCCGCCCACTCGTCGTCCTCCCGGACGTCCAGCAGCAGCCCGTCCGCGGGGACCGAGGCAGCGTCGACCACGGGTACCTGAAGGGAATTCAAGAGTCCAGCCTCACTTCGCCTCTGCTCACTTCGCCTCTGTCAGCCGCGCGAGCTCCCGCTCGCGTTCGGCCACCTTGCCGAGCAGTTCCTCGGCGATCTCGTCCAGCAGCTTGTCCGGGTCGTCGGGCGCCATGCGCAGCATGGCGCCTATGGCGCTCTCCTCCAGCTCGGCGGCGCGCGCGGCGAGCATCTCCTTGCGGCGCGCGAGCCACTCCAGGCGCGCGTACAGCTCCTCGCTGCGCAGGAGTTCGGCGACCGGCTCCGGCAGCGGCCCGGCCTCCCACTCCTCGGCGAGGGCGGTGAGCGTCTCCAGCTCGCCGTCGGCGTACGCCTTGTTGACGCGGGCCATGAAGGACTCGCGGCGCTCGCGCTCGGCGTCGTCCTGCGCCAGGTCGGGGTGGGCCTTGCGGACCAGCTCGCGGTAGGCCTTGCGGGCCTCCTCGCTCGGGCGCACGCGGGCGGGAGGGCTCACCGGCTGCTCGTTCAGCATCGCCTGCGCCTCGGGCGGCATGCCGGCGGAGTCGATCCAGCCGCCGAACAACTCCTCGACCTGCGGCATCGGCAGCACCAGGCCGCGGGCCTCCTGGGCCCGGCGGATGTCCTCGGGGTCGCCCGTACGGGCGGCGACGGCCTCGGCGATCTGCGCGTCGAGTTCGTCGAGCCGCGTGTACATGGGGCCGAGGCGCTGGTGGTGGAGGCGGGAGAAGTTCTCGACCTCGATGCGGAACGTCTCGACCGCGATCTCGTACTCGATCAGCGCGGCCTCGGCGGCCCGCACCGCCTTCTCCAGCCGCTCGCTCCCGGAAGCCTCGCTCCCGGAGGCCCCGCTGCCGGAAGCCGCGCTGCCGGGGGTCTCGTTACCGGGGGCCGCGTCAGAGGTGGCGTTCATCGCATCCACCCTACGGCCTGCGGCCCCCGCCCCTCACATCAGCTCTCGGCTCACACACCCAGCTCGGCGGGGATCCGTCCGGCGCGCACGGCCTGCACGAGCGCCCCGTGGTCCGCCTCCGTACGGTCCGCGTAGGCGACGGCGAACGCGGCGACCGCCTCGTCCAGCTCCTCCCCCTTCCCGCCGTACCCGGCGAGGGCGCGCGGGTCGGCGCTGTGCGAGTGGGCGCGGGCCAGGAGGGCGCCGGTCATGCGGGCGTAGTCGTCGATCTGGTCGGCGGCCAGCGCGGCGGGGTCGACGCTGCCCTTGCGGTTGCGGAACTGCCGTACCTGGTACGGCCGCGAGCCGCCCGGCCCGTCCACCCCCTCCGGCCCGTCCGCCCCGTCCACCGTCGTCCAGCCGAGCAGCACGTCGGAGACGACCTGCATGCGCTTCTGGCCGCGCACCACGCGCCGCCCCTCGTGCGCGACCGGCTGCTGCGGGAACCCGGCATCCACCAGGTGCGGCAGCAGTGCGGAGGCGCGGGCCTCCTTGACCTGGAGGACGAGCGGCTCGCCCCGGTGGTCGAGGAGCAGCACCACGTACGAGCGCGCGCCGACGCTGCCGGTGCCGACGACGCGGAACGCCACGTCCTGCACGGAGAAGCGGGCCAGCAGCGGCAGCCGGTCGTCGGGCAGCGTGTCCAGATAGCCGCCGGGACCGCCGAGCGAGGCGGCGACCGCCGCGGCCTCCGCGTCCGGCACCCGGCGCAGCACGGGCGGCGCGTCCACGAACGCCCGTCCGCCGTCGGCACGCTCCTCGGTGGCCTTGGCGGCGAAGCGGGCGCTGGTGTTGCGCCGGGCCTTCTCGCTGACCCGCTCCAGGGTGCCGAGGAGGTCGCGGGCGTGGGTGTGGGAGACGAGTTCCTCGTCGGCGATCGCGTTCCACGCCTCGGCGACCGGCATCTTCGCCAGCAGCCGCATGGTGCGCCGGTAGGCCCCGGCGGCGTCGCGCGCGGCGGCGCGGCAGGTGTCCTCGTCGGCCCCGGCCTCGCGCCCGGCGAGCACCTGGGAGGCGGCGAGCCGCTTGAGGTCCCACTCCCAGGGGCCCGTGGCGGTCTCGTCGAAGTCGTTGAGGTCGATGACCAGGCCGCCGCGGGCGTCGCCGTAGAGGCCGAAGTTCGCGGCGTGCGCGTCGCCGCAGAGCTGCGCGGCGAGGCCGGTGGCGGGGGTGCCGTGCGCGAGGTCGTACGCCATCAGTCCGGCGGCGCCGCGCAGGAACGCGAACGGGGTGGCGGCCATCCGCCCGACCCGGATCGGGGTGAGCGCGGGCAGCCGCCCCTCGTTGGAGGCGCGGACGGCGTCGACGGGGTCGGGGCGCCGGTCGGCGGGCGTGAAGCGGGCGTGCTCGGCGCGCGGCACCCGCTCGCGCAGCGCCTTCCCGGCGCGCTTGGGCGAGTCGGTGCGCGGCCAGGCGGCGAAACCCTCGACCGCCGGAATACGTGTAGAATTCATCTATCCCCCCTCGTGCGTGCCCCGGCGAACGCACCGGGGCCGGACACCAGGACGCTCAGCCCTGGAACTCCTTCGGGCAGGCGGCACCCGTCTCCGGCAGGTGGCCGTCGGCCCAGCGGGTCAGCTCGACCATCGCGGGCCGCAGCGCGTACCCCGCGTCCGTGAGCCCGTAGCTCACCCGCAGCGGCGGGCCCTCCTCGACGGTGCGCGTCACCAGGCCGAGCGCGGCCAGCTCGGTCAGCCGGTCGGAGAGCATCCGCTCGCTGATGCCGGGCACCGAGCGGCGCAGCTCGGCGAAGTGCCCGGGCCCGTTCATCAGGGCGGCGAGGATCAGGCCGGTCCAGCGCTTGCCCAGCAGATGGAAGACGCGGGTGATCCCGTGCTCGGGCTCCGCGCAGGCATGTCCAGGAGAGCGCTCATGAGGCCGTTCCCGAAGCTCTGTCATGGCCTCAGCGTACTGCGCCGACGCAAGGGGATGCAAAAAAGTAAGTACCTGTGTTATCAATAGTTGAGTAAGAAACTTCCCCTCCTTACGAACATGAAGGAGCCCCCTCATGGCCACGCTGCTGCACGTCGATTCGTCCCTCTACGGACCGGAAGGTTCTGTCTCGCGCGACGTCGCGGCGTCCTTCCGCAAGGAGTGGGAGGAGCAGCATCCGGACGGCACCGTGATCCACCGCGACCTGGCCGCGAACCCGCTGCCGCACCTGGGCGGCCTCGCCGCCGTCGCGGGCTTCATCGCCCCCGAGCAGCACACCCCCGAGCAGGCCGAGGCCTTCCGCCTGCGGCACGAGCTCGCCACGGAGCTGGAGCAGGCCGACGCCGTGCTCATCGGCGCCCCGATGTACAACTTCACCATTCCCTCCACGCTGAAGGCGTGGCTGGACCACGTCATCATCATGGGCCGCACCACCGGCACCGAGACCCCCAGCGCCCAGGGCAAGCCCACCACCGTCATCGCCAGCCGTGGCGGCGGCTACGGGCCGGGCACCCCGCGCGAGAGCTTCGAGTTCGTGCAGACGTACCTGTCCAAGGTCCTGGGCGAAGGCGGCTTCGGCCTCGACGTCCACTTCGTCGTCCCCGAGCTGACCCTCGCGGAGGGCAACCCGGCCATGGCGCACCTGGTGGACGTGGCCCGCGAGTCCCGCGCCCGCGCCCACGAGGAGGCCGCGACCCGCGGCAAGACCCTCGCGGCGGCCTTCGCGGCCTGACCGTACGCCCGGGGCGTCAGCCCCGTACGGACGCCCGGCTCGCCCCGGCCTCCCCCTTCTCCGGCCCCGGAGCCCTGTGCTCCGGGGCCGCGAGCCGTTCCCCCTCCATGTCCATGTGCGGCACGATCCGCGCGAGCCACCCCGGGAACCACCACGCGGCACGGCCCAGCAGCGCCATCACGGCGGGCACGAGGGCCATCCGTACGAGGAAGGCGTCGATGATCACGCCGACTGCGAGCGCGAAGCCGATGGGCTGCACGATCGGGTCGTGGCCGAAGGCGAAGCTCCCGAAGACCGAGATCATGATCAGCGCGGCGGCCGTCACCACCCGGGCCCCGTTGCCGAAGCCCGTCACGACGGCCTCGCGCGGGGCCGCGCCGTGGGCCCGTTCCTCCTTCATCCGGGAGACCAGGAAGAGCTGGTAGTCCATCGCCAGCCCGAACAGCACGCCGATGAGCAGGATCGGCAGGAAGCCGACCACGGGCCCGGTGCGGGCGACGGGGATCAGCTCGTTCAGCCAGCCCCACTGGTAGACGGCGACGACCGCGCCCAGCGAGGCGGCGACGCTCAGCAGGAAGCCGACGACCGCCTTGAGCGGCACGAGCACCGAGCGGAACGCGACACCGAGCAGCAGCAGCGAGATCCCCACGATCACCAGCAGGAACGGCGGCAGCGCGGCGCCCAGCTTCCGTGAGACGTCGATGTTGGCTGCCGTGGTGCCGGTGACGTCCAGCTCCATCCCGGCGGCGCGGGCCTTGCCGCGCTGGTCGCGCAGCTCGTCGACCAGATCGGCGGTGGCCTTCGCGTCGGGCCCCTTCTCGGGGATCACGGGAACGGCCGCGAGACTGCCGCCCCTGTCGAACGACGGCGGCAGCACGGCCGCGACCCCCGGCAGCTCCTTGACCTCGCGCGCGAAGCCGCCGACCGCGCGCTCGGGCCGTTCGGCGCCCTTCGTGTCCTTCGTGTCCTTCGTGCCCTTCGTGTCCAGGACGACGACGAGCGGGCCGTTGACGCCCTCCCCGAAACCCTCGCTGACCAGGTCGTACGCCTGCCGCGGCCCGCTGTCCGCCGCGTGCGAGCCCGCGCCCGGCAGCCCCAGCCGCAGGTCCTTCGCCGGTACGGCCAGCACGCCGACGCCGACCAGGCACGCGAGCAGGACGAGCACGGGCCGCCGCGTGACGAACCGCGCCCAGCGCGTGCCCATGGGGTCACCGCTCTTCCGCTTCGTCGGGGCCTTCGGGGCCTTACGGGCCTTGGGGGTCAGCCGGCGCCCCGCGTACCCCAGCAGCGCCGGGACGAGCGTGACCGCGACCAGTACGGCCACGACGACGGCGCCCGCCGCCGCGAGGCCCATCACCGTGAGGAACGGCACCCCGGCCACCGCGAGCCCGGCGAGCGCGACGACGACCGTGGCGCCCGCGAAGACGACGGCGCTGCCCGCCGTGCCGTTGGCGCGTGCCGCGGCCTCGCCGGGCTCCATGCCCTCGGCGAGGTTCTGCCGGTGGCGGGAGACGATGAACAGCGCGTAGTCGATGCCGACGGCCATGCCGATCATCAGGGCGAGCACGGGCGCGGTCGAGATGATCTCGAACGGGCCCGTGAGGGCCATCAGCCCCGCCATGCCGGCCCCGACGCCGATGAACGCGGTGGCGATCGGCAGCCCGGCCGCGATCAGCGAGCCGAACGTGATCAGCAGCACGACGACCGCGACGGCCACCCCGATCGCCTCGCCCCCGTCGACCTGCACGGCGGGCGTGTAGGCGTCGCCCCCGAACGCGACGTCCAGCCCGGCGTCCCGCGCGGGCCCCTCCGCCGCGTCGCGCACGGCGTCCTTGGGCCCGTCGCCGAGGTCGGCGGTCTCGGTGTCGAAGACGACCTGCGCGAGCGCGATCCTCCCGTCGCGCGAGACGGTCTTCGCCCCGAACGGCTCGGCGACCGAACTGACCCCGTCGGCCTTCCCGATCTCCCGTACGGCCTCGCCGATCGCCGCGCGGCCCTTCGGCGTGGCCAGGGACTCCCCCTTCCCCGCGTCGAAAACGACCTGGCCGGAGGCGTGCGCGTACGCGGGCAGCTCGTCCTGGATGCGGTCCAGGGTCCGCTGCGCCTCCGTGCCGGGGACCCGGAACTCGTCGCTGGTCTGACCCGCGAACGCCGCTGCCGTACCGCCGAGGGCGAGGAGCAGGGCGAGCCAGAGGGCGAGCACGGCCGTGCGGCGGCGGTGGCACCAGCGGGCCAGTCGGTAGAGGGCAGTGGCCATGAGGGACGCCTCCGTACGGATGTGCCAAAGGTGCGCGGAACGGATCCCCGTCACTGTAAACACGACTTAGTCGAGTGACCAAGTCAAGCGACAAGGTCGTACGCCCATGTCGCTACCCTGGCCCCATGGCCCACATCTCCGCCGCCGAGCGGCGCCCCCAGCTCGTCCAGGCCGCGATCGACCTCATGGCCCGCGAGGGCGTCGAGGCCGGGAGCACCCGCGCCATCGCCGCGGAACTGGGCGTGGCGCAGGCGACGGTGCACTACGTCTTCGGCTCCAAGCAGGACCTCTACCGCGCCGTCATCGAGCACATGACCTGCGAACTCGTCGAACGGGTGCGCGGCGCGGCCCGCCCCGACGACACCTTCGAGCGGTCGATCAGGCGGATGGCGGGAGCACTGTGGGAGGGCATGCGCGAGCAGCCGCAGCGCAGCCTGCTGCACACCGAGCTGTCCACGTACGCGCTGCGCTCACCGGAGCTGCGCGAGGTGCTGCGGGACTTCCAGCGGAGCATGGAGGAGACGGCGGCCTCGCTGCTCACCGAGACGGCCGCGCGCTCGGGCCGCACTCCGGCCGAGGACCCGCTGGTCATCGCCCGTTTCTTCCTGTCGGGCCTGGACGGGATCGAGCAGCGCTACCTGCTGATGTCCGACGGCACGGACGAGACCGACGGCACGGCCGGCGACGACCTGAACCGCCTGGTGACGGCCGTACTGCGGCTCGCGGGCGTCGGCGAGGGCGAGGGCGACTGAGCGGCAGGACAGACGGCCGGGATGACGAATGCTTGACATCACGTTCCGTTGACGCACCGCCGGGGCCCGCGCGCCCGTGAACGACCCGGCCCCGTACGGCACTTGAGGGCGGGGCCGGCGCGCGGCTCCGGACGCCGGGACGCCCCGTTCGTACGGAAAGCGGCGGCTCCTCCTCCGGCACCGTGACGACCGTCTCCTCCGCGTCCGCCGGTACGGGACGGTGGACGGGGCGGCGGGGACGCCGGTTTCCGGCCACGAAGGTGGCCGGGGACCACCGCCGCCCGACCCGTACCGCCCGTCACCGGACGGCCTCCGTCCGTGTCCCGTCCGTGCCCCGTGCGGGTCTCCGTCCGTGCCGTCCGGATCGCTCACGCGGCGCTTCCGGTTCGCTCCCGTCCGTCGCGGGGAACTCCCGCGCCGCCCGGCGACGTTGGGCACCGCCGCGGCGGAACGTCGCACGGCGGACGCGCTCCGTGACCACCGGGGGGAGGCCGGGGACGGGAACGAGAAAAGCCCCTCCGGTCAGCGTTTCCGCTGCTCGGAGGGGCTTCTCTGTGGTGCGCGAGGGGGGAGTTGAACCCCCACGTCCTTTCGGACACTGGAACCTGAATCCAGCGCGTCTGCCTATTCCGCCACCCGCGCATTGGGTGAGTCGGAGGTCCCTGTGCGGGCGCCTGCCGACATCCAGAAGATTAGCACGGTGGCGGGGGTGGACTCACATCCGTATTCGAAGGCCCTGAGAGACACTCGACACAGCGCCCCTACGATCCATGCGAGGGTGTGGAGCGTGGTCCGGGGCACTGTGAGGGGCAACACTTGGGCACAGGGCCCCAGCAGGGAACCAGTCGTTTTCCCCGCGCGTGGATACGATCAGTAAGCAGTACCGCAGACGCGGCCTGCGCGCGCCCGGGGGACACTGGGAGACGCACCGCGGACGCACTAGGTCCGAGGGCATCTGGGAAGGAGGTGCACCGTGGGAGTTCTGAAGCGCTTCGAGCAGCGACTCGAAGGTCTCGTCAACGGCACCTTCGCGAAGGTGTTCAAGTCCGAAGTGCAGCCCGTGGAGATCGCGGGCGCCCTCCAACGCGAATGCGACAACAACGCCACTATCTGGAACCGTGAGCGGACGGTCGTGCCCAACGACTTCATCGTCGAGCTGAGCGCTCCCGACTACGAGCGCCTGAGCCCCTACTCGGGCCAGCTCGGCGACGAACTCTCGGGCATGGTCCGCGACTACGCGAAGCAGCAGCGCTACACCTTCATGGGCCCCATCAAGGTCCACCTGGAGAAGGCGGAGGACCTCGACACGGGGCTCTACCGCGTGCGCAGCCGCACCCTCGCGTCCAGCACCTCGCAGGCACCGCAGCGCGGCGGGCCCGGCGGCCCGGGAGGCCCCGGCGCTCCCGCCGGCCCCGGTGGCCCCCCTCCGGGGCCCGGAGGCGCGCCCGCGCCCGGAGCGGGCCCGACGGTGGGCGGCTACCCTCCCCGTCCTCCCTCCGCACCCGCGGCCCCCTCCGCCCCGCCGGCGTACGCTCCCGGCGCGGGCGGTCCGCTGCCGGGCGCCCAGACGCGGCGCTGGATCGAGATCAACGGCACACGGCACCAGATCTCCGGGCCCACCCTGGTCCTGGGGCGCAGCACCGAGGCCGACGTCCGTATCGACGACCCCGGAGTCTCGCGCCGCCACTGCGAGATCCGGGCCGGAAATCCCGCCTCGATCCAGGATCTGGGCTCCACAAACGGAATCGTGGTAGACGGACAGCACACCACGCGCGCTACGCTCCGCGACGGCTCACGCGTTGTCGTGGGCAGCACCACGATCATTTACCGGCAAGCCGAAGGGTGAAGCGGGGGCAATGTCAGAGCTGACCCTCACGGTCATGCGGTTGGGGTTTCTGGCCGTACTGTGGCTGTTCGTCATCGTGTCCGTCCAGGTCATCAGGAGTGATCTGTTCGGCACCCGCGTGACCCAGCGCGCCGCGCGCCGCGCGGAGGGCCAGCGCCCGCAGCAGCGCCAGGCGCAGCAGCAGCAGCGGCCCCAGCAGGACCGCCGTCGCCAGCGCGGCGGCGGGCGCAACGCGCCCACCAAGCTCGTGGTCTCCGAGGGCTCGCTGACCGGGACGACCGTCGCCCTCCAGGGCCAGACGATCACTCTCGGCCGCGCGCACGATTCCACGATCGTGCTGGACGACGACTACGCGTCCAGCAGGCATGCCAGGATCTATCCGGACCGTGACGGCCAGTGGATCGTCGAGGACCTCGGGTCGACCAACGGCACGTATCTCGACAGGACCCGGCTCACCACACCGACGCCGATCCCGCCCGGAGCGCCGATCCGTATCGGCAAGACGGTCATCGAGCTGCGGAAGTAGTACCGACATGACGACCGGAGGGTGGGCACCGTGCGGATGTACCCGGAGCCGACGGGCGAGGTGCGCATGAGCCTGTCACTGCGCTTTGCCGCCGGATCACACGACGGCATGATCCGCGAGCACAACGAGGACTCGGGCTACGCCGGTCCACGGCTGCTCGCGGTCGCCGACGGCATGGGCGGCCAGGCCGCCGGAGAGGTCGCCTCGTCCGAGGTGATCTCCACGATGGTCCAGTTGGACGAGGACATCCCGGGCTCCGACATCCTCACCTCCCTCGGCACCGCCGTGCAGCGCGCGAACGACCAGCTCCGGATGATGGTCGAGGAGGACCCGCAGCTCGAAGGCATGGGCACGACGCTCACCGCGCTGCTGTGGACGGGCCAGCGGCTCGGCCTCGTGCACGTCGGCGACTCCCGCGCGTACCTGCTGCGCGACGGGCAGCTCACGCAGATCACCCAGGACCACACCTGGGTGCAGCGGCTGGTGGACGAGGGCCGGATCACCGAGGAAGAGGCCACCACGCACCCGCAGCGCTCGCTGCTGATGCGTGCGCTGGGCAGCGGGGACCACGTCGAGCCCGACCTGTCCATCCGCGAGGTCCGCGCGGGCGACCGCTACCTGCTGTGCTCGGACGGGCTCTCGGGCGTCGTCTCGCAGCAGACGCTGGAGGACACGCTCGCCAGCTACCACGGGCCGCAGGAGACCGTGCAGGAGCTGATCCAGCTCGCGCTGCGCGGCGGCGGGCCCGACAACATCACCTGCATCGTCGCCGACGTCCTCGACGTCGAGCACGACGACGCCCTCGCCGGGCAGCTCAACGACACCCCGGTGATCGTCGGCGCCGTCGCCGAGACCCAGCAGCCGCTGGGCGGCGACCCGGGCACCCTGCGCACTCCCGCGGCGCGCGCCGCGGAGCTGGGCAGAGGCGCGGCCCAGGGCGTGCCGCCGCAGCACGGGCCCGAGGGGGGCGCCCCGGAGGGCTTCGGCCCGCCCGGCAGCGACCCGGGCATGGCGTCACCGGCGGGCGCCTTCGGGCCGTACACCGACGAGGACTTCACCAAACCCGGCGGCAAGCGCCGCTGGGTCAAACGTTCCCTGTGGATCGCGGTGGCCCTGGCCGTGGTCGGCGGCGGGCTCTACGGCGGCTACGCGTGGACCCAGAAGCAGTACTACGTGGGGGCCAACGACGAGCACGTCGCGCTCTACCGGGGCATCAGCCAGGAACTGGCGGGCGTCAAGCTGAACGACGTGTACCAGGACCGCCCCGAGATCGAACTCAAGTACCTTCCGCTGTTCCAGCGCAAGCAGGTCCAGGAGACCATCGCGCTCAACAGCAAGGGCGAGGCCGAGGACAAGATCAAGGAGCTGGGCGCCCAGGCCGAGGTCTGCAAGATCGTCGCGGAGCAGAAGCAGCAGCCCAAGAAGCCGGAGAAGCCCGGCAAGGGCGACAAGGGCGAGAAGCGCAGCGAAGACGACGTGACGAGCAGGGAAGAGCAGAACAAGCCCGGGGACGCGGGCAGGCAGAGCGACGGACAGGGCACCGGCACGAACAGCAGCGCGGGCACCGGGACCGGTACCGCGACCCAGATGACGTTCACCGCGGCCCTCACGTCCGGCTCCAACCACGACAGCACGCGCGCGAGCGACAGCTCCGGCTCTCCGTCACCCGGCCCCCGGCTCACGGAGAAACAGCAGGAGCTCGCCAAGCAGTGCACCGCGCCGTAGGGGGCAGCAGCAGGCATGAGCAGCAATCTCACCAACACCGGCAGCAATACGACGGTGTCCTCCGGCGGCCTGCCGAGCCGCCGCAACACCGAGCTGGCGATGCTCGTCTTCGCGGTGCTGATCCCGGTCTTCGCCTACGCCAACGTCGGCCTGGCCAAGGAGGATTCCCTCCCGGCCGGCATGGCCGGGTACGGCCTCGGCCTCGGCCTGCTGGCGGGCGTCGCGCACCTGGTCGTACGCCGCTGGGCGCCGTACGCCGACCCGCTGATGCTGCCCATCGCCACCCTCCTCAACGGGCTGGGCCTGGTGCTGATCTGGCGGCTCGACCAGGAGCCCGCGGTCACCACCGACGCGACGGGCGGCCCGGCGGCGCCCACCCAGCTCATGTGGTCCACGCTCGCCGTGGCCCTCTTCGTGATGGTGCTGGTCTTCCTCAAGGACCACCGCATCCTCCAGCGCTACACCTACATCTCCATGGCCGTGGCGCTGGTCCTGCTGGCGGCCCCGATCTTTTTCCCGGCCAAGAACGGCGCCAAGATCTGGATCACGATCCCCGGTGTCGGCTCGCTCCAGCCGGGTGAGTTCGCGAAGATCATCCTCGCGGTGTTCTTCGCGGGCTATCTCATGGTCAAGCGGGACGCGCTCGCGCTCGCCTCGCGCCGCTTCATGGGCATGTACCTCCCGCGCGGCCGCGACCTGGGCCCGATCATCGCGGTCTGGGCGATCAGCCTGATGATCCTCGTCTTCGAGACCGACCTGGGCACCTCGCTGCTCTTCTTCGGCCTCTTCGTCGTGATGCTCTACGTCGCGACGGAACGCACGAGCTGGATCGTCTTCGGCCTCACGATGTCCGTGGTCGGCGCCGTGGCCGTCGCCAGCTTCGAACCGCACGTCCAGAGCCGTGTCAACGACTGGCTCGACCCGATGCAGGCCTTCGAGGACGGCTCCGAGCAGCCGATGCAGGCGCTGTGGGCCTTCGGCTCCGGCGGGACGCTCGGCTCGGGCCTCGGCCAGGGCTACTCCCGCCTCATCGGCTTCGCCGCCAAGAGCGACTACATCTTCGGCACGGTCGGCGAAGAGCTGGGCCTGTGCGGCGTGATGGCGATCCTGCTGCTGTACGGACTGATCGTCGAGCGCGGCATCCGTACGGCGCTCGCCGCCCGTGACCCGTTCGGCAAGCTCCTGTCCGTCGGCCTCGCCTCCGCGTTCGGCCTCCAGGTCTTCATCGTCGCGGGCGGTGTGATGGGCCTCATCCCGCTGACCGGTATGACGATGCCGTTCATCGCGCAAGGTGGTTCGTCGGTGGTCGCGAACTGGGCCCTCGTCGCGATCCTGTTGAAGATCAGCGACACGGCCAGGCGCCCCGCGCCCCAACCAGCCCCCTCACCCGACGCCGAGATGACCCAGGTGGTGCGTCCCTCGTGAACAAGCCGCTGCGCCGTATCGCGATCTTCTGCGGTCTGCTCACCCTGGCCCTGCTGATCCGCGACAACTGGATCCAGTTCGTCAAGGCCGACGAGCTGAAGGAGCACCCGAAGAACCGCCGGGTCGCCATCGAGCGCTACTCCCAGCCGCGGGGCAACATCATCGTCGACGGCAAGTCCGTCACGGGCTCGACCGAGGTCAAGGGCAAGATCGTCGACTTCAAGTACAAGCGGACGTACAAGAACGGCAAGCTCTGGTCGCCCATAACGGGGTACGCCTCGCAGGCGTTCGGCGCGAACCAGCTCGAGAAGCTCTACGACCCGATCCTCACCGGCAACGACGACCGGCTCTTCTTCAACCGCACCATCGACATGCTCACCGGCAAGCAGCAGAAGGGCGGCAACGTCGTCACGACGCTGAACGCCAAGGCGCAGAAGGCGGCCTACGACGCGCTCGGTGACAAGAAGGGCGCCGTCGCGGCGATCAACCCGAAGACCGGAGCGATCCTCGCCCTCGCCAACAAGCCCTCGTACGACCCCTCCGTCTTCGCCGGGATGAGCGAGGACGACAGCAAGGCGTACAACGCGCTGCAGAAGAAGAACAACAAGGACGACCCGACCCTCAACCGGGCGCTGCGCCAGACCTACCCGCCCGGTTCGACGTTCAAGGTCGTCACCGCGGCGGCGGGACTCGAGAGCGGGGACTACGACCTCGACGGCAAGACCGACTCGGAGGTCCCGTACAGGCTGCCCCAGAGCACCACGGAGCTGCCCAACGAGGGGAACGACGCCCTCTGCAAGGACGCCTCCGTCCGGGTCGCGCTCCAGTGGTCGTGCAACACCGTCTTCGCGAAGATGAGCGACAAGCTCGGCAACGAGGCGATGATGGAGCAGGCCGAGAAGTTCGGCTTCAACCGCGACCTGGACGACGACTCGCAGGACACCCCGGTCCGCCCGGCGCAGAGCATCTACCCCAAGGACAACCGCCCGCAGAACGCCCAGGCGGGCATCGGCCAGGCCTCCAACCGCGCCACCCCGCTCCAGATGGCCATGGTCACCTCCGCGATCGCCAACGACGGCAAGCTCATGAAGCCGTACATGGTCGACCAGCTCGTCGCGCCCAACCTCAACGTCGTCGAGCAGACCAAGCCCAAGGAGCTGAGCCAGGCCGTCTCCCCGGAGAACGCGCAGAAGCTCCAGGAGGGCATGGAGACCGTCGTCAAGGAGGGCACCGGCAAGCCGGGCCAGATCCCGGGCGTCACGGTGGGCGGCAAGACCGGTACCGCGCAGCACGGCGAGAACAACAAGGACAACCCGTACGCCTGGTTCATCTCCTACGCGAAGGACGGTGACGGCTCACCGGTCGCCGTCGCTGTCGTGGTGGAGAGTTCCGACACACTCCGCAGCGACATCGCGGGCGGCAAGCTGGCGGCGCCCGTCGCGAAGGCCGTGATGGAGGCCGTCCTCGACGGAAAGCAGTGACGCACGTACGACCGCGGGGGTGACTCCCGTCACCACGGCCGCACCAGGCCCGTCGGGACGGCGGGTACCGTATGCCGAGCAGCACACCGCCGTGTCGTAGCCCGGACGTTCACCACGCGCCGCGGCACGGAAGACCGGAGAGGGCTGGAGACTATGGAAGAGCCGCGTCGCCTCGGCGGCCGGTACGAGCTGGGCTCGGTGCTCGGCCGGGGAGGCATGGCCGAGGTCTATCTCGCCCAGGACACCCGGCTGGGCCGTACGGTCGCGGTGAAGACGCTCCGCGTCGACCTCGCCCGCGACCCGTCGTTCCAGGCCCGCTTCCGCCGCGAGGCCCAGTCGGCCGCCTCGCTGAACCACCCCGCCATCGTCGCCGTGTACGACACCGGCGAGGACATGGTCGAGGACACCCCCGGCAACCCCGGCGTCTCCATCCCGTACATCGTGATGGAGTACGTCGACGGCTCCACGCTCCGTGAGCTGCTGCACTCCGGACGCAAGCTGCTGCCCGAGCGGGCCATGGAGATGTGCGTCGGCATCCTCCAGGCGCTGGAGTACAGCCACCGCAACGGCATCGTCCACCGCGACATCAAGCCCGCGAACGTCATGCTGACGCGCAACGGCCAGGTCAAGGTGATGGACTTCGGCATCGCCCGTGCCATGGGCGACTCCGGCATGACCATGACGCAGACCTCGGCCGTGATCGGCACCGCCCAGTACCTCTCGCCCGAGCAGGCCAAGGGCGAGACCGTCGACTCCCGCTCCGACCTCTACTCCACGGGCTGCCTGCTGTACGAGCTGCTGACCGTACGGCCGCCGTTCGTCGGCGACTCCCCGGTCGCCGTCGCGTACCAGCACGTCCGGGAGGAGCCCCAGCCGCCGAGCGCCTTCGATCCCGAGATCACGCCCGAGATGGACGCGATCGTGATGAAGGCCCTGGTCAAGGACCCGGACTACCGCTATCAGTCGGCCGACGAGATGCGCGCCGACATCGAGGCGTGCCTCGACGGCCAGCCCGTCGCCGCCACCGCCGCGATGGGCGCGGTCGGGTACGGCGGCTATCCCGAGGACCAGCCCACCGCGGCGCTGCGCCCGCAGGACCCGCAGACCTCGATGCTGCCGCCGATGCGCGCCGAGGACGGCGGCTATTACGACGAGCCGCGCGGCGGGCGCCGGGGGGCTCCGAAGAAGAGCCGCGTCTCGACGATCCTGCTGATCCTCGCCCTGATCCTGGTGCTCGTCGGCGCGATCTTCGTGGGCAAGGCCCTGCTCTCCAACCCCGCGGACAAGCCCGAGGTGCCGAATGTGGCGGGTCTCTCGCTCTCCGAGGCCAAGGAGCAGATGCGGAACTCCAGCCTCAAGGGGACCGAGGGCAAGAGTGTCTTCTGCGAGAAGAAGAAGGGCACGGTCTGCCGGACCGATCCCGCCGCGGGCCAGGAGGTCGACCGGGACAGCACCGTCACCCTCCTGATGTCGAAGGGCTCCAAGGACGCGGCGCCCCGCAACGTGCCCGACGTCAAGGGCAAGGTCTTCGCCGACGCCAAGCAGGAGCTGAGCGAGGCCGGCTTCAAGGTCACCAAGAAGCGCCAGGAGTCCTCGTCCCAGGACGCGGGCACGGTCGTCGACCAGTCGCCGGACGGCGACGAGAAGGCGCCCAAGGGCTCGACCGTCACCCTCACGGTGGCCGCCGAGAACCGCCCGGTGGTACCCGACGTCGTCGGCAAGAGCTACGCCGAGGCCGAGACGCTGCTGGTCGGCGAGGGCTTCAAGGTGGCCAAGGAGGAGAAGGACGACGGCTCCAAGCCGGCGGACACGGTGCTGAGCATGAGCCCCGAGGCCAATACCAAGCACACCGAGGGCACCGAGGTCACGCTGACCGTGGCCAAGGCCCCCGACGACGAGCCCGCGA
This sequence comes from Streptomyces albiaxialis, assembly GCF_039530985.1. Classification (NCBI taxonomy): domain Bacteria; kingdom Bacillati; phylum Actinomycetota; class Actinomycetes; order Kitasatosporales; family Streptomycetaceae; genus Streptomyces; species Streptomyces albiaxialis. The sequence goes on from NZ_BAAAPE010000012.1 coordinate 251,006, forward strand.
CCATCCCCGACGTCACGAACCAGAAGCTGGGTGACGCGAAGGGCGCGGTGGAGGACGCCGGGTTCGCCGTCGGCAACATCGTGGGCCCGCAGGAGGACGAGGCGATCGTCGTCTCGACCAACCCGGGCGCCAACAGCGAGGGCAAGAAGGGCGACAAGGTCGACATCGTCACCCGCCCGGCCGGTCCCGACGAGGGCGACGGCGGAGGGGACGGCGGCGACGACGGCGGCCTCATCGGCGGCGGCCACGGCGGCTGGGGCCACTGACCCCGCCCGGACCCAGGCATGACGAAGCCCCCGGCGCGGGTCCGCGCCGGGGGCTTCGTCGTGTCCGTGTCCGGGTCCGGGCCCTGGTCCCGGTCCGGGTCCGGGCCCTGGTCCGGTGGGCCGCTAGCGCAGTTCCTTCGGCGGCTTGCGGTCGCTGTCCACGTCGGCGGTGCGCACCAGCTCGCCCCAGACGACGTACCGGTAGCGCGAGGTGTAGACCGGGGTGCAGGTCGTGAGCGTGATGTAGCGGCCGGCCTTCTTCTTGCCGGACTCCTTCGGGACGTCGTCCAGGACGTCCACGTTGTACTTCGAGGTCTGCGGCAGGATCGCGTAGACCTTGTAGACGAACCAGGTGTTCTTCGTCTCGAAGACGACCGGGTCACCCTTGTCGATCTTGTCGATGTTGTGGAACTTGGCGCCGTGCCCGTCGCGGTGCGCGGCCAGCGAGAAGTTGCCTGACTGGTCCTGGGGGAGGGCCGACTTCACGGGGTCGGTGTAATAGCCCGCGATGCCCTGGTTCAGCTCCTTGGGGTCCGTGCCCTTCTTCACCAGGATGTCGTCCGAGGTCATCGACGGGACGTGCAGGAAGCCGATGCCGTCCTTGGTGTCGAGCCCGCCGGGGCCGCGGTCCTGCGCCCAGTGGTCCCGGACCTTGTCGCCCTCGCGCTTCGCCTCGCGGTCCGCGAGCACGTTCGTCCACCACAGTGAGTAGACCACGAAGAGGGCCAGCACGAGCCCGGCCGTGATGAGCAGCTCGCCGAAGATCCCGACGGCCACCGCCGTCCGGCTCCTGCCCCGTCCCGACCCCTCCGTCCCGGGGGTGGGATCGCCGTCCGCAGGTACCGAGGCCCGCTCGTCCTGCCTGGTCCCTGTCACCGCGTACCGCCCGTCTCCGCTGCCGTCCAGCCGCCGACCGGCCTTCGGTCAGTCGACGAGAGCGTCCGGTTTCCCCTTGTCGCGCGGACGCTCGTCCATCATTTTGCCCCAGACGATCAGACGGTACTTCGACGTGAACTCCGGGGTACAGGTGGTCAGCGTGACGTAGCGCCCCGGCTTGCGGAAGCCCGACTGTGCCGGAACCGGGTCGATCACGCTCGTATTGGACGGGGAGGTGGAGGGGAGCTGCCGGGTGACCTTGTACGTGTAGTACGTGCTCTGGGTCTCGACCACGACCACGTCGCCGGCCTCCAGCTTGTTGATGTAGCGGAACGGTTCGCCGTGGGTGTTGCGGTGGGCGGCCAGCGAGAAGTTGCCCTTCTTGTCCCAGGGCATCGCCGTCTTCAGGGGCTTCTCGCCGTAGTGCCCGACCATGCCCTTGTCGAGCACGTCGCTCTTGGAGACACCCTCGGCGATCGGGGCCTTGATGCCGATCTTCGGGATGTGGATGATCGCGAAGCCCTCGCCCGGCTCGAAGGCGCCCGCCTTGTGCGCCGGGTCGGGCCCCTTCTTGGCGGCCTTCCCCTTCCCGCTCCCGTCGTCCCACTGCTCCTGGAGGTCCGAGGCCGCGCCACCGGCCTGCTGGCCCGCACGGATGTTCGTCCACCAGAGCTGGTACGCCACGAAGAGGAGCATCAGCACGCCGAACGTGATGAAGACCTCGCCGATGAACCGGCTGGCTATGATCCCCGGCCCCGGCTTCTTCGCGCGCTCGGCCCGCAGCCGCTCCAGCCGCGTGGGCCCGGAGGGCCGCTCGACGTGGGGGGCCTCGGCGTGGGACGGCGGTACGGGCGCCTGCCGATGCCGCTGCCGCTGTTGCTGCCGCTGGGCCAGTTCCTCCGCGCGGGGCTGCCGCAGCCCCATCGTCCGCCGGTCGGGCTCGGGCGGCGCCTGATACGGCTCGTACGGCGGCTCGTACCACTGGGGCGGCGCGTACTGCAGCGGCTGCTCGTACGAGGCCTGCTGCGGCTGCTCGTACTGCTGGGGCTGCTCGTACCGGGGTTGCTGGTACTGCTGGGGCTGCTCGTACGAGGGCTGTTGCGGCTGCTGCGGCTGCGCGTACTGCTGCGGCCGGTCGTACGGCTGCTCGTACTGCTGCTGGCCCGGCAGCGGGTCCGTGAGGGGGTCGTGGAGGCCGTCGACGACCGCGCGGTACGGATCGTACTGCCCGGTGCCGTCGGGGACGCGATACGGATCCGCTCCGTACGGGTCGCCTCCGTAAGGCTCGCCGTAAGGATCCCCGTACGCACCCTCGTTCTCCGGGCGCACGGGCGTCACCCCGTGACCGTCCCCAGACCGACCGCCCGCGCGACCCCCGTGAGATGTCCGGAGCGGTCCATCGCGCCGGCGTCCCCGCACTCGATCAGCCAGTTCGCCAGCATCCGGTGGCCCCACTCGGTGAGCACGGACTCGGGGTGGAACTGGACGCCCTCGACGGCCAGTTCCCGGTGGCGGACGCCCATCACCAGGCCGCCCTCCGTCCGGGCGGTCACGGCCAGCTCGTCCGGCACGGTGTCCGGGCGGACGGCGAGGGAGTGGTAACGGGTCGCGGTGAAGGGGGAGGGCAGCCCGGCGAAGACCCCGGCGCCCTCGTGGGTGACGGACGACGTCTTGCCGTGCAGCAGCTCGGGGGCGCGTTCGACCACTCCGCCGTAGGCCACGGCCATCGACTGCATCCCCAGGCAGACCCCGAAGACGGGCAGGCCGCGCGCCGCGCAGTGCCGGACCATCTCGACGCAGACACCGGCCTGCTCGGGGGTGCCGGGGCCGGGCGAGAGGAGGACGCCGTCGAAGCCCTCGTCGGCGTGCCGGAGTTCGACCTCGTCGTTGCGGACGACCTCGCACTCGGCGCCGAGTTGGTAGAGGTACTGGACGAGGTTGAAGACGAAGCTGTCGTAGTTGTCGACGACCAGGATGCGCGCGGTCATGGCCTTCAGGCTCCGTCCACGGTGACGTTGTTGAACGGCAGCAGCGGCTCCGCCCACGGGAACACGTACTGGAACAGGAGGAAGACGACCCCGGCCACCAGCACCAGCGAAATCAGCGCACGCACGAACGCGTTGCCCGGCAGATGCCGCCAGATCCAGCCGTACATCCCTCGGTGCCGTCCTTTCTCTCTGTCCCGTCCCAGACTACGGCGTCACCGGCGCAGCGCGTCCGGCTTCCCCTCGGCGGCCGGACGGGTGGCGTCCAGGCGCGCCCAGGCGATGAGCCGGTGGCTGCTTCCCCACTCTGGATCACAGGTCGTAAGAGTGAGGTAACGACCGGGCTCGCGGAAGGGCGCGGCGGCCGGGTCGAGCGGCTTCGGGGTCGCGTCGAGGACGCCGGTGTCGCTGGGCAGCGTGCGGTACGGGCGCCGCGTGACGGTGTACGTGTACCAGGTGCGGCCGTCGGTCACCACGACCGGATCGCCGGGCCGCAGCGCCGGGAAGTCCTTGAACGGGTCGCCGTACGTGCGCCGGTGCCCGGCGACCGCGAAGTTGCCCTTCTCCCCGAGGCGGGAGGTGCGCGGATAGTGGCCGAGGCCCTTGCGCAGGGTGCCCTCGGCGGTGTTCTGGAGGACGGGGCGGGACCAGTCGCGGCCGAAGCGCGGGATGTACATCACGGCGAAGGACTTGCCGTCCTCGTACGCACGGGTCCCCGATGCGGCGTTCGCGGCGTCCTCGGGCCTTTCGGGCGGGGCCTGGGACCAGCGGTCCTGGAGGCGTTCGATCTCGCCGTCCGAGGCGTTGTCGGCGCGTATCCCCGTCCAGTAGAGGAGATACACGACGAACAGGACGATCAGGACACCGATGGTGATGCACAGTTCGCTGACGCTTCGGACGACCGCTCGTAACGTCACTACCGCACTCGCTCACTCCAGGGGCTTGGCGTGCTGGAGATCCACTGTGCCGGAGTAGCCGGGAAGAGTCACCGCCTTGTGCTCGTCGACTTTCCAGCCGAGGCCGTAGGCGTCGACGTACTCCATGTAGTTCTTGATCGCGGGCGCCGAGTCGAGCGTCTCGCGGAGCTTGCCGGGGTCGCCCACGGCGGTGACCTTGTACGGCGGGGAGTAGACCCGGCCCTGGAGGATCAGGGTGTTGCCGACGCAGCGCACGGCGCTGGTCGAGATCAGCCGCTGGTCCATGATCTTGATGCCCTTGGCGCCGCCCTTCCACAGGGCGTTGACCACGGCCTGGAGGTCCTGCTGGTGGATGACGAGGTCGTTGGGCTCGGGGTCGGGGAGCCCGGGGACCTTGGCCGTCGCGTTGGTCGGGGCGTCGTCGAGCGTGACGCTCAGCCCGGAGCCGGAGACCTTGCGGGTGCCCGCAGCCTTCTCCAGGTCCCCGAGTTCGCGCTTCTGCGCCGAGGTGCTGCCGTCGTCGCGCTGCGCGAGCCCGTCGACCTGGCGGCGGAGCGAGGCGGCCGAGCTGTCGAGGGCCTCGTTCTTGCGGCTGCGCTCCTGGATGAGGTCGGAAAGGCGCAGCATCGAATCGTCACTGCGGATGTTCGTCCCTTGCGCGGTGTTGAAGCTGACCCAGAAGATGAGTCCGGCCAGGGCGAACACCCCGAGTGCGGCCAGCCGCGCGGGCCGGAAGAGCGATCTGGTCACCGTACCCTTGTCTCCCTCAGCGCCGGGGAAGCACTACGCTAACGGACCACCGCAACGCCACAGGTCCCCGAGCCCCCCGCGCGGTCACGAAGCGCATCGACAGGAGAGTCTCTCGTGCCGAAGTCACGGATCCGCAAGAAGGACGACTTCTCGCCCCCGCCGGAGAAGAAGGCGACCCAGATCGACCTCGGCCGCGGCAGCGGCGGCCGTCGCTGGGTGGCTCCGCTGATGCTCGCCATGTTCGGCATCGGCCTGGCCTGGATCGTGGTGTTCTACGTCACGGACAGTTCGCTCCCCATCGACGCGCTGGGGAACTGGAACATCGTGGTCGGGTTCGGCTTCATCGCGACGGGGTTCGTGGTCTCCACCCAGTGGAAGTAGCCCCGGGGCGCCCCGTGGCTGCGAGTTATCCACAGGCTGATCCACAGCCTTGGAAAACTCACAAGATCTGTGGATAACTTTCCGGGTGTTGACGCCGATGTGACCGGGCGAGCCGCCGCGGAAGGCCCGGTCACCCCCGCTTTCCAGGGAAAACGGACGCCTGAGCGAGTCCAGCGCAGGTCTCCTACGCTATGCACAAGATCCTGAGCACGCTGTGGACAACTCAGGGGAGCGCTTCATCCCGTGAGCTGCGCCGTCCGCACCACGCACAGGACCACGACCACCAGGAGCATCGCCCCGAACGCCCCGTACTGCACGAGCGTCCGCTTCTCGCGGGGCGCGTGCACCAGGGCGTAGGCCAGCGCGGCGCCGGCGACGAGCCCGCCGACGTGGGCCTCCCAGGAGATGTTGCTCCAGGTGAACGTGAAGAGCAGGTTGATCGCCAGCAGGACCAGGATCGGCCGCATGTCGTAGCGCATCCGGCGCATCAGCACCGCCGTGGCGCCGAAGAGGCCGAAGATCGCGCCCGAGGCGCCCAGTGAGGCCTGCTGCGGCGCCGCCACCAGGTACGTGAGCGCGCTGCCCGCGAGACCCGACAGCAGGTACAGGCCGGTGAACCGGGCCCGGCCCAGCGCCGCCTCCAGCGGCGGGCCCAGGAACCACAGCCCCAGCATGTTCATCAGGATGTGCCAGATCTCCTGGTGCAGGAACATCGAGGTCAGCAGCCGGTACCACTGCCCCTCCGCGACGCCCTCCACCGGCCCGTACGGCTCGGTGGCCGCCTGGCCGAACAGCAGCAGCTCGTCCAGCAGCCGGTCGCCCTGGATCATCACGGCGACGAACACCGCGACGTTGAGCCCCAGCAGGACCTTGGTGACCAGCCGGGGGTCCGCCGCGAGGCTGCCGCCCGCGAGCGTACGGGGCTGATTCGCGTCCGCCGCGTGTCCCGTCCCCGAACCGCCCTTGACGCACTCGGGGCACTGGAAACCGACGGAGGCGGAGATCATGCACTCGGGGCAGATCGGGCGCTCGCACCGGGTGCAGGTGATGTTGGCCTCGCGGTCGGGATGGCGGTAGCAGTGCGCGGCCGCGCGCGCCTCCTCGTTGCCCTCTGGGCCCCGCGGCCCCCCGCTCTGCTCCATGGCTCCCGTCCCCTCTGCTGTGACAGACGCGCGTCCGCCGCGCGAACGCGCGGAACCCCGCCGCTCACTCCCTCCTACGGACGGGAGGAACGGCAGGGTTCCCGGTCGAGGTCAGCGACGCTCGATGACGACCGACTCGATCACCACGTCCTCCAGCGGACGGTCGGTGCGCGGGTTGGTCGCGGTGCCGCCGATCGCGTCGACGACCTTCTTGCTGGCCTCGTCGGTGACCTCGCCGAAGATGGTGTGCTTGCCGGTCAGCCAGGTCGTGGGCGCGACGGTGATGAAGAACTGCGAGCCGTTGGTGCCCGGGCCCGCGTTCGCCATCGCCAGCAGGTACGGCTTGGTGAAGGCGAGGTCCGGGTGGATCTCGTCCTGGAACTCGTACCCCGGGCCGCCGGTGCCGTTCCCCAGCGGGTCGCCGCCCTGGAGCATGAAGCCGCTGATCACCCGGTGGAAGACCGTGCCGTCGTACAGCTTGTCCGAGGACTTCTGGCCGGTCGCCGGGTGGGTCCACTCGCGGGAGCCCTCGGCGAGCTCGACGAAGTTCTTGACCGTCTTCGGCGCGTGGTTGGGGAAGAGCTGTACCTCGATGTCGCCTTGGCTGGTCTTCAGGGTGGCGTAGAGCTGCTCAGCCACGATCTACCTTCCATCTGTCTGCATTGACTCCCCCGATCCTCCCACGGACGCTGTCGAGGGGAGTGCGCTGACCCATATGCCTGGCCGTAGCATGCTGGACAGGGCATAACCAGGCATGATCTTCAAATCGGGTGGAAAACGACTCTCGTCTTTCCTTATTCCCTACATCCCGGAGAGCGAGAGCACCCCGAGCCACCGAGGAGGAGGAACCCGTGACCCGCATGGACAGCGTGCGCGCCGCCACCGGCACGGCGAAACAGAGCGTGCGCCACGCCGCGGAGGTGATGGCCCCGCACGCCGGGAACGCCAAGGACACGGCGGTGCACTATGCACAGGAGGCGGGCGCGCGGCTGGGCCCCAAGGTCTCCCAGGCCGCACAGCAGGCCCGTCATTCCGCGCGCGAGGGATACACGCACTACGTCGGCCCGCGCGTCGCGCAGGCCCGCGAGGCCCTGCCCGCCGAGGTGGACAAGGCCGCCACGCGTGCCGCGCTGCGCACCCGCCGTACCGCCCGCCAGGCCGCCCGGTACGCCGGGCCGCGCATCGAGCAGGCCGTCACCGAGGCACGCGCCGCGGCCGGGCCCGCGAGCGAGGAGGCCGCCGCGCGCGGGGCCGCCGCGATGGCCGCGCTGCGCGGCCAGGTGACCCCGCAGGAGATCAGGAAGCTCGCCCGGCGCCGCGACCGCCGTGCCCGTACGGGGCGCGCGGTGCGGCGGCTGTTCGTGGCGGGCGCGCTGGCGGGCGCCGCGTACGCGGCGTGGCGCTGGTGGGACAAGCAGGCGAACCCGGACTGGCTGGTCGAGCCTCCGCCGGCGACCGAGGTCGGCGACCGGACGCCGCTCGCCACGGTGAACGGCTCCGAGAACGCGCTCGACCCCGAGGTGCGGGCCAAGCAGGCCGACGCGGACGCCGAGGGCGCCGAGGGCTCCGGGTCCGAGGAGCGGCGCGAGCCGTAGAGCCGTAGCCGCCCGTGCGAGACGGGG
>NZ_BAAAPE010000012.1:258954-307898 GCF_039530985.1 Streptomyces albiaxialis
GGGCGGGAGGTCTCAGGCCTCCCGCCCCACCCCCGTGCCGGTGCCGTGCCCGGTGTCCTCCGTCAGCTCGGGGACGGGCGCGAGGACCGAGGTCAGGCCGGTGATCTTCAGCAGGCGCAGCACCTTCGGGTCCGCGCAGACCATCGTGAACTCGCCCCCGCCCGCGAGCACCCGGGACCGCACGTCGACCAGCATGGCCAGGCCGCTGCAGTCGATGAAGGTGACCGCGCGCAGATCGGCGACGAGCACCGGGACGGCGGCGACGGTCAGTGCGTAGAGCTGCGGGGTCGTCGCGAGCACGACGGCGAGGTCGATCTCCCCGTGCAGCTCGACAACGGTCCGCTCCCGGGTCGTCCGGGCCAGGACCGTGCCTCCCGGGCTGTCATCCGGCCAGGACAGGGAGCATCCCCTCTCGTCCATGTCTCGTGCCATCGGTGCCATGACTATGACCTTGGTGACCTAGGTGTCCTGTGGCGGCTGTGGCGATCTTCGGGGTCCGGGAAGTCGGCCCGTAAGCATAGGCAGCCGCCGTCAAGTCCCTCGGGTACCCACCAAGGCCTCTCACTCGATCGAGTGAGAATGAGGGATATAGCTTGCGGATACAGCCGGTTCGTGATCGCGACACCCCGGGGGTCATGACCGCTTCACTCCCGCCAACGCGCCCGCGCGCCCTCCCGAAGGCGCCGGTACGGGGGCTCCGGAGCCGCCCGCTCCACGGGCCGCACGCCCCGGAGCGGCCAGTTCCGTCGTCGCGCCCGTCGGCCGCACCGGGCCCGGGGAGGACGGCAACGCCCCGGCACCGCACGCGCGTTGATCACTACATGCGCCGTGCGGGACGGCGGGATCCGGACAGGTCGAGGCCGTGCGGCGGGATCGTCACGGCCCCCGGGGACGCGCTTCCGGAGGCGTGCCCCGGTCCCCGCCGGTGCGCGCAAAAAACCCCACCCGATCGCGTTCCCGCAGGTCAGGTGGGGTGTGAAGGGTGGAGCCAAGGGGAGTCGAACCCCTGACATCTGCCATGCAAAGACAGCGCTCTACCAACTGAGCTATGGCCCCGTCGGGCACCAGGGTACCTGTTGCGGCAGACGAATTCCGACCGGGTATCGCCCCGCCCCCGTCACCCTCCGTAGGATGCACGGCAAGTTCGCGCCAGCGAAGCCGATGGAGAGGGCCCAGAGGGACCAGGGGAGACGTGATGGACGCAGCTCAGCAAGAAGCCACCGCGAAAGCGCGGGAGCTTCAGAGCCAATGGTACGGAGAGCCGTTGGGGACCCTCTTCCGGCGGCTGATCGAGGACCTGGGACTCAACCAGGCCCGGCTCGCGACCGTGCTGGGGCTGTCCGCGCCGATGCTGTCGCAGCTCATGAGCGGCCAGCGGGCGAAGATCGGCAACCCCGCGGTCGTCCAGCGGGTGCAGGCGCTCCAGGAGCTGGCGGCCGAGGTCGCGCGCGGCGACGTGAGCGCGGGGGACGCCACGAACCGGATGGACGAGATCCGCCGCACGGCGGGCGGCAGCGTGCTCAACAACACCTCGCAGACCGCCTCCTCCGGCGCCTCCCAGACCCCCGTCAAGCGCGTCGTCCGCGAGATCCAGGCCCTGCTGCGCTCGGTCTCCGACGCGGCGGACATCATCGAGGCCTCGTCCGCACTCGCCCCCACGCACCCGGAACTGGCAGAGTTCCTGAGGGTCTACGGCGCGGGACGCACGGCGGACGCCGTCAAGCACTACGAAGCGCACCAGAGCTGATCAGAGCCGATCAGGACCGGTCCGCCGGTCCACGGCGGCGAGCAGGGACAAGCAGGGGGCAGGCACAGCGCCATGGGAGAGATCTTCGCCGGGCGGTACGAACTGGTCGATCCGATCGGCCGAGGCGGCGTCGGCGCGGTCTGGCGGTCGTGGGACCACAAGCGCGGCCGGTACGTCGCGGCCAAGGTCCTCCAGCAGAGCGACGCGCACACGCTGCTGCGCTTCGTCCGCGAACAGGCCCTGCGCATCGATCATCCGCACGTGCTCGCCCCCGCGAGCTGGGCTGCCGACGACGACAAGGTCCTGTTCACCATGGACCTCGTCAGCGGCGGCTCGCTGGCCCATCTCATCGGCGACTACGGCCCGCTGCCGCCCACCTTCGTGTGCACGCTGCTCGACCAGCTCCTGGCCGGCCTGACCGCCGTGCACGCCGAGGACGTCGTCCACCGCGACATCAAGCCCGCCAACATCCTGCTGGAGCCCACCGGAACGGGCAGGCCGCATCTGCGGCTGTCGGACTTCGGCATCTCCATGCGCAAGGGCGAGCCACGGCTGACGGAGACCAACTACGTCGTGGGCACGCCCGGTTACTTCGCGCCCGAGCAGATGATGGGCGCCGAGCCCGACTTCACCGCCGACCTCTACGCGGTCGGCCTGGTGGGGCTCTACCTCCTGACCGGCCAGAAGCCGGATTCCCAGGCGCTGTTCGCGGAGTACGAGCACGGGATGCCGGACGCCCCCGAGGGGGTGTCGGAGCCGATGTGGCAGGTCCTCGGCCAGCTCCTCCAGCCCGACCCGCAGGCCCGTTTCCGTACGGCCACGGGCGCGCGCAAGGCGCTCGCGAGCACGGCGGAGCTGCTCAGCACGGACGCGACGCTGGAGCAGGAGGTCGTCGAGGTCTTCGACCATCTGGGGCCGCTGCCCGAGGGGTTCGGCCCCGACGGCCCGCTCCGTACGGCCGCGCGGGGCCACGGGGACGGCACGGGCGCCGGACCGGCACCGTCCGTCCCGCCGCCCTCGGACACGGGGAGCTTCCACCTCCCGCCCCCGCAGGCCGCACCGGCGCCCGAGGCGCCCGCCGGGCCGCAGCCCGAGCAGCCCGGTACGCCGCCGACACCGACGCCGACATCGACACCGACCCCCTCGCCGTCGGGCGGCACCATGCCGTACACCGGCGTCCAGGCGGGCCCTCCCCCAGAGCCGAACGGGCCGCAGCCGAACGCGCCGATGCCGTACGGGGCTCCCCCGCAGAACTACGCGCCCGCGCCGGTTCCGGCGCCCGCGCCCGCGTCCGCGCCCGTACGCAGACCGGGACCGCCCCCGAAGGTCGCGGTCCCGGTGCTGGTCGTCGCGCTCGTCTGCCTCGGCATCGGCGTCTGGGCGCTGCTGGGCATGTGACGTAGGTACTACTGCCAGCCGCCCTGCTGGTACTGCTGCGGCTGGGTCTGCTGCGGCTGCTGGTGCGGCTGGTGCTGCTGGTGCTGCTGGTGCTGCTGCGGATACCCGTAGCCCGGCGGCGGGGGCGGCGGCGCCAGGGGCGTGGCCGCCGCGCGGCGGCGGGCGACGAGCGTCCAGACGCCGAGCCCGAGCAGCAGGGCGGCGCCCGCGCCGATGCCCGCGAAGGCGAGCAGCTTCTTCGAGTCGTCGCCCTCCGCCGCCTCGGCGGCGGTCTGTCCCTTGGCGGCCTGGTCGCGGTCCTCGTCGGTGACGCCGAAGCCCGCCTCCCGCGCGTCCCCGTCGTACGCCGGGGCCTTCTTGGCCGTGCCCTTGACGTCGACGCGCAGCGTCAGCGGCACCTTCTTGCCTCCGGGGAAGTACTTCTGGGCCAGCTCGGGGGAGACCGTCACCGCGAGGTAGTGCCAGCCCGCCGCGGAGGCGGCGGGGGCGTCGTCGCCGTAGCGGTTGCCGTAGTCGACCCTCGGGGTGAGCAGCGGGAGGGCGGCCGTCTCCTTGGTGTAGTCGCCGAAGGCCGGGTCGTCGAGCGGGGCGCGCGCCGGGTTGTAGACGACCGCGCCGACCGCGTTGTAGACCGACTGCGGGAACTTGCCGCCCCGCCCCGAGCTGCCCAGCTCCACGCTGGCGTGCACCTGCTGGCCCCAGTCGACGGGCACCCGGTAGAAGCGGGTCTCGCCGGGGACGGCGCGGTCCTTCCACAGGCCGGAGTCGACCGCCCCGGCGTCGTTGAAGCCCGTGCCGCCCTTCGCCTGCTTCTTGCCACCGCTGACGGACGGCACCGGGACCTCGTCGTCCTCCGGCAGTCCGATGTCGGCGGGCGCGGCGGGCCTGGTGCCCTTGACCGGCGGCTCCTCCTTGTACGACAGCTCCACCGGCCACTCGGCGGGGTCGGAGGTGCCCGAGCCCTTGCGGGAGACCGAGAGCAGGTAGGGGCCCTTCGCGTCGCAGGCGTCGTCCTCGCCGGTGATGTGGCGCTCGACGCCGGTGGCGACCGGGTAGGCGTGGCCGCCCCCGCCGAACTCCCCCGACGCCGGGCCGTTGCCGCACTCGTCGCCGTCCACCGTCTTGAGCGAGATCTCCAGGCCCTCGCCGTACCGCGCGACCTTGGCGCCGGGCTTCGGCGCGGCGACGGCGGAGAACCACGCGGAGGTCTTCGCGTCGAGATTCACCGCGTAGTACTTCTTCTGACCGCGCTTGATCGTGTCCCTGTACGTCCCCGGCTTCAGCGTCGGCCCGTCGCCGCTGCTCGCGGTGCCCTTGACGGGCTCGGCGTCGTCGGCGAACGCGTACGCGGGGAGCCCGTCCCCGGGCGCCGCCCATCCGGTGCCGGGGAGGGCGGCGAGGACGGCGAGCGCGGCCGTCACCGTGAGCGCCGTGCGCGCTCTCCGTACGTTCGTCGGCCGCTTCACCATTCCCCGCCCCTCGTCTGTTCCCATCCGCTCGGGCCGCCGGCCCGGCCTCCGCCTCCGCCTCCGCCGCCGCGCCGGGCGAGGACGTACCAGAGCCCGAGCCCGGCCAGCAGCACTACGCCCGTGCCTCCCGCGACGGCTGCGACCTGTGCGCCGCTCCATCCTGCACCGCCGTCGCCGTCCTTGTCCGCGCGAGGTGCCGTACTGTCCGCGCCGCCGCTCCCGCCGCCGTCCGCGCCCGCCTTCGCCGCGGGCGCGTTGTGCTGCGGGCCGCTCTTCGCCTCGCCCTTGACGTCGAGGCGCAGGGTCACGCCGACGTCCGGGTTCTCCGCGATCCGCGCGGCGTCGGCGCCGAGGGTGACCGCGATGTAGTAGTCGCCCGCCGCGTGCACGGGCTTGGCCCGGGTGGCGCTCTCCCAGCGGTTGGTCCAGGAGACGGGCGGCGTACCGGCCGAGATCTTGTCGGGCTTGCCGGTGTACGTGCCGGTGCCGGACAGCTCGTCGGAGAGCGGCTGCCTGCTCGGCCCGTAGGCCCGCGTGGCGATACGGGTGAAGCCGGAGCTGTACTCGTCCGCCGTGGGCTCGTTGCTGAACTCCACGTCGTAGCGCACCTGCTGGCCCCAGCCGACCGGGACCTTGTACCAGAGCGTCTGCGAGGGCAGCAGCTTGTCCCGCCACACGCCGGTGCTCACGGGCCTCGCGTCGTTGAAGCCCGTGCCGCCCGTGACCTTGCGCGGGGTGCCCTGCGGCAGGCTCGCGTCCTCACCGGCGGCGCCGAGTTCGGGCGTGGACTGCGCGGGCGTGACGCCCTTCTTGAGCGGCTTCTCGACCGTGTACGAGAGTTCGAGCGGCCAGCGTGCCGAGTCCGAGCTCTTCTTGCTGGTGCGCTCGACGGCCAGCAGGTACCGGCCCGGGCCCCGGTCGCAGGTGCCGCCGGTCGTCCCCTCGTCGCCCGGGATGCGGCTGGAGGAGGAGACGAGGGGCACGCCGCCCTCGCTCTGCGAGAAGTGGGTGGTGTCCGATTCGCAGGGCGTGGTGTCGCCGGGCGCGAGGATCTCGGTGCGCAGGCCGTCGAGCGAGTCCACGGCGGAGCCGGGCTGCGGCACGCCCGTCGCGGAGAAGTTGGTGGTCGAACCCTTGTCCATCTCGACCCGGTAGTAGCGCTTCTCGCCGGGGCCGATGGTGTCGACGTACTGCCCGGAGGGGGTCGGCCCGGAGCCGGTCCGCCCGGAGTCGGCCGGCCCGGAGTCGTCGCCCAGCGGCGCCGCCGAGCCCTGCTTGAGGCCGCCCGTGACGCGCTCGCCCTTGAAGCGGTAGCCGTCGGCGGAGAGCCGGCCCGCGCGCTGGAGCTGACGGGCGAGGGCCTTGGCGTCGGGCGCGTCGTAGTAGTGGCCCTTGCCCGCGCCCGCCACGCATTCGAGCTGCTTGCGCGCCTTGCCGCGCACCTGGAAGCCGATGGCGTCGATGCGCAGGTCGATGCCCTTCTCCGCGAGGGACCTGGCGACCTCGCAGGGCGGGGGAGCGCCGCAGTTGTCCTCGCCGTCGGAGATCAGCAGGATCGTGCGCTGCCCGATCGCGCCGCGCGGCGTCTGAGGCAGGTCCCGGGCCGCCTTCCGCAGCGAGTAGCCGATAGGGGTGTCGCCCTTGGGCTTCACACCCGCGACGGCCTTCTTCAACGCCGTGCGGTCCAGCGGCCGCACGGGCTCGGCGAGCCGGGTGTCGGTGCAGCCGCGCGCCTTGTCCGCGCCGTAGACGCGCAGTCCGGTCGGGTACCCGTCGGGCAGGCTGTCGGCGACGGTCCCGACGGCCTTGCGCGCGGAGGCGATACGGGTCGATCCCGAGCCGTCGTCGTCGGCCATGGACCCCGAGGAGTCCAGCACCATCACCAGCGATCCGGCCGCTTTACCCGAATTGCTCCGGGCAACGTTCACCGCCTCCCCCGGAGCGCGGACTTCCGCCGCCAGCGCCGGGGGCGCCGCGGCCGGCAGCAACGCCAGCCCGGCGAGCAACGCCCCTGCTGCGTGCCTGTGTAGTCGTGCCATGTCGCGTCGTCCCCCCTCGGCCGACTCCGGGTCGGCACTCTGTCGGCGGCATCGACTCCGACCGTAGAGGATTTGCACAAGCACACTCAAGCGCTTAGCTGTCACGGAACGGCAACGACGGAACGGGCCGCCCCGGCACTCAAACCGGCGCGCAAACCGGCACGCAATCCGGCACACAATGAGGCCCCAGCCGCTCTGACGGCTGGGGCCTCATCGGCACGCTTTCGCTGAGCTGAGCTTCACACACCCGAACCTGCGGGCACGGAGTCGGTCGCCTCCGTCCACAGATCCTGCTCGGCGCGGTCCGCCTGGATCTGGCGGTACACGAGGAGGCCGCCGATGGCGGCCAGTGCGACCAGGAAAAGCTTCTTCACCGCGCTACCTCGTCCTTCTTTGACGTTGGGACCTCTCTGGCGCCCGATGATACCCAACCACCCTCTGACACAAAGCGGTGCGTATACCCGGTTCGACACCCGGCGTACGTGGGGCCCGTCACCCGTCCCCCCACTGTCCGCCGCCCGCCTCCGGCTCCCCCTCGGACCCCCAGTCCTCGGGCTCGTCCGTGCGCCCCGTCTCCCGCAGCAGTTCGGCCAGGGTGTTCACGGCCTTGGTGTCCCCGGCCAGCGCGGCCCGCCGCAGGAACAGCTCCGCCTCCTCCGTACGGCCCGACCTCCGCAGCAGCACACCGAGGTTGAGCATCGCCTTCGCGTGCCCGTTCCCCGCCGCCTCCCGGTACGCGGCCTCCGCCTCGTCCCTGCGGCCCGTGCTCCTGAGCAGATTGCCCAGGTTGTAGTGGGACTTGGCGTGCCCCTCGCGGGCCGCCCGCCGGAACCAGACCTCCGCCTCGTCCAGGCGCCCGGACAGCCTCAGCAGCGTCCCCAGGTTGTTCATGGCCTTCGAGTGCCCGGCCTCGGCGGCCCGCCGGTACGCGGCCTCCGCCTCGTCCACGCGCCCCGCCTCCCGGTGCAGCACACCGAGGTTGAAGACCGCGCGGACCTCCCCCTGCCCGCCCTCCTCGGCGGCACGGCGGAACAGGGCCTCGGCCTCCTCCGCGCGCCCCGCCGTCGCGAGCATCACGCCCAGGCCGTTCATGGCGCCGGTCGAACCGCCCTCGACGGCCTGCCGGTAGGCGTCCTCGGCCACCGGGGACCCGGCCCTGCGGGCGTGGACGGCGACGGTGGAGCACTCCTCGGCATCGGCGACGTTCCGCAGCGCGAGGCGCCAGGTCGGCTCGGGAACGTCCGTGCGGGTGTGGTCGACGAGATAGTCGAAGACGTCCCACGCGTCCGGGTCCTCGGTCGGCACGAGCATGCTGGTCACCCCGTGCCGGTAGCGGCAGGCCCACTCCACGGCGTCGTCCAGGGGTTCGGGCCGCAGCAGGGGGCCGCCGGCGGCGCGCAGATAGCCCTCGTGCGCCTCCGCGAGCAGCGCGCGCGGGAACGGCGGCCGCAGCCCCGTACGCGCCAGGTCCACGGCCGCGGCGACGAGCGCGGCGGCACGGGGGTGCCCGCCGGGCCGCGCGGCCCGCCGCCACTCGCGCAGCAGTACGGGCCCCGCCGCGAGGTACTCCGCGATCCCGTACGGGCCGTGGTGCGTCAGCGCGTCCGCGAGGCGCTCGTCGTCGCTCTCCTCGGCCCGCGCCAGCTCGCCCCGGCTCCACACCCGCCCGATCTCGACGGGCTCGATCTGCTTGAGGACGCGCGCGCCCGCGTCCATCGCCTCGGCCTGCGGCCCGTCGCCGCCCGCGCCCTCGGGGGCCGCGGCATACGTCTCGTACTGCTGGTGCCGCATCGTGGCCAGCACCGGCATCCGCAGCCGCTCCAGCTCCGCCAGCAGCGCGGGCTCCAGCCCCTCGGGGCCCAGATACCGCTCCACGTCGTCCAGCCACACCACGCACCGCACGCCGCCCCGCTCGGCCACCTCCAGGCCCAGCGGCAGATCGGCGCCCTTCGACGGGGCCAGCACCCGGTGCCCGGGCAACGCCGCGGCCAGCGCCTCGAACGCGGCCCGCGTCTTGCCCGCCGTCGACTCGCCGACGAGCAGCACGAATCCCCCGTCCCGCGCCGCCGCGGCCAGCCGCTCCCGCAGCTCCCCGTCCGCGTCCCGCTCCACGTACGGCGGCACGGCGTCCCCGTTCCGGTCCGGCCGCGCCCGGTGCGCGCCCGCCGCCAGCGCACCCCAGCTCCCGGCCACCGGCCAGCGCCCGGGGTCCCGCAGATACGCCGGGATCCGCCGCCCACCGGTCGTCACGGTCACGGGCCCCAGGAAGTCCCGGCCCATCAGCACGCCCTCGACCTGCCCGCCGGAAACGGCGTTCTCGGTGCTCCCGCCCTCCCGCTCCGCGCCCATCGCCCTCCCCCTGCCGAAGGAGGCCCAGCTTAGTGAGCGCAACGCGAAAGGCCCCCGGCTCTGAACGAACCGGGGGCCTTTCCCTGTGCTGTGCGGCTACCAGGACTTGAACCTGGGGCCTCTTCCTTATCAGGGAAGCGCTCTAACCGTCTGAGCTATAGCCGCGCGCTGCACGGAAAGATTAGCGCACTTCAGGCCGTGCCCCAAATCGCATTCCGAGCGGCGTGACAGGGGTCTTCGGGAGGGTTCCCGAGAGGGTTCCGGGGAGGGCCTACTCGTCCTCGGCGAGGGTCAGCTCGACGCCGCCCACGAAGCCCGCCGAGAGGTTGTAGATGAAGGCGCCCAGGGTGGCGAGCGCCGTCGCGAGGACCATGTTGATGACCGCGATGACCGAGGTGAAGAGCAGCACGCGCGGCAGCGACAGGAACGACTCCAGGTCGAATCCGCCGCTGCCCTCGGCGCTCGTCGCCTCGCTCACGGTGCCGCCGATGGTCGAGAAGACGCCCATCGCGTCCATGACCATCCACAGCACCGCGACGGCCACCACGGTGCACAGCCCCAGCGCGACCGACAGCAGGAAGCTGACCTTCATCACGGACCAGGGGTCGGCCTTGGCCACCCGCAGCCGCGCCTTCCGCGTGCGCGGGACCGTACGGGCCCCGTTCCCGGCGCCCGTGCGGGGCCGCCGGGCCGCGCCCGAGCCGTCGTCCCCGCCCTCCGGCGGAGCCGGGTACGCCTGCGGCGGTCGGTGCGGCTGGGGCTCGGGCTGCGGCTGCGCCTGTGACTTCGGCTGTGACTTCCGCTGAGACTTCGGCTGGGGCTGTGCCTGCGGCTGAGGCTGAGCACCACTCACGCCCTGCTCCTAGTCGTCCTGGGGGTCCTGGGGGTCCTCCGGCGCGGTGCCCTCCGGCGCGTCCGGCTCCTCGCCGGGTCCCGCCGCCGCCTCCACTTCCTCGGCCTCTCGACCGGCCTCGGCGTTCCGCGCGACGCCGACCACCGCGTCCTTCTTCCCCAGGTTGATCAGTTGGACGCCCATGGTGTCACGACCGGTCTCCCTGACCTCGCTGACCCGCGTACGGATCACACCGCCGCCGAGGGTGATGGCGAGGATCTCGTCCGACTCCTCCACCACCAGCGCGCCCACGAGCGACCCGCGATCCTCGACGATCTTCGCGGCCTTGATGCCGAGCCCGCCGCGGCCCTGGACGCGGTAGTCGTCCATGTCGGTCCGCTTGGCGTACCCGCCGTCGGTGGCCGTGAACAAGAACGTACCCGCCCGGACCACATTCATCGAGAGCAGTTCGTCGTCCTCGCGGAAGCTCATGCCCTTCACGCCGGAGGTCGCGCGCCCCATCGGGCGCAGCGAGTCGTCCGTCGCGGTGAACCGGATCGACTGGGCCTTCTTCGAGACCAGCAGCAGATCGTCCTCGGGCGAGACCAGCTCGGCGCCGATCAGCTCGTCGTCGCGGCCGTCGTCCATCTCGCGGAGGTTGATCGCGATGACGCCGCCCGAGCGCGGCGAGTCGTAGTCCTTCAGCGGGGTCTTCTTGACCAGCCCGGACTTGGTGGCGAGGACCAGGTACGGCGCCGCCTCGTAGTCCCGGATGGCGAGGATCTCGGCGATCTCCTCGTCCGGCTGGAAGGCCAGCAGGTTCGCCACGTGCTGCCCGCGCGCGTCCCGGCCGGCGTCCGGCAGCTCGTACGCCTTCGCGCGGTAGACCCGGCCCTTGTTCGTGAAGAACAGCAGCCAGTGGTGGGTCGTGGAGACGAAGAAGTGGTCGACGATGTCGTCTTCCTTCAGCTTCGTGCCGCGCACGCCCTTGCCGCCGCGCTTCTGGGCGCGGTAGTCGTCGGTCTTCGTCCGCTTCACATAGCCGCCACGGGTGATCGTGACGACGATGTCCTCCTCGGCGATCAGGTCCTCGATGGACATGTCGCCCTCGAAGGGGATCAGCTTGGTGCGGCGGTCGTCGCCGAACTTCTCGACGATCTGCGCCAGTTCCTCGCCGATGATCTGCCGCTGGCGGTCCGGGGAGGCGAGGATCGCGTTGTACTCGTCGATCTTCGCCTGCAGCTCGTCGTGCTCGGCGGTGATCTTCTGCCGCTCCAGGGCGGCCAGGCGGCGGAGCTGCATCTCCAGGATCGCGTTGGCCTGGATCTCGTCGATCGTGAGCAGGCCCATCAGGCCCTCACGCGCCTCCTCGACGGTCTGGCTGCGCCGGATCAGCGCGATGACCTCGTCGATCGCGTCGAGCGCCTTGAGCAGACCGCGCAGGATGTGGGCGCGCTCCTCGGCCTTCCGCAGCCGGTAGCGCGTACGGCGCACGATCACGTCGATCTGGTGCGAGACCCAGTGCCGGATGAACGCGTCCAGCGACAGGGTGCGCGGCACGCCCTCCACCAGCGCGAGCATGTTCGCGCCGAAGTTCGTCTGGAGGTCGGTGTGCTTGTAGAGGTTGTTGAGGACGACCTTGGCGACCGCGTCCCGCTTCAGGACGATCACCAGCCGCTGGCCCGTGCGCGACGAGGTCTCGTCCCGTACGTCCGCGATGCCGCCGACACGGCCGTCCTTCACCAGGTCGGCGATCTTCAGCGCGAGGTTGTCCGGGTTGACCTGGTACGGCAGCTCGGTGACGACCAGGCACTGGCGGCCCTGGATCTCCTCGACCTCGACGACCGCGCGCATGGTGATCGAGCCGCGCCCGGTGCGGTAGGCCTCCTCGATGCCCTTGCGGCCCACGACCAGGGCGCCGGTGGGGAAGTCCGGGCCCTTGATGCGCTCCATGAGCGCGTCCAGCAGCTCCTCGTTGGACGCGTCGGGGTGGTCGAGATACCACTGGGCGCCCGCCGCGACCTCGCGGAGGTTGTGCGGCGGGATGTTGGTGGCCATGCCGACCGCGATGCCCGCCGAGCCGTTGATCAGCAGGTTCGGGAAGCGCGCCGGGAGGACCGTCGGCTCCTGGTTGCGGCCGTCGTAGTTGTCCTGGAAGTCGACGGTCTCCTCGTCGATGTCCCGGAGCATCTCCATGGCCAGCGGCGCCATCTTGCACTCGGTGTACCGCATGGCCGCCGCCGGGTCGTTGCCCGGCGAGCCGAAGTTGCCGTTCGAGTCGACGAGCGGCATCCGCATCGACCAGGTCTGCGCGAGGCGGACCAGGGCGTCGTAGATCGAGCTGTCGCCGTGCGGGTGGTAGGTGCCCATGACGTCGCCGACGACGCGGGCGCACTTGTAGAAGCCCTTCTCCGGGCGGTACCCGCCGTCGTACATCGCGTACAGCACGCGCCGGTGCACCGGCTTGAGCCCGTCGCGGATGTCGGGAAGCGCACGGCTCACGATCACGCTCATCGCGTAGTCGAGATACGAGCGCTGCATCTCCGTCTCAAGGCTCACCGGCTCCACGCGGGCACCGGCCTCGGTGTCCACCTGGGCGTCGGCGAGCGGGGATTCCTGATCCGGGGAGCCCTCGGGGGTAGGGGTCTCGTCGGCCATGTGAGAAACAAGTCCTTCTGTGTGTACGGCGCGTGCGGGTGTGCGGGCCGACGATCAGATGTCGAGGAAGCGGACGTCCTTGGCGTTGCGCTGGATGAACGAGCGCCGGGCCTCCACGTCCTCGCCCATCAGGATCGAGAACAGGTCGTCGGCCGCCGCCGCGTCGTCCAGCGTCACCTGGCGCAGCACCCGCTGGTCGCGGTCCATGGTGGTGATGCGCAGCTCCTCCGCGTTCATCTCGCCCAGACCCTTGAACCGCTGGATCGAGTCGTCCCTCATCCGCTTGCCCTGCTCGCGGCCGAGCTGGACGAGCTGGTCGCGCTCGCGGTCGGAGTACGCGTACTGGTGCTCGTCCCGGCCCCACTTGATCTTGTAGAGCGGCGGCTGCGACAGGAACACGTGCCCCGCCTCGACCAGCGGCCGCATGAAGCGGAAGAGCAGCGTCAGCAGCAGGGTGTTGATGTGCTGGCCGTCGACATCGGCGTCGGCCATCAGAATGATCTTGTGATAGCGGAGCTTCTCGATGTCGAAGTCCTCGTGCACACCCGTGCCGAACGCCGAGATCAGCGCCTGCACCTCGGCGTTCTGGAGGACCTTGTCGATCCGCGCCTTCTCCACGTTCAGGATCTTGCCGCGGATCGGGAGGATCGCCTGGAACTCGGGGTTGCGGCCGGACTTGGCCGAGCCGCCCGCGGAGTCGCCCTCGACGATGAAGATCTCGCACTTCGCCGGGTCGTTGGACTGGCAGTCGCTGAGCTTGCCCGGCAGCGAGGCCGTCTCCAGCAGGCCCTTGCGGCGGGTCAGGTCGCGCGCCTTACGGGCCGCCACCCGGGCCGTCGCGGCCTGGATGCCCTTGCGGATGATGTCCGCGGCCTCGTTCGGATTGCGGTCGAGCCAGTCGGTCAGGTGCTCGTGGACGATCCGCTGGACGAAGGTCTTCGCCTCCGTGTTGCCCAGCTTCGTCTTCGTCTGGCCCTCGAACTGGGGCTCGCCGAGCTTGATCGAGATGATCGCGGTGAGACCCTCGCGGATGTCCTCGCCCGTGAGGTTGTCGTCCTTCTCGCGCAGCAGCTTCTTGTCGCGCGCGTACCTGTTGATCAGGCCCGTCAGCGCGGCGCGGAAGCCCTCCTCGTGGGTGCCGCCCTCGTGCGTGTGGATCGTGTTCGCGAAGGAGTAGACCCCCTCGCTGTACTGGTTGTTCCACTGCATCGCGATCTCGACCGAGAGCATGCGCTCCTTGTCCTCGGCCTCGAAGTCGATCACCGTGGGGTGGACCAGCTCGCCCTTGCGGGAGTTGAGGTAGCGGACGAAGTCCGAGATGCCGCCCTCGTAGTGGTACCGGACGGCGTTCTGCTTGCCCTCCTCGTCCACGTGCTCCGCGCGCTCGTCGGTGAGCGTGATGGTGAGGCCCTTGTTGAGGAAGGCCATCTCCTGGAAGCGCCGGGCGAGGGTCTCGAACGAGTAGTCCGTCGTCTCGAAAATGTCCGGATCAGCCCAGAACGTAACAGTCGTTCCGGTTTCGTCCGTCGCCTCGTTCTTCTCCAGCGGGGCCGTCGGCGTCCCCAGCTTGTAGTCCTGCGTCCAGCGGTATCCGTCGGTCTTGATGTCGACGGCGAGCTTGGTCGACAGGGCGTTCACGACGGAGACGCCGACGCCGTGCAGACCACCCGAGACCGCGTAACCGCCGCCGCCGAACTTGCCGCCCGCGTGCAGCACCGTGAGCACGACCTCGACGGCCGGCTTCTTCTCGACGGGGTGGATGCCCACCGGGATACCGCGGCCGTTGTCGACGACGCGCACGCCGCCGTCGGCCAGCAGCGTCACGTGGATCGTGTCCGCGTGGCCGGCCATGGCCTCGTCGACGGAGTTGTCGACGACTTCCTGGACGAGGTGGTGAAGACCACGCTCGCCCGTCGACCCGATGTACATCCCAGGCCGCTTGCGGACCGCGTCGAGGCCCTCCAGGACCGTGATCGCGCTCGCGTCGTACGACGGTGCCTCGTGCCCGCCCGTCGCCGCGGCCTCCACCCCAGCGGGCGCTGCGGTCTCGACGGCGTCGGGCACGGCTTCGTCGCCGTGTGCGGACTGGTTCTTGTCGTTCTCGTTGAGATCGCCGGAATCGGCCACGAAGCGCCCTTTCTGGCACAGAGCACAGGCCGTCTCCTGGGCTGGCGGAGCGGCTGCGTCGTTCGACATGTTCCGCAACGATGCGGCTACCGCCCAGTGTACCTGTGTCGGCATCGTGAATGGGGCTTTGGCGGTGCCTGAGTCCGCATGTGCCGCCCTGAACTGGCGTCCACCGACTCCCCATATCTGGACCGGGGGGCCAAGCGGCTCACACGGGCGCTCAGCGCTTCCGGCCGTCAACGCACCGCAACCGGGAAAAGCGCCACCGGGTCCCCACCCGTTTCACCAGCGCACAACGGCGACAGCGCCCGGCGCCGGCCCTTGCCGGTCCGCGCTCAGCCGTAGGTGTCGCCCGGGCCCTTGCTCCCCGGCGCGCGCAACGGGCCACCGAAGCGCGACGGCGGCGCCTCCGGGCCCCGCACCTTGATCAGCTTCACGGTGCCCTGGCCCAGGTCCTCGTTGAGCCGCGCCACCAGCCTCGGGGCCAGCAGCCGCAACTGCGTCGCCCACGCCGTCGAGTCGCACCGCACGACCAGGACCCGCTCCTCCTCGTCGTACCGCTGCGGCTCGCAGTGCTGCGCCACCTCCGGGCCCACGAGCTGCGGCCAGCGGCCCATCACCCCGCCGACGGCGGCCGGGGTCTCCCAACCCCGCTCCGTGATCAGCCTGTTCACCGCCGCGCCCAGTGACATCGGGTCCCGCCCGTCGCGCCGCGCGCCGGAGCGCAGGCCCCCGCCGCGACGGGCCTGCCGCTTCTGCTGCGCCGCCGCGCCCCGCGCCTTCGCCTGCTCCTTCGCCGCGCGCAGCGCCACCCGCGCGAGATCCACCCCGCTCGCCTGCGGCACGGGCCGCTCCCCGTCCCCGGACTGGGGAGCGCTCGCCGACGCCTCGTCGCTCACTGCGCCATCCCGTTCGCTTCTCCGCCCACACGGCACCCCGCGCGCATCGTCGCCACCTGCGGCCCGGCAGCCGCGCGGACGTCGCTCACAGGCGCGTCACCTCCCCGTCCGCCACCGCGAACCGCGCGCCCGCCAGCAGTTCCGGCACGTCCTCCTCCACCGCGGCCGTCACCAGGACCTGCTCGCCGTGCGCCACCAGCTCCGCCAGTCGCGCCCGGCGCTT
The DNA here is from genome assembly GCF_039530985.1 of Streptomyces albiaxialis. NCBI lineage: Bacteria > Bacillati > Actinomycetota > Actinomycetes > Kitasatosporales > Streptomycetaceae > Streptomyces > Streptomyces albiaxialis. The sequence continues at coordinate 274,696 of NZ_BAAAPE010000012.1, forward strand.
CGTGTCCAGCTCCGCGAAGACGTCGTCCAGCACCAGCACCGGCTCGTGGCCCTCGCTCTTGAGCAGCTCGTACGAGGCGAGACGGAGCGCGAGCGCATACGACCACGACTCGCCATGGCTCGCGTACCCCTTGGCCGGGAGCTCCCCCAGCTTCAGCACGAGATCGTCACGGTGCGGCCCGACGAGCGTCACACCCCGCTCGATCTCCTGCTTCCGCGCCTCGCCCAGCGCCGCGAGAAGCTGCCCGTACAGCTCCTCGCGGGAGCCGCCGGTCCCCTCCCCGGCCGGGCCCCTGTACTCCAGCGCGACCGGACCGCCGCCCGGCGCCAGCCGCTCGTACGCCTTGTCCGCCAGCGGTGCCAGCACCCCGATCAGGTCCAGCCGCTGCGCCAGCAACTCCGCGCCCGCGCGCGCCAGATGCTGGTCCCAGACGTCCAGCGTGGAGAGGTCCACGCCCTTGCCGCCGTGCCGCCGGGCCATCGCCGCGGACTTCAGCAGGGTGTTGCGCTGCTTCAGCACGCGCTCGTAGTCCCCGCGCACCCCCGCCATGCGGGGCGCGCGCGCCGTCACCATCTCGTCCAGGAAGCGCCGCCGCTCGCCCGGATCGCCCTTCACGAGCGCCAGGTCCTCGGGCGCGAACAGCACGGTGCGCAGGATCCCCAACACGTCCCGGGGTCTGACCTGCGAGGACCTGTTGATCCGCGCCCGGTTCGCCTTGCCCGGGTTCAGCTCCAGCTCCACGAGCTGCTGGCGCTCGCCCTGCCGCACCTGTGCCCGTACGACCGCGCGTTGGGCGCCCATCCGCACCAGCGGGGCGTCCGAGGACACCCGGTGGCTGCCGAGGCTGGCCAGATAGCCCACGGCCTCGACCAGATTGGTCTTGCCCTGCCCGTTCGGGCCGATGAACGCGGTGACGCCCGGGTCGAGAGCGACCTCGGCCCGGGCGTACGACCGGAAGTCGGCCAGCGAGAGATGCGTCACATGCACGGCTGCCGCCGACCTCCCCCGTGATCGGTTACTTGGTAGCTTCGGTGGAGCCCTCGACCGCGTGCCCGCCGAACTGGTTGCGGAGCGCCGCCACCATCTTCATCTGCGGCGAGTCCTCCTGCTGAGAGGTGAACCGCGCGAAGAGGGACGCGGTGATCGCGGGCAGCGGCACCGCGTTGTCGATCGCGGCCTCCACGGTCCAGCGGCCCTCGCCGGAGTCGGCCGCGACGCCGCGCAGCTTCTCCAGATGCTCGTCGCTGTCCAGCGCCTTGACGGCCAGGTCGAGCAGCCAGGAGCGGATGACCGTGCCCTCCTGCCAGGAGCGGAAGACCTCGCGCACGTCCGTGACGGAGTCGACGGCCTCCAGCAGCTCCCAGCCCTCGGCGAAGGCCTGCATCATCGCGTACTCGATGCCGTTGTGGACCATCTTCGCGAAGTGGCCGGCGCCGACCTTGCCCGCGTGGACGGAGCCGAACTCGCCCTCCGGCTTCAGCGCGTCGAAGACCGGCTGCGCCTTGGCCACGTGCTCGGCGTCACCGCCGTACATCAGCGCGTAGCCGTTCTCCAGGCCCCAGACGCCGCCCGAGACGCCGCAGTCCACGAAGCCGATGCCCTTGGCCGCCAGCTCCCCGGCGTGCTTCTCGTCGTCCGTCCAGCGCGAGTTCCCGCCGTCCACGACGATGTCGCCGGGGGAGAGCAGCTCGGCCAGCGTGTCGATGGTCGTCTGGGTCGCCTCGCCCGCCGGCACCATGACCCACACCACACGCGGGCCCGTCAGGCTCTTGACCAGCTCTTCCAGGCTGTGCACATCCGCGACGTCGGGATTCCGGTCATAGCCGATGACCGTGTGGCCTCCACGGCGGATGCGCTCGCGCATGTTCCCGCCCATCTTGCCGAGACCAACAAGACCCAGCTCCATCAGTGGCGCCCCTTCATTGCAGTTCGTTGCGATTCGTACCCCCGCACGAGCCTACGCCTGGACGGAGCCGGGCCTTCTACGGCGTCGACCCGGGGTCGGCCGGAGAGCCGGACAAGGCTCAGCCGGAGAGCCGCACGGGCATGATCAGGTACTTGTACGCCTCGTCGGCCTCGGTGTCCTTCGCGGGCTTGCCGCTGAGCAGCGCGGGCTTCGTCGACGTCGTGAACGAGAGCTGCGCCCAGGGCGAGTCGATCGCGGAGAGGCCCTCCAGCAGGAAGCCCGGGTTGAAGGCGATCGAGATGTCGTCGCCCTCCAGCTCCGCGTCGACGCGCTCCACAGCCTGTGCGTCGTCGCTCGAACCGGCCTCCAGGGTCAGCACGCCCTGCTCGAAGCTGAGCCGCACCGGGGTGTTCCGCTCGGCGACCAGCGCCACGCGCTTCACGGCCTCGACGAACGGCGCGGTCTCGATGACCGCCACCGAGTTGAACTCCGTGGGGAACAGGGTCCGGTACTTCGGGAGGTCGCCCTCCAGCAGCCGCGTCGTCGTCCGGCGGCCCGCGCCCTCGAAGCCGATGAGGCCCTCGCCGGAGCCGGAGCCCGAGAGCGCCAGCGTGACGTTGTCACCGCCGCTGAGGGACTTCGCGGTGTCCAGCAGCGTCTTGGCGGGGACCAGGGCGACCGCGGACGCGTCGGGCGTCTCCGGCTTCCACAGGAACTCGCGCACCGCGAACCGGTAGCGGTCGGTGGACGCGAGCGTGACCGTGTCGCCCTCGATCTCGATCCGCACACCCGTCAGCACCGGCAGCGTGTCGTCACGGCCCGCCGCGATGGCCACCTGCTGGGCCGCGGCGGCGAAGACCTCGCCGGGCACGGTGCCGGTGGCGGTGGGCATCTCCGGCAGCGCCGGGTACTCCTCCACAGGAAGGGTGTGGAGTGTGAACCGCGAGGAGCCGCACACGACGGTCACGCGCACACCGTCCGTGGAGATCTCCACCGGCCTGTTGGGGAGCGCCCGGCAGATGTCGGCGAGAAGCCGGCCGGACACCAGGACCGTTCCGTCCTCCTCGACCTCCGCCTCTACGGAGACCCGTGCCGAGACCTCGTAGTCGAAGCCGGAGAGGCTCAGGGAGCCGTCCTCCGCCTTCAGCAGGAGGCCCGCGAGGACGGGCACCGGCGGACGGGCGGGGAGGCTCTTGGCCGCCCAGGCCACCGCCTCCGCGAGTACATCGCGCTCTACCCGGATCTTCACCTTCAGCCGCCTCCTGCTGCCGCCTCTTGCTGCGTTTGCCGGGCACCAGTCTGACGCACGGCACTGACAGGAGGTGCGGGTGCGGGTCAACTCGTCGAGATCGGGGTAGGACGCCGCGACGCCGAGTTGTGCACAGGCCCCGCTTCGAAGCGAATCCCGGGCTCTCTCTAGGTGGTCGTAGTAGTAGGGCTTGTGGAAACCGTGGATAACTCGATTTCCGCAGCTCAGACCCCAAATTTTGTCCACCGAGCCTGTGGGTGGAGCGGTGGAGGAAGAGGGGGTTTCTGTGGACGGGGAAAAGTTCTGCACAGTCCGCCCACAGATCGGCGGGGCTTGCCCACAGCCGCGCCCACAGTTTTACCCACCTTTCCCACAGGCCAATCCAGCGTCCTGGTGTGACCGCTTTCACTCGTACCGGTGAGAGGGCGCGTTGCCTTGCCGAACAGTGGACAGAGCTGTGGAGAAGCTGGGGAAAAGATCCCCTGGCCTGTGGGCGGCCGGTGGACAAGTCGGAGTCCCTGATACGTGCCCCGGACACCCTCCACACCCTGTGGACGCCGCTCGCCCACAAATGCACAGCCATCTGACCTCGGCAAATCATGCCTGGTCCGGCCCAGTTGTGGACACCGTTGGGACAACTCCTCGCGTCCCCAGGGTGTGGACGTCGAAAACGGCCCTGACCTGTGGACTCGGGCCCTCCACGCCCCCGGATTCGAACAGCGAAAGGCCCTCCGGGATCAACTCCCGGAGGGCCTGGGGGTGCTGAGAGGGGGCTGCGCGGTCGCTGCGAGGGGGCTGAGCGCGTGCTGAACGGGGCCGTGCGGTCGTCGCGTGCGGCCCTCAGGCGTTCTTGATGCGGTTCGTCAGCTCGGTGACCTGGTTGTAGATGGAGCGCCGCTCGGCCATGAGGGCGCGGATCTTCCGGTCCGCGTGCATCACCGTCGTATGGTCCCGGCCGCCGAACTGGCCGCCGATCTTCGGCAGCGAGAGGTCCGTCAGCTCGCGGCACAGGTACATCGCGATCTGCCGCGCCGTCACCAGCACGCGGCTGCGCGAGGAGCCGCACAGGTCGTCCACCGTCAGCCCGAAGTAGTCGGCGGTGGCCGCCATGATGGCCGGGGCCGTGATCTCCGGGGTGGCGTCCTCGCCCCCGGGGATCAGGTCCTTCAGCACGATCTCGGTGAGGCCCAGGTCGACCGGCTGCCGGTTGAGGCTCGCGAACGCCGTCACCCGGATCAGCGCGCCCTCCAGCTCGCGGATGTTGCGCGAGATGCGGGAGGCGATGAACTCCAGCACCTCCGGCGGGGCGTTGAGCTGCTCCTGCACCGCCTTCTTCCGGAGGATCGCGATCCGGGTCTCCAGCTCGGGCGGCTGGACGTCCGTGATCAGGCCCCACTCGAAGCGGTTGCGCAGCCGGTCCTCCAGCGTCTCCAGCGCCTTGGGCGGCCGGTCGCTGGACAGCACGATCTGCTTGTTGGCGTTGTGCAGGGTGTTGAAGGTGTGGAAGAACTCCTCCTGCGTCGACTCCTTGTCCGCCAGGAACTGGACGTCGTCGACGAGCAGGATGTCCATGTCGCGGTAGCGCTTGCGGAACGCGTCCGCCTTGCCGTCGCGGATCGAGTTGATGAACTCGTTCGTGAACTCCTCGGAGCTGACGTACCGCACGCGCGTGCCGGGATAGAGGCTGCGCGCGTAGTGCCCGATGGCGTGCAGCAGGTGCGTCTTGCCGAGCCCGGACTCGCCGTAGATGAACAGCGGGTTGTACGCCTTGGCCGGTGCCTCGGCGACGGCGACGGCCGCGGCGTGCGCGAAGCGGTTCGAGGCGCCGATGACGAAGGTGTCGAAGAGGTACTTCGGATTCAGCCGGGCCGTCGGCTCGCCCGGGCCCGTCGCGGGCGCGGGCTGCGCGGCGAGCGGGCCGGGGGCGCCGCTGGGCGCCGGGAGCTGCGAGGGGCTGGGGCCGTCGTACGGCGGCGCCGGCGGCCGGCCCTGCGGGGGGATCTGGGGCCGCTGGTGGTGCTGGGGCTGATGCGGCTGCTGGTCGTACTGCTGCTGGGGCTCGTACTGCTGCTGGGACTGCTGCCGCTGCTGCTCGTAGGCCTCGTACGACGGATGCTGTTGCTGCTGCGAGGCGTAGGGATCGCGGTGCTGCTGCTCGTACTGCTGCTGCCAGGGCGCACCGGCGCCGGGCCCCGGGCCCTGGCGGTAGTCCGGGTAGGCGGGGCGGGCGGCAGGGAGGTCGCGGCCCTCGTACTGCTCGTACTGCTGTTGCTGGGGCTGCGGCGGCTGCTGCTGCTCGTAGCCCTGGTCGTAACCCTGCTGCTCGTACGTCTGCTGCTCGTAGCCCTGCTGTTGCTGCTGCGGCTGTTGCTGTGGGGGCTGCTGCTGCTCGTACTGCTGCTGGGGCTGCTGGTCGTACGGCGGGGAGGGCGGGCGCTGCTGCTCGTAGCCGCCGTCGTAGCCGCCGCCCTCGTGCGGAGCGGCGGGGGCGGGCGGAGCCGTCGGCTCCGGGGCCGGGCCCGTGACCGTGATGGCGAGGCGGATCGGCTGCTGGCACTCGCGGCTGAGGGCCTCGCTGATCATCGGGGAGAGGCGGCCCTCCAGCACGCCCTTCGCGTATTCATTGGGAACGCCCAGGAGGGCCGTGCCCGAGACGAGCACGAGGGGCTGGCAGTCCCGGAGCCAGCGCTGGTCCTTCGCTTCCACTCCCTGGCCGTCGGAAAGGAGCTGTTCCAGCACGCGTGGCCACACTGCGGCAAGATCGGCAGGTAGGTCAGCCACGGGGCACGCTCTTTCACTCGCTGGGTGACGGGTGGTTCCGGGAGGTCGACCTTGTCCCACGAATGTGTGGTTCTGGGGACGGTCGGGAAGGAAGGGAAGTTCGGCCACGGTAGTCACGCGGACGTGCCCCGTTCAAGTCGTTGTCCACAGGCTGTGCACGAGTGCAGTAGCGGGTGGCCCAGGTGGCTCTGGTTTGACCGGATGGCGTAGCCGCGCGTACTGTGACGAGGTCGAGTTGTCGACGGCTGCTGCCGCCTGCCTCCGATTGGGCAAGATCAGCGGGATTCCCGAGATCATGAAGCGGTGCACACTCGGGCGTTGCGAGCTACTCGTGGGCGCACGGTGACAGCCGGTCGACTCCCCACACCGTTCCGCGATCAGCGCGGAGCACCGAGCATTCCTGGAGCCCCCGAGTGAGCAAGCGCACCTTCCAGCCGAACACCCGCCGCCGCGCGAAGACCCACGGCTTCCGGCTGCGCATGCGGACCCGTGCCGGCCGCGCGATCGTCGCGAACCGCCGCAGCAAGGGCCGCGCCCGCCTGTCGGCCTGAGCGGCCTGACCACAGGTCCATGTCGTGCTGCCTACCGAGAACCGGCTGAGGCGGCGCGAGGACTTCGCAGCCGCGGTACGACGAGGTCGCCGGGCAGGACGCCCGCTGCTCGTCGTCCACCTCCGCAGTCGACCGGACCCGCACGCGTCGGGGGGAGAGCCTCCCCCGGTGCGTGCGGGTTTCGTCGTGAGCAAGGCCGTCGGCAACGCCGTCGTCCGTAACCGTGTGAAGCGGCGCCTGCGTCATCTGATGCGGGACCGCCTGGCCCCGCTGCCCGCAGGTAGCCTGGTGGTCGTACGGGCGCTGCCCGGTGCGGGCGAGGCGGACCACGACGAGCTGGTCCGGGACCTGGACGCCGCACTGCGGAGGCTGCTTGGAGGGACTACTCCGTGAAGTACCCGTTGCTGTGGATGATCAAGCTGTACCAGTGGACCATCAGCCCCATGCTCGGGCCGGTGTGCCGGTACTACCCGTCGTGCTCGCACTACGGCTATACGGCGATCCACCGGCACGGCGCTGTGAAGGGGACGGCACTGACGGCCTGGCGCATTCTGCGCTGCAATCCGTGGTCGCCCGGTGGCGTCGACCATGTCCCCGCCCGGAAGCACCCGGTATGGCACCAGCGGATCCGCTCCCGCTGGCAGCAGCACCGGACCCAGTCCAACGCCCAAGGAGCCTGATTCGTGGACACGGTCCTGAAGCCCCTTTATTACGCAGTTTCCTGGATCATCGTCCAGTTCCACTCGCTGTTCAGCGTGGTCTTCGACGAGGACAGCGGCTGGGCGTGGGGGCTGTCGATCTTCTTCCTCGTGGTGCTGATCCGGATCTGCCTGATCCCGCTCTTCGTGAAGCAGATCAAGTCGACCCGGAACATGCAGGCGCTCCAGCCGAAGATGAAGGCGATCCAGGAGCGCTACAAGAGCGACAAGCAGCGCCAGAGCGAAGAGATGATGAAGCTCTACAAGGAGACGGGCACCAACCCGCTCTCTAGCTGCCTGCCGATCCTGGCGCAGTCGCCCTTCTTCATCGCCCTCTTCCAGGTGCTGAACCACATCGCGCGGAACAACCCGGTCGGTGTCCTCACGCACGACCAGGTGGACAGCGCCCGTAACGCGCAGATCTTCGGCGCGCCGATCGCCGCGAAGTTCATGGACAGCGCCGGCAAGGCGCACGAGCTGGCCGCCTCGCTGACCGACATCCGCGTCGTCACGGTCATCATGATCGTCCTGATGTCGGCCTCGCAGTTCTACACGCAGCGCCAGCTCATGACGAAGAACGTCGACCTGACGGTGAAGACGCCGTTCATGCAGCAGCAGAAGATGCTGATGTACGTCTTCCCGATCATGTTCGCCGTCTTCGGTATCAACTTCCCCGTCGGTGTCCTCGTTTACTGGCTGACCACCAACGTGTGGACCATGGGCCAGCAGATGTACGTGATCAAGCGGAACCCGACCCCCGGCTCCAAGGCCTACAACGAGCGCCAGGAGAAGCTGCGCAAGGCGGGCAAGCTGAAGGAGGACCCGAAGGAGGTCGAGGCCCGCGAGGCCGCCGAGCAGGCCCGGGCCCGTCGTCAGCAGCCCAAGCGCCAGTCGAAGTCGCGGCGCCAGGGCGGCGCCGCCGCGGCCGGCGGCACGGCGAAGACCGCTTCCACTTCGCTGGAGAAGACCGAGGACGCCGAGCCGCAGGACGCTCCGCCGAAGTCGTCCGGCGCGGGCCAGAAGTCCGGCTCCGGCTCCGGCTCCGGTTCTGGGTCCGGCTCCGGCCAGAAGGCCGGTGCCAAGTCCGGTCAGCAGAAGTCCGGCCAGCAGAAGTCGGGGCAGAAGAAGTCCGGGCAGCAGCGCAAGGGCCCGCAGCGCCCCAAGCACCCGTCCAAGAAGTGAGCACAAAGGAGTCCATGCCGTGACGGACACGACTGCCTCTGAGGGCACCGACACTCTGACCCGCCTGGAACAGGAGGGCGAGATCGCGGCGGATTACCTCGAGGGGCTTCTCGACATCGCCGACCTGGACGGCGACATCGACATGGACGTCGAGGCGGACCGTGCCGCGGTGTCGATCATCAGCGAGGGCTCGTCCCGCGACCTGCAGAAGCTGGTCGGCCGGGACGGCGAGGTGCTGGAGGCCCTGCAGGAGCTGACGCGCCTGGCCGTGCACCGGGAGACCGGTGACCGCAGCAGGCTGATGCTGGACATCGCCGGTTACCGCGCCCGTAAGCGCGAGGAGCTGGCGGAGCTGGGCGCCAAGGCGGCGCAGGAGGCCCAGAGCAGCGGCGAGCCCGTGAAGCTCCGGCCGATGACGCCGTTCGAGCGCAAGGTGGTGCACGACGCGGTGAAGGCCGCCGGCCTGCGCAGCGAGTCCGAGGGTGAGGAACCGCAGCGCTGCGTGGTCGTGCTGCCGTGACGGAGCGCGCTGAGGGGCAGGAGGAGGGGGCCGTACTGCCGCCCCCTCCCGAGGCGGCGCTGAAGGCCTTCGGCGACAGCCTGCCGGACGTCGTGCGCTACGCGGAGCTGCTGGCGGACGCGGGTGTGCGCCGCGGTCTGATCGGTCCGCGCGAGGTGCCGCGCCTGTGGGAGCGGCACCTGCTGAACTGCGTGGTGCTCTCGGAGGTCGTGCCGGAGGGCGTGACCGTCTGCGACGTGGGCTCGGGGGCCGGGCTGCCGGGGATTCCGCTGGCGCTGGTGCGTCCGGACCTCAAGATCACGCTGCTGGAGCCGCTGCTGCGGCGTACGACCTTCCTGCAGGAGGTCGTGGAGCTGCTGGGGCTGGACCATGTGACGGTGGTGCGCGGCCGCGCCGAGGAGGTGCTGGGCACGCTGCCGCCGGTGCACGTGGTCACGGCGCGTGCGGTGGCGCCCCTGGACCGGCTGGCGGGCTGGGGCGTTCCGCTGCTGCGGCCGTACGGCGAGATGCTGGCCCTCAAGGGCGACACGGCCGAGGAGGAGCTGCGGGGCGCACGGGACGCGCTGCACAAGCTGGGCGTGGTGGAGACCGCGGTCGAGCACGTGGGCGAGGGCGTCGTGGACCCGCTCTCGACGGTCGTACGGGCGCGGGTCGGGGAGAGCCCCGGCGGTGTGCGCTTCGCGGCGAAGCGGGCCAAGGCGGCGAAGGCCGCCCGTTCGGGGAGCCGGGCCCCTCGGGGCGGACGCCGTCGGCGCTGAGCGCACGGCCCCGCGGTCGTTCCCTGCGATCGTTCCCCGCGCTCGTCCCCCGAAGGTGGATGTCTGATTACTCCACTTACTCCCTAAAAGCCCTTAAAACTACGCATAACGGAGTGTCGCGGCAGATCGCGCGTTGCGCGGGTGCATCGTGTTTCACGTGAAACGCCGCTCACTCTTGCAGGGAATCATCAGCAGAGGCCGCGCTGCCGCCGGGACGCGTGGCCAGAAGGCTTACGAGCCCCGCTCTGGCGTGGATTCATCCACAACCGAGCGGGGCTCGCTGGTTCACGGCACCGAAAGCATGGGAGGCTTCGTTCATAGCGAGCCTGATGTTGAGGAGAGTGAACCGTTGCGGTCCGACGCCAACATCGCGGGACCGATGGCCGATCCGGTCCCCGGTCCCCGGTCAGAGCCAGGGGAAACGCCGCCCCCGTTGGACGACACCCCGATCGGCCGAGCAGCCCAGCAGGCCGTCGAGGCGATGAACCGGGCCGGAGAAGGGCTTCCCAGGCCCGAGCAGACCCGGATCATGGTCGTCGCCAACCAGAAGGGCGGCGTCGGCAAGACCACGACGACGGTGAACCTTGCCGCCTCGCTGGCCCTGCACGGGGCCCGCGTCCTGGTGGTCGACCTCGACCCGCAGGGCAACGCCTCCACGGCGCTGGGGGTCGATCACCACTCCGAGGTGCCGTCGATCTATGACGTCCTGGTCGAGAGCAAGCCGCTCTCCGAGGTCGTTCAGCCGGTGCCGGATGTCGAAGGGCTCTTCTGCGCCCCCGCCACGATCGATCTCGCCGGTGCGGAGATCGAGCTGGTGTCACTCGTCGCGCGGGAGAGCCGCCTCCAGCGCGCCATCGAGGCGTACGAGCAGCCGCTGGACTACATCCTCATCGACTGTCCTCCCTCGCTGGGGCTGCTCACGGTCAACGCACTGGTCGCGGGCGCCGAGGTCCTCATCCCCATCCAGTGCGAGTACTACGCGCTGGAGGGGCTGGGGCAGCTCCTGAGGAACGTCGAGCTGGTGCGGGGGCACCTCAACCCCCGGCTCCATATCTCGACGATCATCCTCACCATGTACGACGGCCGCACCCGGCTGGCGTCGCAGGTGGCGGAGGAGGTGCGCGGCCACTTCGGCAAGGAGGTGCTGCGCACGAACATTCCCCGCTCGGTCCGGATCTCCGAGGCTCCCAGCTACGGGCAGACGGTCCTCACCTACGATCCCGGCTCCAGCGGCTCGCTCTCCTATCTGGAGGCGGCCCGCGAGATCGCGCTGCGCGATCCGAACGCTCCGAGCGTGGAGTACACACCGCAGCACCAGCTTCAACAACAGCCACATCAGCAACAGCAGCACAGCACCATCGCGGAGGGGACTCAGTGAGCGAGCGACGTAGGGGCCTCGGTCGGGGCCTCGGAGCCCTGATCCCCGGGGCGCCGAGCGGGCCGGACGCCGAGTCCGCGCAGAAGGACGCCCAGCCGTCCTCGGCGTCCACCTCCCCCAGTGCCGTGCCCGTGCTCACGCCGGAGCGCGGGTCCCGGGGCGTGGCGGCCGCCAAGGTCGCCGCGCTCTCCCAGAACCCGGGCCCCGCCGCGCCGTCGAACGGCGTTTCACGTGAAACGGAGCCCGGGGCCGAGGCACCCGCCGACCCGCCGGGCGGCATGGACGAGGTGCTGGAGGAGGCCGGCGAGGTCGCCGGGGCGCACTTCGCGGAGGTGCCGCTCGACGCGGTCACGCCCAACCCCCGCCAGCCCCGTGAGGTCTTCGACGAGGACGCGCTCGCGGAGCTGGTGACCTCGATCAAGGAGGTGGGCCTGCTCCAGCCGGTCGTCGTACGGCAGATCGGGACGGGGCCGGACCGCTATGAGCTGATCATGGGCGAGCGCCGCTGGCGGGCGTGCCGTGAGGCGGGCCTGGAGCGGATTCCGGCGATCGTGCGCGCCACGGAGGACGAGAAGCTCCTCCTGGACGCGCTGCTGGAGAACCTGCACCGGGCGCAGCTCAACCCGCTGGAAGAGGCCGCGGCCTACGACCAGTTGCTGAAGGACTTCAACTGCACGCATGACCAGCTCGCCGACCGTATCGGCCGCTCGCGGCCCCAGGTCTCCAACACGCTGCGGCTGCTGAGGCTCTCCCCCTCGGTGCAGCGGCGGGTCGCGGCCGGGGTGCTCTCGGCCGGGCACGCGCGGGCGCTGCTCTCCGTGGAGGACGGCGAGGAGCAGGACAAGCTGGCGCACCGGATCGTCGCCGAGGGCCTGTCGGTGCGGGCGGTCGAGGAGATCGTCACGCTGATGAGCTCCAAGCCCAAGAGTGCGCCGAAGTCCAAGGGCCCCCGGGCCGGGGCCCGGGTCTCTCCCGCGCTCGATCACCTCGCCGGGCGCCTCTCGGACCGCTTCGAGACCCGGGTGAAGGTGGATCTGGGGCAGAAGAAGGGCAAGATCGTCGTGGAGTTCGCCTCCATGGACGACCTGGAGCGGATCCTGGGGCAGCTCGCTCCGGGCGAGGGCCGGGTGCTGGAGCAGCAGCTCTCCGAGGAGACGCCCGACGGAAGCGCCGAGGACACGCCCTCGGAGGCCCCGGAGGGGCAGTAACGAGCAAAACACCCCCGAAGAGCTGTCGCCCCATGGATACGATGGATCCATGGGGCGACAGCTCGTTCCGCTCACGCTGGACAACCTCACGGACCTGCCCAAGCGCTGCCGCGCGTGTGTCTTCTGGGAACTGGACCCCGTCAGCGGCGAGGCGGCGACTACATCGGGGCGGCCGGAGCTGGAGAAGGAGTCCTGGATCTCCGCCGTGCTGCTGGAGTGGGGCTCCTGCGGCCGGGTCGTCTACGTGGACGAGGCGCCGGTCGGTTTCGTGCTCTACGCGCCTCCGGCGTACGTTCCCCGGTCCTTCGCCTTCCCCACGAGCCCTGTCTCGCCGGACGCCGTCCAGCTCATGACGGCATGGCTCCAGCCGGGCTTCCAGGGGCAGGGGCTGGGGCGGGTGATCGTGCAGACCGTGGCGAAGGATCTGCTGCGGCGGGGGTTCAAGGCGATCGAGGCGTTCGGCGACGCGCGGTGGAAGGAGCCCGCCTGCGTGCTGCCCGCCGATCATCTGCTGGCGGTCGGCTTCAAAACGGTGCGGCCCCATCCCCGCTACCCCCGGCTGCGGCTGGAGCTGCGCTCGACGGTCTCCTGGCGCGAGGACGTCGAGCGGGCCCTGGACCAGTTGCTGGGCGCGGTCCAGAAGGAGCCGGTGCTGCGGCCGCTCTGACCCCGGACACACCGAGGGCCTCCGTTTCACGTGAAACGGAGGCCCTCAGTGTGGAGAGGAGGCTCTTCAGCCGATGAACTCGGAGAGGTCCTTCTCGATGGCGGCCTTCGGCTTGGCGCCGACGATGGTCTTGACGACCTCGCCGCCCTTGTAGACGTTCATGGTCGGGATGGACATGATCCCGTACTTCGCGGCCACGCCCGGGTTCTCGTCGATGTTCAGCTTCACGACGGTGATCTTCTCGCTGTGCTCGTCGGCGATGGCCTCCAGCGATGGGGCGATCTGACGGCACGGGCCGCACCAGGCCGCCCAGAAGTCGACGAGCACAGGCTTGTCGCTCTTGAGGACGACGTCCTCGAAGTCGGCGTCGGTCGCGGTCACAGTGGCACCGGCCATGGCGGTTCTCCTCATTCTCAGGGTGGGGTGGGGGAAGGGGTGGGTCGCGCCCGTCCTCGGACGGGCCGCCGCGTGGTCGTCAGACGGCCGCCGTGGTCTTCTCCGGCTCGGGGGTCGCCTCGCTGTCGCTGAGCGCCGCGAGGAACCGCTCGGCGTCCAGGGCGGCCGAGCAGCCGGTGCCGGCCGCGGTGATCGCCTGGCGGTAGGTGTGGTCGACGACGTCGCCCGCCGCGAAGACACCCGGGATGTTGGTACGCGTCGAAGGTGCGTCAACCTTCAGGTACCCGTCCTCGTCCAGGTCGAGCACGCCCTTGAAGAGCTCCACGCGCGGGTCGTGGCCGATGGCGACGAAGAGGCCGGTCACCGGCAGCTCACGGGTCTCACCGGTCTCGGTGTCCTTGAGCGTCAGCGCGGAGAGCTTGCCCTCCTTGCTGTGGATCTCGGCCACCTCGCTGTTCCAGGCGAACTTGATCTTCGGGTCGGCGAAGGCACGCTCCTGCATCGCCTTGGAGGCGCGCAGGGCGTCGCGGCGGTGGACGATCGTGACCGACTCGGCGAAGCGGGAAAGGAAGGTGGCCTCCTCCATCGCCGTGTCGCCGCCGCCGATCACGGCGATGTCCTGGCCGCGGAAGAAGAACCCGTCGCACGTCGCGCAGTAGGAGACGCCGCGGCCGGACAGCTCGTCCTCCAGCGGCAGCCCCAGCTTGCGGTGCTGCGAGCCGGTCGAGACGATCACGGTCTTCGCCCGGTGCACGGTCCCGGCCGAGTCGGTGACGGTCTTGATCTCACCGCTCAGGTCGACAGCCGTGACGTCGTCCGGGATCAGCTCCGCGCCGAAACGCTCCGCCTGGGCCCGCATGTTGTCCATCAGCTCCGGGCCCATGATGCCTTCCTGGAACCCGGGGAAGTTCTCGACCTCGGTGGTGTTCATCAGCGCACCACCCGCGGTGACCGAGCCCTCGAAGACGAGAGGCTTCAGCGACGCACGCGCCGTGTACAGCGCCGCGGTGTATCCGGCCGGACCGGAGCCGATGATGATCACGTTACGGACGTCGCTCACGGAATCTTCCTTGTCTGCCGACTGCTTACCGGGATCTGCTGGGATCTTCTGCCGAGGCTTTCACCCCACCCAACGGATCCTAAGGGGCAGACATTCCCGGGCCGTCGCTCTCCTCACCCGCGCGGGTACGTGCGCTTGAGCAGCACCTTGCCCGGCCCCGAGGGGTCCGCGCTCACGCAGGAGGGATCGACGACATAGGCGTCGACACGGTTCGGGTCGCCGCCCTTGTGCGGCAGGACGACGAGGAAGCCGGTCCGGTCCTCGTACGTCGCGCTGTCGTCCACGGCGAGCGGGCTCTCCGAACGGTGGATGCCCGCGCTGACGCACGAGGGGACCGTCGTGGTCGTCGCCTCGTCCTCGTGCAGCGTGTCCGCGCCGGTGCTCGGGCTCCGCTTCTCGTCGAACTCCGGCGACTTGCTGCCCCGCTTCGGGGACGGCGTGGACGGGGTGTCCGCGGCCGAGGGCGCCTCCTTCTCCAGCAGCGTCTGCACCCGCTGCCGGAGCGCCGCGTCACCGCTGCGCTGGGCCGCCTTGCCGCCGTTCTCGCTCCGGGGCGCGGCGTCCTTGGCCGCCGTCGCGTCGCCGCCGCCCGAGGAGGACAGGAGCTGGAGGGTGAGACCGCCCACACCGAGCACGGCGACGGCCGCGGCGGCGGCGAGCGTCAGGGACCGCCAGCGCCGTCCACGGGCAGCCGACGGAGTGCCCTCGGGCGCTGTTTCACGTGAAACAGGGGAAGCGGCGGGCTCGGGCTCGGTGTCGGGCAGCGGCACCGAGACGGGCACGGGGGCAGGGGAGACGGGGCCGGGAGAGAGGGGTTCGGGAGCGGATCCGGGCGTCGTGGCGTCGGCCGCACCGTCCTCCTCCGCCGCGTCGCCGCCGTGGCCTGCGTCGCCCTCTGCCGTGCTCTCCGTCCGCGTGGCGTCCAGTAGGGCCTCCGCCGCGAGCGCCGCGTCGATACGGCCCGCGACGTCCTCCGGCATCCGGGCCGGGCCGGGCAGCGTGCCCAGCGCGTCGCGGATCTCCTCCAGCGACAGCCGGACGTCCGTGCACAGCCCGCACGTGTCGAGATGGGCGCGCACATCGGACTGGCGCTCCACGGGGAGCAGGCCCTCGCTGAGTGCGGAGATCTCGGCGACCTCCGGGTGCTCGTCCGTTCCGGACGCGTCGGACGTGAAAGGAGTGGATGTCATCCCTGCCCTCCTCCCTTCACGGCCCCGGGCCCTCTGACGTCCTTCGGGATGTCTCTCGCTGCTGGGACGGATGTCCCCTGAGTCCGGTTCCTTCCCCCCTCGGGGGGTGGCGTATGCCCGCTGTCATCCTCGGCGCCGTTCGGCCTCAGATGGGTGAGGAGCGGCAGCAGCCTGGCCCGGCCGCGGGCGCAGCGGCTCTTGACCGTGCCGACGGCGACGTCGAGGACCTTCGCCGCCTCGGCCACGGGATACCCCTGCATGTCGACGAGGACGAGCGCGGCCCGCTGCTCGACGGGCAGCTCCGAGAGCGCGGCGATCAGCTCCCGGTGGAGGTCGCGGCGCTCGGCGGGCCCCGCGGCGGACTCGTGCGGCTCCAGGAGCTGCTCCAGGCGCTCCGTGTCGTCGGTGAGCGCGGCGCGGCGCGAGGCGGCCTTACGGGCGCGGTCCAGGCACGCGTTGACGGTGATGCGGTGCAGCCAGGTCGTGACGGCCGACTGCCCGCGGAAGGTGTGCGCGGCGCGGTAGGCCGAGATGAGCGCGTCCTGCACGGCGTCCGCGGCCTCCTCCCGGTCCCCCAGGGTGCGCAGCGCGACGGCCCAGAGGCGGTCGCGGTGGCGGCGTACGATCTCGCCGAAGGCGTCGGGATCGCCCTCGACATGACGGGCAAGCAGATCCCGGTCGTCGGGCGCCGGCTCCCCGGCGGCGGACGCGGGCGCGCGCGCGTGTCCAGAACGGCGCGTCGCGTCGTCGCTCGCCATCAGCCCCTCCCCTCGCCCCGCCGTCTCCACGGCCGGGGCGGTGTCCGCGGTCTCAACTGACGACCTGGACCTCCGTGACGCGACCACGGTAGTTGCCGTCGTCGGAGAGCGGGAGCTTGGTGAGCCACAGGAGCACGTAACGCGTCTTGATCGGCTTCTTTGCCTTGAGGCTGAGGTGCTCGCCGTTGCCGCTGGTGACCTTGGAGAACTGGCTCAGCGAGCTGGGCATCGACGTGACGTTCTTGGGAGCGGCGAGGAAGTCGGCCGAGGTCTTGCCGATGAAATCGACCTTGAGCTTGCTGACGCTCTGCGCCTTGCCGAGGTCGAGGACGATGCCCGCGCCGGACTTCAGGTTCCCGAAGGTCGCGTGCCCGATGTACTTGCTGGTGAGCCAGTACGTCTGGGGGTCGCCGTCGTAGGCGTCCGGGACCTTGTCCGGGTTCTCGGAGCCGTCGGGGCTCTCCGGGTCGAAGTCCTTGGCGTCGACGATCTTCAGGGGCTTGCCGACCGGTGCCGAGTCGTTCGCCTGCGCCGGTGCCTTGGGCTTCTCCTTCGGCGGCTCGCCCTTCAGCAGCGCGTCGGCGACCTGCCAACTGCCCAGCCCCAGCGCGGCGATGAGGAGCGCCGAGACGCCCCACTTGAGGACCTTGCCGGTGCGACCCGGCAGGGCGGGCGGGGCAGGCTGCTCGGCGACGGCGCGGTTCGCGGGACCGCCCGGGTGCGCCGTGCCGTTGGCCTGGCCGCCGGCCGCGCCGTACGTGCCCTGCTGGTAGGCCGTGCGCTGGTACGGCGCCGGGGCGGTGAACGCGGTCTCCGGCGGGCGGATGCGGGGGAGCGCCGAGACGGCCTTGGACAGCTCCTCCGGGGTGGCGCAGGGCTGCTCCTGGCGCGAGGCGGTGGCCCCGTCGTTGACGAGCGCCCGCATGGCGAGCGTGGAGAGGCCCCGGTGGACGCCCGCGCGCACCTGGTCGGGCGCGACCAGCGTGCCCTTGGCGAGGGTGCCGACGCCGGGCAGCCCGTGCGCGTCCTCCTCGTACGGCCAGCGCTGGGTGAGCGAGGCGTAGAGCAGGGCGCCGATCGCCTCGGTGTCGTCGCGCTGGGCGTGGTCGCTCTTGACGCCGCGCAGAGCGGCGTTCACCGCGAGGCCGCGGATGCGGTACTGGCCGACGCCCGTACGCAGCACGCATGCCGGCGTCAGCCGCAGATGGGCCAGGCCCTCGCGGTGCGCGGCCGTGAGGGCCTGGGAGAGCTGCAGAACGAGCTGGTACGCCTCATGGGGCTCCAGCGCTCCGGCGGCGAGGAGTTCGTCCAGCGGAGTGGCGTCGGGCAGCCACTCGTGGACGACGTAGACCAGGTCGTCCTCCTCGACCGCGTCGAGGACCTGGACGAAACGGGGGTCGCCGAGGAGCGCGGCGGAGCGTGCCGAGGCGAGGACCTGACGGGCGCGGGGGTGGGCGGCGGGCAGGACGTGGACGCCCACGGCGCGGCGCAGTTTCTCGTCGACGGCACGCCAACTGCTGAAGCCGTCCAGACGGGTGACGCACTCTTCGAGGCGGTAGCGGCGGGCGAGCTTGTGGCCGCTGTGCAGTTCGGGGACGACGGGCGGATCCCCGGCGTCGGCATCGGCGTCGGAACCGGCGCCCGAGGTGGCCTCGGAGCCGGTATCGGTGTCGGAGGCGGCGTCGCCGGTGCCGCTCTCGTCGCCCTGGGTGCTCTCGGCGGCGTCCGTGTTCTCCTGGGGCTCCGTGGATTCCGCCGGGGAGTCCGCTGCGGACTCCGCTTCGGATTCCGGCTCCGTGCCCGGCTCTGCTGCATCCGGGGGATCTGTGGCTTCTGTGGGGTCCGTGGCCTCCGCGGCCCGGGCTCTTCCGTTCTTGCCCGGGGATACCGGTCCTGGGGACACCGGTCCCGGGGAACCGGCCGCCTTCGCCGGGGTCTCACCGCTGCGGCCGTGCCCGTTCGTCGCACCGTCGCTCGTGGCCCCGTCCTCCCGGACGGTCAGCGGCTCGCCGTTCTCCCCGCTCGTCTCTGCCACGCCGACAGCGGCTGTGCTCCGTTCCGCCACCGTCGTTCCTGCCTCCCCATCCGTTGCAGCCGGGTTTTGAATCAGCCCAAAACAATTGTGCCTACAGTCCGCCGCTATGCACGACACACAGGGGCGAATGATGGTTGTATGCGCCGGTTCATCGTCCGAGCCTGGCGCGAACCATGCCGAGCATGGCCGTCAGCTCCTCGATTCGCATGCGTTTCGCAGCTAGGACGAAAACCGCGCCCAATGCGATCCCTCCTACGAGGAGAGAAATCAGAGAACCGAAGACTCCGCTGCCCACGACCTGGGTCAGCCCGTACGCCGCGGCACCGGCGACGATCGTCGCGGGGACGCTCGCGCCCGCCAGCCGGATGTACGTCCGCACCACGTGCCGCCCGTCCAGGTCGCCCCCCAGCCGCTTGCGCAGCCTGCGCCAGGCGACACCGACGCCGCTGATGTAGGCGAGGCCGTAGGAGGCCGCCATGCCGACGACGGCCCAGCGGGCGGGCAGGAGGAGGTAGCAGAGCCCGGAGGCCGCGGCATTGACGGCGGCGACGATGACCGTGTTGAAGAAGGGGGTGCGGGTGTCCTCGTAGGCGTAGAAGGCACGGAGCACGACGTACTGCACGGAGTACGGGATGAGGCCGACACCGAAGGCCATCACCATGTAGCCCACGGAGCGGGCCGAGTCGATCCCGGAACTGCCGTAGATCAGCGTGCACATGGGGATGCCGAGGGCGAGGAAGCCGAAGGCGATCGGGACGATGGCGACGGCCGAGGTGCGCAGGCCCTGCGAGATGTCGTCGCGCACGGCGCCCGTGTCGGAGTCGGCAGCGGCGCGGGAGAGGCGGGGGAGCAGTGCGGCCATCACCGAGACCGTGATGATGGACTGCGGCATCGACCAGATGAGCTGCGCGTTGGAGTACGCGAGGTAGCTTCCGGAGTCGCCGCCCTTGGCGCCCACGGCGGTGGAGAGCTGGGAGACGACCAGCACGCCCGCCTGGTTGGCCAGCACGAACAGGATCGTCCACTTGGCGAGTTTGGCGGACTTGCCGAGGCCATGGCCGCGCCAGTCGAAGCGGGGCCGGATGCGGAAGCCGACGGCCCGCAGGTACGGGATCATCGCGAGCGACTGGACGATGAGGCCGAGCAGTGTGGTCACGCCCAGCAGGCGTACGCCCTCGGGCGGGATGGTGTTGACGGTGAGGTGCGAGCTGCCGGAGGCGCCGTAGACGCCGAGGAACATGCCGATGCCGGAGATGATCACGACGTTGTTGAGGACCGGCGTCCACATCATCGCGCCGAACCGGCCGCGCGCGTTGAGGATCTGACCCATCACCACATGGATGCCCATGAAGAAGATGGACGGCATGCAGTAGCGGATGAAGGTGGTGCCCACCTCGCCGGCCTGCGGGTCGCGGGCGATGGGGAGCGCGACGAGGCGCAGCAGCAGCGGCGCGGCGAACACCGCGACGACCGCGAGACCGCCGAGAAGCACCGCGACGAGCGTCAGCAACCGGTTGGCGAACGCCTCGCCTCCGTCGCCGTCCTCCTTCATGGCGCGCACGAGCTGCGGCACGAAGACGGAGTTCAGGCCGCCGCCGACCGAGAGGATGTAGATCATCGTCGGGAGCATGATGGCGGCCTGGTAGGCGTCACCGAGCATGCCGACGCCGCCGAGCGCGGCGACGATCATCGCCGAGCGGATGAACCCGGTCAGCTTCGAGACCATGGTTCCGGCGGCCATTATGGCGCTGGACTTGAGGAAGCTGGCCTTGCCGCCGCCCCCGCCCGAGGGGGCGGCGGGCGCGGGCGGCTCGCCGCCCGGGACGACCGTGCCGAGGTTCATCGTGAGGTCGCTGGGCCCCTCGACGGCCCCGGGCGCCCCGGGCTGGAAGGGCGGCTGCTGCGGATACGCCTGCGGGGGATACGGCTGCGCAGGCGCGGGCTGCTGCTGGTGAGGCTGATGCTGGGGCTGTTGCGGCTGCTGGTACTGGTGGGGCGGCTGGGACTGCGGAGGCTGCTGGGGTCGGTGCTGAGCCTGCTGCTGCGGGGGGTACGGGGCGTGCTGCTGCGGCCGCTGCGCCTGGTGGGGCGGCTGGGGCTGCGGCTGCTGGGACTGCTGGGGGTGGTGCGGCTGCTGAGGGTGCTGGGGCTGGTGGCCCTGGTCGCGGAAGAGGTGCGCGAACGCGTCGTCCCTATCGGGCGTCGGCTGCGGGCCCTGACCGGGATGACCGGGCCGACCGGCTTGTTGACCGGGCTGTCCGCCTTGGCCGCCCAGTCCCCCCTGCCCGCCCGGGCCAGCGCCCTGGTTCCGGTGCGGGTCCGCCTCGGGAGTTCCGCTGATCAGCTCGTCGACGCCCGTGAACTGCACGGTCGAGGGGTCGTCCCCGTACGGCAGCCTCCGGGAAGGGCCCTCGGGCTCGGGCGGGGGCGGGGCCGCCCAGCGGCGCGGGTCCGGGGCGTGCGGGCCCTGTTGGGGCTGCTGGTAGAGCGCGTTCGGGTCGGGAACGGAGCCCGGCGGCGGGGGCGGGTGCGCCGAGCGGTCGTAGAGCGCGTCGTCGACCGGGTCCTGCGCGGCCGGGTCGCGGTCCCCGTACGGATCGTGTGCGTACGCATCCCGTACGTAGGGGTCCTCCGGCTGCCCCGAATCGTCGCCGGGGGTACGGCCCCGGTCGCCGTCGTACGGCGCGTTCATGGTGATCCCTGCCCCTGCTCGCCCGGTTGACTCAACGGTCCACTTTCTCACCCGTGCCCGGGGGGTTGTCGTTCTGTGGCTCGGTGTCGCCCTCGGGCTCCCCCGCGGCACCAGCCTCGTCGGCCTCGTCGGCCTCGCCGCTCTCACCGGCCTCGTCAGCCTCACCGGCCTCGTCCGACTCCGCGGGCTCTCCGGACTCGGACTCGGTCTCGCCGGACTCCCTGGGCTCGGACTCGCCGGGTTCCTCCGCCTCGCTCTGCTCCAGCAGTGCGTCCGGGTCAGGGGCCGGGCCCTTCCGCTTGCGCTGGGTGTACATGCGAATGCCCGCGAGGACCATCAGCAGGACGCCGCCCGCGATGACGAGGAGCACGGTCGCGGTGATCGAGGTGACGTTCACCTGGAACGTCATCGGCTTGCCGTACGGCTTGTGGTCCTTGGTGTAGAGCTGGGCCTTGACCACAGTCCGTCCGTTGGCCTTGGCCGTGGTGTCGAACTTGACCGACTGGCTGTGCCCGCCGTCCACCTTGATCGGCTTGGCCTCGCCCACGTCCAGGCCGATGCGGCGGCCCGACTCCAGCTCCAGATAGAGGCCGTCGACGCGCTGTCCCAGGTTGTTCTGCACGGTCACCGGGATGGTGGCCTCGCGGCCCGAGAGCGTGATGTCCGACTTCTTGATCAGCCGGACGCGGCCCTTCAGGTCGAGCAGATACTCCTGCACCGCGTCGCGGAAGGCGGCGGCCGGGCGGGGCTTGCCGCGCCAGGACGTCGAGATCTCACGGTCTATGGCGCTGCCGAACGGCGGGACGACGCGGTCGGAGCGGCTGAGGATCACCTTGAAGTCGCCGAGCGTCGTCTGCGTCTGCCGCACCTGCTCGAACGCCGACACCGGCAGCTCGTCCCTGCGCAGCGAGGCCGGGTACGAGGACGGGCCCGGCACCCGCCGGTCGGCGCCCGGGTCGGGCTTGGCCTCGGCGGCGGCCTCGAGCCGGGAGCTCTCGGTCCACTGGCCGCTCTCGTCGAGCGCGCGGATGCCCTCGGCCATCGCCTGGGCCTGCGAGGCGGTCGGGGTGCGCTGCGGCGCGACGAGGATGCTCCGCTGCCGCGTCGGCACCTGGCGGGAGATGGACAGCGACTGGGCAATGAACTCCTGCACCGCGAGCGACGAGGCGCGGGCGTTCGTCATGTCGCCCTGGAAGGCCGTGGAGAGCCGCGCGTCGGCCACCAGCGCCGTGTGGCCGCTGCCGATGGGGCGGGCCGACGTGGGCGTGTAGGAGAGGGAGGAGTCGCGGATGCTGTCGCTGCGCGAGATCACGTTGTGCGCGCCGGCGGAGGTCGCGACGTCGACGATGGAGGAGTCCACCGCGCCGTTGACCGGCCACGCGAAGTCCGTGCTGGGCTTGGTGTGCAGCACCGTGTCGACGGCCTGCTTGCCGCGCTCGGTGGAGGTGCTGAGGTTCTTGAGGGTGGCGGGGGCGCTGCGGCCCCGGTGCGCCAGCGAGGCGAGGTCGGGGTCGGCGAAGGGGAGCGCGACGACCTCCTCGCCGCGCACGGCGCGCTGGAGGTCGTCGAGCCACTTCTTGGCGTGTTCCTGGCCCCTGCCCGCGACGGTCCCGCCGCCCTCCTTCTCCACCCGGTACCGCTTGGTCATCATGTCGACGGTCGCCAGCAGGTCCGGGTCGATGACCCAGGTGATCGGCAGGTCCTCGCCGAGCGCCACCATCTGCTGGAGGCGCCCGCCGGGGGCCAGCTCCTTGACGAGCGTGTCGTCGTGGAAGACCGGCGTCTGCTGCTCGTCCGACTCGGTGCGGGCCGTCATATGGGTGCTGGAGATCAGCGGCCACAGATACGTCAGCTCGGTCTTCTTGCCGGACGCGCCTTCCTGCCAGGGCAGGAACGTACGGCCGATGCCGAGGATCTGCTCGTACGGGCGGGCCCTGGTCTGGCCGCTGAGGGAGACGCCGAGCTGGTAGACCCCGTCGGCGCTCAGGCGCAGGGCGCTGACCGGGACCTTCAGGGTGAAGGGGCGGCTGATCCCCGGGGGGAGGGTGCCGGCCTTCACCGCGTACTTCCTGTCGACCTCGGTGCCGTCGGCGCCGGAGAGGTAGCCCTGGCGCTTCCCGGCCTGGTCGATCGCGCTGCGGCTGTCGAGGGAGGGGCCGACCCGGACGCCGATCCTGCCGCGGCCGATGGTGGCCTTGCTGTTGTTGGTGACTGTGCCGGTGAGAGTGAGCGTGTCGCCGTTCTCGGGGACAGTGGGGGTGACCGAATTCACCGAGACCTCGGCGCTGCGGGAGCCGGTGCCGCTGCCCGCCGCGGGTGCCTTCGTGGCCGCCTGTGTACCGGAGGTCACCGGGGCCTGGGGAGCCTTCGGGGCCGCCTGGGGAGCCGCAGGGGCCGCGGGGGCGGCCTGCGGGGCCGCCGCCTGCGCGGCGGGCGCGGGGAGGCCCGGCGCGAGGGCCGCGAGGGAGAGGGCCAGGGCAGAGGCCGTACGTCGTGCCCAGCGTCGGGTGGGGGCGGAGATCCTTCCGTTCCGCCCGGGTCCCGGGGGAGCCTGACTCTCAGCCGCCTCGGCCACGCGCTGATCCGTCCCGTCGTGTCGTCGTGGAAGTCGCAGAAGTCGTGCTTGGTCTGGGTGGTCGGTCCGTCGTTCTGAATCCCTGATGGTAACGATGCCTGGAGGGTGGAAGTGCCGCGCCTTCCACCACATGATCGGGTGGCCTCGTGACGGGGGTGGCAACGTACCCTGTGCTGTTGTGCCGAACGCCAACAGTGACAGCCAGCGTCCCCTGTCAGCCGCGCCCGCCTCGCCGGCCCAGCCCGCGCCGGAGCAGCTCAGCGCGGTGCAGCGCCGCGCCGTGAGCGAGCTGCTGCGGGTCTCCCCCGTGGCGGACGATCTCGCCCGCCGCTTCGAGCAGGCCGGTTTCCGGCTCGCCCTGGTCGGCGGCTCGGTACGGGACGCGCTGCTGGGCCGGCTCGGCAACGATCTGGACTTCACCACCGACGCCCGTCCCGAGGACGTGCTGACGATCGTCCGGCCGTGGGCCGACGCGGTGTGGGAGGTCGGGATCGCCTTCGGCACGGTAGGGATCAAGAAATCCGACTTTGTCCTCGAAGTGACGACGTATCGGTCGGAGGTGTACGACCGGACCTCGCGGAAGCCCGAGGTGTCCTACGGCGACACCATCGAGGAGGACCTCGTCCGCCGCGACTTCACCGTGAACGCGATGGCGGTGTCGCTGCCCGGCAAGACCTTCGTCGATCCGCACGGCGGCCTGGAGGACCTCGCCGCCCGACGGCTGCGTACGCCCGGCACCCCGCAGTCCTCCTTCTCCGACGACCCGCTGCGGATGATGCGCGCCGCGCGCTTCGCCGCGCAGCTCGACTTCGAGGTCGATCCCGAGGTGGTCGCGGCGATGAAGGAGATGGCCGAGCGCATCGACATCGTCTCCGCCGAGCGCGTCCGGGACGAGCTGAACAAGCTGCTGGTCTCCGCGCACCCCCGTAAGGGCCTGCGGCTGCTGGTGGACACCGGGCTCGCGGACCGCGTGCTGCCCGAGATCCCCGCGCTGCGTCTGGAGCGGGACGAGCACCACCGGCACAAGGATGTCTACGAGCACTCGCTGACCGTTCTGGACCAGGCGATCGACCTGGAGGAGGACGGGCCCGACCTGACGCTGCGGCTGGCGGCGCTGCTGCACGACATCGGCAAGCCGAGGACGCGCCGCTTCGAGAAGGACGGCCGCGTCTCCTTCCACCATCACGAGGTGGTCGGCGCCAAGATGACCAAGAAGCGGATGACGGCGCTGAAGTACCCCAGCGAGATGATCAAGGATGTCTCGCGCCTCGTCGAGCTGCACCTGCGCTTCCACGGCTACGGCACCGGCGAGTGGACGGACTCCGCGGTCCGCCGCTACGTCCGCGACGCGGGCCCTCTCCTGGAGCGGCTGCACAAGCTGACGCGCTCCGACTGCACGACCCGCAACAAGCGCAAGGCCAACGCGCTCTCCCGCGCCTACGACGGGCTGGAGGAGCGCATCGCGCGGCTCCAGGAGCAGGAGGAGCTGGACGCGATCCGCCCGGACCTCGACGGCAACGAGATCATGCGGATCCTCGGCATCCCGCCGGGCCCGGAGGTCGGCCGCGCGTACAAGCACCTGCTGGAGCTGCGCCTGGAGCACGGCCCGATGGAGCACGACGCGGCGGCCGCTGCCCTCAAGGAGTGGTGGGCGACGCAGGAGGGCTGACGCTCTTCTCCGCCTGTTTCACGTGAAACAACGCGAGCGCGAGCGCCGCGTACAGCACCGCCACCCCCACCACGAGGACCGCCGAGCGGCCGTCCGGGGGCAGCATCACGGCCGCGGCACCGGCGGCGCCGACGAACGCGACGTTGTAGAGCATGTCGTAGAGGGAGAAGACCCGGCCCCGGTAGGCATCGTCCACCGTGGTCTGGACGACGGTGTCCGTGGCGATCTTCGCGGCCTGGGTGACCATGCCGAGGACGAACGCGGCGATCAGTATCGGCACCGGTTCGAAGGGCAGGCCCAGCACGGGCTCCAGTACGGCGGCGACGCCCGCGGACAGCGCCATCCAGCCGAAGACGCCCGCACGCCCGACGCCCCAGGGCGAGAGCACGGCCGCCGCGAAGAAGCCGAGCCCCGAGAGGCCGACCGCGACGCCGAGCAGCCCGAGCCCCTCGTCGGCGTCGCCGCCCTCGTTCCAGGCGTACCGGCAGAGCATCAGCACCGTGACCGTCAGCGCCCCGTAGCAGAACCGCATCAGCGCGGCGGCCGTCAGCGCGTACGCGGCCGGGCGGCGCTCCCCGAGGTGCCGGAACCCGGCGAGCAGTCCCCGGGCGGTGCTCGCGAGCGCGGCACGGATACGGGGCTGGACCTCGGAGGCGTCGGGGCCGAGCAGCTCCTTGCCCATGCGGAGCGAGGCGAACGCCGACAGCAGGTAGATCCCCGCTCCCGTGACGAGGACGAGGGTGTCGGCGTGCCGTCCGCCCTCGGGGACCACGAGCCGGACGAGGAAGGCCACGCCTCCGCCGAGGGTCGCGGCGAGCGTTCCGGCGGTCGGGGAGAGGGAGTTGGCCAGCACGAGCCGCTCGTCGTCGACGACGCGGGGCAGCGCGGCGGAGAGGCCGGCGAGGACGAAGCGGTTGACGGCCGTGACCGTCAGCGCGGAGAGGAAGACGAGCCACACCGGCACCGAGGCGAGCACCAGAGCGGCGGTGACGGAGGCGAGGGCGGCCCGCAGCAGGTTGCCGTAGAAGAGGACCTGGCGGCGCAGCCAGCGGTCGAGGAGGACCCCGGCGAAGGGGCCGAGCAGTGAGTAGGGGAGCAGCAGCACGGCCATGGCGGAGGCGATGGCGGCGGGCGAGGTCTCCTTCTCGGGGGAGAAAACGACGTAGGCGGCGAGCGCGACCTGGTAGACCCCGTCGGCGAGTTGGGAGAGCAGCCGCACCGTCAGCAGCCGGCGGAAACCGGGGAAGCGGAGCAGGGTGCGGAGGTCTTGGACGGCGCGCATGCGTACACCCTCACACAGGGACGTGGCTCGGTTTCACGTGAAACAACGCTCCAGCGGGATCGCGCACCCTCGCGCGGCCTCGCCCACCAGCGTCCACTAGCGAGGCCGCGCGCCCCACTTCACCGGGGCCCCGGCTCCCTCGGCTCCCCCGGCATCCGCTTGCCGTTCGTGGAGCGGGTGGCGGCTGAGGGCGAAGACGTCGGGGGCGCGGTCCAGGACGCCGCCGCCGGGGTCGTCGGAGCCGTCGCGGCGTACGGGGTCGTGCTCGGGGAGCAGCGCGTCGCGGACGATGACGGCGCAGAGGTAGAGCGTGCCGAGCAGATGGATCAGGATCACGACCTGGTAGCCCTCGGCCGGGAGCCCCTGGTGCTTGTCGCCGCTGCCCGTGTACGCGAGGTACATCCAGATACCGAGGAAGTAGAGCGCCTCGCAGCCCTGCCAGATCAGGAAATCACGCCACTTGGGCCGGGCGAGCACGGCGAGGGGGATCAGCCAGAGCACGTACTGCGGGGAGTAGACCTTGTTGGTCAGGATGAACAGCGCGATGACCAGGAAGGCGAGCTGGGCGAAGCGGGGACGCCGGGGGGCGTAGAAGGCGAGCGCGGCGATGGCCGCGCAGCCGACGGCCATCAGCAGCGTGGCGTACGTATTGGCGCCCTCGAACGAGTGTCCGGTGCGCTGCTGGATGATGAGCCAGACCGACCCGAAGTCCACCGGGCGTTCCTGGCTGAAGCGGTAGAACTTCGACCAGCCGTCCCACGCGAACAGCATCACCGGCACGTTCACGACCGCCCACGCGCCGGCCGCCCCGCCCAGCGCGCGGCCGAAGGCGCGCCAGGTGCCCGCGCGCCAGCACAGCACCAGCAGCGCCCCCAGCAGCAGCCCCGGGTAGAGCTTCGCCGCCGTCGCCAGGCCCAGCAGCACTCCGGAGGCCAGCGTCCGTTCGCGCGACCACAGCAGCATCCCCGCGGCCGTCAGCGCCACCGCCAGCAGGTCCCAGTTGATCGTCGCCGTCAGCGCCAGCGTGGGCGCGAGGGCGACCAGCAGCCCGTCCCAGGGCCGGTTCCGGTGCGTACGCGCCACGCAGACCACCAGCACGACGGCGCACACCATCAGCATCCCGGCGTTCACCAGCCAGTAGAGCTGCTCCTCGCGCTGGATCCCCCCGGCGCCGAACGTCAGCTTGCCCGCGAGCCACATGAACGCGCCCGTCAGGACCGGGTACTCCAGGTAGTCCATGCCGCCCGAGACGTCGTCGGGGATGCGCTGGAAGTAGGGGACGAGGCCGTCGGCGAAGCCGCGCCCGTTGTAGAGGTGCGGGATGTCGGAGTAGCAGGCGTGGACGTACTGCGCGGTCTGGCCCGAGAACCAACTGCCGTCGTAGCAGGGCAGCTTCTGCACCATGCCCAGCGCGTACATCCCGATGGCGGCGAGCGCGATCACCCGCAGCGGCGTCCACCAGGTGCCCGGCAGTCCGCTCAGCGCCCGCCGCCCCTGGGGGCCGCCGATCAGCTCGCTGCCGGCGGCGGCGACCTCGTCCTGCTCGGTGGGGCGTACGTACGCGCTGGCGTTCGTCATGGCCCACATCCTGCCGCACGGCGCACGTCGTACGAAGGCGCCCCCGGCTCGTCCTACGAGCCGGGGGCGCCCCGTTCCGTACCGCTGTGCCGGGTGGTGTCAGTCCCTGCGCGACTGTGCGCTGGGGCCGCCCCACCACTCGCCCGTTTCGCCACCGTTGGCGCCGCCGGGATCACCGCCGTTCGCGCCGCCCGGGTCGCCGCCGTTGGCACCGCCGTCGGCCTGGCCCTGGTCGGCCCCGCCGTTCGCGGCGCCGCCCTGGTCGTTGCCGCCGATCACCGGGGGCGGCTCCTGGCCGCCGTTGTCCTGGCCCCCGTCGGGCTCGCAGGGCTCCTCGTGCGGCTTGCAGGACTCCGAGGGGTCCGGCTTCTCCGGCTTCGAGGGCTTCTCCGAGGGCTTCTCGGACGGCTTCTCCGAGGGGGTCTCCTCCGAGGGCGTCTCCTCCGGGGTCGGCGTCGGGGACGGGCTGGCGCCGTCGCCGAAGACCTTCTCGCCGATCGGGCTCGGGACCGGGAAGGACTTGACCGGCTCTCCGGCCAGCGCGCCCTTCATGTACTTGGTCCAGATCTCGGCCGGGAAGGACGCGCCGTGGATCGACTTCTGGCCGCCCACGCCGTACATCTTCAGGAACTTCTGCGACTTGGCCTTGTCGTTGACCCGCCACATGCCGATCGAGGTCGAGAGCTGCGGGGTGTAGCCGGTGAACCACGCCGACTTGTTGTCGTCCGTCGTACCCGTCTTGCCCGCCGCCGGGCGGCCCAGCGCCTTGGCCGCCGTGCCGGTGCCCTTCTGGACGACCGTCTCCAGCATGTTGGTGATGTTGTCCGCCACCGCCGGGTTGAAGGTGTTCCGCTCCTGCTTCTCGGGGCGGAACTCGACCGCGCCCTTGCGGACGACCTTCTTCACCGAGTACGGCTCGGCGCGGACGCCGCTCTTGGCGAACGTCGCGTACGCGTTGGCCATCCGGATCGCGCTCGGCGCCGAGGTGCCCAGCGAGAACGTCGGCGTCGTACGGGCCAGGCTGTCCTTGGTGACGCCCGCGTCCAGGGCCGCCTCGCGCACCTTGTCGGTGCCGACGTCCATGCCGAGCTGGATGAAGGGGGTGTTCACCGAGTACTGCATCGCCGTCCGCAGGTCGATCATCCCGCGGTTCTCGTTGCCGTCGTTCTTCTGGTGCCACTCCCTTCCGTCCTTGTCGGTCCAGACCTCGCCGTTGTAGTCGCGCAGCTTGATCTTGTTGTTGCCGTTGTAGACGCTCTTCGGCGAGACCTGCTTGCGCTGCTCGGTGCTCTGCGTCGGGCCCAGGTCCGGGTTGCGGACGCCGTCGCGCATCGCCGCGGCCATCACGAAGGGCTTGAACGTCGAGCCGACCTGGACGCCCGTGTAGTCGGCGTTGTTGGTGAAGTGCTTGGTGGCGTCCTCACCGCCGTAGATCGCCTCGATCGCGCCGTCGCCCGGCTTCACTGACGCCCCGCCGAACTGGACGTGGTGGTCCACGTCGCGCTTGTCCGGATCGATGTTCTTCTTCTTGACGTCCTCGACGGCCTTCTTCAGCTCCATGGTCTTCTTCTGGCTGAAGGTGGTGTAGATCCGGTAGCCGCCCTGTTCGAGCTGGCGTTTGGAGATGCCGCTCTTGGGGTTGTTGGCGATGTAGTTGTTCGCCATCTCGACGAGATAGCCCTTCTGGCCCTTCAGCTCCGTCGACTTCGTCGGGGGCTTCGGGTGGGGGAATCCCTTCTTGATGATCTTGTCGCGCGTGGCGTCCGTCATCTTGCCGGTCTCGACCTCGCGCTTGAGCGTCCAGGCCCAGCGGTTCTCGGCCCGGGCGGTGTTCTTCTCCCGGGTCGCCGCCGAGCCGACGCCGCCCGCCGGGTCGTACAGGTTCGGGCCGTTCAGCGTCGCCGCCAGGAACGCGCCCTCACTCGCCGTCAGGTCCGAGGAGTCTTTGCGGAAGTACGCCTGCGCGGCCGCCTGGATGCCGTACGCGCCACGCCCGTAGTACGCGGTGTTCAGGTAGCCCGCGAGGATGTCCGGCTTCTCCTCGGTCGCGCCCACCTTTATCGAGATGAACAGCTCCTTGGCCTTGCGCGTGAGGGTCTGCGACTGGTCGAGGTAGGTGTTCTTCACGTACTGCTGCGTGATCGTCGAGCCCGACTGGGTCTCGCCGCCCAGCGCCATCTTGCCGACGGCGCGCGCGATGCCCATCGGGTCGACGCCGCTGTCCTCGTAGAACGACTCGTTCTCCGCCGCGATCACCGCGTGCTGCATCGACTCGGGGATCTGCGAGAGCGGGACGATCTGCCGGTTGTGGTCACCGCCGCCGGCGACGACCATCTGCTTGCCGTTGGCCCAGTAGTAGACGTTCTTCTGCTGCTTCGCCGCCGCGTTGGGGTCCGGCACGTCCACCATCGCCAGCGCGATGCCCGTCAGACCGATCATCAGCGCGAAGAAGCCGAAGCAGATCCCCAGGACCTGCTTCCACGACGGTACGAACCGCCGCAGGCCGTCCTTGTCCGACCGCGGGTAGTCGAACCAGCGCTTGCGCTGCGGTGCGGGGCGCCCGCGTCCGCGCGGGCCACGCGACCCGCCGTATCCGCCCCCGGCGCGCGCCCGGCGCGCCCCTCCAGCCCCTTCGGCGCCGCCCTGGGGCAGCCCTCTCCGGGACGCCGCGCGGCTCCCGGCCGAACTCGGGCTGGCGCCGCGCGGAGCCGCCGCGCGGCGACCTGACGACGGCGGTGGCTGGGCTGCGCGTCGGCCGCGCCCCTGCGGCGGCTTTCGACGGTGCTCGCTCATTGGAACAGCTACTCCTCGGGCAGGCGGCCCATGCGCCTGAAGGTGGCAGTTGACTTCTGGTCCCCCCGAGTACGCCAGAACCGCGGCCACGGAATCCCCCGAGCCGCTGGAGCCGAGCGCACTGCACCCGGGACGAGGACGCTCACTCGCGCCGCACGGTTCCCAGTGGTGGTCTGCACGCGGACAGACTACGCAGCTCCAAAACCCTCCTTACGGCGTATTCGCCTCAATCGACGCAAAGCTTCTGCGGTGAATCAGTGATGTGAGCCCCCTCACCGGACCCCCACTTGTCGCACCCGTCAGCGCGTTCTATCGTCGAGATGTATCGACTCGATACATCGGCTCGACATCGGCGCGGCAGTACGACGGAGGTGAGGCGGACGATGAGCAGGCGCTCCGGCATTCTCGAGTTCGCCGTCCTCGGTCTGCTCCGCGAATCCCCGATGCACGGTTACGAGTTGCGCAAGCGGCTCAACACCTCGCTCGGCGTCTTCCGCGCCTTCAGCTACGGCTCGCTCTACCCCTGCCTCAAAGCGCTCGTCACGCGCGGCTGGATCGTGGAGGAGTCCGGCACTCCGCCGGAGGAACCGTCCGCGGCGGCCCCGCTCGCCGGGCGCCGGGCGAAGATCGTTTATCGGCTGACGGCCGAAGGCAAGGAGCACTTCGAGGAGTTGCTCTCCCAGACGGGCCCCGATGCCTGGGAGGACGAGCACTTCGGGATCCGCTTCGCCTTCTTCGGCCAGACCTCACGCGACGTCCGTATGCGCGTGCTGGAAGGCCGTCGCAGCCGGCTGGAGGAGCGGCTCGCCAAGATGCGCGCTTCCCTCGCCCGTACGCGCGAGCGCCTCGACGACTACACCCTCGAACTCCAGCGGCACGGCATGGAATCCGTGGAGCGCGAGGTCCGCTGGCTCAACGAGCTCATCGAGAGCGAGCGGGCAGGGCGCGATCAGCGCTCCGACGACACCGACACATGAGGGCTCCGCGCGAGCGGGACCTCATCGAGAACACACACAGGGAGCAACCGGAATGGGTTCGGTTCGCGTAGCCATCGCTGGCGTCGGCAACTGCGCCGCCTCGCTGGTCCAGGGCGTCGAGTACTACAAGGACGCCGACTCCGGCACCAAGGTGCCCGGACTGATGCATGTGCAGTTCGGCGAATACCACGTGCGCGACATCGAGTTCGTCGCCGCGTTCGACGTCGACGGCAAGAAGGTGGGCCTCGACCTCGCCGACGCCATCGGCGCCAGCGAGAACAACACCATCAAGCTGTGCGACGTGCCGCCCACGGGCATCAGCGTCCAGCGCGGCCACACCTACGACGGCCTCGGCAAGTACTACCGCGAGACCATCGAGGAGTCCGACGCCCAGCCCGTCGACGTCGTCCAGGCCCTCAGGGACACCGAGGCCGACGTCCTGATCTGCTACCTCCCGGTGGGCTCCCAGGCGGCCGTCGAGTTCTACGCCCAGTGCGCCATCGACGCGGGCGTCGCCTTCGTCAACGCGCTCCCGGTCTTCATCGCCGGGACCAAGGAGTGGGCCGACAAGTTCACCGAGGCCGGCGTGCCGATCGTCGGTGACGACATCAAGTCCCAGGTCGGCGCCACCATCACGCACCGCGTCCTCGCCAAGCTCTTCGAGGACCGCGGCGTCATCCTCGACCGCACGATGCAGCTCAACGTCGGCGGCAACATGGACTTCAAGAACATGCTGGAGCGCGAGCGCCTGGAGTCCAAGAAGATCTCCAAGACCCAGGCCGTCACCTCCCAGATCCCCGACCGGGACCTCGGCGAGGGCAACGTCCACATCGGCCCCTCCGACTGGGTCGCGTGGCTCGACGACCGCAAGTGGGCCTACGTCCGCCTGGAGGGCCGCGCCTTCGGTGACGTCCCGCTGAACCTGGAGTACAAGCTGGAGGTCTGGGACTCCCCCAACTCCGCCGGCGTCATCATCGACGCGCTCCGCGCCGCGAAGATCGCCAAGGACCGCGGCATCGGCGGCCCGATCCTCTCCGCGTCCTCGTACTTCATGAAGTCCCCGCCGGTCCAGTACTTCGACGACCAGGCCCGGCAGAACGTGCAGGACTTCATCGACGGCAAGGCGTGACGCCGCGCTGAGCCCAGCCGCGACAGGGGCCGGGGACTACGGTCCCCTGGCCCCTGTCGGCATTCCTGAGCAGGGGATGCCCCTTGCTGTTCCCCCGCAGTCTGCGGCTGTGTCGTGGTTGCGCGCGCAGTTCCCCGCGCCCCTTTGGCCTCAAGGGGCGCGGGGAACTGC
>NZ_BAAAPE010000013.1:0-269342 GCF_039530985.1 Streptomyces albiaxialis
GGCGCAGCCCGCGCCCGCGGCCCCGGCGCCGCCCGCGCAGCCCGCTCCGGCGCAGCCCGCTCCGGCTCCGGCTGCCACGGCCCCGGCGGCTCCGGCCGCCCCGGCCCCGGCGCAGGCCCCGGAGGGCGACGGCGCGTACGTCACCCCGCTGGTCCGCAAGCTCGCGTCCGAGCAGGGCGTGAACCTGGCCTCGGTCAAGGGCAGCGGCGTCGGCGGCCGTATCCGCAAGCAGGACGTCATCGCCGCGGCCGAGGCGGCCAAGGCGCAGGCTCCGGCGGCCCCGGCGGCCTCCTCCGCGCCGAAGACGCCGAAGCTGGAGGCCTCGCCGCTGCGCGGCCAGACCGTCAAGATGCCGCGCATCCGCAAGGTCATCGCGGACAACATGATGAAGGCCCTGCACAGCCAGGCGCAGCTCTCCACGGTCGTCGAGGTCGACGTCACGCGGATCATGCAGCTCCGGGCCCGTGCCAAGGAGTCCTTCGCGGCCCGCGAGGGCGTCAAGCTCTCCCCGATGCCGTTCTTCGTCCAGGCCGCGGCGGAGGCGCTGAAGGCGCACCCGTCGATTAACGCCCGGCTGAACGACGACGGCACCATCACGTACCACGACGTGGAGAACGTCGGCATCGCGGTGGACTCGGAGAAGGGCCTGATGGTCCCGGTCATCAAGGAGGCCGGGAACCTCAACCTGGCGGGCATCGCCCGCAAGACCGCCGAGCTGGCCAAGAAGGTCCGCGAGGGCGGTCTGGGCCCGGACGACATGTCGGGCGGCACGTTCACGATCAGCAACACCGGGTCGAGGGGCGCGCTCTTCGACACGATCATCGTGAACTTCCCGCAGGTCGCCGAGCTGGGCATCGGCGCCACCGTGCGCCGCCCGATGGTCGTCAACCACCCGGACCTGGGCGAGACCATCGCCATCCGCGACATGGTCTACCTGACCCTGTCCTACGACCACCAGCTCGTGGACGGCGCGGACGCGGCCCGGTACCTGAACGACGTCAAGGCCCGCCTGGAGGCCGGCGAGTTCGAGGGCGAGCTGGGGCTCTGAGCACCCCCGGCGACCTCTGAGCGGGAAACACAGCCCCGCCCGGTGCGAACCGGGCGGGGCGCCCTTCGTTCGTAGGGATTCCCTGAGCCGTACGGCCGATCCCCCCGGCATGTCTGCCGGGGGGATTTTCGTACTTACCGGTTCGTGGTCATATGACGACCACACGATTCAGACGGACTCGACGCGCCCGGGGCGTCGCCGCGGTGCTCATCGCCGCCGCGCTCCTCGGCTCCCTCGCGAGCTGCGGCGACGGCGGCGACGGTGAAGGTGACGGCGGCACCGTGCGCTCCTCCGGGGAGCACGGCCGGGCCGGGGACGCGGACCGCAGCAAGGGCAAGTCCCCGGCGGCGGCGCGGGCGGCGGAGGACGACGACGAGGACGACGAGGACGAGAAGCTGCGCCCCTTCTCGCTCGTCGCCACCGGTGACCTGCTCGTCCACGACTCGATCATCCGCCAGGCCAGGGCCGACTCGGGCGGCTCCGGCTACGACTTCCGCACGATGCTCGCGGCGGCCAAGCCCGTGGCGAGCAAGGCCGACCTCGCGATCTGCCACATGGAGACGGTCTACGGCGAGGATGACGGGCCCTTCAGCGGCTACCCGGCGTTCGTGACGCCGCCGCAGCTCGCGCGGGCCGTCAAGGACACGGGCTACGACTCGTGCTCCACGGCCTCCAACCACACCCTGGACGACGGCTCCGACGGCGTGGAGCGCACCCTCGACGCGATGGACGAGGCCGGGCTGCGGCACGCGGGCTCCGCCCGCTCGGAGGCCGAGTCCACCCGTCCGGCGATGTTGCGCGCGGGCGGCGCGAACGTCGCGCAGCTCGCGTACACGTACGGCACCAACGGCATCCCGCTCCCCGAGGACAAGCCGTGGACGGTCAACATGATCGACCGGGACCGGATCATCGCCGACGCGCGCGCCGCCCGTAAGGCCGGGGCCGACGTGGTGGTCGTCAGCCTGCACTGGGGCACCGAGTGGCAGGAGGCGCCCGATGCGACGCAGAAGTCGCTCTCGCGGAAGCTCACCGCGTCCCGGAGCGGCGGCCGCAAGGACATCGACCTGATCCTCGGCACCCACGCGCACGTCCCGCAGGCGTACGAGAAGGTCAACGGGACCTGGGTCGTCCACGGGATGGGCGACCAGATCGCCGGGAAGATGGACGACCCGCGCGGCACGATGGGGTCGGCGGCCCGCTTCACCTTCGCGCCGCCCCGCACCCGGGACGGCTCGTGGACCGTCCGCAAGGCCGAGTATCTGCCCTTCCTGATGGAGACCACGCCGCGTCACACGCTGGTGAACCTCGCGGCGCCCGCCGCCCGGAAGGCCGGTTACGAGCGGCAGCGCGCGTTTTCCACCATCACCGAGGCCGTGCTGAGCCGGGGCGCCGCGAAGGACGGCCTGCGGCTGGGCCGGTAGGTCAGCACGTCTCCCGGTACGGGACGTCCGGGAGCGAGGCCTTCCACTGGGCGGGCGTGAGGCCGCCGTGGGCGCGGGCGCAGACCCGGGGCGCGGCCTGTTCGGGGCTCGCGGGGAAGCGGCGTACGGGGGTGTGGGTCCCCGCGGCGTGGAGCGTGGCGCCGTCGGGGCTGAAGCCGAGGGCCGTCAGCGGGTCGCGGCCGGTGGGCATCGCGGTGCCCAGCGGCTGGTGGGAGGCGGTGTCCCAGAGGCGGAGGGTGCCCTCGTCGCCCGCGACGGCGAGGGTCGCCCCGTCCGGGGAGAAGGCGAGGGCGCTGACGGGCTCGGGGGTGGCGCCGCCGATGTCGCGGGAGGTGCCGGTGAGGAGGCCGAGGCTGCGGCGGCCCCGGCCGTCCCAGAGGGTGACGCGGCCGGACTCGTCGCCCGCGGCGAGGTAGCGGCCGTCGGGGCTGTAGGCGACGGTGCTCGTCTGGTCCTGGGTGAGGGCCCGGCGGAAGCGGCGGCCCGTGGCGGGGTCGAGGATGTGGCCCTGGGTGGTGGCGACCTCGTTCCGCAGCGGGTGCGGGGCGAGTCCGGAGCCGCCGGTGTGCCGCAGGACGCGCAGCCGCTCGCCGCCGCGGGTGTCCCACACCTCGACGGCCTCGTTCTCGGGGATGCGGGAGACGAGCAGGGTGTGGCCGTCGCGGGCGAAGGCCATGCCCTCCGCCTCGTTGAGCCGGTGGCGGTCCCTGCCGCGCGGGGTGAGGTCGAGGGCGCGGACGCGGCGCTGGCGCTGGCTGTCCCACAGCTCGACGCGGTCCCTGGAGCCGCCGGTCTCCTGGGGGCTGCTGACGCCGTAGGCGAGGGTGCGGCTGCCGCCGTTGAAGGCGAGCAGGGGTGTGCAGTCCAGGGCGGGTTCGCCGGGGGCGGTGCGGCTCCCGGCGGGCGGGTGGCAGCCGGGGGACGGCAGGCGGTCGACGACCTGGCCCGTGCGGCCGTCGCGCATCTCGAAGACCACGTCGTTCCCGGTGTGCCGGGCGGTGGCGAGGCGGCGCCCGTCGGGGCTGAAGACGGCGTACGGGGCGCCCTTGCCCCGGTGCCGGTCCCGGTGGACCCCGGCGAGCGAGAGGGAGCGGACGATCTGGCCCTTCCCGGCGAGGTAGCGGATGACGCCGTGCTCGGCGTCGATGCCGATGTCGCCGACGAACTCGCTGACCAGCGGGTAGCGCAGGATCGCCCGCCTGGGCCCGGCGCGGCGCCAGACGACCAGTTCCTCGGTGTCGGTGGCGGCGATCAGCTCGCCGTCGGTGCTGACGGCCATGGAGCTGAGGCCGCGCAGCCCGTACGAGCGTCCCGCGCGGCCGGTGCGCGCGTCGCGGGCGTGGATTCCCTCGCCGTCGAGGGAGAGCAGGTCGCGGCCGTCGGGCGTGAACTCGACGGTGGTGCCGCGGCAGGCGGCGCGCCGGGCCTTCTCCGGCCAGCGGGACCCGGCGCGGGCGGGCTCGGCCGGGGAGTCCGGCCCGGCGCCGGGGTCCAGGTGCCACAGTTCGAGCGGGCGGCCCTCCGCGCAGACGGCCGCCAGCGCGCCGTCCCGGGAGAGCGCGGCGGTGGGGCCGTCCTGCCGGGTGGGGAACCGTCGTTCGAAGAGCTTGCGGCCCCGGCGTACGTCCCAGAAGGCGAGGGCGTCGTGGTCGGGCGTGTCGTCGCTCAGGGCCAGGACGCGGCCGTCGTGGCTGAGCCCGACGGGCCTGCCCCGGGCGCCGCGCAGGTGCCGTGCGGGCGCGCGGCGGGTGAGGTCGCGGGCGCTGATCCGCATCTCCTCGTCGCTGGTGACCAGCGTGCGGCCGTCGCGGCTGAGCAGGGAGCCGCCGGAGGAGGTGGGGTCGGCGCCGGTGCCGGGGCGGGCGGAGATCCGGCGGTGGTCCGGCACGTTCCAGCGCTCCAGCCTGCGGCGGTCGGTGCTGACGACGGTCCTGCCGTCGGCGCTGAGGAACCGCTCGGTCTCGCCCGCCGAGTCGCCGCCCTGCGTGCCGCCGGGCAGGGTCAGCGCGTCGGACTCGGGCTGGGAGAGCGCGCCGAGCAGCGCGGAACGGGTCTCGGGGGTGTCCGCGAGGCGCCAGGCGGCGACGGACAGCCGCATGGCGCGCCGGGGTTCGGAGATCCGCATGCTGTCGGCGACGGCCGCGATACGGCGGGCCTCGGCCTCGATGTGCTGGCGGTCGTTGGTGCGGGTCTGCTGCCAGGCGACGACGCCCGCGAGCATGGCGAGGACGAGCAGCGCGCACAGCGCGGCGGCCCCGCCGCGCAGCCGCCGCCGTTCGCGGAGCCGGGCGCCCTGGCTGGCGGTGAGGAACTCGCGCTCCAGGCGGCTGAGTTCGCCGTCCTCGGCGGGCAGCCCGGCGAAGCGCTCCTCGACGGCGGTGAGCCTGCTGCCCCGGTAGAGCGCGCCGGGGTCGCGGGCCAGCTCCTCCCACGTACGGGCGGCCTCGGTCAGGCGGCGGTGGGCGCGCAGCCGGGCGCGGTCCTCCTCGATCCAGGCGCGCAGCCGGGGCCAGGAGGTGATCAGGGCCTCGTGGGCGAGGTCGACGGTGTCCTCGTCGAGGGTGAGCAGGCGGGCGCCGGCGAGGCGTTCGAGGACGAGGGCGGTGTCGGGGCCGTCGTCGGCGCCCTCCGTGGGGGCGAGTTCGTCGCGGGCGGCGGGGCGGCGGGTGTCGCCGGAGCCCTCGCCGGGGGCGATGAGGCGGAGCAGGATGCGGCGCGCGAGGGTGGCCTGCCGGGGTGACAGCTCGGAGTAGACGCGCTCGGCGGTCTGGGCGACGGCGCCGTGCACGCCGCCCGCCGCCTCGTAGGCGTCCAGCGTGAGCGTACGGCCCTTGCGGCGGCGCCAGGTCTCCAGCAGCACGTGGGACATCAGGGGCAGGCCGCCGGGTTCGCCCTGGGTCTCGTTCACCAGCCGGGCGGTGAGGGGGCGTTCGACGAGGAGGCCGCGTGCCGCGGCGGGGCGGACGATGGCCTCGCGCAGCTCGGCGGGGCTCATGGGGCCGACGAGGAGATTGGCGTCCCGCAGCGCCTCGGTGAGGCCGCGGTGTTCGGCGCAGCGCCCGTAGAAGTCGGCCCGTACGGCGATCACGACGCGCAGCCGGCTTCCGGGGTCGCGGGCGGCGAGGAGGCGGCCGAGGAAGCGGGAGCGTTCCCCGGGGTCGTGGCAGAGGGTGAAGACCTCCTCGAACTGGTCGACGAGCACCCATGTCTCCCCCTCCCCCTCGGCGGCCACGAGCGCCCGCGCGTGCGTACGGTCGGGGTGCGGCCCGGGGGTGAGGATCCGCACCGCGGCGGGCCGCCCTCCCCCGGCGCAGGCCCTTTCCCCGCGGCACTCCCCGCAGCACTCCTCGCGCGCTTCCGCCCGGTGGCCCCCGGCGTCCCGTCCGCCATCCCGTCCGCCGTCCGCCGCACCCCGGAGCCGGGGTATGAGGCCCGCGCGGAGGAGGGAGGACTTGCCGCTGCCGGAGGGGCCGAAGACGGCGGCGAAGCGTTTGTCCCGTACGAGGTGGAGGAGTTCGGCCGTCAGGGCCGTACGGCCGTGGAACGCGGCCTCGTCGCCGGGCTCGAAGCGGGCCAGGCCCCGGTACGGCGGCTCCTCGGTCTCCTCCTCCGGCGGAGTGGGCGCGGTCGCGCGCGCCGTCTCCTCCTCCGAGGCCTCGCGCCAGCGCCGCTCCCACTCCTCGCGGTCGCCGCCGCACGCGGTGGCGTAGGCGAGCGCCACGGGCAGCGACGGCAGCCGTTCGCCCGCGGCGGCCTGGGAGAGCGTGGTCACGGAGTAGTCGCAACGGGCCGCGAGCCGGCGGTAGGTCGGACCGCCCGCCTCCTGGCGGAGCTTGCGCAGCTCGTACGCGAAACGCTGGACCGGGCCCTCCGCCGGATCGACCGGCGATTCCCTGCGCCCCACCTCTCGGGTTCCCCCTTTGCCCCTTTGCCCCCGTCTTCCCTTGTTCCCCCGGTCTGCCGCCACCGTACGGGAATTGTTCGGCCCGCTGGTCAGGGGGTGCCGAACAACCGGAAGACGGCTGGAATCGGTGCGAAGCGCACGGCGGGGAGCCGTGCGGACGGCACACGCAGGGGGCTGACCACATGCCTGACGAGGGGGACTCGAAGACCGCGGGGGAACCCGGGGAAAGGCCGGGGGAAGAGGCGGCGCGCACGCGGGCGCCCGACCACCGCTCGGCGGTGCGTCGCATGCTGTGGGGGACGGTGGTGGCCGTCGCGGCCACGGCGGGACTGATCGCCGTCACCGTCCCCCTCAGCGCCTCGGGCGACGACGCCGACGGGCGCGGGGACGCGCGCGGGACGAACACCTCGGCGTCCCGGGAGGGGGAGCCCGCCCGCGCGGAGGCGGCGCCCGATCAGGACGAACCGGGGCAGGGGCGCGAGCCGTTGACGGCCAGTGAGCGGGAGAAGGCCACGAAGGCGGCGCTCGCGGGGGACACCTCGCTCCGCGCGACGAGCGAGGACGTGAAGGGCGAAGAGGGCCCGCCGCAGCACCTGTCGACCGATCTGTCCGACGAGGGAAGCGGCGGCCGTACGGCGGAGGTCTACTTCTACGACTACAAGGACGACACCGCCGTCCACAAGACGGTCGATCTCGCCACCGGCAAGGTGACCGCCTCCGAGAAGTCGAGGAACACCCAGCCGCCGCCGTCCCTGACGGAGGCGCGCGCCGCGGCGTCGCTGCTGGTGAAGGACGAGCTGGGCGCGGGGCTGCGGGCGGACTACGAGCGCGCCAGGGGCGAGAAGCTGACCCGCGACACACAGCTCGCCGTGCGCGGCCTGACCTACCGCCCGCACGACGACCCGGCGGGGCCGCTCGCCTCCTGCGGACAGGAGCGCTGCGTACGGCTGTTCACGCGGGTCAAGGGCGGCCCGTGGATCGACACCAAGAACTTCGTCATCAACCTCAGCGACCGGTCCGTGCACCGGATCGGCACCGACTGAACGGGGAGCCACGACACATGCGCACAGGACAGACTCCCGGCAGGGCCCGCACGACGCGCAGGACGGCGGCCCTCGCGGCCTCCGCCGCCGCGGTCCTCACCGTTCCCGCGCTGGCGGCCGTTCCCGCGACCCCGGCGGCGGCCGCGCCCGGCGCCCCGAACCCGGACTGCCGTACGTCCAACGCCATCCAGCAGACGATGCGCGGCGGCGTGTGGCGGATGTGCTGGCACACGACCAGCACGGCCGGACTGGTGCTGGAGGACATCTCGTTCCAGCCCAAGGGCGAGGCGAAGCCGATCAGCGTCCTCA
This sequence comes from Streptomyces albiaxialis, assembly GCF_039530985.1. NCBI lineage: Bacteria > Bacillati > Actinomycetota > Actinomycetes > Kitasatosporales > Streptomycetaceae > Streptomyces > Streptomyces albiaxialis. Next base: position 7,747 of record NZ_BAAAPE010000013.1, read on the forward strand.
AGAGCGCGAAGCTCGCGCAGATCCACGTGGCGTACGACAACGCCGCGGCGGAGTACGAGGACCTGACCGAGATGACGCTCGGCGACTACCCCGAGCCGCTGCGCGGCAAGGACTGCCCGGGCGGCACGCTGAAGAAGATCCCCCGCGTCGACGACGAGGCGGACGAGCCGCGCCACAAGATGATCAACGGGCTGTGCGTCACCACGGCCGAGCGCGGCTTCGCGTACCACGGCAACAGCGGGGACATCGGCGAGGCGACCGACAAGAAGGACGCCGAGCAGGGCCAGGACCTGGTGATCTACACGGTCAACTCGGCGGGCTACTACCACTACATCAACCAGTGGAACTTCTCCGACGACGGCACCATCACGCCCAAGGCGGGCGCCACCGGCAACCTCTCGCCCAGTGACTTCGACGCGTCCGACGGCCAGGGCTGGCCGGTGGGCAAGGGCGGCGCGAAGGACCGCGCGGTCAGCCACCACCACAACATCTTCTGGCGGCTGAACTTCGGCCCGGACGGCGCCCCGGGCCGCGTCGAGCAGTACGACACCAAGCACACCGGCTCGAAGGACGGCATCCCGACCTATCGGACCTCGCGCACCCGGGTCGCCAAGGAGAAGGGCGGCGACACCAGCCCCAAGGCGGCACGCTGGTGGCGGGTGGTCAGCAAGAAGGGCAAGAACGCGGACGGGCACGCCCGTTCCTGGGAGCTGGTGCACCACAACCCGCGCAAGTACGCGGGACGCCCGTTCACGAAGTACGACGTGTACTTCACGCAGTACAAGAAGAACGAGCAGTACGCGAGCGGCAACAACGACTTCGGCCGGGGCCGCCCCGCGCACGTCGGCAAGTTCCTGAACGGCGAGCAGCTCAAGCACCCGATCGCCTGGGTGAACGTGGGCTTCCACCACATCGCGCGCGACGAGGACCAGACCCCGATGCCGGTCCACTGGCAGGGCTTCTCCGTCGCCCCGCGCGATGTGACGGCCATGAGTCCGCTCACACCGGACCGGCTGCGCAAGCCGCAGTACAACGGCGAGCCGCAGTTCCTCGGCGAGGAGTCGGCCCGCCGCTGAACCGCCGGCGGGTCTCCCGGTGCCGCTCCGCGGCGCGTACCGTCGCTCACACTCACCGCGACGGAGTGGCACCGGGTGCCGGGGTGGGTCGTATCGTCTAGGGCACCGTCCCTGCCGCTAGGAGCGCCCATGATTCCGGCCGTCGTCCATTCCCTGCGCGAGCAGATCCGCGAGCACATCGTGGAGGGCATCGTGAGCGGGCGGTGGAAGCCCGGGGAGCGGATCGTGGAGCGGCGGATCGCGAGCGAGCTGGAGGTCAGCCAGACGCCGGTGCGCGAGGCGCTGCGGGAGCTGGAGACGCTGCGGCTGATCGAGTCGGCGCCGAACAAGGGCGTCCGGGTGCGCGAGCTGAGCCGGGCCGACCTGGAGGAGATCTACCCGGTGCGGGCCGGTCTGGAGCAGATCGCCGCCGAGCTGGCGGCGCCGCGCCTGGCGGGCGACGTCTCGGCGCTGCGCCCGCACGTGGACGCGCTGTACGAGGCGGACCGGCAGGGGAACGGCGAGGCCCAGGTGCGGCACACCGTCGCCTTCCACCGGGAGCTGGTGCGCGCGGCGGGGAACAGCGTCCTGCTGCACACCTGGGAGAGCCTGGGCATCGAGGTGTGGACGGCGCTCTCGATCCGCTGGCTGGGCACGGTGCAGCAGTCGTACGCGGAGGAGCACGAGGCCGTGCTGGCGGCGCTGGAGCGGGGCGATCCGGGGATCGGGATGCTGGTCAAGCAGCATGTGCTGGGCTGCGCCCCGGCTCCGCGCCCGTAGTCCGGACGACACTTCCGTCCGTAGGCCAGAACCTGACACGGAGTGCCCGTTTTCAGGGCACGGAATGCCAATTTCGCCCTGCGGGCGTTTTTTACCCCCGGATGCTTTGATCGATCATCGATCACGGGCGTAAGGTCACTTCGTTGGGTCCCCCTGTCCTGCCCAGTCAGGGTCGCTCCCGTCCCCCGGGAGCCCTCTCCCGACCGCACAACGTGTCCGCCCGTCCGGAAGGTGGCAACCATGCCCGATGCCGTACGCCCGCCGCAGCCCAGTGAGCTGGACCAGCTCCCGGACCGCGACCCCCAGGAGACCGCCGAGTGGCGGGAGTCGCTCGACGCCGTGACCGCCCATGCGGGCGAGGAACGGGCCGCCTACCTGCTGCGCCGCACGGTGGAGCACGCCGAACGGAGCGGGCTGCCCGTCTCCGGCCCGCTGGAGACGGAGTACGTCAACACGATCCCGACCTCCGCCGAGCCCGACTTCCCGGGCGACGAGGCCATGGAGTCCCGGATCACCGCCTGGAACCGGTGGAACGCGGCGGCCATGGTCACCCGCGGCAGCCGTGACGGCCTCGGCGGCCACATAGCGACCTACGCCTCGGTCGCCTGGCTCTACGAGACGGGCTTCCAGCACTTCTTCCGCGGCAAGGAGGGCGCCGACGGCGGTTCGGGCGACCAGCTCTACCTCCAGGGCCACGCCTCCCCCGGCATCTACGCCCGCGCTTTCCTCGACGGCCGCCTCACCGAGGCCCACCTCGACCGCTTCCGCCGCGAGGCCGCGCCGGGCCCGGTCGAGGGCCTGCCCTCGTACCCGCACCCGCGGCGCCTCCCCTGGCTGTGGGAGTTCCCGACCGTGTCCATGGGCCTCGGCCCGCTCTCCGCGATCTACCAGGCGCGGTTCAACCGCTACCTGCACAACCGCGGGATCAAGGACACCTCCGGCTCGCACGTGTGGGCGTTCCTCGGCGACGGCGAGATGGACGAGCCCGAGTCGACCGCCGCACTCGCCCTCGCGGGCCGCGAGCAGCTCGACAACCTCACGTTCGTCATCAACTGCAACCTGCAGCGCCTCGACGGCCCGGTCCGCGCGAACTTCAAGATCGTGCAGGAGATGGAGTCCCAGTTCCGCGCCGCGGGCTGGAACGTGATCAAGTCGCTGTGGGGCTCCGCCTGGGACGAGCTGTTCGCGCTCGACACCACGGGCGCGCTGGTCCGCCGGCTGCGCGAGGTGCCGGACGCCCAGTTCCAGACGTACGCCACGCGCGACGCCGGCTACATCCGCGAGCACTTCTTCGGTGCGTCGCCGGCGCTGGCCGAGCTGGGCAGGCTGGTCACCGACGACAAGATCGTCGAGCTGTTCCAGACCTCGCGCGCCGGTCACGAGCCCCGCAAGGTCTACGCGGCCTACCGCGCGGCCGTCCAGCACAAGGGCGCGCCGACCGTGATCCTGGCCCAGACCGTCAAGGGCTGGACCCTCGGCCCGGGCTTCGAGTCGCGCAACGCGAACCACCAGATGAAGAAGCTCACCGGCAAGGAGTTCCGCGCCATGCGGGACCTGCTGGAGCTGCCGATCCCGGACAGCAAGCTCGACGACGAGATCGTGCCCTACGTCCACCCGGGCCCGGACTCCCCCGAGGTGCGCTACCTCCAGGAGCGCCGCGCGGCCCTCGGCGGCCCGGCCCCGGCCCGCAAGGTGCACCCGGTGGGCCTGCCGACGCCCGCCGAGAAGCCGTTCGAGGCGCTGAACAAGGGCTCCGGCTCGCAGGAGATCGCCACCACGATGGCGTTCGTCCGGCTGGTCAAGGACCTGATGCGGGACAAGGAGACCGGCAAGCGCTGGGTCCCGATCGTCCCCGACGAGGCCCGCACCTTCGGCATGGAGTCGCTCTTCCCGTCCGCCGGGATCTACTCCCCGCTGGGCCAGACCTACGACCCGGTCGACCGCGACCAGCTCCTGTACTACAAGGAGGCCAAGGACGGTCAGATCCTCAACGAGGGGATCACCGAGGCGGGTTCGCTGGCCGACTTCACGGCGGCGGCGACGTCGTACGCGACGCACGGCGAGCCGATGATCCCGTTCTACATCTTCTACTCGATGTTCGGGTTCCAGCGGACCGCCGACCAGTTCTGGGCGCTCGCCGACCAGCTCGGCCGAGGCTTCGTCATCGGCGCCACGGCGGGCCGTACGACGATGACGGGCGAGGGCCTCCAGCACGCCGACGGCCACTCCCACCTGCTGGCCTCCACCAACCCGGCGGCCGTCTCCTACGACCCGGCGTTCGCCTACGAGGTCGGCGCCATCGTCAAGGAGGGCCTGCGCCGGATGTACGGTCCGGACGCGGACCAGCAGGAAGACCTCTTCTACTACCTGACCGTCTACAACGAGACGAAGGTCCAGCCGCCGATGCCCGAGGGCGACGGCGTGGAAGAGGGCATCCTCAAGGGCCTCTACCGCTTCCGTGAGGCGGACGCCGCCGGGCTCGGCCTCGCGGAGGACGCCCCGCGCATCCAGCTCCTCGCCTCCGGCACGGCGATCCACTGGATCCTGGACGCGCAGAAGATCCTCGCCGAGCAGTGGGGCGTGGCCGCCGACGTGTGGTCCGCGCCGTCCTGGACGGAGCTGCGCCGCGAGGCGATGGACTGCGACGCCGCCGCGCTCCGCGGCGAGCAGCGCGTCCCGTACGTCACCCGTGCCCTCTCCGGCGCCCCGGGCCCGGTCCTGGCCGTCTCCGACTGGATGCGGGCGGTTCCGGACCAGATCAGCCCCTGGGTCGAGCAGGACTGGTCGTCGCTGGGCACGGACGGCTTCGGCCTCTCCGACACGCGTGACGAGGCCCGCCGCCACTTCGGCGTCGACGCCCAGTCGATCGTGGTCGCGGCCCTGGCCCAGCTCGCCCGCCGGGGCGACGTCAAGCCGGACGCGGTCCGCCGCGCCGCCGAGGCCTACGGCCTGGCCTGAGCCTCCCCGCTCCTGGCCGCGTTCGGCCCCTCACCCGTCTCCGGGTGAGGGGCCGAACGCCGTTGGGGCCCGCGGTGGTCTCAGTCCGACTCAGTCCGCCTCAGTCCCCCTCAGTCCGACTCCGGCACGTCCGGGTGACGGCGGAGGTTGAGGATGGCGGCGACGAGGCCGCCCCAGACGATCACGATGGCCGTGGTCATCATCACGATGGCGCCGGTGGACATCAGCGTGCCTCCTTCTCTGCCTGGGCCGGTGTGTCCTGGTCGGTGGCCGGAGCTCCGCGCCAGGGGATCAACGAGATCAGGATGCCCACGAGCAGGGCACCGCCCGCGACGCCCCAGCCCGCCCACGCGAGGAAGCTCGTCGGCATACCCCCGTAGTTCTCGTCGAGCTCCGTGCGCAGGCTGTCGACCATCATCCAGCCGAGCACCAGCGGGGTGATGACCGCGAGGCACACCCGCCACCACAGGCCCAGCCGGAGGGCCGAGGTCTCGTCGGCGTGGGCCTGGAAGAACGACAGCTTCCGCAGCACCCAGCCGACGACGATCAGGAAGGCGAGCGCGGCCAGCACGATGCCGTACTGGTTGATGAAGTGGTCGCAGGCGTCGAGGATGTGCAGCCCCGCGTCGGTGGGGAAGACCGCCAGGGACGCGACCGCGGTCACGCCGCCGACCGTCAGGACGGCGGGGAGCCGGCGCATGCCGGTGCGGTCCTGCACGGACGAGACGATGACCTGCACGATGCTGATCAGCGAGGTCAGGCCCGCGATCGCCAGCGAGAGGAAGAAGAGCACGCCGAAGAAGGGGCCGCCCGGCATCTCGGAGATGATCGCCGGGAAGGCGATGAAGGCCAGGCCGACGCCGCTCGCGACGACCTTGTCGACGGCCACGCCCTGCGCCTGTGCCATGAAGCCGAGCGTCGCGAAGACGCCGATGCCCGCGAGGATCTCGAACGAGCTATTCGCGAAGCCCGCGACGAGCGCCGAGTTCGACAGGTCGGCGCGCCGTCCCAGGTAGGAGGCGTAGGTGACCATGATGCCGAAGCCGATGGACAGCGAGAAGAAGATCTGCCCGTAGGCCGCGATCCAGACGCTGCCGTCGGTGAGCGCGTCCCAGTCGGGCGAGAACAGCGCGTCGAGCCCCTTCGACGCCCCGTCCAGCGTCAGCGCGCGGATCACGAGCGCGACGAAGAAGACCAGCAGCATCGGCATGAAGATCTTGTTGGCCCGCTCGATGCCGCGCCGCACGCCGAGGGCCAGGATGACCAGCACCACCGCCCACACGAGGAGCAGCGGCCAGAAGACGCCGCCGACGAACTCGGAGGGCCCGCCGGGCTTCGCGGCCGCGTGCAGGAACTCCCCGCCGAAGAAGGCCTCGGGGTCCTTCCCCCAGTCCTTGCCGAAGGAGAAGCCCGTGTACCGCACGGCCCACGCGACGATGGTGGCGTAGTAGGTGGCGATGACGAAGCAGATGGCGACCTGCCACCAGCCGATGGCCTCGGCCGGGCGCGTGAGCTGCCGGAAGGCCGCCGGGGGCGACTGCCGGTACTTGCGGCCCACCGTGTATTCGAGAATGAGCAGCGGAAGCCCCGCCGTCAGCAGTGCGATCAGATAGGGCAGCAGAAAGGCTCCGCCGCCGTTTTTGTACGCCTCGGCCGGAAAACGCCAGATGTTTCCCAGGCCCACGGCCGATCCGATCGCGGCCAGCAGGAAGCCCGTTCTGGAGCCCCACTGCTCACGATTTTCCTGTGCCATATCCCGTTCCTAGATCGATTTTGAACTTACGGAACGTTAACAGCGGGCAAGATACCCGGCGAGGGACGAGGCACAATGCTCACCATGCGAGCATCCCGCCTGATCAAAATGGTGCTCCTTCTCCAGGCCCGCCGCGAGATGACCGCCGCCGAGCTGGCCGAGGAGCTGGAGGTGTCCGAGCGGACCGTCTCCCGCGACGTCCTGGCCCTGTCCGAAGCGGGCGTCCCGGTCTACGCGGACCGGGGCCGTACGGGCGGATACCGGCTGGTCGGCGGGTACCGCACGCGGCTGACCGGCATGGGCAGGAGCGAGGCGGAGGCACTGTTCCTGTCCGGAGTGCCCGGCGCGCTGCGGGACATGGGGCTCGACGACGTCGCGTCGGCGGCCCGGCTGAAGGTCTCGGCCGCGCTGGACCCCACGCTGCGGGACGTGCAGGACAGCACGGCCCAACGCTTTCACCTGGACGCGCCGGGGTGGTGGAACGAGCCGAAGACGCCGCCCCTCCTGCCGGACCTCGCGGACGCGGTCTGGTCGGACCGGCGCGTCCTCGTGCGCTACCGCCGCAAGGACGGCGAGGTCGAACGGGAGCTGGAGCCGTACGGGCTCGTGCTCAAGGCGGGCGTCTGGTATCTCGCGGCACGCACGGACGGCTCGTGGCGGGTGTACCGCGTGGACCGCTTCACGGAGGTCGAGCGGGGCGCCGAACGGTTCGAGCGGGACCCCGAGTTCGGGCTCGCGGAGTTCTGGGCGGACAGCTCGGCCGAGTTCGCCCAGGGGATCCTGCGCGCCGAGGCCACGCTGCGGCTGACCCGGGACGCCGTACGGCGGCTGCCGCACGTCACCGACCGCGCGTCCGCCGGGGAGGCGCTCGCGGCGGCCTCCCCGGCGGACGAGGACGGGCGGGTCGTGGTGACGCTGCGCGTGGAGAACGACGAGGTGGCCTTCAGCCAGCTCTTCCAGCTCGGCCCGGAGTGCGAGGTGCTGGCGCCCGCGTCACTGCGCGAGCGCTTCGCGGACGCCGCCCGCCGCACGGCGGCGCTGTACGGGCCGGGGACGGCCTAACGCGGCGCGCCCCCCGTACGTCCGCCGCCCGCGTACGCCCGTACGCCCGTACGCCCGTCACCCCCGTACGCCCGTCACCTGTACCCCGTCACGTCCGCCGGCTTGCCCGCGTGTTCGACCTCTTCGAGGTAGCGCCAGGCGTCCGGTGCCGAGCCGTCGACGTCCGTGAAGCCGTAGACCTGGGCCAGGCCGCCGCTGGAGAGCGAGCGGCCGTTCCAGCGTGCGACGTCCGGGTCGCCCGCCAGCGCCGCCAGTGCCCGCCCGACGAACGCCGGGGACTCCGAGATCGCGAAGTGCGGGTCCTTTTCGCAGCCCTCGCGCCACTGCTCCTCGGTCACCTCGAAGTGCGTGTCGAGCATCGCCTCCGAGCGCAGCCACCCCGGCGTGAGACAGACGGCGGTCGCGCCGTACTCCTCCAGTTCCCGCGCGAGGTTACGGGCCATCCGCAGCGGCGCCGCCTTCGCGAGGTCGTAGTAGAAGGGCTCCCGGTAGTGCGCGCCGTTGAACTCCTCGGTGCCGTCCGTCACCTCGACGACGAGTCCGCCGCGGTTCCGGATCAGCAGCGGCAGCGCGTACCGGCTGGTGATCAGATGTGCCTCGACGCCGAGGCGCAGGACCCGCAGCCCCTTCTCCAGGTCGTGCTCCCACAGCTTCTTGCCCCACTCGACGAGGTGGTCGCCGCCCCAGGCGTTGTTGACCAGGATGTCCAGGCGGCCCTGCTCGCGCTCGATCCGCGCGACGAGGGCCTCGACCTGCTCCGGTTCGAGGTGGTCGGTGCGGACGGCGACGCCGGTGCCGCCCGCCTCCGTCACCAGTTCGCCGGTCCCCTCGATGGTCTCGGTCGTCCGGCCGATCTCGCTGACGGAGTCGCGTGTGGTGCGCCCCGTGACGTAGACCGTGGCTCCCGCGCGTCCCAGCTCCACCGCCATCGCGCGCCCCGAGCCCCGGGTCGCCCCCGCGACCAGGGCGATCCTGCCTGCCAGCGGCTGTTCTCCGGTCATGCGTCGGTCCTCTCGTGTCGTTCCGCGTGCTCCGCCTCCGACGGTGTCACCGAAACGCGACAACCTCTGTCGGGATTGACGGATAACGACACAGCCGCATCTGGCGCACTCCACGTGCGTGACAGGGCCTCAGGCCCGATGCTGAGGGCGTGATGGACGAGATGGAGTTCTGGGAGCTGATCGATTCCACCCGCGAGGCCGCCGAGGGCGACCCCGAGGAGCAGACGGACCTGCTCGTGGAGCGGCTGGCCCAGCTCGATCCGGACGCCGTGACGTTCTTCGCCCGGCACTTCGAGGCCCGTTACAGCCGCGCGTATCAGTGGGACCTGTGGGCCGCCGCGTGGATCCTGCTCGACGGCGCGAGCGACGACGCGTTCGACGCGTTCCGCTGCTGGCTGATCGGCCAGGGCCGGGAGATCTTCGAGGGCGCCGCGCACGACGCGGACTCGCTCGCCGACCTGCTGCCCGCCTTCGACGAGGAGCTGGACGGCGACGCGGAGGACCTCGGCTACGCGGCCGACGAGGCGTACGAGCAGCTCACCGGCACCGTCCTGCCCGACCTCGGCCTCCCCGAGCCCCCGTCCGACCCGGAGGGCGTGCCGCTGGACCTGGAGGACAGCGAGGCCCTGGCGGAACGGTTGCCCAAGCTCTGGCAGCGGTTCGGCACCCGCCGCTGACCACGGCCTACGACCTGACCTCGTCCAGATAGCGCGCGCAGCGCCCGAGCAGCTCGACCAGGGCCGCGCGCTCCTCCTCGCTGAACTCGGCGGACAGCCCGCGCTCCACGCGCACGGCCCGCTCGTCGGCGTCGGCCAGCGCCTTCCGGCCGCTCTCGGTCAGGCGGGTCTCCAGGACGTTCCGGTGCCACTCGTGCGGGGTGCGCTCGATGAGGCCGCGCTCCTGGAGGTTCTTCAGCAGCGTGTTCATCGTCGGCGGCGTGACCTGGCAGGCCCGCGCGAGCGCCGCGGCGGGCATCCCGGGGTGCTCGGCGAGCTGGAGCAGCGCGGCGTACTGCGGCACGGTCAGCCCGGCGGGCTTGAGCACGGCGTGCTTGGTGGCGTTGAGGGCCGTGGCCGCGCTCTTGATGTGGGAGCCCAGGCGTTCCGGTACGGGCATCGAGGTCATCTGCGCATCGTAACGACCACATGGAGAGAAGCACCTTGACGAGCATTAGTACTCTAATTATCGTCAGTGCCCATCTCACTATGAAGAGTCATCCGATCGACAGAGGGCGAACATCTGTGACCACCGCCAAGCTCCGCACTCTCGCCGCCGCGACGGCCGCCGTCGCCGCCTCGCTCGCCACGGCCGCCCCCGCGAGCGCCACACCGGGCCCCATGCCGGGCCCCACGGTCACCACCGCGTACGTACTCCCGGGCGACCGCGTCTATCCCGAGGGCATCGCCGCCGACCCCCGTTCGCACGACGTCTACGCCGCGTCGTGGCAGGACGGCACCGTCTACCGCATGGCGCCAGGCCACCGCGTCGCCGAGCGCTTCCTGCCCCCGGGCGCCGACGGGCGGCACACCGCCAACGGCCTCAAGGTCGACCGCGCGGGACGGCTCTGGGTCACCGACCACACCACCGGCGTCGCCGTCTACGACACCCGCACCCGCCGCCTGCTCGCCCGCTTCGACGTGCCCGAGCCGGACCGCGCCGCCTTCGTCAACGACGTGGCGCTCACCCCCGACGGCACCGCCTACCTCACCGACAGCACGCGCGCGGTCGTCTACCGCGTCACGCCCCGCCAGTTGGCCCGCGCGCGGGCGCACGACGGGCGCGGCACGCTCACGCCCCGGTACGACCTCGCGGGCGAGGCGACCGCGCTCAACGGCATCGTCGCCGCCCCCTCCGGCCGCTTCCTCCTCACCGTCGACATGGAGAGCGGCGCGCTCTTCCGCCTCGACGCGGGCTCGGAGACGTTCCGTCCCGTCGCGCTGCGCGGCGGCGACCTGCGCCAGGGCGACGGGCTGGAGCTGCGCGGCCGTACGCTGTGGGCCGTCCACAACCGGGACCACGCCCTCAGCCGCTGGCACCTCGGCGACGACGGCCGCACGGCGCGCCAGGAGCGCCGGGTCACCGACCGGCGGCTCGCGCTGCCCACGACGCTGGTCCGGGAGCGGGGCGAACTCCTCGTCGTCCGCTCGCAGTTCGACAAGGGCGGCCCGATGGGGCCCGGCACCCCGGACACTCCCTTCTCCATAGCGGCCGTCAAGGGCCTGTGACGCGAGGGGTTCGGGGCAGGATGGCCCCATGCGTATCGCAGTCACCGGCTCGACCGGACTCATCGGCTCCGCGCTCACCCGATCCCTGCGCGCCGAGGGACACGAGGTCGTACGGCTCGTACGGCGTCCCGCCGCCGCTGCGGACGAGGCCGAATGGGCCCCCAAGCGCCAGTACGTGGACACGGCGGGCCTCGCGGGCTGTGAGGCCGTGGTCCATCTGGCGGGCGCGGGCGTCGGCGACCGGCGCTGGACGGAGGCCTACAAGCGGGAGATCCGCGACAGCCGCGTCCTGGGCACGACGGGCCTCGCGAAGGCCCTCGCCGGGCTGGACGAGCCGCCGCACACCCTCCTCGTCGGCACGGCCGTCGGCTACTACGGCGACACGGGCGACAACGCCGTCGACGAGTCGGCCCCGCCCGGCACCGGCTTCCTCGCGGACGTCTGCCAGGAGTGGGAGGCCGCGGCGGCTCCCGCACAGGAGGCGGGCATCCGCACGGTGTTCGGCCGTACGGGCCTCGTCGTCTCCCGGAAGGGCGGCGCGTGGGGCCGTCTCTTCCCCCTCTTCAAGCTCGGGCTCGGCGGACGGATGGGGAACGGCCGCCAGTACTGGAGCGCCATCGCGCTCCACGACCACATCGCCGCGCTCCGCTTCCTGCTGGAGGAGAGCGAGCTGTCGGGCCCGGTCAACCTGACGGGCCCCGAGCCGGTGACCAACCGCGAGGCGACGGCGGCCATGGGGCGTGTCCTGCACCGGCCCACGCTCTTCACGGCCCCGGCCCCGCTCCTGAGGCTCGCCCTCGGCGACTTCGCGACCGATGTCCTCGGCAGCCAACGGGTGCTGCCCAGCCGTCTGCTGGACGCCGGCTTCACGTTCGCGTTCCCCACGATCGACGAGGCGATCCGCTCCGCGCTGAGCGATCCCGCCGGTTCCTGAGCAGGAGGTGCCCCTCGCTGCGCGCCGCAGTCCGCGCGTGGATGGTCGGCTGGGCACGCAGTTCCCCGCGCCCCTGGGGCCTCAGGGGCGCGGGGAACTGCGCGAGCAACCGGAACGGACCCGCGGTCTGCGACGCTCCGACAGGGGCACCCCCTGCCCAGAATCCGGCGGCATCCACACGTGCACCCGTGCGCGGGGCGTGACGACTGTCGGCCATCACGCCACTGCGTAGAGTCGTCGTCAACTGAGGTATTTCTCGCTCCGGTTGGGGCATCAGGAACGCATCGGCAAGGCACCGGGCACCGGCACAGCACCGCGCGTCGACGACGGGGAGGCACCGTGCTGATCAGCAGCGCACGCGCAGGCAACGGCCGTACGGAAGGCGCGGAGGGCGGTGAGGTCGCCGAGACCGTCGATGTCGTGATCGTGGGAGCCGGGCTCGCGGGCCTCGCGGCGGCCCACCGGCTCACCAGGGCCGGGCTGAGCGTCACGGTGCTGGAGGCCACCGCCCGCGTCGGCGGCAGGATGGCGACCGAGCGCGTGGACGGCTTCCGGCTCGACCGCGCGCCGGGCCTGCTCAGTCTCGGCCCGGACGCCGAGGAGTTCGAGCAGCTCCCCGCGCTGCGCCCACTGGCGCTCCGCCCGTTCGCGCCGGGCGCCCTGCTGCACGCGGACGGCCGTACGCTGCGCGTCGGCGACGTGCCGCGGCACCCCCTCCCCGGCCCGGGCCCCGCCCGTACGCGCACGGGCCGTCCCTCACGTACGGGCAGGGCGGGGCGCGCGGCGAGCCTGATACGCGCCGACCGGCGCACGAGGGGCACACGGGGCGCACTCACGGCGGCGCGCGCGCTGACGGGGGCGCGCAGCCGGGCCGACATGTCCGACGCGCTCGACCTGGCGCGGCTGCGCACCGCGCTCGCCCGGCTCGCCGACCAGTCCCCCGAGGGTCTGCTCGCGCGGCCCGAACTCCCCGCCGCCAAGGCCCTCTCGACGCGCGGCCTCCCCGCCCGAACCGTGGACTCGCTGATCCAGCCGCTGCTGACCGCACTGCTGTCCGACCCCCAGCTCGTCACCTCCAGCCGGGTAGCCGACCTGACGCTGCACGGCTTCGCGCGCGGCGGACTGTGCCTGCCCGCCGGGGGCCAGTCGGCGGTGCCGGAGCTGCTGGCGGCGGCACTGCCGCCGGGGAGCGTACGGACGCGGGCGCGTGCCCTCTCCGTGAGCACGCACGCGGTGGCGACGGAGGAGCACGGGACGTTCCCGTGCCGCGCGGTGCTCGTCGCGACGGGCGCGCGCTCGGCGGCGGAGCTGCTGCCGGGGCTGCGCGTACCGGACTTCCACCCGGTGACCGTGCTGCACCACGCGGCGGACGGTCCGCTGCCGCACGGCCCGTCGTTCGTGGTGGACGCGGACGGCGCGGCGCGCGGGCCGCTCAGCCACACATGGGTGACCTCGGCCGTCGATCCCTCGCGCGCGATGCCGGGGCACACGCTGGTGACCTCCGTCGTGCTCGGCCCGGCGACGGCCGAGCCCGCGCGGGTGCTGGACGAGGCGGCACGGCCGCAGCTCGCCGCGCTCTACGGCGCGCGCACCGAGGGCTGGGACCTGCTCGCCGCGTACCACGACCCGCACGCGGTCCCGGCGATGCCCGCGCCGCACGACCCCCAGCGTCCCGTACGGATGCTCGCGGGGCTCTACGTCTGCGGGGACCACCGCGACACGAGCACGGCGCACGGCGCGCTCACGTCCTCGGAGCGCGCGGCGGAGGAGATCCTGCGCGACTTCGGACGCCCGCCGCTCGCGGGCGACGCCCCCGTCGACGCGGCGGCCTGAACCCTCGTCACACCACCCCCTCCAGAATCGAACACACTTCCCGAACTCCCGGATGACCAGCGGGTTTTGTCAGTGGGCGCGGGTATTATTGGAGTAGTTCGTGAGAGGATCACCGACGCTCTGGAGGAGGCTGTCGATGACCGCTGTGAGCACGCTTCAGCGCCCGCTGCCCAAGATGTCGACCCTGCCGGTCCTGCCGAAGAAGCCGCTCCCCGCGGGCCGCCCCCGGGAGTGGTACGAGACCCATAACCGCCAGCTCAAGGCCATGCGCATCGCCATAGCACTGCTCGACACGGGGATCTACACCCCGGAGCAGGCGCACAACCGCGCCATCCGCGCGACGGCGGCCCGTATCGGCGTGCACCCGCCGTCCCTGACGACCTGCCGCCTGGTCCGGGCGCTCCTGCCGTAGCGCCCTTCTCCACGTCGTTAATCCGCTAGCGCCAGCCCCATGAAGGGGTTACGGTCCTGTCCGGCCAGCAAGGCACGGGCACGGAGGGGACCAACATGACGGCGACAGAGGGCAAGCGGGGAGACGGCCCGGCCCTCCTCGCGGCGGGAGTGACCGTCGTGCTGTGGGCCTCCGCCTTCGTATCCATCCGGAGCGCCGGGGAGCATTACGCCCCCGGCGCTCTGGCGCTCGGCAGACTCCTGTCGGGCGCCGTCGTGCTGTGTGCCGCGCTGCTGATCCGCCGCGAGGGACTGCCCCCGCGCGGCGCGTGGCGCGGCATCGCCGTGTCCGGCGTCCTGTGGTTCGGCGGGTACATGGTCGCGCTGAACTGGGGCGAGCGGCTGGTCGACGCCGGCACCGCCTCCATGGTCGTGAACGTCGGCCCCATCCTCATGGCCGTCTTCGGCGGCTGGCTCCTGAAGGAGGGCTTCCCGCCGAAGCTGCTCGCCGGGATGGGCGTCTCCTTCCTCGGCGCGGTCGTGGTCGGCCTCTCGACCTCGGGCGGCGGCGAGGGCGCCTCGCTGACCGGCGTCCTGCTGTGCCTGGTCGCCGCCGTGACGTACGCCGCCGGTGTCCTCAGCCAGAAGCCCGCGCTGGCGTACGCCTCGCCGCTCCAGGCCACGGCGTTCGGCTGCCTGATCGGCGCGGTGGCCTGCCTGCCGTTCTCCGGCCAACTGATCACGCAGATAGGCGAGGCCCCGCTCTCCAGCACCCTCAACATGATCTACCTGGGCGTCTTCCCCACCGCCCTCGCCTTCAGCACCTGGGCCTTTGCCCTGTCCCGCACGACAGCGGGCCGCATGGGCGCCACGACCTACGTCGTCCCCGCCCTCGTCGTCCTCATGTCCTGGCTCGCCCTCGGCGAGGTCCCGGCCCTCCTCACCCTCGCGGGCGGCGCTCTGTGCCTCGCGGGAGTGGGGGTCTCCCGACTCCGGGGCCGGACCCCGCGGCCCGCCCCGGTTCCGGAGACGGTGGAGGCGGCGGGCACGCAAAGCGCGGCGGAGACGGGCGAGACGACGGCCCCCGCCGCCTCGCCCCGCTCCTAGCGGGGTGTCCCCCTAACGCCGTCCCGTGAGCGCCGGGGGCCGTGCCGCTGAGGTGCCCAGGCCCGCGGGGCCGTCGAAGGGCCAGGTCGGGGAGTTGTGGCGGCGGAGGTCCTCTTCGCGGTAGCGGCGGACCTCGCGGTGCCAGTTGAGGATGCCGGACATCCAGTTCTCCAGCTCCGTGACATAGCCGCGCAGGAGGGCGCGGGCCTCCTCGTCGAGGCCGAAGTCGTCGTAGAGCACGGGGAGTTCGTGCGCGGCGACGTGCTGGAACTGGCGGAGCCGCGAGCGCATGAGGTCGCCGACGATCCCGACGCCCGTCGGATAGTCGCAGTCGAAGAAGTTCTGGACGACGAGCACGCAGTTGTGGATCTCGCCCTCGAACTCGATCTCCTTCTGGTACGAGAAGACGTCGTTGAGGAGGCAGGCGTAGTCCGCCGCGGCGTTCTCCAGGGAGCGGACGGGGCCGCTGTCGTAGATCTCGTCGGGGACCGCGGAGCCGTGGCCGATGCGGCACAGGCTCATCGTGAGGTCGGAGCCGAAGGTGAGGCGGCGCATCTCCAGATAGTCGACGGGGTCGGGGATGCGGTTCTGCGCCTGGTTGCCCAGCTCCCACAGCCAGGCGTCGGCCATCACCTCGACGGCGCGGCGGAAGCGGCGGCGCCCGGCCTCCGTCATCGGGCCCGCCGTCCGCCCCCACAGGTCGGCGAGCGCCCGCTCGAAGGCCGTGGCGGGGACGGCACGGGGGCCCGCGCCGGGGGCCGCGCCAGGGGTGGCTTCGGGGCCCGTGGCGTCGAGCGGCATGAAGTCGAGCGGCATGAAGAGGCCCAGCCGCTCCGTGCACGCCTTCGCGCCCGCGAGGTCGCGGCTGCGGCCGAAGCGGACCGGGTAGTAGTCGTCGCCCCAGGTGCCCCAGGCGAGCCACTGGGAGGCCAGGTCGAGCGCGTCGGCCGTGCCGTCGGGGTGGAGTCCGGCGGCGCACAGCGGCAGGTCGTAGTCGCGGAGCTTGGCCTCGTCCCAGAGGACGCCGCCGGGCACGTCGGGCTGGGGCTCCAGCAGGCCCATGGCGTGCGCCCAGGGGACGATCCGCTCGCGCGCGCCCGCCAGATGCGGGTTGAGCCGGAGGGTGAACGGCATCGCGAAGTCGGGCAGCCGGGAGGGCCCGGTGCGCCGGTGCGGGACGTGGGTGAAGGAACGGGCGCGGTGCGCGTTCGTACGCCGCGCCGCACCGGCCACGTCCACGGCCGAGGTGCCGGGCCCGGCGGGGATGTGGAGGGGGCCGGGAGCCGCCTGGGCGGCGGTGCCGCCCCCGTTCATGTAACGGCTGGAGCGCATGTGCCATTCGTGGCCGCCGGACTGCCAGTCCTGGAGCCCCTTCGTGTACGCGGCGATGGCCGCGCCGTCCAGCGGGGACAGGCCCCGCTCGGCGCAGAGCGCGGGGACCTCGGTGAGCGCGGTGTGCTCGAACTGCTGCATACGGGACGTCAGCAGATCGTTGACCGCCTCCGCGGCCTCCTGGGTGGAGCAGCCGAGGAAGGTCTCCAGGACCAGCACCCCGTTGCTCAACTCGCCCTCGTCACCGACCTCGCGCTCGTACGAGAACAGGTCGTTGCGCAGGTGGACCGCGTCGGAGAACGTGTCGCGCAGGACCTCCAGCGGGCGCGCGTCCGCCACCGCCGCGGGGACCTCCGCGTGCTCGGAGAACTCCACGAGCCCCGCCGACCAGGGCGCGCCGCCGACCTTGCGGCGCATCTCGATGTACTCGACGGGGTTCGCCACCCGGCCGATGTTGATGTTGGACAGCTCCCACAGCGACTCGTTGAGCAGATTCTCCGTGCTGCGCGCGAAGCGGGCCCGCCAGGCGTGCGACATCGCGGGCACGGTGCGGGCCCACAGGTCCTTGAGCCCGGCCTCCACCTGGTTGACCGGCTCGGGGGCCTCCTGTCCGCCCTCGGAGGGCAGGACGAGCGGCATGAACGCGGGCAGCCGGTCGAGATAGGCCTTGCCCCCGGGGCGGTCCTGCGTCCGCTTGAACTCCTCCAGGAAGTGGTCGTCGAAGAAGAAGACCCACACGTACCAGTCGGTGATCAGCGACAGGTCGGGGCCGGAGGCGTCGGGGTGGGTGTAGGCACACAGCAGGGCGTAATCGTGCGCGTCGAGGTCCCGCTCCTCCCAGACCCCGGAGCCCTCCAGCATCCCCATGCCCCGCGCCCACTCCTTCGAGTGGGCACGGGCCTCCTGGAGATGGGGGTTCAGCCGGGCGGGGTACGAGAGATAGAACTCGGGAAGCTCGAAGGGCTGTTGGGACATGGCCACAGCTCTACCCTGTGCCCCACGGGCTCAGCTCACTCGAAAGAGTGCTCCTCCTCCGTGGCCCACCGGGCAGTTTCTGCAAGGTTTCGTCAAGCTCGGCGCAAGACTTCCGTCCGTCCGGCCGGGCACCCCCCATCCGCACGCTGTTCGACGACGACAGGAACGTTGGGGGAGAGAATGTCCGATCCGGACATCACACGGGAGAGTGCGGTGCTACGGGACGGGAAGGGGTGGATGCCCGAGCACGACCGCAAGAAACTGCTGGTCATCGTCCACACCGAGGTGTACGGGAAGCGGCTTCAGGACCTGTTGCCGCTCCTGGAGTCGGACCTGCGGATCGAGGTGGCCTTCACCGTGGCGCCGCACGCGTTCAACGGGGGCACCACCCGGTTCCTCCGGTCGCTCGGGGCCACGGTGGTGAGCTGGGAGGAGGCCGTGCACGGCTCCTACGACCTCGCGCTGGCCGCTGGTTCCCAGGGCACCGAGCAGGTACGCGCCCCGCTGGTCCGGCTCTCGCACGGGGCCGGGCAGATGTCGCTGACGCGCCGTTCACAACTGCGCCCCGGGGAGCCCCGTGCCCCGCGCGGCGTCACAGGGAGGGGGTATCTGACCTGGTCCGGCAGGGTCGTGCCGAAGGCGGTGGTGCTGGCCCACCACGAGGACCTGGTGGAGCTGGAGCGCTGGTGTCCGGAGGCGCTCCCGGTCGCCGAGGTCGCCGGGGATCCCTGCTACGACCGCATCCGGCGCAGTCTGCCGCTGCGCCGTGACTACAGGCGGGCGCTGGGCCTGGACCCCGGCCGGAAACTCGTCCTGGTCTCGCTGTCCTGGGGGGAGCGTTCGTCCTTCAGCCGGCTCGGCGCCTTCCTGCCCCGGCTGCTGGCGGAGCTGCCGCGCGACGAGTTCCGTGTCGCGGTCCTCGTGCACCCCAATGTCTGGTCCCGCTTCGGGCCCTGGCAGGTGCGCGCGTGGCTGGCCGACTGCAACAGGGCGGGAATCAGCGTCCTGCCGCCGGAGACCGACTGGCGGCAGCCGCTGATCGCGGCGGACTGGATCATCGGGGACTACGGGTCGGTGACGCTGTACGGCACCATGACGGGCGCTCCGATCCTGATGACGCACTTCCCGTACTGGGACGCCAACCCGCAATCGCCCGGTGTCGACCTGGCGCTGACGGCCCCGGCGCTCTCACCGTCCCGCCCGCTGGCGGAGCAGCTCGCCTTCGCCGCGGAGGAGTACCGGGCCGAGGCCCACGCGGACATCGCCGCCCGCGTCTCCTCCGAGCCGGGCCGCTTCAACCACAATTTCCGGCGACTCATGTACCGCGTGCTGGGGTTGGGGCAGCCCGCCTATCCGCCCGCCACGGAGCCGTTGCCCCTCCCCGCGCCCCTGGAGGGCGCGGTGTGGGAGTCCGGTCACGAGCCGTGGGGGGAGGCCGTGTGAGCGCGGACGTCGTGTACGTCGATCTCGACGCGTTCCGCGGGGAGCGCGTGCGGCAGTGCGCGGACGTGCTGTACGGCACGGGCCGGCACGACGCCGTCGCGCTGCTGCGGCGGTACCCGGGGTGCCTGTGCGTCACCCTTCGCGGGCCCGGCGGGGTCTGTACGGCCGTGACGCGGGGTGGTGAGCGGGCCCGGGTCGCGACGGGCGCGAGGGAGCTGTCGGCGGGGGAACACGCGCTGCTCGCGGCGCTGTTGCACGCCTGGCTCGTGCGAGGGCTGCCGCTGGACACGTTCGGCGACTTCGTGGACCGTCGGCTCACTCCCGGTCGGACGGCCCGGGCGTCAGCCGCGCCCGGAGCCGCTCCACCCTCTCCGTGTCCCGGGGACTCTGCGGGCCGTAGAGGGTGAGCGCCTCGTCGTAGTGGCGACGGGCCGCCTCGGTGTCGTTCCGGTCCTCCGCGGTCAGGCCCAGCATCTCCAGCACCCGGGCCTGCCAAGGAACGGATCCGGCTGACCGGAACTCATCGAGCGCGGCGCGGAGCAGTCTCTCGGCCTCCGGGAAGTTCCGCACCGTGCGATGCGCGTGCGTCCGGCCAAGGAAGGCAAGGGCCCGCGCGGCGTCGTACGCGTCCTGGAGGCCGAGGAGTTCGGACCGGGCCTGTGCGAAGTGGCCCCGAGCCTCCTCCGCACGGCCCCTCGCGAGGGCCACGTCGCCCAGGGACAAGCGGGAGAGCGCGACTCCTCGCGGGTAGCCGATCTCCTCCCGCCGGGTGAGGGCTGTCCGGAAGAGGGAGGCTGCCTGCTCCAGCCTCCCCGCGAGCCGGTGGGTCTGGCCGAGCCCGTGCACGGCCTGAGCCTCGGCACGCCGGTCCTGTCGGTCACGCGCGTCCTGGAGAGCGCGGGTGAACCAGGTCTCTGCCTCGTCGAGCTGCCCAGCGTTGCGCAGGGCGGCGCCGCCGGTCGTCAGCATCTGGCTGACGCCTTCCGCCTGCCCCGCGTGTTCCGCGGCGGCCAGTCCGAGACGGTGCGCCTCGATCCACAGGTCGTACGGGCGCGAGCGCAGGAAGAACGGCTGCATCGCGTCGGCCAACTGCCAGCAGGTCGCGTGCCAGCCGCGTTCGGCCGCGGTGCGCACGGCCCGCATCAGCCGGGCCGCCTCCTCGTTCAGCCACCGCAATGCGGTGTCGCCGTCGGGGAACTCCAGGACGTGCCGGGGCGGATAGGCGTAGTCGCGTCGGAGCGGCCGGTGGCCGGGTACGAGGAGCGAGCGTACGGGGGTCGCCGTGGCCAGGTACCAGTCGAGGACACGCCGCTCCGTCTCCGCCCGTACGGCCCCGGGGTCCTCCTCTTCCTGCGTGGCCCGTCGCGAGGCGTGCAGCCGGGTGAGGTCGTGGAAGCGGAAGCGGGTGTGGCCCGTCGCGGGATGGACGCCCGCCTCTTCGAGGAGGTTCGCCTCCAGGAGGCCGTCGAGCAGCCGGTGGGCCTCCCGCAGGTCGAGCGCACACCCGGCTGCGGCCTCGAAGGTGGTGAACATCCCGGCGGGCAGCAGGCCCAGGAGCCGATAGCCCCGGGCCAGGTCCGGGGCCAGCGCACGGTAGGAGTCGTCCAGCGCCGTATCCACAGCTCTGTCCCCTTCCAGACGGAGCACTTCCAGTCGGTCGAGCTGCCGCTGCATCACACCTGCCAGCTCCGCGAACGTCCGCTCGGGC
Organism: Streptomyces albiaxialis; assembly: GCF_039530985.1. NCBI lineage: Bacteria > Bacillati > Actinomycetota > Actinomycetes > Kitasatosporales > Streptomycetaceae > Streptomyces > Streptomyces albiaxialis. The sequence goes on from NZ_BAAAPE010000013.1 coordinate 28,303, forward strand.
CGGGCTGCCATCCGTGCCGCGACGACACACACCGCGAGCGGCAGTCCCGCGCACAGCGTCACCACCTGGTGGGCGGCGCGGGGTTCCCGGGCGGTGCGCAGGCCGCCCGCCCGATGACTCAGCAGTTCCACGGCCGCCTGGGAGGAGAGCACTCCCAGGTGGTGGAAGGCCGCGCCGTCCACGGCCAGGCCGCTCAGCCGCCGACGGCTGACGACGGCCGTCAGGCTGTCCGCCTCACCGAGGAGGAGGGGGCGGACCTGCGCGGCGCTCACCGCGTTGTCCAGCACCACGGCCAGCCGCCGCCCCGCCGTCAACGACCGCCAGAGCGCGGCCTGTTCCGCCAGCTCCACGGGCACCTGGTCGTATCCGAGTGCGCGGATGAACTGCCCGAGCACCTCGCCCGGACTCCGCGCGGTCTCCAGAGAATGGCCGCCCATGTCCGCGTAAAGCCGCCCGTCGGGAAAGGAATCCCGTAAAGCCCCCAGCCAGCGGGAAACCAGTGTGGTCTTCCCCACCCCCGCGGGGCCGGTAATGGCGATCAGCGGTGGACCGGCGCCACGATGACGGCTCCGCAATTCCTCCAGTTCCGCCACGTCACACTCCCGGTCGATGAAATGGCCGGGAACAGGCAGCAGTTGCTGCGGTACGGGAGGGTCCGCGCGGTGGCCGGAGGGCGCCGCGTGCACATGAACGCCTCCGCTGATCTCCCGCGCCTGGACGAGCGATCCGGATATCGACGCACCCTCCATCACATTGGCATGGCCGATGCCGGACGGACCAAGAGCACTCACCCAGGTGCGGAGTGCTTCCATGGCCTCGGGCCGATTGCTCACCCGCGTGAGCAGGCGCTCCGCCAAGGCCGAGTACGAAGCCGGGGGCGCCGATTCCACAAGAACACCCGACAACTCGTCCCGTATGGCGTCATCGGGCTCGTCGAAGATTCCGCTTACTATCTCCCGAAGGCTCTCCCGACTGTGTGGCCGATGAGCGGCGACAGCCAGTGCCGCGGCGAGTTCCCGGGATGTGAGCGGGCGCATTCCTTCACCCCTCCGGTGATGGATCGCTCATGGGGATCCCCAAGCGCAGGGAAGCTACCCGCGAGTCCGACACCGCAGACCGGCTGCTTGCTGACGGTGGGTCATTTCAGCCAAGAAGAGGGATCAAGAGTGGCTGCCTGGTGACCGGAGTTGACAACATGTCATCCTCTTTTGGCAAAGGGAGGCCATCGCCCGGCAAAGAGCGAGCAAGTCGAACCGGCGAAGGGAACGCTGGTGGACTTCGAGATCGTGATCTTGGGACCGATCGGCATACGTGCGCGTGGACACCACGACGCGCTGGGCTCGGCGAAGGAGCGCGCGCTGCTCGCGGCACTCGCCGTCGACGCCGGCCGGTCCGTCCCGCTCGACGCGCTGACCCAGCGCCTCTGGGACGACGACCCGCCCGGGAAACCCCGGGCCAGCCTGCACTCCTACGCGGCCCGGCTCCGGCGGCGCCTGCGGGACGCCACCGGGGGCGAACGCCTGGTCCAGCAGGCCCACACCTACTGTCTCGACGTCGCCCCGGAGTCCGTGGACAGCTTCCGGTTCCAGCGGCTGACCGAGCGCGCCCGCACCGCCGCATCCGGCGACGAGGCGCGGACGCTGGGCGCGTTCCGCGAGGCGGAAGCCCTGTGGCGGGGTGAGGCTCTTGCGGGGCTGACCGGTTCGTGGCCTGAGAACGTTCGTATGCGACTGGAATCGCAACGCTTCGCGGCGCAGCTCGATCGCGCGGCTCTTGAGCTCCGCATGGGGCACTTCACCGGGCTGGTGGCCGAACTCAGCAGCCTGCTGGAGCAGCAGCCCACGGACGAGACCCTCACCGGCCAGCTCATGGTGGCGCACTACGGAAGCGGCAGACAGGCCGAGGCACTGCGGCTCTTCGAGACACTGAGACAGCGGCTCAAGAAGGAACTCGGCACTGATCCGGGAACACCCTTGAGGCGCATCCACCACCTCATCCTTCAACAGGAACCCGTAGAACGGATCCTCGATCCTTCGAAACCGCGTGCCGCCCATGTCACGGCCGGGGAGGGGAAGAAACCCAACAACATCCCGGCACATGGTGACCTCGTGGGGAGAGAGGCCGAGTTACGCACGCTGCAGGAGTTACCCCAAGGAGCTGTCATCACGCTCCAGAGCATTTCCGGAATGGGCGGCGTCGGAAAGACCCTGCTGGCCTTCCACGTCGGACGCCGGCTCAGCCCGAGATTTCCTTCCGGGCAGATATACCTCGACCTGCGCGCGCACTCTGCGGGAAGGAAGCCGCTCACCCCTTCAGCCGCCCTGACCTCTCTCCTGAGAGCGATGGGATTCTCGCCCAAGGCTCTCCCCCGAGGGCTGGACGAACTCACGTCACTGTGGCGGAACACGCTCAGCACCCGTCAGGCCATCGTCATTCTCGACGACGCCGCGAGCGACGAGCAGGTCCGCCCGCTCCTCGTCCAGGACTGCCCTTCTCTCTTCATCATCACCAGCCGGAACCGGCTGGGGCATCTTCCCGGAGCCCGGTCGGTCCTCCTCGACGTACTCCCTCTCGAAGACGCGACCGCGCTCTTCACCGGACTCATCGGCCCGGCCCGGTCCCGGAACACCGACCCGGACGATGTGGCACGCATCGTCGAATCATGCGGGCGGCTTCCTCTCGCCATCGAACTCGCCGCAGGCCGGCTCAATTCCCGACCGGCGTGGACAGTGCGCTATCTCGGCGAGAAGATCGCGCGCAGCAAGCAGAGACTCGGCGAGATCCGCGACGGGCAGCGCGAGATCCACCATGTCTTCTCGCTGTCGTACAGGACCCTGACAGAACAGCAGCGGTCCGCCTTCCGCCGACTCGGGCTCCACTGGGGAGCGACCTTCACCTCGCACACTGCCGCGGCATTGATCGATGAACCGCTCGACCAGACGGAGCGGCACATCGACGCCCTCCTGGACAGCCATCTTCTGCAAGAGCCCGAACCCGAGCGCTATCGATTCCATGACCTGCTCGGCGAATACGCGCTGACGCTCGTCCGTGACACACCGGGGGAACCGGAAGCCGCATTGCGCAGACAGGCCGATTTCTCCCTCGCCTGCGCCGCCCGGGCCGACGCCCTCGCTCATCCCCGTCGCCCCCGCTTCCCCCTGGAGCACGCCGCCGTCGCCCGCGAACTGCCCCAGTGGACCGAAGCCCGGGAGGCGAAGGCGTGGTTCCGGGCCGAGGCCGGCGCCCTCATCTGCGCCGAGCACTACGCGCGCGCCCACGGCCTCCCCGGGCCGGCGGCCGAACTCGCCCACGCCCTCGCGTCCTTCCTGGACACGGAGGGCCTGTGGCACGAGGCGGCGGTCATGCACGGCCACGCCGCCGACCACTGGCGCTCCGGCGGAGCCCGGCGGGCCGAGACCCTCGCCCGGATCGACCTGAGCATCGCGGAGGCCCACGCGGGGCAGTACGCGCAGGCGGCGGCCTCCGGGCAACAGGCACTGGCCCTGGCCCGTTCGCTCGACGACCCGGACTCCACCGCCGAGGCGCTGCACCAGCTCGGAATACTCCACTGGCACCGCGGCGAATATCCCGTGATGCGGGAATTGCTGCAAGAGGCGCTGGACATCCGCACACGCTCCGGAGACACCTGGGGGCAGGCCCGCAGCACCAACACGCTGGGAATCGCCCATCTTCATCTCGGAGATCCTGTCGCGGCTTCTCGACATTTCCGCGACGCCCTGTCCTCCTTCCGGGAATCCGGTGATATGCGAGGTGTCTGCCAGTCCTTGAACAACCTGGCGGAGACCCAGGTCCACATCGGAGAGCTGGATTCCGCACGCGAATCGTTCTCCCGTGTCCTGGAGATATCCATCGAATCGGGGAGCCGCTCCGAACAGGCGATGGCACGGCTCAATCTCGCCAACACGTACCGCATTCCGGAGGAGCTGGAGTCAGCGCTGGAGCTCTACGGCATGGCGCTCACCTCATTCCAGCACCTGGGCGATAGGCGAGATGAGACCATCACCCTCATCTCCATCGGGAACGCGCTCCAACGAGCCGCCAGATACGAGGAATCCTTGGCGCGGCACAGCTCCGCGCTGGATTTGGCACGGAGCCTGGGTGCGGGCCTTGAGGAGGCGCAGGCGCTTCGCGGAATCGGCTCCGCCGAGCATCGCCTGGGCCGACTCGACATGTCCGAACAGCATCTCACAGAAGCCATCACCCTGGCTTCCCGCATCCAGTCCCCCGAGGAAGAGGCACGCGCCTGCGACGCGCTCGCCGAGCTGAAATGGGACGCAATGCGGATTGATGTGGCGTATTCCCTCTGGCAGCGGGCGCTTGGCATATTCAAAAAATTTGACAGATCCGAATCCGAGCGCATCGAGGGACGCTTACGCGGGGTCGCTCAAACTTACTGATCCGTTAATAAACATTCCACTTGCGGCATACCCTTGCGGATGCTCCGACGTTGCCGTTACCGTCTGCGCTCGAAAGATCGTCGCGACGTTCCACACCGGATCATCCCGAAGGAAATACAGCACGATGCACATGGATATGTCCCCCCAGGGGGAACAGCCTCCGTCAGCCGTTCACCGTCAGGAGAACGAGCAGAGCAAGACCGCTCAGCCCTCTGCGTCCGAGGAGGGAATGAAGAACCCCGCCTACTTCGGGCCGCCCGTCTGCATGCCCTCCATAACGAGGACCGACCCCGCCACCTGAACCTCCTACCCCTCAGGTTGTGACCCCGCGGCACGGGCGTACTCCCCCGGTTGCGGGGTCGCGGCCATGGGGTGCGCCCGAGGCCGGACGCACGGTGCGGGGGTGCGGCCTACGCTGGGTGTATGGGTTCCGGCGTGCTCTCTCGTCCAGGTGTGGCGCTCGCGGGTGGGGTGTTCGTGCTGGTGGCCGGGGGCACCGTGCCCATTCTGGCCAAGGGGCGCGACGAGGCGTGGCCGACGACGGTGTTCGGGTGGGCGCTGATCGTCGTGACCTGCGGCGCGCTCGCGTTCAGCGGGCGGCGGCCCGTCGGCGTCGCGGCGCTGACGCTCGTCACCAGCGGGGCGTACTACCTGACCAGTGCCTACGACGGGCCGCTGCTGCTCGCCGTGATCGTCGCGCTCTACGTGGTCGCGGCGCGGGGCCTGCTCCCCGCCGCCGTGGTGCTCGCCGCGGTGGCGCTGCTCAGCACCGCGGCGGGGACGGCGGCGGGGAACGACGACGTGAACAACGTCGCGCTGTTCATGTTCGCCGGGTGGCTCGTCGCGACCGTCGCGCTCGGCTGGGCGCGGCACAGCCGCCTCGCGTACGCGCGCGAGGCCGAGCGGCACGCGGCCAGCGAGGAGCGGCTGCGGATCGCGCGCGAGCTGCACGACAGCATCGGGCACCATCTCTCGCTGATCAACGTCCAGTCGGCGGCGGCCCTGCGGCGGTTCCGGAAGGACCCCGAGCGCGGGGCGCGCGGCGCGGGCGAGGCGCTCGGCGCGGTCAAGGAGTCCAGCAAGGAGGCGCTGCGCGAGCTGCGGACGACGCTCGGCGCGCTGCGCGACGGCGACGAGGCGGCTCCCACGGCGCCCGTGCCCGGCCTGGACCGGGTGGACGAACTGGTCGCGTCGGCGCGGCGGGCGGGGCTCGACGTACGGGTCACGACGACCGGTGGCGGTGACGACGGCGGCGACGGGCCGTTGCCCGTCGAGGTGGACCGGGCCGCGTACCGGATCGTGCAGGAGGCGCTGACGAACGTGAGCCGGCACGCGTACGCCACGGACGTCGCCGTCCGGCTCGCCCGTGGGCGGCGCGAGCTGGTGGTGGAGGTCGTGGACGACGGGCGGGGCCCCTCGGGGGCGCTGTCCGGCAGCGGCATCTCCGGTATGCGCGAACGTGCCCGTGCGCTGGGCGGCGAGCTGACCGCCGGGCCCGGCGAACGGGGCGGCTTCGCCGTACGGGCGCGGCTGCCGCTCGCCTCTTCCGCCCTGCTGAACGGAGCCCCCTCCTCATGATCAAAGTCCTGCTCGTGGACGACCAGCGGCTGGTGCGTGCCGGGTTCCGCTCGATCCTGGAGGACGAGGACGACCTCGACGTCGTCGGGGAGGCGGGCGACGGCGAGGAGGCCGTCGCGCGGTGCCGCGCGGTGCGGCCCGACGTCGTGCTCATGGACATCCGGATGCCGGGCACGGACGGGCTGGAGGCGGCCCGGCGGATCGCCGCCGACGCGTGGCTGAAGGACGTGCGGGTCGTCATGCTGACGACGTTCGACCTCGACGAGTACGTGTACGCGGCGCTGCGCGCCGGTGCCAGTGGCTTCCTCGTCAAGGACACCGAGCCGGAGGAGCTGGTGCACGCGGTGCGGGTTGCCGCGCGGGGCGACGCGCTGATCAGTCCCGGGGTCACGCGGCGGCTGATCGCCGAGTTCGCCGGGCGGGTCGCCCCGCCCGGGCCCTCGCCCCGGCTCAACGCGCTCACGGAGCGCGAGCGGGAGGTGATGCGGCTCGTGGCGGAGGGGCTTTCCAACGACGAGGTCGCGGGCCGGCTTACGCTCAGTCCTGCTACGGCTAAGACTCATGTGAGTCGGATCATGACGAAGCTGAGGGTTCGTGACCGGTCCCAACTGGTCGTCCTCGCCTACGAGTCAGCCCTCGTACGCCCAAGTTGGCTGAACCCCTGAGCTCCGGTTACCCCCCACGCCCCTAACGGGGCAAGCCCCGCTTCTCCCTCCCGCTCGCTGTGCTTGGGAGGTCTGCGCGGAGGCGCAGGGCTGGCAAGCGCAGCCCCCTTCGCCGGGTGCCCCGCGATGAGGGCTGGGTACGGGGTGCCCCGTGCCGTGCTTCGCAGGCTGCGGCTGCGCCGTGGCCGCTCGCGCAGTTCCCCGCGCCCCTGGAGGGGGCAAGCCCCGATGTGTTGTGACCGGTCGCGCCCCGCGCGGCGGAGCCGCACATCAGGCACAGGCCCGCGCCCCTGAAGGGGCAAGCGCTGACAGGGCGCGACTGTGGGGGTAGTGGGGTGTCAACTGTGGGGGGATGGGTGAGGGCGTGGGGGCGGCTCACGGTGGGGGGATGACTCAGCTACGTACCTCGCCCCTCGCACGCCTCGCATTCTGGGCCCAGCGGCATCGCTGGACCGCACTGCTTCTGTGGGTGCTGGTGGTGGGGGCCATCACCGTGGGCGCGCAGGGGGCCGGGAGCGACTACCGGAACGACTTCTCGCTGCCCGGCACCGACTCGCAGGCCGCGACCGACCTGCTGGAGAAGCACGGTTCGGCGCAGGCCGGGGACAGCGTGTCCGTCGTGTTCGAGGGGGACGACCTGCCCGGCGAGCGCGCCGCCGTCGAGCGGACGCTCGACCGCGTACGGGGGCTGCCGAGCGTCACCGGCGTCCGCAGCCCGTACGGCGACAGGTCCGCCGTCTCCCCGGACGGGGACATCGCGTACGCCACCGTCACCCTCGACGGCAAGGCCGAGAGCGTTCCGAAGGAGGACGTCCGGCGGATCATCGACACCGCCCGTGAGGCCGACGGGAACGGGCTGCGGGTCGAGGTCGGCGGCGAGGCCGTGCGCGGCGCGGAGGAGGGCGGCGGCGGGGCCGCCGAGGGCGCGGGGATGCTCGCGGCCCTCGTGATCCTCGTGCTGCTCTTCGGCTCGCTCGTGGCCGCCGCGCTGCCGCTGGTGACGGCGCTGTTCGCGGTCGGCGGGGCGGTCGGGCTGATCGCGCTGGCCTCGCACGTCTTCACCGTCGCCGACTTCACGCCGCCGCTGATGATGCTGGTCGGGCTCGGGGTGGGCGTCGACTACGCCCTGCTGGTCTTCTACCGGTACCGGCACGAACTGCTCCGGGGCGCGGGCACCTCGGCCGCGACCCGTACCGCCCTCGACGCCGCCGGCCGCACCGTCTTCTTCGCGGGCTGCACCGTGATCATCGCCCTGATGGGGCTGGTCGCGCTGGGGCTGGGGGCGTTGCAGGGCGTGGCTGTGGCCGTCGCGCTCACCGTGCTGGTCACCATGGTCGCCTCGCTGGTGCTGCTGCCCGCGCTGCTCGCGGTGGCCGGGCACCGGATCGAGCGGCACGTGCGGGCCCGTGCGGAACGGGCGCTGGCCAAGGGCCGGGCGGAGGGGCGGCGTTGGCGGGCGCTGGCCGAGGCCGTGCAGCGGCGCCCGCTGCCCGCGCTGGCCGCGGCGGTCGTCGCGCTGCTCGCGCTCTCCGCGCCCGCGCTGGACATGCGGCTCGGCTTCGCCGACGCGGGCAACGATCCGCGCGGCTCGACCAGCCGCGAGGCGTACGACCTGCTCGCGGAGGGCTTCGGGCCCGGGTTCAACGGGCCGCTCGTGGTGGTGAGCCGGGGCGGCGCGGAGGCCGCCGGGGAGCTGCGGGCCGCGCTCGCCCGTACGGACGGGATCGCCGCCGCCTCGCCGGTGCTGCCCTCGGAGGACGGCGCCGTCTCGACGGTGCTCGCGTTCCCGGAGACGGCCCCGCAGGACGAGGCGACCGCCGACCTCGTGCACCGGCTGCGGGACGACGTGCTGCCGCCGGTGACGGCGAGGACGGGCGAGAAGGCTCTGGTCGGCGGGTCCACGGCCGCCGCGCTGGACTTCGCGGACTCGGTCTCGGACCGTATGCCGCTGTTCGTGGCGCTGGTGGTGGGGCTGTCCGCGCTGCTCCTGCTGGTGGTCTTCCGCTCGGTGCTGATCCCGCTGAAGGCGGCGCTGCTGAACCTGCTGTCGATCTCGGCGGCGCTGGGCGCGGTGACGCTGGTCTTCCAGGAGGGCTGGTTCGGCGCGGAGCCCGGGCCCGTCGAGGCGTTCATCCCGGTGATGATCTTCGCGATCGTCTTCGGGCTGTCGATGGACTACGAGGTCTTCCTCGTCTCCCGCATCCACGAGGAGTGGGAGCGTACGCGCGACCACCGGCTCGCGGTCCGCGAGGGGCTGGCGGCGACGGGGAAGGTGATCACGGCTGCGGCGGCGATCATGATCGTGGTGTTCGCGGCGTTCGTGCTGAGCCCGGACCGGATGCTCCAGCAGTTCGGGCTGGGGCTGGCCGTCGCGATCCTGCTGGACGCGGTGGTGATCCGGTGTCTGATCGTGCCCGCGGTGATGCGGCTGCTGGGCGCGCGCGCCTGGTGGCTCCCGGCGGGCCTCGCCCGCCGCCTGCCGGAGGTCGCGCTGGAGCGCCGGGAGGAGCGCGAACGCGCCTGACGGGGCTCCACCGCTGGTCGCGGGGTATGGAAGACTGCCTGTGTTCATTCGAGGCGGCAGAGGCCAGGAAGCCGGTGCGAACCCGGCACGGTCCCGCCACTGTGACCGGCGGCGCTCCCCCAGGGGCGTCCGCCGGGAGTCAGATACTGGTCTGCCGCCAACCTCACCAGGTCAGGGGACGCGGATCCCCTTGAGGAGGCAGGCATCGTCATGTCCCGTGCCCTGCGCACCCGTGCGCTTCTCGCTTCGCTGCTGCTCATACCGGCATCCGCCCTCGCGGGGTGCGCGTCGTCCGCCGACGACAAGGACGGCGGCAGCGGCAAGGCGCCGGAGGGCTTCCCGTACACGGTCACGAACTGCGGCGTGAAGACGACGTTCGAGAAGCCGCCCGAGCGGGCCGTGACGATGAACCAGAACACGACGGAGATCATGCTCGCCCTCGGTCTCCAGGACCGGATGGCGGGCACCGCCTTCCTCGACGACAAGATCGTGCCGGAGTACCGGAAGGCGTACGACAAGGTCAAGGTGCTGGCCAAGGAGTACCCGTCCAAGGAGACCCTCCTCGGCGCGAACCCCGACTTCGTCTACGGCGCGTACCCCTCGGCGTTCGAGAAGGGCGAGGGCCGCGAGCGCCCCGCCCTCCAGGACAGCGGGGTGAACACCCGGCTGGCCACCGAGAGCTGTGCGAAGGGCCGGGTCGGGGTGCCGCAGCTCCAGAAGGAGATCCGGGAGGTCGCCCGCACCTTCGGCGTCCCGGAGCGGGCCGAGAAGCTGATCGAGAAGCAGGACCGGCAGCTCGCGGCCACCGCCGAGCGGCTCAAGGGCGCGGAGAAGACACGGGTGTTCGTGTACGACAGCGGTGACAACGCGGCGTTCACGGCGGGCGGCAAGGGCATCGGCAACGAGATCATCGAGCGCGCGGGCGCCGAGAACGTCTTCTCCTCCGTCGACAAGCCCTTCGGCGACGTCTCCTGGGAGAAGGTCGTCGAGAAGAACCCCGACACCATCGTGATCTACGACTACCGGGGTACCTCCCTCGCCAAGAAGAAGAAGCGGCTCCTGAACGACCCCGCGCTCAAGGACGTACCGGCGATCAAGCACAAGCGGTTCGCCGTGATGCCGCTCTCCTCCGTCGTGGTCGGGCCGCGCGTGCCGGACGCGGTGGACGAGCTGGCGCGCCAGCTCCACCCGGAAAGCTACGAGCAGGGCCGCGCGAAGTGAGCGCCCGGGCCGTGCCCGGTCGGCTGCGGTTCGCGCTCCTCACCACCTCGCTGGCCGCGCTGCTGGTCGCCGGGGCCCTCGCGAGCCTCGCGCTGGGCTCCGTCCGTATCCCCGTCGGCGACGTGGTGGCCGCACTGACGGGCGGCGCCGAGCCGGGCCCGTTCACGACGATCGTGCGGGACGTGCGGCTGCCGCGCGTGCTGCTCGCGGCGGTCGTCGGGGCCGGGCTCGCCGTCGTCGGCACCGTGCTCCAGGCACTCGTACGGAATCCGCTGGCCGATCCGTTCCTGCTGGGCATCTCCTCGGGCGCCTCGACGGGCGCCGTCCTCGTCGTCGTCTTCGGCGTCGGCACGCTGACGATGAACGCGGGCGCGTTCGCCGGGTCCCTGTGCGCGCTCGTCGCCGTCTACGCGATGGCGCGGCGCGGCGGCGTGCTGACGACGGGGCGGCTGGTGCTGGCCGGGGTCGCGATCCAGTACATCCTCTCCGCGCTCACCAGCCTCGTCCTCGTGACGTCCTCGAAGACCGAACACCTGCGGGAGATCCTCTTCTGGACGCTCGGCGGGCTGGGCGGCGCGCGCTGGAACAGCCTGCCGCTGCCCGCCGTCGCGATGCTGCTGGGCCTGGTCGCGCTGATGGCCCTCGCCCGTCCCCTCGACCTGCTGCTGGCGGGCGAGGAGAGCGCGACCGTGATGGGCCTGGACACCGGCCGGTTCCGCGCCGCCGTCTTCCTCCTGGCCTCGCTGGTGACGGCCGTGCTCGTCGCGGTGAGCGGCGCGATCGGCTTCGTCGGCCTGATGGTGCCGCACGCCGCGCGGATGGTCATCGGCGCCGGACACCGCGCGCTGCTCCCCGTCTCGGCCCTGGGCGGCGCCGCGTTCCTGGTGCTGGCCGACCTCGCGTCCCGTACGGTCGCCGCGCCGGAGGAGATCCCCGTCGGGGTCCTCACGGCGCTCACCGGCGGCCCGTTCTTCCTCTGGCTGCTGCGCCGCAGCCAGCGCACCGAGGGGGTCCCGTCATGAGCGCGTCCCTGGCGACCGAGGACGTGACGTACTCCGTCGACGGCCACCGCCTGCTCAACGGCGTCTCGCTGGAGGCCGCGCCCGGCGAGACCGTCGGCGTCGTCGGCCCCAACGGCAGCGGCAAGACGACGTTCCTGCGCTGCGTCTACGGCACCCTGCGCCCCGCCTCCGGCCGCGTCCTGCTCGACGGCGAGGACGCGGTCGCGATGACGGCCCGGCGCCGTGCCCGGCACGTGGCCGCCGTCCCGCAGGACGCGCAGGGCGTCGCGGGCCTCACCGTGCGCCAGGTCGTGGCGATGGGCCGCTCGCCGCACAAGAGGTTCTGGGAGGGCGACACCGTCCGGGACGAGGAGTTCGTACGGGACGCGCTCGCGCGCACCGGCGCGGCCGGGCTGGCCGGGCGCCGCTTCGAGGAGCTGTCCGGCGGCGAACGCCAGCGCGCCCTCGTCGCCCGCGCGCTCGTCCAGGAGCCCGTGCTGCTCGTCCTGGACGAGCCGACGAACCACCTCGACGTCCGCTACCAGCTCGAACTCCTCGGCCTCATCCGCGACCTCGGCACCACCAACCTCCTGGCCCTGCACGACCTCAACCTCGCGGCCACGTACTGCGACCGCCTCTACGTGCTGCGCGAGGGCCGCGTCGTCGCGGGCGGGAAGCCGGGCGAGGTCCTCACGGAGGGGATGCTCGCCGAGGTGTACGGGGTCCGCGCCGAGGTCACCGAGCACGCGGTGACGGGACTCCCGACGGTCGTCTATCTGGGCGTGGCCCCCGGGGAGGCCGAGTGACGCCGCTGGACGAACTCTTCCTGGACCACGGCCCCCGCTACGACCTCGCCGTCGGCACGCCGGACCCCGGGGACGGCGGCTGGTTGCCGTGCGACCGTCTGCTCGACCCATCCGGGGCCGAGCTGGGCGTCCTCCTCGACGCGGAGACCGGCTCCAGCGGCCACCGCACCGCGCACGCCGCCGCGCTCACGCTGATCGCGGTCTACGCGGGCCGCGTCACGGCCGCCGCCGTCCTGGACTGGGCCCTGCACGGCCGGGTGTGGGACGTACGCCCGGAGAACGTCCTGGTCCGCCCCGCCGCGCACGGCATCGGCGGCGTACGGCTGCGCGAGGCGCGCACCCTGGACCCCTCCCTGACCGCCCTGCACTCCGCCGTGCTGCACACGCACCTGCTGCCGCTGGCCGACGCGCTGCACGCCCGTACCCGCGCCGGACTGCGCCAGTTGCGGGGCGGCGTCGCGCACGGCTGCGCGACCGCGCTGTGCGCCTCGCGCGGGGCCGTACACGAACTGGCCCCGCGCTGGGCCGAGTTCAGCGCGGGTACCTGCCTGGAGCCGCTCGGCGAGGTGGTCGAGGTCGCCGGGCACCTCCGCTATCTGCGCCGCACCTGCTGCCTCTTCTACACGAGCGCCGAGTCCGTCCGCTGTGCGAGCTGCTGCCTGACGCCCCGGGACGAACGCATACGGGCGTACGCCCGTTCCGTCCTCACCCCTCCTCCGCCAGGGCGGCGATGAGCCGTTCGGCCGTCGCGATGTTGCAACGGCCCAGATCGAGCAGCGGCTCCGTGAGCGTGTCGGTGCACGAGGAGAGGTCCACGCGGAGGGACGGCAACAGTACGTCCACATGCGCGAGCGCCGCCCGCAACCGCCGGGACACGTCGTCTGCTTCACGGAGCTTGATCACGGTAGACCGCATAGGGGGCGCCTTTCTGAGGAGGGCCTGAAGAGGGATCTTCACTTTCCGTGGTCCCAGCATCGCGCTCCGGGCATGATGAGAGGAGGGAGCCGACCGTGCAGGTGCAGTTGTCAAGAGCTGAAAGGCAGATGATGGCGGCAGAGAACGAAGTCGGCGCCGACTTCAAGAGCAACCCTCGCGTCTCGACCCTCGCGTATTTCGGCACGGAGTTGCGGATCAAGAGGGAAGAGGCCGGTCTCTCCCAGGGCGCCCTGGCCGAGCGCCTGTTCTGTGACCGCTCCCTGGTCTCCCGGGTGGAGTCCGCCGAGCGCGTACCGACGGAGGAGTTCGCGCAGCGCTGCGACGAAGTGCTGGGCACAGGCGGCTCGTTCCAGCGCCTCTGGCCGATCGTGATTCAGCACGCGTATCCGGACTGGTTCCGGCCGTTCGTGGAACTGGAGCAGGACGCGACAGAGATCTGGAACTTCGAGAACCAGGTGATCCCGGGGCTGCTGCAGTCCGAAGAGTACGCGCGGGCCCTGTTCGCCGCGGCCCGCCTGCCCAACACGGACGAGTTGGTGGCGGCCAGGATGACCCGGCAGGACATCCTGGGACGGAACAACCGCGCCCGGCTCTGGATCGTGATCGACGAGAACGTGCTGCGCCGTGCGGTCGGCGGACCGGCGCTGATGGCACGGCAGTTGCGGGTGCTCCTGGACGCGGCGGAGGACAGTCGGACCATCGTCCAGGTCGTCCCGTACGAAGTGGGTGCACACGCGAGCATGGCGGGCGCCTTCGCCGGTCTCACCATGGACGCGGGGGCGGACGTCGTCTACGTCGACGGCCGTGCGCGCGGCCATGTCACGGCTGCTCCGGAGCATGTCGCGGACTACCGCTATGCCTATGATCTGCTGCGAGCGGACGCGCTCTCCCCCAAGGCATCACTCAGCATGATCGCCGCAGCGGCAAAGGAACTATCTCCATGATCAGCGCGGCCAACTGGCGCAAGAGCAGCTACAGCAATCAGAACGGCGGCAACTGCCTCGAAGTCTCAACCAGCTTCACCGGCAACGCCGTCCCTGTCCGCGACTCAAAGGACCCGCAGGGGCCCGCCCTGCTCATCCCGGCGGACGCCTGGCACGCGTTCGTGTCGGGGATCAAGAACGGCGGCCGTCAGGCGGAGAGCGCCTGAACGAGCTGACGGGCACGGGTCTCCTCGTCCAGAAGCTCCTGGACGAGGGGGCCCGTTCCCTTGTCGCCGTCGAGGTACTGCTCGACCGGGCGGGCGTCCGACGCCAGGTGGACTCGGCCGCCGGAGCGCAGCGCCTCGTGGACGGAGGCGTGGTCGAGGCCCAGGCGGGCCAGCCGCTCGCCTCCCTCGTACCGGGAAGCGACGTCGGAGTCGCCCTCCTGGGCCAGGTGCGGGTAACGGAGCGCGACCTCGTGGGTGGCGAGGACGGCGAGCAGCACATGCTCGGTGCCGACCGCGTCAGCGGCAAGGCGGCGGGCCTGCTCGTAGGTCTCCATCCTGACCCACCAGGCGGGCCGCGCCGCCCAGTTGATGCCGGCGCGCTTGAGCAGCCACCGGGACCACCACGGCGCGCGGCGGTAGTGGCTGTGGCCGAGGAGGATGTCGCGGGTGGGGTGCAGCAGGGGGGCGAGGTCGTCTGCCGGGCTTCCGGCGCCCCCGTCGAGGCGGGCGAGTACGGCCTCGGGCGGGACTCCGCAGGTGTCCAGCATTTCCACGGCGCGGTTGTCCCCCGCCAGCAGTCCGCGCAGCAGATGTTCGGCGCCGAACTTCGCGGCGTCCTCCTGCCGGGCGAGTTCCCTGGCGGAGGTCAGCGCCCTGCCCGCCGCGCCCGTGTAACGGACGCGCTCCTCGCCCTCGTCCCCCAGGATGTCCTTCTCGGAGACGGCGCCCTCCGGGTCGTCGTCGGCGCTCCACGCCTCCTCCCGGTCCAGGCGGTCCCGCAGGACCGACAGGAGCGTGACCTTGGTCGCGCCTTCGGCCGCGAGTGCTTCGCGGGCCGCTCCCTTGGCCGTGGTGATGCCCGCCAGCAGGTGTTCGCTGCCGATGGGGCCCCCGGCACCGGACCGCGCGCCACGTGCGGCCCCCAGGATTCCCACGATGTTCCAGTCGGGTGACGTGGTCGCTGTCATACGGCCTTCCTCTTCTCCGCTGTCCTGCGCAGCAGCCTCCCCGACCCCGCGCGGAGACCGCATCGCCCCGAAGAAGGATTACTTTCGTCAACGCCGGCGGTTCAGCTCCCGGCCGTCACGTCGGCAAAGGCCCGTACGTGTTCCGCGAACGAGCGGGGCGCGCGGCCCGTGAGGCGGGCGACGGCGTCGGTGACGCGGTCCTCCGCTCCCCCGGCGATCGTGCGGTCGATCTCCGCGAGGATGCCCGCGAAGTTCTCGGGAACGTCCCGTGCCCAGCGCTTCTTCAGCTCCTCCGCCGTGAGGGAGCGGTGGCGCACCTCGCGGCCGGTGAGTTCGGTGAGCGTACGGGCGATGTCGTCGTACGAGAGGGCCTCGGGGCCGGTGAGGATCCAGTCCGTGTTCGGCGGTTCCGGGACGGTCAGCGCGTGTGCGGCCACGGCGGCGATGTCGTCGGCGTCGATGAAGCCGACCCGGCCGCTGCCGGTGGCCGAGACGATCTCGCCGTGTGCGCGGACGGACTCGGCCTGGAGGTGGTCGCCCGTGAAATTCTGCATGAACCAGGAGGGCCGCAGGACCGCCCACTCCTCGAACTCCTCGGGCAGCGCCTCGTGCACGGGGCCCGTCGCCGGGCCGCCGGGTTCGATCGGGGAGGAGCTGAGCAGCACGGCCCGGCGCACGCCCGCCTTCCGGGCGCGGGCGAGGAAGGGGAGCATCACCTCGCCGGGGTGGGTCGCGCCGACGGGCGGGACGAGATAGACGGCCTCGGCACCGGCCAGCGCCGGGTCGTGGGTGGCGGGGTCGTACCAGTCGAAGGGCACGGGGGCGGTGCGGCTCGCGGCCCGTACGGGACGGCCGGTCTCCGCGAGCGCCGCGACGACGCGGCTGCCGGTGGTGCCGGTCGCGCCGGTGACGAGGACGGTTCCCTTGCGGTCAGGCACCGGTGCGCTCCCATCCGGCACGCAGGGAGGCGGGCGCGTCCAGCGGGTTCCAGTAGTCGCGGTAGCGGGTGATGCGGCCGTGCTCGTCGACCGTGAGGAAGACGACGTACGAGAGCGCGAACGGCTCGTCCGTGGCGACCGCGCGTCCGGCGGAGCTGAACTCCACGACGGCCGTGCGGGGATCGCCCGTCGTGTGGATCACGATGTCCTTCAGCTCGTGCACCTCCATGTGTTCGGGGAAGGGCCGCATGTAGGCGGCGATCCCCTCGCGCCCCTCGACCCGGCGCGGGGCGCCCTCGGGTGCGTACGGGAATTCCATGACCCCGTCCTCGGCGAACAGGCCCGTCCACGCGTCGAAGTCGTTCTGCTCCAGCAGGCGGAGTCCCTCGCGGAACACCTGCTCGGGGGTGGCGGTATCGGTCATCGTCGGCTCCTCGCCTAGAATGCGGACCGTCGGTCCGTTACGACTCCGACCATACGGACCGCCGGTCCGCATTGCAAGTGACAGCAAGTGACAGCAGGCCCTTGCCGGGCAGAGGGAGTGACCGGGATGCGCGAGCCCCGCAGCCGTGCCGACGCCGTGCGCAACAGGGAGGCGGTGCTCGACGCGGCCGAGGCCCTCTTCGTGCGCGAGGGCCTCGCGCAGGTGAGCATGAACTCCGTCGCGGCGGCGGCCGGCGTCGGCAAGGGCACGGTCTTCCGCGCGTTCACCGACCGCGCCGGGCTCCTCCAGGCGCTCGCCGGGCGGCGGACGGCGCCCCTGCAGGAGGCCGCGGCCGAGGGCCCCGCGCCGCTGGGCCCGGGCACGCCGCCGCGCGAGCGGATCCCGGCGCTCCTGGACGCCGTCGCCCGCGCCAAGCTCGACAACCTGAGCCTCTACGTCGCGCTGGAGGAGACGGGCTCGTCGAGCCCGTACCGCGTGCCGTCGTACGGCTGGTGGCACGGCACGCTGCGCGGGGAGCTGGAGAAGCTGACCGACCCGGCCCACGCGGGATTCCTCGCGCACGCCCTGCTGGCGGCGGTCCGCGCGGACCTGATGACGCACCTCGCGGTGGAGGAGGGAATCCCGGCCGAGGAGATCAGGGAACGCCTCGCGGCGTACGTGGAGTCGGCCCTGCCGTAACGCGCCGCGCCGCGCCCGGGGCCACGCCTCAGGGGCGCAGCTCGAAGGCGTACAGCCCCTTCTCCCCCACCACGGCGAGGCCACGGCCGTCGGGCAGCCACACGCAGTCGGACGGGATGCCGCTGACGCGTACGAGCGCGACGGAGCGACCGCTGCCACGGCTCGCCACGCGCACAGCCCGGTCCTCCTCGCCGACGCTCGCGAGCCAGGCGCCGTCGGGCGAGATCGCCACCGCGCTCACCCCGCCGGTGTGCCCGGTGAGGGTCGCCGTGCACGCGCCGGTCGCGACGTCCCACAGCCGCACGGTCCCGTCCCCGCCCGCCGTGGCCAGCCATGTCCCGTCCGGGGCGACCGCGACCCCGTTCACCTCGCCGGTGTGCCCGGCGAGCGTCGCCGTACGGGCCCCGGTGGCGACGTCCCACAGCCGTACGGTCCCGTCGTGGCCGGCGCTGGCAAGCCATGTGCCGTCCGGCGCGAACGCCAACGACCGCACGCAGCCCGTGTGTCCGGTCAGCACGGCCGTACGGGCGCGATCGGCCGTGCCCCACAGCAGTACGGCTCCGTCGTGTCCGGCGGCGGCCAGCCGTCGTCCGTCCGGCGCGACGGCCACCGCGTTCACCTCGTCGGAGCGCCCGTCGAGGGTGGCGTTGCACGCGCCGGTCGCGACGTCCCACAGCCGCACGGTCCCGTCGTACCCGGTGGAGGCCAGCCACGCCCCCTCGGGTGCGAACGCCACCGCCCGCACCGCGTCGGTGTGCCCGGTCAGGGTGGCGAGGCAGTCGCCGGTGGCCGCGTCCCACAGCCGTACGGCCGCGTCGTCACCGGCGGTCGCCAGGCGCGTGCCGTCCGGGGACGCCGCCACGGCACATGCCCAACTGGCCTGCTCCCGCGCATGGGTGACGTCCGGTGCCGTGCCGTGGCTCCTGTCCCAGATCCGTACGGTCCTGTCGTCTCCGGCGGTGACGAGCCACGCGCTGTCGGGAGCGAACGCCACCGCCCGCACCGGGTCGGTGTGCCCGGTCAGGGTGGCGAGGCAGTCGCCGGTCGCCGCGTCCCGGACCCGCACCGTCTCGTCGTGGCCCCCGGTGGCCAGGCATGTCCCGTCGGGCGCGGCCGCCACCGCGTGCACCTCGCCGGTGTGGCCCGCGAGTTCGGTGGTGGGGAGGGTGCCTCCGGGCTTGTGCCAGACGCGTACGGTCCCGTCGTCCCCGGTCGTGACGAGCCACGCGCCGTCCGGCGCGAACGCCGCCGACAGCGACCAACCGGTGTGGCCGGTCAGCGTGGCGGCGCAGGTCGCGGTCGCGACATCCCAGATCCGTACGGTCCCGTCGTCGCTGGTGGTCGCGAGCCGGGTGCCGTCGGGCGAGACCGTCACCGAACTCACCGCGTCGGTGTGCCCGGTGAGGGTGGCCGTGCACGCGCCCGTCTCGATGTCCCACAGCCGCACGGTGTCGTCGTTGCTTGTGGAGGCCAGCCACGTGCCGTCCGGCGCGACCGCCACCGACCGCACCCTGCCGGTGTGCCCGGTGAGAGTCGCGGTGCACGCGCCCGTCGCCACGTCCCACAGCCGCACGGTCCTGTCGTTGCCGGCGGAGGCCAGCCAGGTCCCGTCCGGTCCGATCGCCACCGACCGCACCTGGCCGGTGTGCCCCGTCAGGACGGCGGTACAGGCGTGCGTGGCGGCATCCCACAGCCGCACCGTTCTGTCATGGCCGCCGCTGGCGAGCCACGTCCCGTCCGGCGCGACCGCCACAGAGAGCGGGAGGATCGGGTGTCCGGCGAGGGTGGCGGTGCACTCGCCGGTCGCGACGTCCCACAGCCGTACGTTCTCGTCATTGCTGGCGAGGGCGAGCCACGTGCCGTCCGGGGCGACCGCCATCGCCAGCGGAGCGCAGAAGAGCCCGAGGTGGGCGAGGTCGATGACGGCCGAGCACGTTCCGGTCGCGGCGTCCCAGATCCGCACCTTCTTGTCGTCGCCTCCGCTGGCGAACCACGTGCCGTCCGGCGCGACGGCCACCGCCCGCACCCAGTCGGTGTGTTCCGCGAGAGTCACGGCGGGACGCATGCCGTCGGCCTTGTCCCAGATCCGGGCGGTCGCGTCCTTGCCGACGGCGGCGAGCCAGGTCCCGTCCGGCCCGATCGCCACCGACCTCATGTCGTCGGCGCGCCCGGTCAGTGCGGCGACGCAGGCCGCGGTCGCGACGTCCCATACCCGTACGGTCCCGTCGTCGCCCGTGCTGGCCAGCCAGGTGCCGTCCGGGGCGACCGCCACCGACCGCACCCAGTCCGTGTGGCCGGTCAGCGCGGCCGTACAGGTCGCGGACGCGACGTCCCAGAGCCGCACCTTCGCGTCGTCGCCCGCGGTGGCGAGCCACGTGCCGTCCGGGGCGACCGCCACCGACCGCACCCAGTCGCCGTGCCCGGTGAGGGTCGCGGTGCACGCCCCGGTCGCGACGTCCCACAGCCGTACCGTCTCGTCGGCGCCCCCGGTCGCGCACCAGGTGCCGTCCGGGGCCACCACCACCGCGTTCACCTCGCCGGTGTGCCCGGTGAGGGTGGCCGTACAGACGCCGGACGCCGCATCCCACAGCCGTACGATCCCGTCGTCGTCGGCGGTCGCGCACCAGGTGCCGTCCGGCGCGACCGCCACCGCGTTCACCTCGGCGGTGTGCCCGGTGAGGGTGAGCCGCAGGGCTTCGACGGGGACATCGGGCAGGGGCCACCGGTTCGCCAGGAGGGGCCGCAGGGACGGGTCCTGCCGGCGGGCGAGGACCTGGTCGTGCCAGTGGGAGGACGGTTCGAGGCGGCTGTGCAGCACGTTGGCCAGCGCGTGGGCGGGGTCCGTGGGGGTGAGGAGGTCGGCTGCGCGCGCGACGGCGCGGGTGCGCGCGGCGGAGGCGGGGGTGGGCGCGGGGACGTGCCGCAGGTCGTTCACGGGCGCGGTGGGGCCGCGCTGTACGAGGCGGGCCTCCACCCAGCGCAGGTCACCGGCCACCGCCTCGGCCCCGTCCGCCCGTCCGGCGGCGACCAGGTGCCCGATCAGGTTGTCGAGGAGGTAGCCGTCCTCCAGCAGCCACCAGGCCCGGCCGGGGCCGGGCGCGGAGGGCGCCAACGGCTCCGCGACGGGGAGGGTTTCGGCCACGGCATCCACCAGGCGGGCGTGGAGCGCGGTCAGTTCGGTTCCGCCCAGCAGGCCGCGTACGTAGTCGCGGATCACGTCGTGGAGGCTGACCGTGCCGCCGTTGTCCGGGGTCAGGGACACCAGCGAGAGCCGCGCCAGGTCCCCGCACAGCGTGCGGGCCTCCTCCTCGGAGAGCCCGCCGGTGGCCTGCCAGAGGCGGGCGACGAGGGGGACGGGCACGGCCTCGTCCTCCGCGAACATGCCGAGTTCCGCGAACCGGGCGGCGCCGCCGGGTGGGAGGAGGGCGGTGGCGGCCTCGACCGTGGCGCGTACGGCCTCGCTCCTGCGCTTGGGATCGTCCAGGTCCCACCTCTCCGGCCCGGAGGGCGGATCCACGGCCGCCGGGCCCTCCGCGCGTAAGCGGCGCAGCACGTGCGCGGCTCCGGCCTCGGGGGCCACGCCCGTGCGGACCTGACCGGCGATCAGCCGGTTGGTCAGGCGGAGCAGCAGGGGCCACCGGCCGGTGGCGCGCAGGAGATCGCGGACGACGGGCTCGGGCAGCCGGGGCAGTTCCCGGGTCAGGAGGGTGCGGGCCTGGGCCTCGGACATCTCGTCGACCCGGATGGACCGGGCGTCGGCGGGGAGCAGCGCGGCGACCCGGGTGGTGACCAGGCGGACGCAGGAGGCGCCGCCCAGGAGGAAGGGCGCGAGCTGCTCGCTCTCCCAGACGTCGTCGAGGACGAGCAGGGTGCGGGGGCGCTCGTCCAGCAGGCGGCCCAGGTGGGCGCCCGCGAGGGCGGGGTCGTCGAACTCCTGGGTGTCGCCGGTGAGGAAGCGGGTCACCTCGGCGACCTTCGCGGAGATCGCCGCCGGGCCGCGCACGTCGCGGCCGACGGTGACCATGTAGACCCGGCCCCGGTAGCGCCGCCGGACGCGCGGGCCGGCGCACACGAGGGCTGCGAGCGTGGTCTTGCCGAAGCCTCCGGCGCCGTACAGGGACGTGGTGATCCCCAGCACGGATCCGGGGCTCCCGCGCGTACGTCGGCGCCCGGTACGTCGGCGCCCGGCGCCACAGACGGCATCGACGGCCAGGGCCGCCTCGCTCCGGTCCACCACCCAGTCCGGGACCTCGGGCCCGGCGGGAGGCGGCGGGTCACCCGCGGCCGCTCCGCCCCGCTCCTGCCCGGCGACGGCGAGGCCGGTGAGCGCGACCGTCAGCACGCCCAGCACCCCGAGGGAGGCCCACGGGTGCTCGCGCAGGACGTCCAGGCCGAGCGGCCAGCTCCCGTCGCCGGTGGCGGCGTTGGCGGCGAGCGAGGCCAGCGTGCCCACCACCGCTCCGGCACAGGCCGTCGTCACGACGACCGCGACACGCGCACGCACCACCGCACCCCCATGAACCACGCCGAACGCCCGACACTACCGGCGGCGCGGCGGGAGGTCCCGATCGGAGATCGTCTAAGGTAAGGCTAACCTTAGCCACGCTGGCTGTCCCCGATCCCGGAGCCCTCAATGACTCTGCCCAGACGCACCCTTCGCCGTACCGCCCTCCGGGCCGCCGCCACGCTGGGGGCCGCGGCCCTGCTGCTGACCGGCTGCGGCTCCGGCTCGGACTCCGGGTCGGACGACAAGGAGAAGACCTCTGCCGAGGGGGGCGGCACCCGGACCGTGAAGGACGCGACCGGCAAGGCCGTGAAGGTCCCGGCCCACCCCAAGAGGATCGTGACCCTCACCCAGGAGGACCTGGACGCGGTGCTCGCGCTCGGCGTCAAGCCCGTCGGCATCACCAACGGGCAGGGCATGAACAAGCCCCCGGCCTACCTCGCCGACAAGGTCAAGGGCACGAAGGTCGTCGGCAATCTCCTCCAGCCCGTCATGGACAAGGTCATCGCGGCCAAGCCCGACCTGATCCTCGCCGGGGACATGCAGGACGAGCAGATGCTCAAGCAGCTCCGCGAGATCACTCCGGCCACGCTCGTCACCATGGCGCCCACCGACGACTGGAAGCTCTCCTTCCGGGGCGTCGGCAACGCCGTCAACAAGCTGCCCAAGGCCCAGAAGGTCATCGCCGACCACGAGGCCGCCGCGAAGGAGGCCGGGAAGAAGCTCGGCAAGGAGAAGGGTGCCGAGGTCTCCATCGTCCGCTGGAACCCGGACGGCCCGAGCTGGATGGAGAAGAAGCAGTTCGCCAGCGGGATCGCCCTGGAGATGGGCCTCAAGCGCCCCAAGTCCCAGGACAAGGACGGCAACGCGCACGCGCCCGCGCTCAGCCTGGAGAAGATCGACGAGATCGACGGCGACTGGCTCTTCCTCTCGACGCTGACCTCCGACGGCGACAAGGCCCTCAAGGACGTGCAGGCCAAGCCCGCCTACAAGGACCTGAAGGCGGTCAGGGCCGGGCACGCCGTGACGGTGGACGGCTCGGTCTGGTCCACCCGGGGCGGACCGCTCGCGAGCGAGGTCGTGATGAACGACATCACGAAGGCCCTCACGAAGAAGTCCTAGTCCCTGCGCCCCGGAGGGGCGCGGGACTGTGCCGATATGCGGCTCCGCCGCGTGACCGCGCACAACCGTGCCCCGAAGGGGCGCGGGGAACCGCGCGAGCGACCACGACGCACTCGCAGCCCGCGAAGCACAGCCCGGGGCAGCCCGAACCCCGGCTCTTGTGCCGGGTCAGAGGGGCGCGGCCCCGAAGTCCGGTTGCCCCGCACTCGCGGAGGCCGCGTCGGCCGCCGTCCATGCCATCCCCACCGCGCCGTCGAACAGCGCCTGTTCGGCGGCCGGTGAGAGCGCGGCCTCCGCGAACGCGGGCTCGTGAGGGCCGCACGCCCCGCCGCTGATGTCGAGCACGGGATGGATGGCGGGCACGGCGTGCGAGACGTTGCCCATGTCCGTACAGGCGAAGGGCTCGCGGCGCTCCGGCGCCGGGCGGCCCAGCGCGCGGGCGTTGGCCTCCCACAGCGCGGTGAGCGCGGGGTCGCTCCGGAAGTCGAGATAGTCCGGCTCAGGCCGGGTCAGGGCGACCTCGCAACCGGTCGCCAGCGCACCGGCGCGAAAGCACGCCGAGACGCGCTCGCGCAGCTCGCGCAGGTCCTCGGCGGCCAGGGCGCGTATCTCGTACTCGGCGGTGGCGCGTTCGGGGATCGCGTTGGGCGCGTCGCCCGCGTGTGTGGTCACGCCGTGCACCCGCCACTGCGGCGGGAGCTGCTGGCGCAGCAGGCCGAGCGCGACCTGCGCGACGGTGAGCGCGTCGGCGGCGTTGCGGCCCTCGTGCGGATCGAGGCTCGGGTGCGCGGACCTGCCGGTGAACTCGACAGAGAGCGTGCCGAGCGCGAACGAACGGAAGTCGGCCACGTCGAACGGGCACGGGTGCACCATCATCGCCGCGTCCGCGCCCTCGAAGGCCCCGGCCTCCAGCAGCAGCGCCTTCCCCGCGCCGCGCTCCTCGGCGGGCGTGCCCAGCACCCGTACGGTCAGGCCGAGTTCGGCGGCGTGCGGGGCGAGCGCGAGCGCCGCGCCGACCCCGGCGGCGGCGATCAGGTTGTGCCCGCAGGCGTGGCCGAGGCCGGGCAGCGCGTCGTACTCGCAGGCGAGGACGACGGTGAACGGGCCGTCGCCCGCCGTCGCCTCGAACGCGGTCTCCAGCCCGTACGCCGGGGCCGTGACCGCGAAGCCGTGCGCGGCCAGCAGGTCGGCGCACCAGCGCGCCGCCCGGTGCTCGCCGAACGCGGTCTCGGGGTGGGCGTGGATGCGGTGGCTGAGGTCGAGCAGCGCCGCGCTGTGCGCGGTGACGCGGTCGAGCAGGGCGGTCTTGATGTTGGTCATCACGCCACAGAAGATAGCTTAGGCTAACCTAAGTTTTTCCTGGGTTCGGGATCTTCACGGGAGTTGTCACCTTCATGCACGCGCGCCGTCCACTGCCCCTGCTGACCGCCCAGGCCGGAATCCACTACGCCCAGCAGCTCGCGCCCGGCAGCACCGCGTTCCAGACCGCCGACCGCGTCGAGATACGCGGCGCGCTCGACGCCGGCCGGTTCGTCACGGCGCTGCGCCGCACCGTCGAGGAGGCCGAGACCCTCCGTCTCCGGGTGACGGACGACGCCGCCCAGTTCGTCGAGCCGCTCCCCGAGGACTGGAGCCCGCACGTCCTCGACGTACGGGACGCGGCCGACCCCGAGGCCGAGGCGACGGCCTGGATGGACACCGAATCCGCAACGTCCGACGGTCTGATGGCCCAGGCCCTCCTCCGGCTCGCCGACGACCGCTGGTGGTGGTACCAGCGCGTCCACCACGTCGCCGTCGACGCCTACGCGCTGCGGCTCATCGGCGAACGTGTCGCCGAGCACTACACCGCGTCCGCGGAGGGCCGGGACCCGGCCCCGTGCGCCTTCGCGCCGCTGGGCGACCTGGTCGAGGACGAGCGGGCGTATCTGGCGGGCGAACAGTACGCCGCGGACCGCGCGTTCTGGGCCGAGCGGATGGCGGACCGAGGGGACACGGCCCCGCCCACCCTCGCCACCGCCGAAGCCGCCGCCGGTGAGGAGCTGCTGCACCGCGTCGTCGACCTGGACGGCGAGGCGTTCGAGCGGATCTCGCGGGCCGCCGAGGCCGTCAGGGCGACCTGGGCCGAACTGGCGCTCGCGGCGACCGCCGGGTATCTGCACCGGGTGACCGGCGCCGAGGACGTGGTGCTGGGGCTGCCGTTGACGAACCGGCGGGGAGCCGCCGCGCTGCGGACGCCCGCGATGACCGTGAACGTCCTGCCGCTGCGCCTCGCCGTACGCCCCCGCGACACCGGCGCCGAACTGCTGCGCCGCGTCGTGCTGGAGATGCGTGCCGTCCGCCGCCACCAGCGCTACCCGCAGGCCGACCTGCGCCGCGACCTCGCGCTCTCCTCGGCGGACACGCCGCTGACCGGGCCGATGGTCAACCTCAAGCCGTTCGGCACCGACCTCGGCCTCGCCGGGCTCACCGGCACCGTGCACAGCCTCGCCGCCGGGCCCGTCGAGGACCTGTCGCTCGGCTTCGCGCCCGGCCCAGGCGGCGGGCTGCGCGTCACCCTCGACGCCCGCGCCGGACGCTACGACGAGGACGCGCTCGCCCGGCACGAACGCGGCCTGCTCACCTACCTCGACGGCCTCGCCGGGCTGCTGCTCGACAGCCCGGTCACGCCCGTCGGCCGCCTCGACGTGCTCGGGCCGGAGGGCGTACGGGCGGCGACGACCGGCCGTAGCGAACCGCCCGCCGCCCGCACCGTCCCCGCCTCGCTGGCCGCGCAGGCCGCGCGTACGCCGGACGCCGTGGCCGTTCGGGCCGCCGACGGCACCCTGACGTTCGCCGAACTCGACGCCGCCGCCGACGCGTTGGCGCGGCGGCTGCACGCGCTCGATGCCGGGGGCGAGCACGGGGGCGAGCACGGGCTCGGGCGCGGGCGCGCGGTGGCGCTCGCGCTGCCGCGCGGCACGCACATGGTCACCGCGCTCTTCGCCGTGCTGCGCGCGGGCGCCGTCTGCCAGCCCCTCGACCTCGGGCACCCGGAGGAACGGACGCGGGCCGTGCTGGAGGACGCGGCGCCGGTGTGCGTCGTGGGCACGCGGGCGACGCTGGACGCGCTGGATGCGGGGAACGCGGTGACGCTGGCGCTGGACGAGCCGGGGGCCGGACCGGCGGACGGCCTGGCGTGGGACGGGCCCTCGCTCGACGACCCCGCGTACCTCATCCACACCTCCGGCTCGACCGGCCGCCCCAAGGGCGTGCTCGTCACGCACGCCTCGCTCGCCAACCTCCGCGACGGGCACGCCGAGGACCACATCGCGCCCGCCGTCGCCCGTACCGGACGCGACCGGCTGCGGGTCGCGCACAGCGCGTCGTTCGCGTTCGACGCGTCCTGGGACCCGCTGCTGTGGATGGTCCACGGGCACGAACTGCACCTGCTGGACGACGCGACGTACCGGGACCCGGCCGCGCTCGCCGCGTACGTCGAGGCGCACCGCGTGGACTACCTCGACGTCACGCCCTCGTACGCCGAGGCGCTGCTCGCGGAGGGGCTGCTCGCGCCCGGGCGGCACCGCCCCGCCGTCCTCGTCGTCGGCGGCGAGGCCGTCTCAGGGTCGCTGTGGGAGCGGCTGACGGTGGACGAGGGGCTGCACGTCATCGACCTGTACGGGCCGACGGAGGCCACGGTCGACGCGTACTACCGGGTGCCGGGCGCCTCAGGGGTGGTGGGCCGTCCTGTGCGGGGCTCGCGGGTGTACGTCCTGGACGCCGGCCTCCGCCCGGTGCCGGAGGGCGGGACGGGCGAGCTGTACCTCGCCGGGGCGTGCCTCGCGCGCGGCTATCCGGGGCGCCCGGACCTGACCGCCGAGCGGTTCGTCGCCGACCCGTTCGGGGCGCCCGGCGACCGGATGTACCGCACGGGCGACCTCGTACGCCGCGCCGCCGACGGCCCCCTCGCCTTCCTCGGGCGCACCGACGACCAGGTCAAGATCCGCGGCTTCCGCATCGAGCCGGGCGAGATCCGGACGCGGCTCGCCGCCCACCCCCGCGTCGCGCACGCCGCCGTCGTCACGCGTGAGGGCCCACACGGGAAACGGCTGCTGGCGTACGCCGTGCCGGACGCGGAGAACACGCCCCCGGGCCCCGCGGAGCTGGTGGACCACCTCTCCCGTACGCTCCCCGCCCACATGGTGCCGAGCACCGTCACCGTCCTGGACTCCCTGCCGGTCACCGCCAACGGCAAGCTCGACCAACGGGCGCTGCCGGAGCCCTCGGCCGAGGGAGGAGAGGAAGCCGGCGCCTCTCAGGACCCGTTCACGGAGCTGGTGTGCGGGGTCTTCGCCGACGTCCTCGGCATGGACGTGCCGCCCGCGCCCGGCGCCGGGTTCTTCGAACTGGGCGGGCACTCGCTGCTCGCCGGACGCCTCGCGGCCCGCCTGCGCGAGGACCTGGGCGCGCGCATCGGCCTCGCGGACGTCTTCCGGCACCCGACACCGGCCGCGCTCGCGGCCCGGGTGCGCGCGACGCGGGAAGGAGCGGACGTACCGGAGGAGCTGCGCGTGCTTCCGCGCGCGGCGGACGGCCCGACCGAACTGCCCCTGTCCCCCGCGCAGCAGCGCCTCTGGTTCCTCCAGCGCCTCGAAGGCCCGAGCGCCACGTACAACATCCCGCTCGTCCTCACCCTCGACGGCCCCCTGGACCGGGCGGCCCTGAGCGCGGCCCTCACCGACCTCGTCGCCCGCCACGAGCCCCTGCGCACCCTCTACCCGGACGACGACGGCGGCTGCCAGCTCGTGCTGCCGGCCGGGGGCGAACGGGCGCGCGTGGAGCCCCGGTTCGCGGCGCCGGAGGAGCGGCTCGCGGACGCCGTACGGCACGGCTTCGACCTCGCGTCCGAACTCCCGCTCCGGGCCACGGTGTTCGAGGAGCGCGCGGAACGGCACACGCTCCTTCTCCTGCTGCACCACATCGCGGGGGACGGCGCGTCGATGACGCCGCTCGCCCGCGACCTCGCGACCGCCTACACCGCGCGCGTCCGGGGCACGGCGCCCGGGTGGGCACCGCTCCCCGCCCAGTACGCGGACGTCGCCGACCGGCAGCGGCGGGCGCTCGGGGCGCCGGAGGCACCGACGCCGTTCGCCAAGGAGCAGCTCACGTACTGGAAGCAGGCCCTCGCCGGGCTGCCGGACCAGCTCGAACTGCCCGCCGACCGGCCGCGTCCGGCCGTCGCGTCCACGGACGGCGGCACCGTGCCGTTCGCGCTCGACGCCGCGACGCACGCCGCGCTGCGGAGGCTGGCCCGGGCGAGCGGGGCCAGCGTGTTCATGACCGTGCAGGCCGGGCTCGCGGCGCTGCTGACGCGGCACGGCTGCGGCACGGACATCCCCCTCGGCACACCCGTCGCGGGCCGGGACGACGACGCCACGGCCGGGCTCGTCGGCTTCTTCACCAACACCGTCGTGCTGCGCGCGGACACCTCCGGCGACCCGGACTTCCGTACGCTCCTCGCGCGCGTCCGCGCCACGACGCTCGGCGCGTACGAGCACGACACGCTGCCCTTCGACCACCTCGTGGAGCACCTCAACCCGCCCCGCTCGCTCTCCCGGCACCCGCTCTTCCAGACGATGCTGGCCTGGCAGTCGGTGCCGGACGGGGAGTTCGCGCTGGGGCCCGAGCTGACGGCGGCGATGCGCGCCGTGCCGTCCGGGACGGCGAAGTTCGACCTCACGCTGAACGCGGGCGAACGGCCGGGCGGCGGGATCTCCGGCTTCCTGGAGTACCGCACCGACCTGTTCGACCGTACGACCGCGCAGGCGCTCTCCGACCGGCTCGCGCGGCTGCTCACCGCCGCCGCCCGGGAGCCGGACACCCCGCTCGGGCTGCTGCCGCTGCTGAGCGCCGAGGAGCGGCACCGCGCGGTCGTCGAGTGGAACACCCGTCCCGCGCCGCCGCCCGCCGCGCCCGTCACGCTCGCCGAGGTGTACGAACGGGCCGCCGCCGCGCACCCGTCGCGTACGGCCGTCACCTGCGGGGACGCCTCGCTGACGTACGCGGAGCTGTCCGCGCGCGCCCAGCGGCTCGCCCGGCTGCTGGCCGCGCGCGGCATCGGGCCCGGCTCGGTGGTGGCGCTGGCGCTGCCGCGTTCGACGGAGCTGGTGACGGGGCTGCTCGCGGTGGCGCTGTCGGGCGCCGCGTATCTGCCGCTGGACCCCGGCTATCCGGCCGACCGGCTCGCGTACATGCTGGAGGACGCCCGCCCCGCCGCCGTCGTGACGGACGCCGCGACGGCGCCGGAACTTCCGGACCACGACCTGCCGGTGATCACCGTGGACGGCGGCGAGGACGGGGCGGCCGAGACGGCCGAGGCGCACGGCGGCGGGCCGCTCACCGACGACGACCGCACCCGGCCGCTGACGCCGCACGACGCCGCGTACGTCATCTACACCTCCGGCTCGACCGGCCGCCCCAAGGGCGTCGTCGTCACGCACGACAACGCGACGCGGCTGCTGTCCGCCACGGACCACTGGTTCGGCTTCGGCCCCGACGACGTGTGGACGCTCTTCCACTCCTACGCCTTCGACTTCTCCGTGTGGGAGCTGTGGGGCGCGCTGCTGTACGGCGGTCGCGTCGTGGTCGTCCCGCACCTGACCAGCCGCGACCCGCGCGCGTTCCTGCGGCTGCTGGTGGACGAGGGCGTGACCGTCCTCAACCAGACGCCGTCCGCCTTCCACCAACTGGCCGCCGCCGACCGCGAAAACCCGGAGCTGGGCGCCCGGCTCGCCCTGCGCTACGTCGTCTTCGGCGGCGAGGCCCTGGAGCTGGCGCGGCTGGACGACTGGTACGCGCGGCACGCGGAGGACGCGCCGACGCTCGTCAACATGTACGGGATCACCGAGACCACCGTGCACGTCTCCTATCTCGCGCTGGACCGGGCCACGGCGGCGGGCGCGACATCGAGCACGATCGGCGTCAACATCCCCGACCTGCGCGTCTACGTCCTGGACGCGCGCCTGCGGCCCGTACCGCCCGGCGTGACGGGCGAGATGTACGTCGCGGGGCGGGGCGTGGCCCGCGGCTATCTGGGGCGGCCGTCGCTGACGGCGACACGCTTCGTCGCCGACCCGTACGCGCACCTCTTCGGCGAGAGCGGCGCCCGGATGTACCGCTCCGGGGACCTGGCCCGGCGCCGTGCCGACGGCACGCTCGAATACTCCGGCCGCGCCGACCAGCAGGTGAAGCTGCGCGGCTTCCGCATCGAACTCGGCGAGATCGAGGCCGTCCTGGCCGCGCATCCCGCTGTCGCGGACGCGGCGGTGACGGTACGGGAGGACGTACCGGGCGACCGGCGGCTGGTGGGGTACGTGGTCCCGGCGGGTACGTCGTCGGCGGGCACCTCGTCTGCGGACGGTCCGCCGACGGACGTTCCGTCCGCGGACGGTCCGCCGACGGACGGTCCGCTCGCCGATGATCTGCTACGGGAGCATGCCGCGGCGGCGCTCCCCGCGCACATGGTGCCGTCCGCCGTCGTGACGCTCGACGCGCTGCCGCTCACCGGCAACGGCAAGCTGGACCGCGAGGCGCTGCCCGCGCCCGGGGTGCCCGCCGCCGGGACCGGGGGGCGTCCGCCGCGCACCCCGCGCGAGGAGCAGCTCTGCGCCGTCTTCGCCGAGGTGCTGGGGCTTCCCCGGGCCGGCGTGGACGACAACTTCTTCTCGCTGGGCGGCCATTCGCTGCTCGCGGTGCGGCTCGCGAGCCGGATCGAGGCCGCGTTCGGCACCCGCGTCTCCATCGGCACCGTCTTCCAGCACCCCACGCCCGCCGCGCTCGACGCGGCGCTGGACGCGGACGGCGGAGCGGGGTCCGACGACCCGCTCGACGTGCTGCTCCCGCTCCGCCCCGCGTCCGGGGGCGGCGACGACGCGCGCGCCCCGCTCTTCTGCGTCCACCCGGCCGGCGGCCTGAGCTGGTGCTACGCGGGCCTCATCCGCAACCTGCCGCCGGACGTGCCGATCTACGGCCTCCAGGCCCGGGGCGTCGGCGCCGCCACCGCGCACGAGCCGCTCCCCGCCTCCCTGGAGGAGCTGGCCGCGCACTACGCCGACCGCGCCCGCGAGGTGCAGCCCGCGGGACGCCCGTACCGGCTGCTCGGCTGGTCGACCGGCGGCATCATCGCGCACGCGATGGCGGCGGTGCTCCAGGAGCGCGGCGAGGAGGTCGAGCTGCTCGCCGTCCTCGACGCCTACCCGGCCGAGGGCTTCCGCGAGCTGCCCGAGGCGGACGAGACCGAGGCACTGGAGTCGCTGCTGGCGATGGGCGGTTACGGGCCCGACGCGCTGGAGGGCGCGCCGGTCACGCCCGAGGGCGTGGTGGAGGTGCTGCGCCGCGAGGGCAGCCCCCTCGCATCCCTCCCGCCGTCCACGATCGAAGCTCTGGGTGCGATCTATCTCAACACCAACCGTCTGGTACGGAACTACGACCACCGGCCCCTCGACGGCGACGTGCTCTTCTTCCGCGCCACGGTCGACACGATCGACGAGGCGCTCACCCCGGACACCTGGACCCCGTACGTGCGCGGGCGCATCGACAACACCGACGTCGCCTGCTCGCACAAGGACATGACCCTGCCCGAACCGATCACGCACATCGCCCGCGTGGTCGCCGACCGCCTGACGGCCCTGGCCCTGGAGCACTGAGGCACCCGCCATGAGCGACGCACCCACGAACCCCTTCGACACGGACGACGACGCGGCGACGTTCCTCGTCCTCGTCAACGAGAGCGGCGAGCACTCGCTGTGGCCCGAGTTCGCCGAGGTCCCCGAGGGCTGGACGGCCGCGCACGGCCCGTGCGCCCGCCAGGAGGCGCTGGACTGGATCGGCCGGGCCTGGATCGGCCGGTGAGCAGAATTCTGCCGGGGCCCCGTACCTGCGTGGTCCTCGTCTACACGGCCGCGATGTGCATGAACGGCCTGGACTCGACGATCGTCAACCCGGCCCTCTTCACCATCGCGCGGGACTTCGGGCAGCCGGTGTCGGCGGCGAACACCGTGGAGACGGCGTTCCTCGTCGCGCTCGCGCTGACCCTGCCGGTGGCGGGCCGGCTCGGCGACCGGTACGGCACGAAGCGCGTCTTCCTCGGCGCCCTCGCGGTCTTCACCGCCGCGAGCGCGGCCTGCGGGCTGGCGTGGGACCTGCCCTCGCTCGTCGT
The DNA here is from genome assembly GCF_039530985.1 of Streptomyces albiaxialis. NCBI lineage: Bacteria > Bacillati > Actinomycetota > Actinomycetes > Kitasatosporales > Streptomycetaceae > Streptomyces > Streptomyces albiaxialis. The sequence continues at coordinate 60,453 of NZ_BAAAPE010000013.1, forward strand.
CGCGCGCGGCGTCCAGGGCCTGGCGGGCGGGCTGTTGACGCCGGTCGGGATGACGCTGTTGTTCCGCGCGTTCCCGCCGCACGAACGGGTGAAGCTGTCGAAGGTGCTGATCGTGCCGACCGCGCTGATGCCCGCGCTGGGGCCGCCGCTCGGCGGCTTCCTGACCGCGCATCTCTCCTGGCACTGGCTGTTCTTCGTGAACGTCCCGGTCGGCGCGGCGGCGGTCGCGCTCGGCGCGGCCGGGCTGCGCGAGCATGTGGAGGGCACGGACGCAGCGTTCGACCGTACGGGATTCTGGCTGGTCACCCCCGCGCTGGGGCTGCTGACGTACGCGCTGGGCTTCGGGCCGACGCGCGGCTGGGCGGACCCGCCGGTCGCGGTGGCCACGGTGCTGGGCGCCGCGCTGCTGATGGCGGCGGTGGCCCACCAACTCCGGGCGCCCGCACCCCTGTTGAGACTCGGCCTGCTGTCGGACCGGGTCTACGGCGCCGCGACGGTGCTGGCCGCGCTGACCGGCGCCGGGCTGATGGGCGTGCTGTTCGTCTTCCCGCTGCTGTACCAGGCCGCGCTGGGCGCGTCGGCGCTGGACGCGGGGCTGAGCGTCTTTCCCGAGGCGCTGGGCCTCATGCTGGCCTCGCAGGCCGTCGACCGCCTCCTCCCGCGGCTGGGCCCGCGCCTCCTCACGGTCCCCGCGCTGGCGCTGGCCGCCGCGGTCTTCGCGGCCCTGGCCCTCCCCGGCGTCGCGGAGAACGTCTGGGCCGTACGGGCGCTGATGTTCGCGATCGGACTCGTCCTCGGGACGGCGGTCCTCACGATCCAGATCGCGGGCTTCGAGGGCGTGAGTCCCGCCGATACGGGCCATGCGATGGGGCTCTTCCAGATCGTCCGCACCGTCGGCGGTGCGCTCGGTATCGCCCTGTGCGCCGCCGTCGCCCACGCGTCCTCGTTCCGAGCGGCGATCGCGACGACGGCGGCGCTCCTCGCCCTGAGCGCCTTCCCCGCCACCCGCCTCCCCACGACAACCCCCGCAACCCCACAAGAGTCCCCGGCCTAACACCCCCGCGCCGTGCTGCGCTGCGCTGCGCCCGGGAGGCCTGGCACCCCGGCAAGGGGCAGGCCCCTTGCTCCCCCCTCCCGCTGCGCTTGGGAGGTCTGTGCGTGGGGGCGCCCCCTGCTCGAAGAGCTTGGGGGAGCAGGGCTGGCAAGCGCAGCCCCCTTCGCCGGGCGGGCCGGACATGAGGGCTGGGTACGGGCTGCCCCGTGCCGTGCTTTGCAGGCTGCGGCTGCGCCGTGGCCGGTCGCGCCCACGCGGCGGAGCCGCAAGACAAACACAGGCCCGCGCCCCTTATGGGGCAAGCCCCGACGTCTCGGGCCCCCTGTGGGGCCGCTGGGCCTACCGCGCCGGCGGGGCCAGCAAGGTGGTGAGGCCGGTGGCGAGGCCGCCTCGCCAGCAGGCGTAGTCGTGGCCGCCGTTGAATTCCGCGTACGCGACCTCGTAGCCCCGAGCCCGCAGCACGTCGCGCAGGCGACGGTTCTCCTCCAGGAGCATCCACTCCTGGTGCCCGACCTCAAGGTAGAAGCGGACCGGACGGCGCGGAGCCGTCCCGTACTGGCGCGTGAGCCACTCGGGGTCCTCGTCCGGCCACCAGAACGAGCCGGACTGGCAGAGCGCGAGCCCGAACGCGTCGGGGCGGCGGTGCGCCGCGTACGCCGCGGTGAGCCCGCCCGCGCTCTGGCCGGCGATCAGGGTGCGGGAGGGCCCCGGCCCGGAACCGTACGTGCGGGCCGCCCACGGCAGCACCGCGTCCGCGAGCCAGTCCGTGAACTCCGCGCTGCAACTGAGGTCCTCGTGCCGCGAAGCCATCGTGTCGACGAGCAGCGCGAGCGTCGGCGGCAGCGCGCCGTCCGCGTGGAGGTTGTCCAGCGTGTCGCCGACGCCCAGCACCGGGCCCCACATCTCGCCGTCGAGCAGCACCGCGACCGCGTACGGGCCCGGTACGGGCGGGACGTGGGCCGTGACGCCGCGCCCGTCGATCTCGTGGCGGACGGTGCGCCCGCGCCGTACGCCGGGCCGCCGCGCCACGTACGGCTGCGGCGGCGCGTCCTCCAGCGCCAGTACGGACGCGGGGTTGCGGCCGTCGCGGGCGGCGAGGACGGGGCGCGGGCCGAACGGGTCGGGGAGCGCCTCGTCGAGGACGCGCAGCCACGCCTCGCGGTGCGTGCCGGGCACGCCGTCCGCGCACACGGCGAACTGGTACGAGGCGCGGTGGTCGGCGCGCAGCCGGTAGGCGAGGACCCAGACCTCGGTACCGGGGATCCGTTCCATGGCGTGCGGCGTGAGGTCGCCCGCGTGCCGGTCCTTGTCGGTGACGGTGTGGAGGAGGGTGACGACGGCCGCGGCCTCGCCCCGCCACAGGAACGTCACCTCGCGGTACGCCGGGTCGCCCCGGGGGTCGGGGGCGACGAGCGGGGTGCCCGTGGCCTCGACGCGGAGCCAGAAGTCCCGTTCGGCGCCGGGGACTCCGGCACGTACGGCCTCGCGGAGAGCGGCGAGAGCGGCGAGAGCGGCAGGAGCGGTGGGGGCGTTCGGCATGGTGGTCGGGCCTTTCGTTCTCGTACGCGCGGTCATACGCGGGTCGCCGCCGACCGCCCGAGCAGCACCCACAGCAGGAACGGCCCGCCCAGCACCGCCGAGACGACGCCGACCGGCAGCTCCGTGCCGTCGAACACGATCCGGCCGAGCGTGTCCGCGAGGACGACCAGCGCGGCGCCCGTCAGCATCGAGCCGAGCAGCGGGACGCGCAGCGGCCCGGAGAGGCGGGAGGCGATCACGGGCGAGGCGAGCGCGACGAAGCCGACGGGGCCGCAGACCCCGACGGCGAGCCCGGCGAGGGCGACGGCGAGCAGCAGGCACAGCAGCCGGGTGCGGGCCGGGCGGGAGCCGAGGGAGGCGGCGGTCGCGTCGTCGAAGCGCAGCACGCGGAGACCGCGGCCGACGGCGAGCGCGAGCGGCACCAGGACGGCGAGGCCGATGAGCACGGGGACGGCGACGGAGTAGCCGCGCCCGTTGAGGCTGCCGGAGGTCCATACGTACAGCGAACTGGCGGAGTTGAGGGAGCGGCGGGCGAGCACGACCTGGGTGACGGCGGAGGCGAGCGCGGACATGGCCAGCCCGACGACGAGCACGCGGTAGCCGCGCTGCCCGAGCCCGCCGGAGACGGCGGTGACGACGAGGACGGCGACGAGCGCCCCGACCGGCCCCGCCCACCAGGCGCCGAACGTGCCGCTCGCGGAGAGCGAGACGGAGACGAGGACCGCGGCGGTGGCGCCGTCGTTGACGCCGAGGAGTTCGGGGGTGGCGAGGCGGTTGCGGGCGAGGGTCTGCGTCAGGCACCCGGCGAGCCCGAGCGCGGCGCCCGCGGCGAGCCCGGCGACGATCCGCCCGAGCCGGAACTTCTGCACGAGCAGCACGTCGAAGTGGTCCCCGTACCCGAACACGGCCCGGAAGGTGCGGGCGAGGCCCATGTCGCTCTGCCCGGCGTACGCGGAGAGCGTCACGGCGCACCCGACGACGAGCAGCAGGCCGAGGACGGCGAACGCGGGCCGGTAGGGCAGGAGGAGCGAGAACGGGCCCCGCCGCACCGCCACTTCGCCGCGCACCGCCACTTCACCACGCACCCGCGCGGCCCACGCGAGTCGCGCGCCGCGCGCCGCTCGCGCGCCGCGCGCCCCTCGGGCGGCGCGTCCACCCCGGTCGCCGCCCCGGTCGCCGCCCCGGTCGCCGCTCCGGCGCGCACCCGAGGGCCCCTCCTCCGCCGCCGGGTCCGTCATGCCCAGGGAGGCGAGGTGCTTCGACCGTACGATCGCGATCAGTACGGGGGCGCCGATCAGGGCGACGATGACGGAGACCGGGGCCTCGTACGGGCGGGAGACGACCCGCGCGGCCACGTCGGCGGCGACGAGGACGGACGCGCCGATGAGACCGGCCAGCAGCAGTCGCGCGGCGAGGCGCGTCCCGGCGAGCGCGCGGGCGAGGAACCCGGCGAGGAGGCCGAGGAAGGAGATCGGTCCGGCGAGTGCGACGGCGGCGGCCGTGAGGAGGGTGACGGCGACGGCGACGGCGGTGCGGATCAGGCCGGGCCGGTGGCCGAGGCCGCGCGCGAGGTCGTCGCCGAGCGCGAGCGCGGAGAGCGGGCGGGTGACGAGGAGCGCGAGGAGGAATCCGAGCGCGAGGACCGGTGCGAGCCGGGTGAGTTCGCCGGTGCCCTCGACGCCGGCGAGCGAGCCGAGGACCCAGAAGCGGAACGTGTCGTAGGTCTCCGCGGAGTTGACGACGAGCACATTGGTGAGGCCGCCGAAGGTCGCGCCGAGCGCGGCGCCCGCGAGGACGAGCCGCATGGGCGAGCCGCCGCCGCGCCGGCCGGCGATCAGCAGCACGAGGCCGCTGGCGACGACGGCGCCGGTGAACGCGCACACCAGATACGCGTATCCGGAATCGAAGCCGAAGAGCGCGATCCCGGCGACGACGCCGAGCGAGGCGCCCGCGTTGACGCCGAGCAGCCCGGTCTCGGCGAGCGGGTTGCGGGTGACGGCCTGGAGCAGGCAGCCCGCGACGCCGAGCGCGGAGCCGACGAGCAGCGCGGTGAGCGTCCGGGGCAGCCGGAGGTCTCCGACGACGAGCGAGAGGCGGGCGTTCGCGCGGGCCCCGTCCCGGTCGAGGAGGTAGTCGAGCACGCGGCCCGGGCCGACCTCCCCGGCGCCGACGGTGAGCGAGAGCGCGGTCAGCGCGAACAGCGCCGCGGCGAGGGCGATGACGGTCGGCGTGACGGTACGGGACGCGCGCGCGGCCTCGGGAGGGGGTTCCACGGGATGGCCCTGAGTCTGATCCGGAACCTGACCCCGAGCCTGGTCCGGAACCTGACCCCGAGCCTGGTCCGGAACCTGACCCCGAGCCTGGTCCGGAACCTGACCCCGAGCCTGGTCCGGGGCCTGGTCCCGAGCCTGGTCCGGGGGCTGTTGGGGGTCCTGGACCGGCGTTCCCGTGGGCGGCGTGAGCATGAGGTGAGGTTAGCCTAAGCTATCCCGCGTCACATAGGTTAGGCTCACCTAATTAAATGAAGGGGAAAGGACGGGTCATGCCCGAGCACATACCCGACGGCACCGGCGAGTTCGCGGGCCGCACGGCCCTGGTGACCGGGGCCGGACAAGGCATCGGTGCCTCGGTCGCCCTCTCCCTCGCCGCCGCCGGCGCGCACGTCGCGGCGACCGACCGCGAGCCGCACGGCATCGAGGCCCTCGCCACCGAGTGGAGGGCCCGTGCCGCGGACGGGCCCGGCGCCGTCACCCCGTACGTCCTCGACGTCACCGACGCCGACGCCGTCACCCGCACCGTGGACCGCGTCGAGGCCGAACTGGGCCCGCTCGACATCCTCGTGAACGTCGCGGGCATCCTGCGCACCGGCCCCGCCACCGAACTCGCCGACCAGGACTGGGCCGACACCTTCGCCGTGAACACCACCGGCGTCTTCCACACCTCGCGCGCCGTCGCCGGGCGCATGGCCGCGCGCGGATCCGGCTGCGTGGTGACCGTCGGCTCCAACGCGGCCGGGATCCCGCGCTCCGGGATGGCCGCGTACGCCGCGTCCAAGGCCGCGGCCACCATGTTCACCAAGTGCCTCGGCCTGGAGGTCGCCCGCAGCGGCGTACGCTGCAACGTCGTCGCGCCCGGCTCCACCGACACCCCGATGCAGCGCGGCATGTGGGCGGACGACCCCGAGGGGCGCGGCGAGCGCCGCGTGATCGACGGCGACCCCGCCGCGTACCGCACGGGCATCCCGCTGGGCCGGATCGCCGAGCCCCGGGACATCGCCGAGGCCGTGGTCTTCCTCGCCTCCGACCGCGCCCGGCACATCACCTTGCAGGAGCTGTACGTCGACGGCGGCGCGACCCTGCGCTGAGCCCCGTGCGGTCCCCGCCCGTATCTCGTTCTCCTCAACGCCCCCTCATCCCCCTCACCCTCCTCATCACGTCATCCGAGCATTGGAGCGCCCCGTGTCGACGGTCCCTGATGTCGCCACGCACGTCACCCTGGCCGACCCGGCCCACCCCGCCGTGGGAGCGGCCACCTCGCTGCTGGACGCCTACACCCCCGGCGCCCGCTTCCTCGCCACCCCCACCCGCACGCTCCTGGCATACGGCGTGCACAGACCCGTGCCGCACGGCGCGGATCCCCTGCCGCACAGAGTCGAGGCCACGCTCGCCGAGGCCCGCGCCGCCGGGCACCGGGCGCCGCTCGTGATGGGCGCGATCCCGTTCGACCAGACCGCGCCCGCCGTGCTCGCGGTCCCCGAGGACGTACGGACCGCTCCCCCGCTGACCGCCGACCCGCTCATCGCGCTGCCCTCCGCGGCGCCCGCGGACGCCGCGGACTGGCGGATCCGCGCGGTGCCCGACCCGGAGGCGTACGGGGAGGGCGTGGCCGCCGCCGTCGCGCGCATGTGGCGCGGCGAGTTCAGCAAGGTCGTGCTCAGCCGCACCCTCGAACTCACCTCGCGCGCCCCGCTCGACGTCCCCGCGATGCTCCAGCGGCTCGCCCGCCGCGACCCGTCCGGCTATACGTTCGCGCTCCCGGCGGACGCCACGGGCGACCGTACGCTGCTGGGCGCCAGCCCCGAACTCCTCGTCTCCCGGCGCGGCGAGCGCGTCGTCGCCAACCCCCTCGCGGGCTCGATCCCGCGCAGCGCCGACCTCGCCGAGGACGTGCGCCGGGCAGCGGCCCTCCTCCAGTCCTCGAAGGACCTGCACGAGCACGCGGTCGTCGTGGACGCCGTGCACCAGGCGCTCGCCCCGCACTGCGCCGCCCTCGACGTGCCCGCGAAGCCGACCCTCATCCGTACGGCCGCCATGTGGCACCTGTCCACGACGGTCACCGGCACCCTGGCCGAACCGCACGCCTCCGCGCTGGAGCTGGCCTGCGCGCTGCATCCCACGCCCGCCGTGTGCGGCACGCCGGTGGACACCGCGCGCCGGGTGATCGCGGACACCGAGCCGTTCGACCGGGGCCTCTACACCGGCATGGTCGGCTGGGGCGACGCGGAGGGCGACGGCGAGTGGGTCGTCACCCTGCGCTGCGCCGAAGCCGCCGAACGGAAGCTCCGCCTCTACGCCGGGGCGGGCATCGTCGCCGCCTCCGAACCGGACGCCGAGGTCGCGGAGACCGCGGCCAAGTTCCGCACATTCCTCGACGCGGTGGGAGCCTCGCTGTGAGCCGCACGCTTACGGGCGGGAGGCCCGACGCCCTCGCGCCCACCTGGCCCGCCGAGTTCGCGGAGCGATACCGCGCTGCCGGGTGGTGGGGTGGGGAGACCTTCGGGCAGGTGCTGCGTGACCGGGCCGCGGTTCACCCCGGGCGGCTCGCGGTCGTCGATCCCGCGTCCGGGCACCGCTGGACGTACGCGGAGCTGGACCGGCGCGCCGACCGGCTCGCGGCCGGGCTGCTCGCGCGGGGCATCGGCAGGGGCGACCGGGTCGTCGTCCAGCTCCCGAACATCGCCGAGTTCTTCGAGGTGATCTTCGCCCTCTTCCGGATCGGCGCCCTCCCCGTCTTCGCGCTGCCCGCGCACCGGGAGACGGAGATCGCGTACTTCTGCTCGTTCACCGGCGCCGCCGCGTACGTGATCGCGGCGGCGCACGGCGGGTACGACTACCGTGAGCTGGCCGCGCGGACGAAGGCCGACGTGCCCACGCTGCGGCACGTGTTCGTCGCCGGGGACGGTGACCCGGGGCCGTTCGAGCCGCTGGCCGCGCTGCGCACGGAACCGGCCGCCGACCCGGCGGACCTCGCCGGGCCCGCGCCGCACGAGCTGGCGTTCCTTCAGCTCTCCGGCGGCAGCACGGGCGTCCCCAAGCTGATCCCGCGCACCCACGACGACTACATCTACTCGCTGCGGGGCTCGAACGAGATCTGCGGCGTGGACGAGGAGAGCGTCTTCCTCTGCGTCCTCCCGGCCGCGCACAACTTCACGCTCTCCTCGCCGGGTTCGCTCGGCGCGCTCTACGCCGGGGCCCGCGTCGTGATGTGCCCGGACCCCAATCCCGACACCGCCTTTCCGCTCATCGAGCGCGAGGGGGTCACCCTCACCGGGCTCGTGCCGCCGCTCGCGCTGGTGTGGACGGAGGCGGCGCCCGAGGCCCGTTACGACCTCGGGAGCCTCCAGGTACTGCTGGTGGGCGGCGCCAAGTTCAGCGAGGAGGCCGCGCGGCGTGTACGGCCCGCGCTGGGCTGCACCCTCCAGCAGGTGTTCGGCATGGCCGAGGGGCTGGTCAACTACACCCGCCTGGACGACCCCGAGGAGACCGTCGTCACCACGCAGGGGCGGCCGATCTCCCCCGACGACGAGATCCGCGTCGTGGACGACGAGGACAACGACCTGCCCGTCGGCGCCACCGGGCACCTCCTCACCCGGGGCCCGTACACGATCCGGGGCTACTGGAACGCGCCGGAGCACAACGCCCGTTCGTTCACCGCCGACGGCTTCTACCGCACCGGCGACGTCGTACGCCTCACCCCGACCGGGCACCTCGTGGTCGAGGGGCGGGCCAAGGACCAGATCAACCGGGGCGGCGAGAAGATCGCCGCCGAGGAGGTCGAGAACCACCTCCTCGCCCACCCCGCCGTGCACGACGCGAACGTCGTCGCCGAGCCCGACCCGTACCTGGGCGAGCGCACCCGCGCGTACGTGATCCTGCGCGCCGGGGCCGCCGAGGGCGAGCGCCCGAGGCCCGTGGAGCTGAAGAAGTTCGTGCGCGCGCGGGGGCTGGCCGCCTACAAGGTGCCGGACCGCGTCGAGTTCGTGGACGCCTTCCCGCAGACGGGCGTCGGCAAGATCTCCAAGAAGGACCTGCGCGCCGACGCCGCGACCGTCACCGACGCCGCGACCGACCACACCCGCTGAACGACGAAGGACCCCGCGCCCCATGGCCCTGCCCGCCATCACCCCGTATCCGCTGCCCACGGCGGCCGAGCTGCCCGCCAACCGCGTCGGCTGGACCGCCGACCCGTCCCGCGCCGTGCTGCTCGTGCACGACCTCCAGAACCACTTCCTGTCGGCGTACGAACGCGACCGCGCGCCCGTCCCCGCGCTCCTGGCCAACGTCGCCGCGCTGAAGGAGACCGCGGGCCGCCTCGGCGTGCCCGTCCTCTACACCGCGCAGCGCGGCGGCCAGACGCCCGAGGAGCGGGGGCTCCAGCAGGACTTCTGGGGCCCCGGGCTGCCCGCGGACCCGCACGCGGAGGCCGTCGCGGACGAGGTCGCTCCGGGCCCGGACGACGCGGTGCTCACCAAGTGGAAGTACAGCGGCTTCGTCCGTACGGACCTGGAGGAGCGGATGCGCGCGCTGGGCCGGGACCAGCTCGTGCTCGTCGGGGTCTACGCGCACATCGGGGTGCTGATGACGGCGGCCGACGCGTGGATGCGGGACATCCAGGCGTTCGTGGTCGCCGACGCGGTGGCCGACTTCTCGGCCGGCGAGCACGCGCAGGCCCTGCGCTGGGCGGCGGGCCGCTGCGCCGTCGTCACCACGGCCGCGACCGTCTTCGACAGCTCCGAGGGAAAGTAGGGCACACGACCATGGCACTCACGGCACTCACACGCGCACGGCTCAGGGCCGACGTCGCCGACGCGCTGGGCGAGGACCCGGCGGACATCCCCGAGGACGAGAACCTGGTCGACTACGGCCTCGACTCGGTCCGGCTGATGTCCCTCCTCCAGCGCTGGCGGCGCGACCACGCGGACCAGGCGGGCGAGGTCGCCTACGCGGACCTGGCCGAGGAACCCGCACTGGAGCGGTGGGCGGTGCTGCTGGGGGTACCGGGGGCGCCGGGGGTGCCGGAATCCTAGGCCTCTCCCCCGGTACGTGAACCGGCCGTTTCTCCCTGATTTCCCCGTGACCGGGAGGGACGGCCGATTGCGTCCGGCACGTGCCGGGGGAAGGTGCCCCGTGTCCCTGCCGAGGCCAGGCGAGTGGTCGGCCCAACCCGGTCTAACCTTCACATATTTGTGCGTTCTCCCTTTCGAATGTTTCCGGACCGTGAGGGCAAGGTGGCCCCTTGTGAGTTCCGGCGGCCAACCGGACGATCGGGCGGCAATCCATCCGCACTCGGTTCCCGGAGGATTCCGCCCATGTCCGACCGTTTGAGCCTCAGCCCCGATGTCGCACGGCAGTTGGCCACCGCCACCAAGACCCACCCCCAGATGCGCGGCATCACCCCGCGCTACGTCCTGCGCGCCCTGCCCTGGGTCGACGTCGAGGCCGGTGTCTACCGCGTCAACCGCCGCCGCTCCTTCGTGCTCGGCGACGACCGCATCAGCACGTACACCCAGGACGGCGACCGCCGCGTCCTGCCCGAGGACCTGCGCGAGATCCCCTATCTGCGCGAGGCCGACGGCACCGCCCTCTCCCAGCTCGCCGAGGCCTTCGAGGAGGTCTCCTTCGAGGCGGGCCAGGAGCTGGTCGCCGAGGGCGCCTCCGCCGAGAAGCTGTGGGTGCTGGTGCACGGCCGCGCGGAGAAGCGGGCCTGCGGGCGGTACGGGGACGACGCGCTGATCGAGGTCATCGGCGACGGCCAGTACTTCGACCTGGACGCGTGGAGCCGCTCCGAGCCCATGCCGTACCAGGTCAAGGCCATCACCTCGGGCACGGCCCTGTGCCTGGACCGCTCGGCGCTCGCCCGGGTCGCCGACGGGGACCCGGCGCTGCACTCCTCCCTCCAGGCCTACACCTCGGCCGACCGGCCTGCCCCGGGCGCCGAGGTGCCCTGCGAACTGGCCGCCGGGCACACCGGGGAGCCGGACCTCCCGGGCACGTACGTCGAGTACGAGGACGCGCCCCGCGAGTACCACATGACGCTCGCGCAGACCATGCTGCGCGTCCACACCCGGGTCTCGGACCTCTACAACGAGCCCATGGACCAGACCCGCACCCAGGCCGACCTGACCGTGCAGGCGCTGCGCGAGCGCCAGGAGTGGTCGATCCTCAACCACCGGGACTTCGGCCTCTTCCACAACGTCCCGGCCGGGCAGCGCGTCCAGACCCTCGGCGGCCCGCCCACCCCCGACGACCTGGACGAGCTGCTGTCGCGGGTGTGGAAGCAGCCCGGGTACTTCATCGCCCACCCCCGGGCCATCGCCGCGTTCGGCCGGGAGTGTACGCGCCGGGGCGTGCCCCCGGTGATCGACTCACGCTTCGGCAGCCCGCTGCTCACCTGGCGCGGCGTGCCCCTCCTGCCCTCCGACAAGGTCCGGCTGACCGGCCCGGCGGGCGCCGGCACCTCGGAGATCCTGCTCATCCGCACCGGCGAGGCCGAGCGCGGTGTGGTGGGCCTGCGCCCGTCCGGCGTGCCCGACGAGATCGAACCGGGCCTGTCCATGAAGAACATGGGCGTCGACAGCAAGGGCATCACCTCGTATCTGATGACGGCGTACTTCAACGCGGCGGTCCTCGTCGAGGACGCCATCGCCGTGCTCCAGAACGTCGAGGTGGGCATCTACCATGACTACTCCTGACCTGCTGGGCGGCCTCTCTCCCCGTCCCAACCCCACGCTCACGCCCACCACTCCGGTCACCGCGCTCACGCCCCCGGTCCCCTCGACGGCCGCGGTCCCCGCGGAGGCGCCGCCCGAGGTCCCGGCGGAGGTGAGGGCGGAGGTCCCGGCGCAGCCCGTTTCCCCGGCAACGGCCCCCGAGTCCCCGTCGCTGATCCCCCCGCCCGCGGGAGGGTTCACCCCGGAGGCGGCGCGCGCGGACGTGCCCGCGCTCCACCGGACCGTGAACGGGCACCCGCTGGTCTGGCTCGACAACGCCGCGACCACGCAGAAGCCCCGCCAGGTCATCGAGATGCTCGGCACGTACTACAGCGCGGCCAACTCCAACATCCACCGCGGCGCGCACACCATGGCCCGCGAGGCGACGGAGGCGTACGAGGCGGGACGCGCGGCGGTCGCGGACTTCCTCGGCGCGCCCTCCCCCGACAGCGTCGTCTTCGTACGCGGCACCACCGAGGCGGTCAACCTCGTGGCGCAGAGCTGGGGCCGCGCCCACGTCGGCCCCGGGGACGACATCCTGGTGCCCGTCCTGGAGCACCACTCGGACATCGTCCCCTGGCAGCAGCTCGCCGCCGAACGCCGGGCGCGGGTCGTCCCCGTGCCGCTCACGCCCGAGGGCACGATCGACCAGGACACCTTCGCCGACCTGCTCTCGTACCGCACCCAACTGGTCGCGATCAGCCACGCGTCGAACGTCCTGGGCACGATCTCCCCCGTCCGCGAGATGACGGCGCTGGCCCACCGTTACGGCGCGAAGGTGCTGGTCGACGGCGCCCAGGCGGTCGCCCACCTCCCGGTGGACGTCACCGAACTGGACGCCGACTTCTACGCCTTCTCGGGGCACAAGATCTTCGGCCCCACGGGCATCGGCGCGCTCTACGCCAAGCCCGAGGTCCTGGAGACGATGCGCCCCTGGCAGGGCGGCGGCAACATGATCGAGGACGTCACCTTCGCCCGTACGGCCTTCGCGCCCGTCCCGCACCGCTTCGAGGCGGGCACGGGCCACATAGGCGGCGTCGTCGGCCTCCTCTCCGCCCTCAACTGGCTCTCGGGCTTCGACCGCGAGGCCGTCGCCGCCTACGAGACGGCGCTGACGGAGTACGCCCACCAGGCCCTCGGCACCGTCCCCGGCCTGGAGCTGATCGGCCCGGCGGCCCAGAAGGTCGGCGTTCTCACGTTCACCCTCGCCGGGTGCACCCCCGAGGAGACGGCGGCCTGGCTCGACAACGACGGCATCGCCGTCCGCGCGGGCCACCACTGCGCCCAGCCGGCCCTCCGCCACTACAACCTGGAGTCCGCCACCCGCGCCTCCCTCGCCCTCTACAACACCAAGGAAGACCTCGACCAACTCACCACCTCCCTCCTGCGCCTCCAGGACCAGCAACCCACGGCCTGACGGCCTTCACCCCGACGGGGCGGGGTCCGGAGTCCGGATCCCGCCCGCGTCGAGGAAGCGGCTCAGGGGGAGGGTCGCGGCGCCTACCGTGACCGCGTCGGGGCCCAGTTCGCCGAGGGCGAGGGTCGTGCGGGACGCCGGGTGGTGGAGGGCGTAGGCGGTGACGGACTCGCGGATCGCGGGGAGGAGGCGGGGGCCCAGCAGGAGTCCGGCCCAGCCGGCGAGGACGATGCGTTCGGGACTGTAGAGGTTGACGAGGTCGGCGATGCCCGCGCCCAGGTACTCGGCGGTCTCCGCGAGGACCGCGTCGGCCTCGGGGGTGCGGGAGGCGAGGAGTTCGGCGAGGTCGGATTCCTCGCCGGCGCCGTGGCGGCGCGGGCCGCGCCAGCGGTCGAGGATCGACTCGGCGCCCACGTACGCCTCCAGGCAGCCGCGCGCCCCGCAGCGGCAGGGGCGGCCGCGGAGCTGGACCGTCGTGTGGCCCCACTCGGCGGCGCCGCGCGAGGCGCCGCCGTACGCGCTGCCGTGGGTGACGACGCTCGCGCCGACGCCCGAGCCGAGGAGCGCGACGACCGCGTCCTGGGCGCCGCGTCCGGCGCCGAACCACATCTCGGCCTGGCCCAGCGTCTTGGCGCCGTTGGAGATGAAGAGGGGGACAGCGGGCGGGAGGCCCGTCTCCTCTCTCAGCAGGGCTTCCAGGGGGACCGCGTCCCAGCCGACCGTCTGGCCGTGGACGACGGCGCCGCCGCGTGCCGGGTCGCGTTCGACGATGCCGGGGACGCCGATGCCGACGCCGAGGAGGGGGATCTCCGGGTCCTCGGACGCCCGTACGGCCGCCAGGCCCTCGGCGATCAGCCGGGCGACGTGGGTGACCTCGTGCCCGCGGTCCTCGGCCCGCAGGGGGTATTCGGCGCGGGCCTGCTCCATGAGGGATATGTCAAAGAGTTCAACACGTACGCCCGTTTCCCCGACATCGACGCCGATGAGCGATCCGGCCCGCGCGGCGACCCGCAGCAGGGTGCGCGGGCGGCCCCCGTCGGAGTCGACGGAACCCGCCTCCTCCAGCAGCCCTTCGGTCAGCAGCCCGGAGGTGACGTTGCTGACCGAGCCGGAGCTGAGGCCCGTCGCGGGGCCCAACTCCTGGCGGCTCAGCGGGCCCTCGAAGTACAGATGTCGTAGCAGTGTGGCGCGGTTCGTACGGCGCAGATCGCGCACGGTCCGCCGGTTCCCCAGGTTCCCTACGGGCATGTGGCTCCCTTCCCCGCCTGAACTTACCTGTGCGTGACGTCTTGACGGCCACTTATTTCACTACTTAACTCACGCTCCGAGTTAAGAGCGAGCCGTGTTCAAGCCTTAACGTCCGCCTCCCGGAGGGGCCACCACGACCATGCGCAGATTCCGTACACCCGCGAAGCCCGCAGTGGCAGCCGCAGCCGCCCTCTCCGTCCTCGCGGCCGCGGGCTGCGGCGGCGGCACCGCCACCGACAGCGAGGGCAGCAACGCCAAGCCCAAGGAGCTGACCTACTGGGCGACCAACCAGGGGACCAGCCTGGAGCACGACAAGAAGGTGCTCACCCCGGAGCTGAGGAAGTTCGAGAAGCAGACCGGCATCAAGGTCAAGCTGGAGGTCATCCCCTGGTCCAGCCTCCTGGACCGGATCCTCGCCGCCGCCTCCTCCGGCCAGGGCCCCGATGTGCTCAACATCGGCAACACCTGGTCCTCGTCGCTCCAGAAGGGCGGCTCGCTGCTGCCGTTCGACGACAAGACCCTCGCCAAGGTCGGCGGCAAGGACCGCTTCAGCCCCGCCGCGCTCGCCGCCACCGGAGCCAAGGGCAAGGCCCCCGCGGCCGTCCCGCTCTACTCCCTCACCTACGCGCTCTACTACAACAAGAAGCACTTCGAGGAGGCGGGCATCTACAAGCCGCCCGCCACCTGGGACGAGCTGGTCGAGGACGGCAAGAAGCTCACGAAGGACGGGCGGCAGGGCCTCGCCGTCGAGGGCGGCGACCCCGTGGAGAACTCCCACCACGCCTTCGTCTTCGCCAAGCAGCACGGCGCCGACTTCTTCGACTCCGAGGGCAAGCCGACCTTCGACAAGCCGGGCAACGTCAAGGCCGTCAAGCAGTACGTCGACTTCGTCGCCCGCGACAAGATCGCCGCCAAGGGCAACGCCGAGTACGCCCAGCGCCAGTCCGTGAAGGACTTCGCCACCGGCAAGGCCAGCATGCTGCTGTGGCAGGCCGCCCGCTCCTCGCTGCTCGCCAACGGGATGAAGACCTCCGAGTACGGTCTCGCGCCCGTACCGCTGCAGAGCGCGAAGCCGCCCGCCGGGCGGAAGGTCACCTCGATGGTCGCGGGCATCAACCTCGCGGTCTTCAAGAACACCGACAACACGGACGGCGCCCTGAAGTTCGTGAAGTTCATGACCTCCACCGCCGAGCAGAAGGTCCTCACCCGCGCCTACGGGGCCCTCTCCCCCAATCTGGAGGCCCAGAAGGCCGCCCCGCGCGACCCCGACGAGAAGATCATGCGCGAGGTCCTCGCCGACAGCGCGGCCCCGCTGCCGCAGGTGCCGAACGAGTCGCAGTTCGAGACGCTCGTCGGGACCGCGATGAAGGAGATGTTCGCGGACGCCGCCGCGGGCCGCACCGTGTCCACCGCCTCGGTGAAGGAACGCCTCACCAAGGCCCAGCAGCAGATGCGCAAGTGAGCCGCCGGCCATGAGCGCTCTCGTCGAACGCGTCCGGCGCGGCGGCCTCCCCTACCTCCTGCTGCTGCCCGCGCTGGCCCTCGAACTCCTCATCCACCTCGTGCCGATGGCCATCGGCATCGTGATGGCGTTCAAGGAGCTGACGCAGGAGTACATCCGGGAGTGGGGCGCCGCGCCCTGGGCGGGGCTCGACAACTTCAGCGTCGCCGTGGACGTCAACGCCCCCGTCGGCGAGGCCCTGCTCCGCTCCTTCGCCCTCACCTGCGCCTTCACGGTGCTGGCGGTCGGGCTGGCCTGGCTGCTGGGGGTGACGGCGGCGATCCTGATGCAGGACAGCTTCCGGGGGCGGGGCCTGCTGCGGGCGCTGTTCCTCACGCCGTACGCGCTGCCGGTGTACGCCGCCGTCATCACCTGGTCGTTCATGCTCCAGCGCGACACGGGGCTCGTGAACCACGTGCTGCACGAGCAGTTGGGCCTCACCGACTCGCCCTCGTTCTGGCTCGTCGGCGACAACAGCTTCGTCTCGCTCGTCGTGGTGTCCGTGTGGCGCACCTGGCCGTTCGCGTTCCTCATGCTGACGGCCGCGCTCCAGAACATCCCCCGCGACGTCTACGAGGCCGCGCAGATGGACGGCGCCGGGATCTGGCGGCAGATACGCCACGTCACGCTGCCCTCGCTGCGCCCCGTCAACCTCGTCCTGCTGCTGGTGCTGTTCCTGTGGACGTTCAACGACTTCAACGTCCCGTACGTGCTCTTCGGCAAGTCGGCGCCCGAGTCCGCCGACCTGATCTCGCTGCACATCTACCAGTCGTCGTTCGTGACCTGGGACTTCGGAGCGGGCTCGGCGATGTCCGTGCTGCTACTCCTGTTCCTGATGGTCGTGACGGGCCTCTATCTGCTGCTGACCCAGCGCGGAGGGAAGGCGGAGCCGCATGTCTGACGTCCGCTCGCTGGAGCGCCCCCCGGAGCCCACCCCGGAGCCCTCGGTCGACGGGCCCTCCCCCTCGTCCCCGCCCGGCGGCCCGCCGAGGGAGAAGCGCCGCAGCCCCACAGCGCCGCCGCCCTCGTTCCTCTGGACGCGCAGGGTCCTGCTCACGCTGCTCGGGATCTTCGCCGCGGTCCCGCTCTACGCGATGCTGAGCAGTTCCCTCAAGCCCCTTGAGGACGTGACCGGCGGCTTCCGCTGGATCCCGACGCGGCTCACGCTCCAGCCGTACGCCGACATCTGGGACACGATCCCGCTCGCCCGCTACTTCATGAACTCTTTGATCGTGGCGGGCGCCGCGACCGTCTGCTCCGTCGTCGTCGCGGTCTTCGCCGCGTACGCGGTCAGCCGCTACCGCTTCCGGGGCAAGCGGCTGTTCACGGTCACCATCCTGTCCACGCAGATGTTCCCGGGCATCCTCTTCCTCCTCCCCCTCTTCCTGATCTTCGTCAACCTCGGCAACGCCACGGGCATCGCGCTCTACGGCTCGCGCGGCGGGCTGATCCTCACCTACATGACGTTCACCCTGCCGCTGTCCATCTGGATGCTCGCCGGGTACTTCGACTCGATCCCCCGCGACCTGGACGAGGCCGCGCAGGTCGACGGCTGCGGGCCGCTCGGGGCGCTCTTCCGGGTCGTCGTCCCGGCGGCCGTGCCCGGCATCGTCGCCGTCGCCGTCTACTCGTTCATGACCGCCTGGGGCGAGGTCCTCTTCGCCTCGGTCATGACGAACGACACGACCCGCACCCTCGCGATCGGCCTCCAGGGCTACGCCAACCAGACCGAGGTCTACTGGAACCAGGTCATGGCCGCCTCGCTCGTGGTGAGCGTGCCCGTCGTCGCCGGGTTCCTGCTGCTCCAGCGCTATCTCGTCGCCGGTCTCACCGCCGGTGCCGTCAAGTGACCCGGCGCCCGGGTCACTTGTTCCTCCTTCCTCTCCTCCCGAAAGGAACTCCGTGAGCGACACGCACCGCCCCGACCTCGCCGCGCTCCCCGCCGACTTCGTCTGGGGCGCCGCCACGGCCGCGTACCAGATCGAGGGGGCGGCGGCCGAGGACGGCCGTTCCCCCTCCATCTGGGACACCTTCAGCCACACCCCGGGGAAGGTCGCGGGCGGCGACACCGGCGACGTGGCCTGCGACCACTACCACCGGTGGCCCGAGGACCTCGCGCTGCTCGGCGAACTCGGCCTGGACGCCTACCGCTTCTCCATCGCCTGGCCCCGCGTCGTCCCCGACGGCGACGGAACGGTCAACGAGCGCGGGCTCGCCTTCTACGACCGCCTCACCGACGCCCTCCTGGAGGCGGGGATCACCCCCTTCCCCACCCTCTACCACTGGGACCTGCCGCAGGCCCTCCAGGACCGGGGCGGCTGGCCCGCGCGCGAGACCGCCGAGCACTTCGCGGCGTACGCGGCGGCCGTCGCCGACCGCCTCGGCGACCGTATCCAGAACTGGGCCACGCTCAACGAGCCGCTCTGCTCGGCCTGGATCGGCCACTACGAGGGCACGATGGCGCCCGGCCTGACGGACATGGCGGCGGCCGTCCGCGCCTCCTTCCACCTCCACCTCGGGCACGGGCTCGCCACCCAGGCGATACGCGCCGCCGTCCCCGACGCGCGCGTCGGCATCGTCAACAACCTCACGCACTGCGACCCCGCGACCGACAGCGAGGCCGACCGCGCGGCGGCGTACCGCTCCGACGGGCACAACAACCGCTGGTGGATGGACCCGCTGCACGGGCG
Source organism: Streptomyces albiaxialis (assembly GCF_039530985.1). NCBI lineage: Bacteria > Bacillati > Actinomycetota > Actinomycetes > Kitasatosporales > Streptomycetaceae > Streptomyces > Streptomyces albiaxialis. The sequence continues at coordinate 78,891 of NZ_BAAAPE010000013.1, forward strand.
CGGCTACCCGCAGGACATGGTCGAGCTGTACGGCACGGAGCCGCCCGCGCGGGCGGGCGACCTGGAGACCATCGCCGCGCCGCTCGACTGGCTCGGCCTCAACTACTACTTCCGCAGCGTCACCGCCGACGATCCGTCCGGGCCTCTCCCGCACGCCCGCCCGATCGACCTCCCGGCCGGGACGCCGGTCACGGGAATGGGCTGGGAGGTCCACGCCGAGGGCCTGACGAAGACCCTGCGCCGGATCACCGAGGAGTACGGGGCCCGCTGCCTGTACGTCACGGAGAACGGCTCGGCGTACCCGGACGTCGTCGGGCCGGACGGCCAGATCCACGACCCGGAGCGGACCCGGTACCTGGACGAGCACCTCGCCGCGTGCGCGCGGGCTGTGCGAGCCGGGGTGCCGCTGGCCGGCTATTTCGCCTGGTCGCTCCTCGACAACTTCGAGTGGGCGTACGGGTACGCGCAGCGTTTCGGTCTGGTCCACGTCGACTACGGCACGCAGCGCCGCACGATCAAAACGAGCGGCCACCACTACGCGGACGTTGTCCGCGGTCACCGCGCCAGAAGGTCCCGCGCCGCCTGACCCCCCACAGGAGGGGGCACCCCCTGACTCCCCTCTGCACAGGGGGTGCCCCTGCCCCGCCGTCGCAGTCCGCGGGCACGCCGTGGCCGCTCGCGCAGTTCCCCGCGCCCCTGACGGGGCAACCCCACCTCTTCCCGCTGCGCACCCGCCACCGGGCCGCACCCGTACGACGTCCACCACCTGAGAGGAAACGCACATGTCCCCCCACATACATAGACGTACCGTCCTCAGCGGGCTCGTCGCCGCCGGTGTCGGCGGGCTCGGGATCGCCGCCGGGGCGAACGCCGTGCCCGGCGGCAAGGACAAGGCCGAGCCCGACTTCGGGCCGAACGTGCACGTGTTCGGGCCCGATACGCCGATCGCCGAGATCCAGAAGACACTCGACGACATCTTCGGCAAGCAGGAAGAGGCCCAGTTCGGCGACGGCCGCCACGCCCTGCTCTTCAAGCCCGGCACCTACGACGGCATCGACGCCAACATCGGCTTCTACACCCACATCGCGGGCCTCGGCCTCTCCCCCGACGACGTCACCGTCAAGGGCGCGGTGCACGCGGAAGCGGACTGGTTCGACGGGAACGCCACGCAGAACTTCTGGCGCTGCGCCGAGAACCTGAGCGTCACCCCGAAGGGCGGCGCCGACCGCTGGGCGGTCTCGCAGGCCGCGCCGTACCGCAGGATGCACGTACGCGGCGATCTCCAGCTCGACGACGGCGGCTGGTCCAGCGGCGGGCTGATGGCCGACACGAAGGTCGACGGGCAGGTGCGCTCCGGCTCCCAGCAGCAGTGGCTCTCGCGGAACACGGACTGGGGGAGCTGGGACGGCTCCAACTGGAACATGGTCTTCGTCGGCGCGAAGAACGCCCCCGCCGGGGACTTCCCCGAGCCGCCGTACACGCGCGTCGAGAAGACGCCGAAGGTGCGCGAGAAGCCGTTCCTGTACGTGGACGACGCGGGCGCGTACGCCGTGTTCGTGCCCGCGCTGCGCACCGGCTCGACGGGCACGTCCTGGGACGGCGGGGCGCCCGAGGGGGAGTCGCTGCCGCTCGGCGACTTCCTGATCGCGACCCCGGACACCTCAGCGGACGCGATGAACGAGGCACTGGGCGGCGGCAGGCACCTGCTGCTGACGCCCGGCGTCTACCGGCTCGGGGAGACGCTCGAGGTGACCCGCGCGGGCACCGTCGTGCTCGGCCTCGGGCTCGCCACGCTCGTACCGGCGGCGGGGAAGGCCGCGATGGCCGTGGCGGACGTGGACGGCGTGAAGCTCGCCGGGTTCCTGGTCGACGCCGGGGAGGAGGGCTCGCCCACGCTGATGGAGATCGGCCCGGAGGGCGCCGACGGGGACCACGCGGCCGACCCGACCTCGCTGCACGACGTCTTCTTCCGCATCGGCGGCCCGCACGCCGCGCGGGCGGCCCGCAGCCTGGTCGTGCACAGCAACCACGTCATCGGCGACCACACCTGGCTGTGGCGCGGCGACCACGGGGACGGGATCGGCTGGGAGACCAATCCGGCCGACACCGGGCTGGTCGTCCACGGCGACGACGTGACGTTCTACGGGCTCTTCGCCGAGCACTACCAGAAGTACCAGGTCGAGTGGCACGGCGAGCGGGGCCGGACGTACTTCTTCCAGAACGAGATGCCCTACGACCCGCCGGACCAGGGCTCCTGGATGAACGGGGAGACGCGGGGCTTCGCCGCGTACAAGATCGCCGAAGGGGTGGCCGACCACGAGGCGTGGGGCATGGGCTCGTACTGCTTCTTCAACGTGAACCCCTCCGTCACCGCCGACCGCGCCTTCGAGGTGCCGGACGCGGCGGGCGTGAAGCTGCACCACATGGTCGCGGTCTCGCTCGGCGGCACCGGCACGATCGCGCACGTTGTCAACGGCACCGGGGGCCCCGCCGACAAGGCGAACCAGGTCGCGTATCTGACGGAGTACGGCGGCTGAGGCGGGAGGATCCCGGCATGCACACGAGAAACCCCAGGAATCTACGGAAAGCGGCACTTCTCGGCGCCGCCTGCCTCGTCGCCCTGACGGCCGCCGGACAGGCGGACGGGGCGGCGCAGGCCACCACCGCCCAGGTCTGGATCACCACGGCGGACGGCGAGCAGCGGCTCGCGCGCGGCGACGACGCGGCGTTCGACGGGAGCGCGCAGCCCATCGACATCGGTGTGGACACCGGCACGAAGGAGCAGGAGTTCACCGGCGCGGGGGCCTCCGTCACCGAGGCCTCGGCGCGGCTGATCGGCGGCCTGCCGCAGGGCGAGCGGGACGCGCTGCTCGCCGACCTCTTCGGCGACGGCGGCGGGGGCGACGGCATCGGCCTGGACTATCTGCGCCAGCCGCTGGGCGGCTCGGACTTCGTCGCCGAGCTGCCGTACTTCACGTACGAGGACCAGCAGGGCGCGTTCTCCCTCGCCCGGCACGAGAAGGAGGTGCTGCCCCTCGTCCGCGAGGCCCGGCGGATCAACCCCGGCATCCGCGTCATGGGCACGCCCTGGTCGCCGCCCGCCTGGATGAAGGACGGCGGCAAGCTGGAGGGCGGCTCCCTGGCGCGCGAGCACTACGAGGAGTACGCGGACTATCTGGTCCGCACGGTGAGGGCGTACGCCGACGCGGGCGTGCCCCTCGACGAGCTGACGGTGCAGAACGAGCCGCTGTTCGAGACGACGTACCCCTCCACGCACATGTCCGCGGCCGAGCAGGCCGGCTTCCTCCGGGTGCTGGACGGCAAGCTGGCGGCGGCCGGGCTCGACACCGGGCTGTTCGCCTACGACCACAACTGGGACAAGCCCGAATACCCGCTCGAAGTCCTGGAGAAGACGAAGGACCTCGACCGCGTCCGGGGCGCCGCCTTCCACTGCTACGGCGGGCAGCCCGAGGCCCAGCAGCGGGTACGGGACGCGGGCGCGCGGGTCTTCTTCACCGAATGCTCGGGAACGGACAGCGAGGACCCGGCGCGGACGTTCCCCGACACCCTGAAGTGGCAGACGGAGAACCTCGTCATCCGCAGCCTGCGCTCGGGCTCCGAGACGGTCGTGCTGTGGAACCTCGCGCTCGACGCGAAGGGCGGCCCGCACTTCGGCAACTGCGGGACGCGCTGCAACGGCGTCGTGGAGGTCGAGGGCGGCAAGGCCGCGAAGAACGCCGAGTTCTACGCGCTGGGCCACGTCTCCCGGTTCGTGGACCGGGGCGCGCGACGCGTCGGCTCCACGACCGAGGGGCCGGGCGGCGTGCAGAACGTCGTCTTCGAGAACCCGGACGGCTCCCGTGCGGCCGTCGTGCTCAACGCGACGGACAGCACCAAGCGGTTCTCCCTCACGGAGGGCGGCAGGTCGGCCGAGTACGAGCTGCCCGCGGGGGCTGTGGCGACCTTCAACTGGCCCGGAGTGCCCGAAGCGTAGACCGTGCCCGGCGGTCCGGGCCGCGAAGGGGCTGCCCCTGGCCGTACGTCGCGGAGCGCGCGTCCGCCGTGGCCGGTCGCGCAGTTCCCCGTGCCCCTTCGGGGCACGGCCCGCCGGGAACTGAACCGTCGATCTCACCGACCTCTTCCGTAACCGCACCCGTCACGTCATATTGGACTGGACCTTTGACCGGGCCGCATACGGAAGGTCTCCCATGCCGCCGCAGCCGCACCCGTACCCGCCCCGGACCTTCTCCGGGACGTGTCACGGCACCCTCGGCGAGCTGTACCAGGGACCCGTGACACACGGCGGGGAGCGGCACATCGGGCTCGTGTCGCTCCCCGTCGACCGCCACTCCTGGCACCACTTCACCACCGGGGCCAAGCCCGGAAAAGCCCCTTCCCTCCCTCCCGGCGAGAAGGCCGCACGCGCCGTCCGGCTCTTCCTGGAGCGGTACGGGCACACGCTCCCGCCCGGCTCCTGGGACCACCACTCCGAGCTGGACGTCGGGGTGGGGATGGCCAGTTCGACGGCCGACGTCGTCTCCGCGCTGCGCTGCCTCTTCCAGGCGCTCGCTCTCCCGTACGACCAAGGGGCCGTGGTGGACACGCTGGCGGCGATCGAGCGTGCCGACAGCGTCTTCCTCGACGAGTTCGCGCTCTACCTCAGCGCCCGGCACCGCGTCGTGCGCCGCCTGGGCACCTCCGTCCGCTTCCACACCGCCTACGTCCGCGAGCCCGGCACCGTCGACACCGAGGCCGTGACCGGGGCGCTCCTGACCCACTACCGGCGGCGCTCCACCGAGTACGGGCGCTGCCTCGACAGCATGCTCAAGGGCTTCTCCGCGCACGACCCGCGCGCGGTGGCGCGCGCCGCGACGAGCAGCGCGGCGCTCGGCCAGGAGGTCCTGCCCAAGGCGGTGTTCGAGGCCGTGCTCGACGCCCGCCACGAGTTCGCCGCCGACGGGGTGTTCGTCGCGCACACCGGCCGCCTCGCCGGCTATCTGTTCGCCGACCGCCCGGGACCCCGGCTCAAGGGTGAGCTGTCCGCGTTCTTCCGCACGCTCGGGCATCAGTGTTCGTTCGCCCAGGGAGGCTGCTGGTGATCCACCGTCACATGGCCGAAGCCCTCAAGTCCCCGCTGCTGGTCCGGCTCTCGGAGCGGGTCGTGCTGGCCCGGTTCGAGTCGATGAAGATCTACTCCGCGCTGGCCGCCGTCCGCGGCCTGCTGGAGCGCGGCACGATCCGGCCGGGCCACACCCTCGTCGACAGCTCCAGCGGGATCTACGCGTACGCCCTCGCGCTCGCCTGCCACCGCTACGGCACCCGCTGCCACATCGTCGCCTCGACCACCGTGGACACCACGACCCTCGCCCAACTGGAGATCCTGGGCGCGACGGTGGAGCAGGTCGCCCCGTCCGAGGACCTCAAGCTCGACCAGAAGCTGCGCGTGGCCCGCGTCAAGGAGATCCTCGCCGAGCGGCCCGACGCGCACTGGATGCGCCAGTACCACGACCGGATCCACTGCGCGGGCTACCACGAGATCGCCGGGAAGCTCGCCGCCGCGCTCCCGGCCGGCCGGCCGCTGACCGTCGTCGGCGGCGTCGGCTCCGGCGCCTCCACCGGCGGGCTGGCCGAACGGCTGCGCGACCGGCTCGCGGACGTCCGCCTGGTCGGCGTCCAGCCCTTCGGCAGCGTCACCTTCGGCAGCGAGGACCACCACGACCCCGAGGCGATCATCGCGGGCATCGGCTCCTCGATCCCCTTCGACAACGTCCGCCACGACCTCTACGACACCGTCCACTGGCTCGACTTCACGCACGCGATGGCGGGCACGGTGGCCCTGCTGCGCGAGCACGCCGTGTTCGCCGGGCTCTCCACGGGGGCCGCGCACCTCGTCGCCCGCTGGGAGGCGCGGCGCGAACCGGGGCGGCTGCACCTGGTGATAGGCGCGGACACCGGCCACCGCTACGTGCCCCGGGTCTTCGCGCGGCACAAGGAGGCCCCGGACCCGGCCGGGCTCCGCCCCACCGAGATCGGCTCGCTCGCCGAACTGGCCATGCCCTGGTCGGTGATGGCCTGGGACCGGGCGACGTACGACCACGGCCATGACCAGGACCACGACCACGAGAAGGACCACGAGAAGGAGCGGACCGCATGACGGTCGTCTCGCTGGAGGCGCTCACCTTCGGCCTCGGCCGGCTGGCCGAGGCGGCCGGCCGGTCGGGAGAGCGCCTCGTCCTGCTGACCCGCGACCCCGCCTACTACCACCACGAGCTGGAGTCCCTGGACGAGGACGCGCTGGACGTCGTCCGCGTCGAGACCTTCGACACCGAGGCCGTCGCCGGTGCCCTCGCGCGCGTACCGGAGCCGCGCGCGCTCATCAGCTCCACCGACACCTGGATGCTCCCGGGCGCCGAACTGACCGAACGGTTCGGGCTGCCCGGCCTGGACCCGGCGGTCCTGCGGCTGGCCCGCGACAAGGCGCGCGTACGCGAGCGGCTGCACGCGGCGGGGCTGAGCCGGGGACGCGCGGTGGAGGACCCCGACCCGGACCGGTTCGCGAAGCGGGTCGAGGCGGAGACCGGCTTCCCCGCCGTCCTCAAGGACACGGCGGGCACCGGCAGCATGAACGTACGCCTGGTGCGCGACGCCGACGAGCTGCGCGCGGCGCTCGCCGAGTCCCCGCCGGACCTCAAGGGCAGGCGCTTCGCCGAGCCGTACTTCAGCGGGCCGGTCTACAGCGCCGAGACCCTCACCTGGGACGGGCACACCCGGCTGCTCGGGGTCTCCAGCAGGCTGATGTCACGCGAGCCGCTGTTCCGCGAGGAGATCACCGCGTTCCCCGTCGCCTTCCCGGAGGGGCGGCACGAGGAGCTGGAGGCGTGGCTGGACCGCGTGCTGGCCGCGCTCGGCTACAGCGACCGCTTCGCGCACGTCGAGTTCGCGCTCACCGTGGACGGGCCGGAGATCGTCGAGGTCAACCCGCGCATCGGCGGCGCGCTCGTCGCCGAGGGCATGTGCCGGGCGCTGGGCGTCAACGTGTACGAGGCGATGGTCGAGGCCGCGCTCGGCACGCGGCCCGGCCTGATGGACGCGGCCGTACCGGGCGACGGGCCCGCGAGCGCCTTCGTCCTCGGCTACCCGGACAGGCCCGGCAGGCTGACCGGCGTATCCGGACTCGACCGGCTGGCGGGGATGCCGGGCGCGCCACGCTGGTACCCGACGAAGCCGCCCGGCGCCCTGCTGGAACACCTCGCCGACAGCCGCGGCTACGCCGGGATCCTCTACGCGGAGGGCCCGACGGCGGAGCTGGCGACGCACCGTGCGGTGGCGGCAGCGAACGCATTGCGGGTCCGCACAAGTGCCCCGTAAGGGGCGCGGGGAACTGCGCGACAAGCCACAGAACACCAACAGCCCGCGACGGATACTCAGGGGCACCCCCTACTCGGTCCGTTTCCTCCTGCTCAGCTCGTTCCTGATCCCGCTCGGCAGCTTCATGGTGCTGCCGTTCATGTCCGTCTTCCTGCACGAGCGGCTCGGCATGGGCATGGGCGCGGTCGGCGTGGTGCTGGCGGTCGCCTCGCTCGTGCAGTTCTCCGGCGGGATCTTCGGCGGCGCGCTGGCCGAACGCGCGGGACTGCGGACGACGATGGTCGCGGCGCTGGCGCTGCGCGCGGCGGGCTTCGCGGCGTTCGCGGCGGCACTGCGCTGGCCCTCGCTCTCGGTCGTCGCGCTGCTGCTGACGTGCTGCGGGGCCGCGCTCTACCTCCCCGCGAACAAGGCGTACCTGGTGCACGGCGTGCCCGACGGGCGCCGCCCGGCCTTCCTCTCGGTCAGCAACGCCGCGCTGAACGCGGGCATGGCTCTGGGCCCGCTCATCGCGGGCCCGTTCGTGCTGTCGGCGCCCGGCGGGCTGTTCGTGGCCGTGACGGCGCTGTTCGTCCTGATGACGGCGGGGCACGCGCGACTGCCGGACCGTAAGGCGACGGACCGTCCGGCACGGGACGGTCCCGTAACGGACGATCCGCCCGGCAACGGTCTCCTCCGGGGCATCGCCCCGCTCCCCTTCACCGCCACCGTCCTCAGCTTCTACCTCTACTTCTACTTCCAGCACTACCTGGCCGTCTTCGCCGTCGAGCGGGCCTCCGCCGAGTTCTACAGCCTCGTGCTGCTCACCTGCTTCCTCCAGGTGATCGTCGTCCAGCCGCTCGCCTCCGGCTGGATCGGGCGGCTGCGCTACGGCCGCGCGCTCACTCTCGGCTTCGCCGCGCTCGCCGCGGGCATGGCCGTGCTGTCCGGCGGCTCGCACGGCGCGATCCTGCTGGGCGCGGCGTTGATCACCTTCGGCGACCTCGTGCTGTTCCTGAAGAACGACCTGGAGGCGCTGGCCCGTTCGCCCCGCTCCGACGCCGTCGTCTTCGGCCGGCAGCGCCTCGCCGCCGGGCTCGGCGCGTGCGCCAGCGGGGTGCTCGGCGGGGCGCTGGGCGGCGGCGACGGGCCGCTGTTCTGGCTGCTGGCGGCGGCGCAGTGCGCCGTCCTCCCGCCCCTGCTCATCCTCTGCCGCGACTCACGAGAACGGGAGCCCGTATGAACACCTCCGTGAACACCTTCGACACCGAGGACTTCTGGACCGACTTCTACGACATCCTCTTCCCCGAGAGCCGTCACACGCAGGCGGCCGAGCTGGTCGCGGACGCGCCGCTGCTCGCGTTCCCGCCGGGCGCGCGGGTGCTCGACATGTGCTGCGGCGCGGGCGTGTTCACCGTCCCGCTCGCCGCGCGGGGCTACGAGACGACGGGCGTGGACCGCAGCCCGGCCATGCTGGAGCGCGCGGAGGAGCGGTGCCGGGCCGCCGGGGTGGGCCCGCGCCTGGTCGAGGCCGACGCGCGGCACTTCGCCGAGCCCGGCGCGTACGACGTGGTGCTCAACCTCTTCACCTCGTTCGGGTACTTCGAGGACCCGGAGGACAACGCCGCCGTCCTGCGCGCCATGCGGGCCTGCCTGCGCCCCGGCGGCACCCTCCTGCTCGACCTCGCGGGCAAGGAGATGCTGGTGCGCCGGGGGAACGGCACGAGGCTCGTCCGCCACGGCGACGACCTGGTCTTCCAGACCGACACGGCACTGGAGGGGTACGAGCGGATCCGCAGCGAGTGGGTGCTGGTGCGGGGCGAACGGGCTTACCGGGCGCGGCTGGAGTGGTTCATGTACAGCGCGGCGGAGCTGCGCCGGATGCTGCTGGACGCCGGGTTCTCACACGTGGAGACGTTCGGCGGGTTCGACGGGCGCCCCTACGACGGGGAGGCCCCGCGCATGATCCTGCGCGCCCGGCGCTGAGGCCCTGGCCCGGCCGCCGTCGCGGCCGGTGCAGAGCACCACGCACAGCGCGATCAGCGTCGCGACGGCCGCGAGCAGCACCGCCCAGCGGGCCAACTGCCGTGCCCCCGTGGGCCCCCCGGGCCGCTCGCCGCGCCGCAGGGGCCGGGCCAGGCGGTACAGGAAGAGCGCGGCGAGGGGGAGCTGGAGCAGCCACAGGACGGTGCGGGGCCAGCCGTCGTACCAGACGTTGGTGCCGTAGAGCAGGGTGTGCCAGACGCTGAGGACGTAGACGACGATGACGCAGCGGTGCAGGGCGCGCCAGGCGCGGGCGCCGATGCGGTGGCGCCAGTAGAAGAGCAGGCCGAGCGGGATCGCGGCGTAGAGCGCGGCCTGGCCGATGGGGATGGCGACCTCGCCGGTCCCCGAGGAGTAGCCGCCGGGGACGAAGGTGTCGACGAGGGCCTTCCCGAAGCGGGTCGGCCAGCTCAATTTCGTTTCGTAGCGGATGAGTTCGGCGGCGAACATCAGCGCGTGGGCGAACATCAGCACGATGGTGCTGAGGCTGGTCGTCCGGTGGAGCCGTTCCATCGCCGCGTGGGACCGTGCGAACCGTCGGGGCCGGGGACCGGCGAGCAGCAGCCCGATGACGACGGTGCCGTACGCCCACAGCAGCGCCGACCAGCCGAACGCCTGGCTGAGCCAGTACATCCAGAAGGTGTCGGCGTCCTCCATGAACGGCATGATCTTCACGGTGTCGGAGGCGCCGGACCGTATCCGCGCGTACAGGAAGGCGAAGACGGCGGCGGTCACCAGGAGGCTCACGCCGAAGTCGGGTCCGGCGGCGCGGAGGTCGCGGCGGAGCGTGACGCGCCGCTCGCCGCCGGGCTGCCGCGCGGGGCCGGGGAGCGGTTCCGTCACCGCAGCCGTGTCGTCGGAGACCATGGGGGAGCAGACCCTTTCGCTGACGTGGGGAGTTCCGGGCCGTGCGGGGCCCATTGTGCTGAGCGCCCCGCATCACGTCATTGGTCTGGTCCAGACTGGCAAAAGTTCCCGCCCTTGCCGAAAAACTGCCCCGGGACCGGCACATCGCGCTCGGACAAGCACCCCGTCAGGGGCGCGGGGAACTGCGCGCGCAACGACAAGCCACCCGCAGGCTGCGGCGGACAGGCAGGGGCGGGTGCTCCCCAGCCCTGGAGAAGGGGACGCGAGGGCCGCGCCGGGAGCCCCGGGTTCTCAGACGCGCCCCACCCGCATGGGCCGGTCGGCCGGAAGGACCTCTGCCACCTGGCACGCGATCTCCCGCAGGCGCGGGGCCAGTTGGGCGATGCGCTCCGGCGGGAGGCGGACCGTGGGGACCTGGACGACCAGGGCCGCGTGCGCCAGGCCGCGCCCGTCCAGCACGGGCGCGCCGACGCTGGAGACGCCCTCGACGTTCTCCTCGCTGTCGATGCTGTATCCCCGCTCGCGGGTGCGCTCCAGTTCCTCCGCGACCTCGGCCGGGGTCGCGAGCGTCCGCGCGGTGACGCCGGGCAGCGCGGCGGGCAGCCCGGCGAGATACTGCTCGGCGTCCTCGGCCCAGGCCATCAGGACCTTGCCGGACGCCGTCGAGTAGAGCGGGAAGCGGGCGCCGGGGTGCTGCTCGAAGCGGAGCGGCATGGTGGACTGCACGCGCATGACGACGACCGACTCCTCGCCGTCCCGCACCACGAGGTTCACGGACTCGCTGGTCTCCCCGTTGAGCTGCTTCAGCAGCGGCATCACCCGGTCGGCGCCGAGCGCGCGCTGCGCGGCCTGGCCGAGGAGGATCGCGGTGCTGCCCAGGTAGTAGCCGTCGTTGGCCGGGTTGCGGGTGAGGAAGCCCTCGGCGGCGAGCGCCCGTACGACGCGGTGCGCGGTGCCCGGCGTCAGGCCCAGCCGGGCGACGATCTCGCTGACCTGGATGTCGCCCTCGGCCTCGATGAACAGCCGCAGCACGGCCATGGCCCGGTCGATCGCCTGCGTGCCCGACCGCCCCTCGGACCGGTTCTCGGCCCGACCCCCGGACCGGCTCTCGGCCCGGCGCTCCGACCGGCTCTCGGGACTCCTGGTCACCCGGTTTCGCTCCTTACGGCGGGCCTCGCGGCGCGCGGACGGACGTACGGAATGTCGCCCCCGCAGCCTACCCAGCGGCCCGGAACAGGTCCGTGCACACCCATTGACCCCTCCGGCCAACCCCTCCTAGCGTGACGCCAATCCACATTGTGGAGCACCTTCCACATTGCGTCACGCGCCAGGAGGTTCCGTTCCATGCCGCGCTTCGACCACCCCACCGAGACCGTCTTCACCTGGGCCGCGCCCTCCCTCAAGTTCGGGCTCGGGGCCCTCGCCGAGATCGGCGAGGACCTGCGGGCGCTCGGCGTCACCCACGCGCTCGTCCTCACCGACCCCGGCGTCGCCGCCAGCGGCGTCCCCGACCGCGTCGCCCACGCCGTCAAGGCGGCCGGACTCGGCGTCGACGTCTACGACAACGTGGGCGTCGAGCCGACCGACAAGAGCATCGAGGAGGCCGTGGCCCACGCCCGTACGGGCCCCTGGGACGGCTTCGTCGCCGTCGGCGGCGGCTCCGCGATGGACACCGCGAAGGCCGTCAACCTGCTCACCAGCCACGACGGCACCCTCATGGACTTCATCGCCCCGCCCATCGGCGGCGGCCGGGTCCCCGACGGGAAGCTCAAGCCCCTCGTCGCCGTGCCCACCACCGCGGGCACCGGCTCCGAGGCCACCTCGATCTGCGTCGTCGACCTGCTCGACCTGCACCTCAAGGCCGGGATCAGCCACCCCCGGCTGCGCCCGCAGCTCGCCGTCGTCGACCCGCTCACCACGCTGTCCGTGCCGCCGCAGGTCACCGCCGCCAGCGGCATGGACGTGCTCACCCACGCCGCCGAGAGCTACACGGCGCTCTCCTTCGACGCCCGCCCCGCGTTCCCCGACGCCTCGGCGCGCGCGGCGTTCTGCGGCGCCAACCCGATCAGCGACGTGTGGTGCGAGAAGGCCATGGAACTGGTCGGCACCCACCTGCGCAGGGCCGTGATGAACGGCAACGACCTCGACGCGCGCTACGGCATGGCCTACGCCTCCGCCGTCACCGGCATGGGCTTCGGCAACGCGGGCACCCACATCCCGCACGCCAACGCCTACCCCATCGCCGGAGCCGTCGAGGACTACCGGGCCGAGGGCTACCCCGAGATGCCGATGGTCCCGCACGGCCAGGCCGTGGCCTCCACCGCGATGGCCGCGTTCCGCTACACCTTCCCCGCCGACCCGAAGCGCCATCTGCGCGCCGCCGAACTCGTCGGCGGACGCCCCGTCGACCCCGACGAGGGCGCCGAGGCACTCCCGCGCGTGCTGCGCGAACTCATGCGCGACATCGGCATGCCCAACGGCATCTCCGCATTCGGCTACGGCGAGCCCCACCTCGACACGCTCGTCGCCGGAACGATGAAGCAGTCCCGTCAGCTCTCCGTCGTCCCCCGCCCGCTGACCACCGAGGCCGCCGGACGGATATTCCGCGAGTCACTGCGCAACTGGTGACGCGCCCGGTGAGAAGGAGGCACCGCCATGCCCGCACCACCAGCGACACAGAACCCGGCCCCGGCTCCGACCCCCGCCCGTAAGGTCGCCCTCGCGGGAGCCATCGGCACCACCATCGAGTGGTACGACTTCTTCCTCTACGGGACAGCCGCCGGCATCGTCTTCGACAAGCTCTTCTTCCCCGAGTTCGACAGCCTCGTCGGCACCCTCATCGCGTTCTCCGCGTTCGCGATCGGCTTCGTCGCCCGGCCCCTGGGCGGCATCATCTTCGGCCACTTCGGCGACCGCGTCGGCCGTAAGACCGCGCTCGTCACGACCATGTTCCTGATGGGCGCCGGCACCTTCCTCATCGGCGTCCTGCCCACCTACGACTCCATCGGCGTGTGGGCGCCCCTCCTCCTCGTCCTCCTGCGCATCGTGCAGGGCATCGGCATCGGCGGCGAGTGGGGCGGCGCGGTGCTGATGTCCGTGGAGCACGCGCCCGAGGGCCGCAAGGGCTTCTTCGGGAGCTGGCCGCAGATCGGCGTGCCCGCCGGACTCATGCTCGGCACCGGCGTGTTCGCGCTGCTGTCCTCCACGCTCAGCAGCGAGCAGTTCCTCTCCTGGGGCTGGCGCATCGCCTTCCTGCTCAGCGCCGTCCTCGTGCTGATCGGGCTGTGGATCAGGCTCCAGGTCTTCGAGACCCCCGCGTTCACCTCCGTACGGGAAGAGGGCGCCGAGGCCCGTATCCCCGTCGTCGAACTGCTGCGCACCTCCAAGCTGAGCCTGCTGCTCGGCATGGGCACGCGCATGGCCGAGGGCATCGCCTTCAACACCTGGGGCGTCTTCGTCATCGCCTACGCGACGACCGAACTCGACATGCCCCGCACCCACGTCCTGATCGGCGTGATGGTGGCCTCGGCGGTGTGCGTGCCCATGATCCCGCTGTGGGGCCATCTCTCCGACAAGTACGGCCGATTGCGCACCTTCGGCCTCGGCACGGTGCTCTTCGGAGTGGCGGCCTTCCCCGCGTTCGCGCTGTTCAATACCGGCTCGGCGCTGCTGATGGGCGGCGTGCTCGTGGTGACGCTCGGCATCTTCTACGGCGCGATGTACGGCCCACAGGCCGCGCTCTACGCCGAGCTGTTCCCCGCCCACGTCCGCTACAGCGGCGTCTCCTGCGTCTACCAGATCTCCGGCGTCGTCGCGTCCGGCATCACCCCGCTCGTCCTCACCGCGCTGCTCAAGGCGGGCGGCGGCAGCCCGTGGCTGCTGACGCTGTACGTCGTGGGGATGTCGGCGGTCAGCCTGGTCTCGGTGGTCCTCATCGCGGTACTGCGCCCCGCGGAACGGGCGGCGCAGGCGCGGCCCGCTCCCCCGAGGACCGTCGGGGACGCCGCGCCCGCGGAGGTGGCCCCGTGACCGGCGATCTCACCGCGGCCCTGCGGCGCGCGGGGGTGGGCGATCTGGACGACTCCGGCCTCGCCCGCTCCCTCTACGCCTCCGACGCCTCGCTCTACCGGGTCCGCCCCCGCGCCGTCGTCCGCCCCCGGGACGCCGACGAGATCGCCGCCGTACGGGAGGTGTGCGCGGAGCACGGAGTGCCGGTCACGATGCGCGGCGCCGGCACCTCCCTCGCGGGCAACGCCGTCGGCCCCGGCGTCGTCCTCGACACCAGCCGCCATCTGCGCCGGATACGCGAGCTGGACCCCGAGGCCCGTACGGCGCTGGTCGAACCCGGCGTCGTGCAGGCCGACCTCCAGCGCGCCGCGGCCCCGCACGGACTGCGCTTCGGCCCCGATCCCTCCACCCACAACCGGGCGACCCTCGGCGGGATGATCGGCAACAACGCCTGCGGCTCCCGCGCCCTCGGCTACGGCCGCACCAGCGACAACGTCCTCGGCCTCGACGTCCTCGCCGGGACCGGCGAGCGGCTGCGCCTCGGCGACGTGCCGGGCCGCACCGCGGACCCGCCCCTCCTGCACCGGCTGCGCGACCTCGCGGACGCCGAACTGGCGCTCCTCCGCACCGAGCTGGGCCGCTTCCCCCGGCAGGTGTCCGGCTACTCGCTCGAACACCTGCTGCCGGAGCGCGGCTTCGACGTGCCGCGCGCCCTCGTCGGCAGCGAGGGCACCCTCGCGCTCACCCTCGCCGCGCGCGTCCGGCTCGTACGGGACGCGCCCGCCAGGCTCCTCGTCGTCCTCGGCTATCCGACGATGGCCGAGGCGGCGGACGCCGTGCCCGCGCTCCTCCCGCACTCCCCCGTGGCGTGCGAGGGCCTGGACGCGCGGATCACCGACACCGTGCGCGCCCGCAAGGGCCCGGGCGCCGTGCCCGCACTGCCGCGCGGCGGCGGCTGGCTGCTGGTCGAGCTGGCGGGGGACGACGGGCCGTCGCTGCCGGCCGCCGCCCGCCGCCTCACCGCCGACGCGGGCGCGCTCGACGCCCGTACGGTCACCGACCCGGCGCAGGCGGCGGCCCTGTGGAAGATCCGCGAGGACGGCGCGGGCCTCGTCGCCCGTACGCCCACCGGGGAGCCCGCGCACGCCGGATGGGAGGACGCGGCGGTGCCGCCCGACCGGCTCGGCGCCTACCTGCGGGAGTTCGAGGAGCTGCTGTCCGCGCACGGGCTGACGGGCACGCCGTACGGGCACTTCGGCGACGGTTGCGTGCACGTACGGATCGACTTCCCGCTGCGCGAACGCCCCTCCGCCTTCCGGGACTTCCTCCTGGAGGCGGCCGGTCTCGTAGCCCGGCACGGCGGCTCGCTCTCCGGCGAGCACGGGGACGGGCGGGCGCGCGGCGAGCTGCTGCCGCTGATGTACTCGCCGAAGGCCCTCTCGCTCTTCGAGCGCGTCAAAGGCGTCCTCGACCCCGACGACCTGCTCAACCCGGGCGTGATCGTCCGCCCCGACCCGGTGGACGGGACACTGCGCGCCGCGCACGCCCCGCCGCTGACCCGCCGCGAACTCCCCACGCTCGCCCTCGCCCACCGGCACGACGGCGGCGACCTCTCGCGCGCCGTCCACCGCTGCACGGGCGTCGGCAAGTGCCGCGTCGGCACGGCCCATACGGGCGACGCGGCGGTGATGTGCCCGAGCTTCCAGGCCACGCGCGACGAGAAGGACTCCACGCGCGGTCGGGCCCGCGTCCTCCAGGACGTGGTCTCCGGCGCGCTCGGCCCCGACGGCTGGCGCTCCGAGGCGCTGCACGACGCGCTCGACCTGTGCCTCGCCTGCAAGGGCTGCGCCTCCGACTGCCCTACGGGCGTGGACATGGCCACGTACAAGGCGGAGGCCCTGCACCAGCGCTACCGCCACCGCCTCCGCCCCCGCGCCCACTACGCGCTGGGCCTCCTCCCCCGCTGGACCCGGCTCGCCGGACGGCTGCCCGGCGGCCGTGCGCTGGCCAACGCCGTACTGCGCTCGCGCGCCCTGCGCCCGCTGCTGGCGTGGGGCGCGGGCATCGACGGGCGGCGCGACCTGCCCGCGTTCGCCCGCCAAAGCTTCCGCCGCCGGTTCGCCCGCCATGTCTCCCCGCCGGGGCGGCACGGGGACGTGGTCCTCTTCGTCGACACGTTCACCGACGCGTTCGCCCCGGAGACCGGCATCGCGGCCGTCGCGGTCCTGGAGGACGCGGGCTACCGCGTGACGGTCACCGAACGCCCCGTCTGCTGCGGCCTCACCTGGATCTCCACGGGCCAGTTGGACGGCGCCCGCCGCCAGATCCGCCGGACGGTACGCGCCCTGGCCCCGCACGTACGGGCGGGCGCCACGGTCGTCGGCCTGGAACCCTCCTGCACGGGCGTGCTGCGCACGGACGCGGCGGAACTGCTGGGCGGCGCGAAGGCGGACGGCGGGGAAGCGGACGGAGGAGAAGCGGACAGCGGGGATACGGACGGAGGGGAGGCGGGCGGCACGGATGCGGACGCCGCCGAGACCGTCGCCGCCGCCACCCGCACGCTCGCCGAACTCCTCACCCGTACCCCCGGCTGGGAGCCGCCCGACCTGACCGGCACCGCCGCCGTCGCACAGCCCCACTGCCACCACCACGCGGTGCTCGGCTGGGACGCGGACGCCGCGCTGCTGCGCGGGGCCGGCGCCGAGGTGCGGCGGCTCGGCGGCTGCTGCGGCCTCGCGGGCAACTTCGGGGTCGAGCGCGGCCACCACGAGGTCTCCGTCGCCGTCGCCGAGCAGCGGCTCCTGCCCGCCGTCCGCGAGGCGGCACCGGACACCACGGTCCTCGCCGACGGCTTCAGTTGCCGCACCCAGCTCGCCGCGCTGAGCGACCGCCGGGGCATCCACCTGGCACAACTCCTGGCGCGCGCCCGGGGGCTGCCCGGAGGATGACCCGATGACGATGCGATTCGAGGGACACCGGGTTCTGCTCACCGGCGCGGGACGGGGCATCGGCGAGGCCACGGCCCGCCGCTTCGCCGCCGAGGGCGCCGCCGTCCTGGTCACCGACCGCGAGCCGGAACGCGCGGACCGCGTGGCCGCCGCGATCCGCCAGGAGGGCGGCACCGCCGAGGCGTACGGCTGCGACGTCACCGACGACGTGGCCGTCCGGGAAGCCGTCACGCGCGCGGCGGAGACCTACGGCGGCCTGGACACCCTGGTGAACAACGCCTACTCCTGCCACCCCGACCCCGCCCCGTTCGAGGACCTGGACAGCGCCCTGTGGTACCAGGACATCGACGTCACCCTGCACGGCGCGGCCCACTGCGCCCGCGCCGCGCTGCCGCACCTCGCGGCGGCGGGGCGCACGGGCCGGGGCGCCGCGATCGTCAACGTCGGCTCGGTCAACGCCGAGCGGCACTTCGGCGACCACGCCTACAGCGCCGCGAAGGCCGCCCTCGCCTCCCTCACCCGTACACTCGCCGTCTCCTGCGCGCCCCGCGGCGTCCGCGTCAACCTCGTCGAACCCGGCACCGTCCGCACCCCCGCCTGGACCGACAGGGCGGAGGCCCTCGACCGCGTCGCCGCGCACTACCCCCTGGGCCGCGTGGGCGAGCCGACGGACATCGCCGCCGCCATCGCGTTCCTGGCCTCCCCGGACGCCGCCTGGATCACGGGCGTCACCCTCCCGGTCGACGGCGGCCTCCTCGTCAGCAACCTGGGCATGAACGAGGCGATGCGGGCCGGAACCGGGCTGAGCAGGGGCTGAGCAGGGGCTGCCGCTTGCTGTGCGTCGCAGACCGCGGGCGCGTCGTGGCTGGCCGCGCAGTTCCCCGCGCCCCTTCGGGGCGCACCCTTGCTCCTCCTCTGCGCTTGCCCACCACGCCGGGCAACGGGAAATCGGGCCCGACAGCGCTTAGAGTCCCGGCATGACGGGCGATCAGCACAAGAACGGAAACGGAGCAGGCTCGGTAGTGCTGGCGTCCCGCAAGGGGCGGTGGGTGCTGAGCGCATCCGTGCTCGCCTCCGGCATGGCCCTGCTGGACGGCACGATCGTGAACATCGCGCTGCCCCGCCTCGGCCGCGACCTGGGCGCCACGCTCGACGTCCTCCAGTGGACCGTCAACGCGTACATGCTGACCCTCACCGGCCTCATCCTCCTCGGCGGCGGGCTCGGCGACCGCTACGGGCGGCGCCGGGTCTTCCTCGTCGGCGTCGTGTGGTTCGCGCTCGCCTCCGCGCTGTGCGGGGTCGCGCCGAACAGCGAGGTCCTGATCGCCGCGCGGGCCCTCCAGGGCGTGGGCGGGGCGCTGCTGACGCCGGGGTCGCTGGCGCTGGTGCAGTCGACGTTCCGGCAGCAGGACCGGGCCAAGGCCGTCGGCGCCTGGTCGGGCCTCGGCGGGGTCGCGGGCGCCATCGGCCCGTTCCTCGGGGGCTGGCTCGTGGACGGGCCCGGCTGGCGCTGGATCTTCCTCATCAACCTGCCGCTCGCGGCGGCCGTCGTCCTCGTCGCACTGCGGCACGTGCCGGAGAGCCGCGACCCGGAGGCCACCGGCGACTTCGACACGCTCGGCGCGACGCTCGCCGCGCTGGGCCTCGCGGGCGTCACCTACGCGCTGATCGCCGCGTCCGGACACGAACCCGCCACCGCGGTCGTGGTGTCGGCGGTGCTCGGCCTGGCCTGCGGCGCGCTCTTCGTCCAGGTCGAGCGGCGCCGCGCGCACCCGATGCTGCCGCTGGGCATCTTCTCGGTCCGGCTGTTCTCGGCGGTCAACGTCGTGACGCTGTTCCTGTACGCCGCGATCGGCGGCGTCTTCTTCATCCTCCCCGTCCAGCTCCAGACCGCCGCGGGCTACAGCGCCTTCCAGGCGGGGGTCTCCACGCTGCCGATCACCGTGCTGATGCTCGTCCTCTCCGCGCCCGCCGGTGCCCTGGCCCAGCGCGTCGGGCCCCGCCTCCCGCTGACGCTGGGCCCCCTGATCACGGCCGCCGGGCTCGTCCTGCTGCGCCGTACGGGGCCGGACTCGACGTCGTACGTCGCGGACGTGCTGCCCGCCGTGGTGATCCAGGGCCTCGGCATGAGCCTCTTCGTCGCGCCGCTCACCGCCACGGTCCTCGCCTCGCTCGACGTCTCCCGCTCCGGCATCGCCAGCGGCGTCAACAACGCGGCGGCCCGCGCTGCCCAGCTCCTCATCGTCGCCGTCCTGCCCCTGGCCGTCGGGCTCTCCGCGCACGACTACACCTCGCCGGGCGCCGTCGACCACGCCTTCGGCTCCGCGATGCTGCTGTGCGCGGCGCTGTGCGTGGTCTCCGCGGCGCTGGCCTGGTTCCTGGTCCCCACGTCGGCCCTCGAACCCACCCCGGACCACGAGGTCGCCCACCCGGAGTGCCACACGAACCTCGGCGTCTCGGCCCCGCCCCTGGAACCGGGCGAGGACACGGGCCGCTGAGCCCCCGGCGCGGACCCTCACCCCACGTCGCGCCGCCGGAAGTCGGCCAGGGTCTCGCGGCGTACGAGGGTGCGCGCGTGGCCGTCACGTACGGCGACAACCGGCGGGCGGCCGACGAGGTTGTACGCGGAGGCCATCGACAGGTGGTACGCCCCGGCCACGGGCACGGCCAGCAGATCACCGGCCCGTACGTCCGAGGGCAGCGCGGCCTCCTCCGCCAGCACGTCCCCCGCCTCGCAGTGCCGCCCGACGACGGTGGCGGGCACGGGCGGACCGGCCGCACGGCGGCCGACGGCGGTGGACCCCGGCCACACGGCCAGCTCGTCCCGGCCGTCCGGTCCGTTCCGGCCGCCCGGCCGGGCCCCGCGCCGTACGGCCAGGGGCGGCGCGCTCATCGCACACCGCCCCGCGCGACCGGGTCGACCGTCAGGCCGACTCCGCCCAGCGGTTCGGCCAGTGCCCGCAGCGCCGCCTCGGACAGCCGGACGAACGACTGCCCGCCGCCCAGGACGGCCGTCAGCCGCCCCTCGGACGTGAACCCCACGGCCGTACGCCCGCCCCACGGCGTGCGGAACAGCCGCGCCACGCATCCCGTCCTGCCCGACCGGACCGGAACGAACAGCGGCCCGGCCGGGCCCCGTTCGGCAGGCTCCGAGTCCTCACCACGGCAGCACTCACCCATGTCGTACGCTCCTTCGATATTCCGGAAGAACACACCGAAGCTATGCCCGCTCCACCCCCTCGGCCCCGCCTCCTGACGGGACACTGACGTGAACGGGGAGCGCGTTGACGCGCCGCTGGCACGCCCGGCGCGTACGACTGGGGGCGGGTCAGTCCTGGATCATCCGGTTCCCCGCCGTCCAGCGCCCGTTCCCCACGCCCCGCTCCCGCTGGCGCCGGACGACGTACCGCCCCGGGGCGATGCCCGACGCCCCGTGTTCGGGGTGGATCAAGTACGCGACCGCCGTGGCCTCGAACATGCCGAGGGTCAGCCCCGTCAGGTCGTGGACGGTCGTGGTCCAGCGGCAGGTGCCGGGGTCGGCGACGAGCGCGTGCGGATTGCCGCCCCCGGCGCCGCGGAGCAGCTCGACGCCGCCGGGCGGCACCTCGGTCCAGCGGACGTAGCGCGACTCCCGTACGTTGTCCAGGAGTTCGGCGGGGACGACGATCAGGTCGCCCTGCGCCTGGAGCCCGGCCACCACGGGGACGGTGACCTCGCGCTCCAGATGGGCGAGGACGTCGCGGCCGGTGCGCTCGGCGAGTTCACCGAGAGTGGTCGTGGTCGTGGTCGTGGTCATGCGGCATCACCTCTGGGTGTGAGAAGGGGAGAAGGGAAGGCGGCGGGAGGGGGTGCTCATGTGCGGCGGACGAGCCCGGCGTACGCGCGCCCGCTCAGCCCGTACGACCAGCCCGCCGCCGCCACCGGATCGTCGAAGTACGGCGGCACGCTCAGCCCGTACCGGCGCCGCCGCCCGTCCGGCTCGACCGAGCCGTTGACCGCGAGGAGGACCCGCGCGGGGGTGCCCTGGACCTGCCGGGGCACGTGGTAGAGGCGCAGTTCGGAGCCGGGGTTGCCGGGGTCGGGCGCGGCGGATACGAGAACGAGCCCCGCCCGCCGTACGTAGGTCTCCCAGCCGATGCGTTCGATCGCGCAGCGCCGCACCTCGACATTGGTCTCGGCGTGGACGCGCTCGACGGTCGGATCGGTGACGACCCACTCCGGGACGGGCGTGCCGTGCAGCGCGTGGACGGCGGTGCCGTCCGGGAACCGCACCGCGGGCCCGTCGTCCCGGTGCGGCCGCAGCTCGCCGTGCCGGGCGTACGGCAGCGGCTCGGTCCGTACGTCCACCGGCCGTTCGGCCAGGAGGCACCGCCGCTCGGACGGCCACCACCAGCCGGCCGACCGGGCCAGCGCGGCCCACAGGTCGAGCTGCCGCTCGTCACGCGGCCGGTAGGAGAGGAGCCCGGTCCGCCGCCGGATGTCGTACGGCCCGATCCAGGCGGAGTCCTGCTGCCCGTACCAGGTGAGGCCGATCACGGGACCCGCGTCCCCGAGGAGCGCGGTCCGCATCGGCCCGCACAGCGCGTCGCGCAGCGTGGTCTCCAGCGATTCGCGGACGACGGTGTCGATATACGTCTCCAGGGTCACGCCCGCCTCGCGGGCCGCCTCCGGGTCGCCGCCGGAGTCCAGCGCCCGCGCGGCCTCCCGCACGGGGCTGCCGCTCCACAGCCGGGGGTGCCCGTCGGTCCACCGGTCGAGCCGGGCCCGCAGTCCGGACATCAGGGAGGCCAGCCGCCCCGCGACGGTCGGCCGGTCCCACCCGTCGCTCAGCCGCCAGGCCGCGCCGTCGGCCGTACGTCCCCCGGCGAGCAACTCGCGTGCGGCGGCGGGGGAATCGACCCACTCGCAGGTGGGCGGCGGGGCGCCGATGAACCGGTAGAGCTCCGCCACGGCGTCCTCGGCGCGCTGCCGGTCGGCGGGGAGGGCGGCCAGGCCGTGGCCCAGCCACTCGTCGCGCAGGGCGCGGACCCGCCGGAGCCGTTCGGGAGAGGGGAAGGAATGAAGTGATGCGTCGGTGCCCCGGCTTCCGGGGCGCGTCGCTCCGCTCATCGCTGGATGGCGGAGTCCGCCTTTCGCGTCGTCATGGCGCCGAGGATGACACCCGACACCCCATCCTCGCAAGCACGTTCGTCCTCGCCCCGTTCCCCTTTCACTCCCGGGTGGCCGGGCGGTGAATTCACGCCACGCCCGTGACTCGCGCCGCGTACGCGGCGTTGTACGCCTGTGTTAAGCCCGGTGGAGGGGTGTGGAGACTGATGGATGTAGCGACGCACGTAGGCGAGGTGCTGTCCAGTAATTTCGGCATCGACACGCGTTCGGTGCCCGAGGACACGCCGCTGTTGCAACTGCGGCTCGACTCGCTGGCCTTGGAAGAGCTGAGAGTGCTGCTGGAGGAACGTTACGGCGTCGATCTGGAGGACATCGAGCTGTCCTCCCGCAACACGTACGGCCAACTCCTCGCGGCCGTACGCCGGAGGACGACCTGATGGCCGGCTCCGACGGGTCCCGGGCCCGGACCTCCCCGGCCCGGACCCGGGCCGACGATGTCGCGGTGACCGGCCTCGGGCTCGTCAGCGCGGCGGGCATCGGCGCCGAGGAGACCTGGCAACGGGTGACGACCACGACGTCCCCGTCCCACGTCGGCCCGCACGAGAACCTGCGCGACCTGCCCTGCGACTTCGCGTACACCGTCGCCGGGCTCGACATCGACCGGTGGATGGACGTCGCCGCCTCCCGGGTGCTGGCGCCCTTCGCGCGCTTCGCGGTCGTCGCGGCGCACCAGGCCGTCACGGACGCCGGGCTCGACCCGGAGGCCTGGGAGGGCGGGCGCGTCGCCGTCGTCATCGGCTCCTCGCACGGCGGGATCACGTACCACGACGAGCAGCAGCGCGTGCTGGCCGAGCGCGGCCCCCGCCGCGTGGCCCCGTCGATGGCCTCGGCCATCACCGTCAACAGCGCGGCGGGCGCCGTCTGCCGCGCCCTCGGCGCCACGGGCCCGGGCCTCGGGATCTCGACGGCCTGCGCCTCGGGCACCGACGCGATCGGCACCGGGCTGCAGTTGCTGCGCGCCGGGGTCTGCGACGTGGCCGTCGTCGGCGGGGCCGAGGCGCCCTGCTCGCGACCGCTGATCGCCAGCGGCTGCCAGATGCGGGCGATGAGCAGGCGCCGCGACGAACCGGCGGCGGCGATGCGCCCGTTCGACGCCGACCGCGACGGCTTCGTCGTCGGCGAGGGCGCCGGGCTGCTCGTCCTGGAACGCGGCGACCACGCGCGCGCCCGCGGCGCCGCCCCCCGCGCCTGGCTGCGCGGATACGCCGCGACGAACGACGCCCACTCCCCCGTCGCCCCGTCCCCCGAGGGCGAGGGCCTGGAGCAGGCGCTGCGCTCCGCGCTGCGCGCGGCGGATGTCGCCCCGGCCGAGGTCGGGCACGTCAACGCCCACGGGACGTCCACGGTGCTCAACGACACGATCGAGTCGGCCGTGCTGCACCGCGTGTGCGGCGAGGGGCCGCTCGTGACCTCCACCAAGGCGATGACCGGCCACACGCTGGGCGCGAGCGGCGGCATCGAGACCGCCCTCACCGTGCTCGCGCTCCAGCACCGGAGCGTGCCGCCGACCGTCAATCTGGAGGCCCTGGACCCGCGGATCGCCGTGGAGGTGGTCGCCAAGGAGGCCCGTCCGGCGCGTCTGGAGTGCGCCGTGAAGACGTCCTCGGGCTTCGGCGGCCACAACGCCGCCCTGGTCCTCACCACGGCCTGACCGCTCCCCCGCTCCCCCTCTCCTTCTTCGCCCGTCCCCCCTCGCCGACCGGACTCACGTTGGGAACCCCATGCCAGAGGAAGTGCTCCGCCGTCTGAACATCGACGGCCTGTCCTACTCCTACCGGCTGCTGCCCAACTCCCGGCCGTCGACCGAGGCGGTACTGATCGTCGGCGGCGTACGCCAGGGCATGTACGGCTGGCCGCAGATGGAGCACCGGCTCTGCCCCGAGGCCACCGTGATCACCGCCGACCTCCCGGGCATGGGCGCCTCCGACACCCTGCGGGACGAGCACGACAGCTCGCTGCTGTGCGGCGCGATCGACCAGATCATCGACGACGTGGCCGCCCTGGGAGCGGCCGACCGCGTCAACGTCTTCGGCTACTCCTACGGCGCCGCGCTCCTGTTCACCTGCGCGCAGCGCCGCCCCGAGCGCGTCGCCCGGCTCATGCTCGGCGGCGTCCCCACGGACTTCAGCGACGCGCAGCTCGCGTACTGGCAGGACGCGGCGGACGTCCTCCGGGCCGGGCGCCACGAGGAGTTCGTCACCATGGCCACCGAGGGCATGCTGTGCATGGACCCGCGCCGCCATGTCCACCGCCGCGACCTGGCGTACCGCTACGTCCGCCGCACCCTCCTCAGCAACATCAACAGCGCCTCCGAGATCTACCGCGCCCTGGAGGAGCGCCTCCCCCTCGCGGGCGGCCTCACCGGCGTCCCCACCCTGGTCTTCTGCGGCGAGCACGACACCCTCACCTCCACCGCCTCCCAGCGACGCTTCGCCTCGACCATCGCCGACAGCACGTTCGTGTCCGTCCCCGACGCCGACCACTGGGTCGTGCTGGAACGCGCCGACGTCGTCGCGGACCTCGCCCACGGCTTCTTCACCTCCCACCAGGAGAACGTCCTCCCCCTCGCGCCCCCGGTCCCGCTCCCGGCCCAGCGCTGAGCGGGGACGCGGCCGCGCGGCTCGCCGGCAGGAGAGTCCGCAGCATCCCGGCCCCCGCCGCCACGGCCACGGCGTGCACCGCCACGGCCGCCACCGGCTCCTCCGGCAGCTCCAGCCCGACCGGCACGCCGAGCGCCACCAGCGCGGTGACCGGCAGCTCCCAGCCGCTCCACGCGAACAGCGAGCCCGACCCGAGGCACCCCAGCACGAACACCGCCCAGCGCGGCACCCGCCGGGGACGTCCCCGTACGAGCGCCCGTACGGCCGCGGCGCCCGCCAGCGCCCAGCAGCCGTTGCCCGCGCCCATCCCGACGAAGCTCGCCTGGAGGAGCCAGGCCTCCCAGCCGCTCTCGTGCGAGACCTGGTGCGATGCGAGGCCTGGTGCGAGGCCCGCGTGAGGCGTCCAGCACGGCGCTGAGCAGCGCATACGGCAGGACCGGGACGAGGAACCCGGCCCCCGTCCAGGCGCCGAGGACCACCAGCGGGGCCGGAATCCGGTTCCCCCACGGCCGTACGAGCGCGAGGGCCAGCGCGATGCCGGTGCCCGCCATGCCGATCGTCACGGCGTTGAGGAGCACCCACCCCGCCGTGCCGGACCCGGCCCCGGCGGGGGCCGATCCGAGCGGGGCGCCGGCCACCCACATCACCTTGATCACCGGATACGGGGTCAGCGCGAGCGCGGCCCCGTACGCCGCCCACCGCCCCGCCCGGTCCCAGAAGTCCACCCGGGGTTCCCTCCGTTCGTCGGGGATCCCGGCCTCGGACGGCGCGCTTCCGGACGCGTCCACCCCCTGAACCCGCCTCCGCCGCGCGGCGGAGGCGGGTTCAGGGGCGCCGGTAAGTGTTCCGCAGGCGTCGGCGGTGGGCGCGGTCGCCCTGGCCCGCGCCGTTGAGGGGCAGCAGGGCGGGCAGGGGCGTGCCGTTGCTCCACTGGCCCAGGAGGTCGCGGTGGACGGCCAGCACTCGCTGCTGGACGGCGTAGTCGAGCGCGGCCCGGCTGAACGCGCAGGTGGCCACGAAGACGGCGACGTCCGCCCTGTGGTGCAGCCAGGCCGTGCCGACGAACTTCTGCATGTCGCCGCTCGGCACGTACCGGTGCGGGGCGTAGTGCTTGCACTGGACGACGAGCCGCCGCCCGTCGGGCATCCTGGCCGTCACATCGGCGCCCAGGTCCCCCGCGCCGCCGGTGACCTCGACGTCCGTACAGCCGTCACGGCGGCACAGGCCCGCGACGTACCGCTCGAACTCCTGCCAGCTCATGGCGTCGACGTCGGCGAGCGAACGCTGCCGCGCGGGGATCGCGGCTCCGCGGCGTACGCCGAGGGGCGGGAGCCGTCCCGTGCGGGGGAGCCGTCCCGTACGCGGGAGCCGTCCCGTACGCGGGAGCCGCCCCGTACGCCGGAGCCACACCGCCGCCGGGAGGACGACGCCGAACACGGCGACGAGGGACAGCAGAACCGGCCAGAGCCAGGACCGGTCGGCCACCGCCAGGAACACGGCGAGCCCCCAGAAGCCCAGGTAGGCGTCCCGCCTCCGCCGCCGCGCGGCAGGGCCGGAACGGCGTCGCCGTGTGCGCTTCTTCGCCACCGCGCCCTCCCCCTCTCCCCCGGCCCCCCTTCATTCTGGGGGCGTTGGGGAGAGAGCAGAAGGGCGCGGGAGGCGGCGTCCGGAGGTCAGCTCAGCGGCGCGGGGTACGTCGGGTACTCGGCGCCGGAGACGTGCTGGACGACGCGGATGACCTGGCACGAGTAGCCGAACTCGTTGTCGTACCAGAGGTAGAGGATCGCGTTGTCGCCCTCGACCTTGGTCGCGCCGGCGTCGACGATCGAGGCGTGGCGCGAGCCGATGAAGTCGTTGGAGACCGCGTCGGGGGCGCTGGTGAAGTCGATCTGGCGCTTGAGCGGGGAGGTCAGCGAGACCTCGCGCAGATGGTCGAGGACCTCCTCGCGGCTGGTCTCCCGGGAGAGCTGGAGGTTGAGGATCGCAATCGAGACGTCCGGCACGGGGACGCGGATCGAGCTGCCGGTGATCTTCGCCTTGAGGTCGGGCAGCGCCTTGGCGACGGCGGAGGCGGCACCGGTCTCGGTGATCACCATGTTGAGCGGCGCCGAACGGCCGCGACGCTCCGACTTGTGGTAATTGTCCAGCAGGTTCTGATCGTTCGTGAACGAGTGGACGGTCTCGACGTGGCCCCGCTCCACCCCGAACTCGTCGGCCATCGCCTTCAGCGGCGGCACGATCGCGTTGGTGGTGCAGGACGCGCAGGAGATGATGCGCTCGTCCGGCTTGATCATGTCGTGGTTCACGCCGTGCACGACGTTCGGCACGTCCCCCTTGCCCGGGGCCGTCAGGACGACCTTGTCGACGCCGGGGCGCAGGTGCTGCGAGAGGCCCTCGCGGTCGCGCCACTTGCCGGTGTTGTCGATGAGGACGGCGTCCTGGATGCCGTACGCGGTGTAGTCCAGCTCCGAGGGGTCGTCGGCGTAGATCACCTTGATCTCGTTGCCGTTCGCGACGATCGTGCTGTTCGCCTCGTCGACGGTGATCGTGCCCTGGAACTGGCCGTGGATCGAGTCCCGGCGCAGCAGCGAGGCCCGCTTGACCAGATCCCCGGCGGCGCGCTCGCCGCCGCCGCGCACGACGATGGCGCGCAGCCGCAGCCCGTTCCCGGACCCGGCCTTCTCGATCAGCAGCCGGGCCAGGAGCCGTCCGATACGGCCGAAGCCGTACAGCACGACGTCCCGCGACCTGCGGCACTCGATCTTGTTCGCCCCCGTCGCCCCGGCGACGGCCTCCGCGGTGAAGGCCTCGACCGAGAGCCCGCGGTCGTCCGTCCTGTACGTCGCGGCGAGCATGCCGATGTCGATCTGGGAGGGCCCGAGGTCGAGCGCGGTGAGCGCCTCCAGGAACGGGAGGGTCTCGGTGACCGAGAGCTCCTCCCCGGCTATCTGCCGGGCGAACCGGTGCGTCTTGAGGATGCTGACCACCGACTTGTTCACCAAGGAGCGGCTGTGCAGCAGGACGGTCACGTCCCGCTCACGGTGCAGCTTCCCGATGATCGGGATCATCGACTCCGCGATCTCCTCGCGGATCTTCCAGTTGGTGAACACGTCGTCATTGACAGCCACAGAGATCTATCTTTCGAGCTAGGCGGTGCTCACATGTTAACCCGCCCCACTCACGCCTTCGGCGGCCCCCGCTGTGACATGGAGCATGCGCGCGCGGCGACACGAGGCATACGCGCGCGGCGACATGGCGCGTGCGCGTGCCGTGACGTGGCGCGTGCGCGTGCCGTGACATGAGGCATGCGCGACGGGACCCGGCCGCGAAGCGGACAGGCCGGACCAGATGGGGACGCACCCGCGAATAGACGCGCGAATTTCCCCCGGCCGGAGAATTCCCTTTCAGCCCATTTCTCGGGACGAAACCGCCGGCGAACGCGATCCAACGCCTCGGTAAGGTGAACGCCGAAAGAACAGCGCACCGGCAGATGCGCGAACAGAAATACCGCCAAAAGGACAGCGCACATGAAACTGAATAAGCTTCGGATATCCTCGGCAGCCGCCAAAAGGGCCCTCTCGGTCGCGCTCGTGGGCGCGGCGGTGGCCGGCGTCTCGGCGGTCACCACGTCCCCGGCGTCCGCGCTGAGCTGGAAGTGCAACTCCAGTACCCGCACGATCGACGACGCGGGCTACTCCGGCCCCTGGGGCGACAACTGGGACTTCACGGTGAAGAACTGCGTGGCCCGTTCCGGCGGTTACGTCTACGCCAAGGCCAAGGTGAGCTGGGACGCCCCGCCGTGGTATTCCGGCACGGACCTCTCCGAGACCTTCGACAGCGCTTACTTCCGCCTCTACCTCAAGCACGCGGACGGCGGCGCCGACACGGTGCTGGGCAAGAAGACGTTCTCCATCCGGGACAACCTGGCGAAGATGAACGGCTCCGGAAACGGCTCCTGGACCACGTCCACGGCGAAGAAGTACGTCGGCAACAAGAGCGCGTACGCCGACGGCGCGCTGAAGCTCAACTGGGACGAGGACGGCAAGGGCCTCCGCCACTACAGCTTCCAGGGCTCGGGCTCGCGCTGACCCGCGGCGCGCGGCTTGCGGCTTGCGGCTTGCGGCTTGCGGCTTGCGGAAGGGGGGTCCGGCGAAGCGGCGCCGGGCACGTACCTGGGGCGTGTTCCCGTTGACCGGCGAACAGCACGAGGACCACCCGGACAAGCCCCCGGACAACACGCTCGTCCTGATCGACAACCGCGGCGAGATCGTTACGGACCCCCGGAAAACCGCCGAACAAGTCGAATCCTTCACCCGCACCACACCGGGCGTGGCGTCCTGCCGGGTGGGGTCTTTGCCGGTGGAGGAGGAGTCCTGACGGGGCATCACCACGGCCGTCATCAGGCCTCAGGGGGCGCGAGGGGAAGCGGCTCGCTGTACGGCCACGTGAACGTACGGTCGGGTTCGAGTCGGGCTTGACCCCAGTGAATCGCGTGGATGCCATTTTCCGGATCAGCGGTGAGGTGCACGACGTGGGCGCGCGCCAGTTGCACCGGTATCGCCCTGGTGAGCGCGCCTGCCTGGCGCCCGAACCGCTCGACGGCCCACGCTGAGGCCGAAGGGATGAGATCGCCGCTTCCCGACACGAGTTCCCCCTCACCGAGATGCCCCGCCCACCTACGTGTGTGACACACCGACGGCAGGCCCACAAGGGCGCAAGCGGGTCGCACGAGACGACGCGGGTCTCACCAAGTCCGTTCCGTGAGTGCCCACTTCTGAGGTGACCCGCATGACGAACTTCCGCTCCAGCTTCACGCTCAGGCACATGGTCGGCGAGGCTCAGAAACTCACCGAGCACGCGAGCGTACGGGAACGCATCGACGCGGTGCTGCGCCTCATGGGCGGCATCGGCGGGGACTAGGGAAAGGGCCGGCCTCTGGTCAACGCGTTGGAGGACGTGGCCCAAGAACCGACCCTTCACGGAGACTTCGACCTGGCCCGGCGCTTCCAGCACTTCGCCTCGTACGCCGAAGGAGAGCTGTTCCTGGAGATCCTGGAGCACTACTACGACGAGGAGGCACGGGAGCGCAGCGAAGAAGGCATGCGGAGAACGATCGCCATGGGTGCCGATCGCGCGGTCGCGGCCCTGGACGTCCTGTGCCGGGACAACCCCGACGCGACCGCCGCCGGTGCCCGTGACCTGTTCCGCGGCATCGCCCGCTCCGCGGATTACCTGGGGCTCGGGAAAGGCACGGGGGAATCCAACTGTCCACTCGGGAGGCGCGACGGCTCCAGCGGTACGGGCACATGGAAATCGTGCTCCGTGACCTTCCCCGCCCCGCCTCCGCCGAGACGGCACGGATGATGAACGATGTCCTGGCCGGCGTGGACGCGGAACTGCTGGCCCAATCGCTCGAACTCCGGACCAGACAAGCCGGACTCGCGGCCCTGCGAGCCGCACAGGCCGACCCGGACAGCTCCGAGAGCACGCTCCATTCCTGCCTCAAGAACCAGGAATGGATCTTCGGAGCATACGTGGCAGAGCTGGCCCGCCGTCAGTACACCCCGGACACCATCCTCGACATCCCCCTGTTGCGCGGCGACGGTTCTCTGCACGTCGTGGAACTCAAGCGCGGCAACATCAAGAACCTGGTCATCCGGCTCCACGGTCACCTCATGCTGGGCGCCCCGGTGCATCACGCCGTTTCCCAGACGCAGAACTATCTCAGAACCATGGACGAGAACCGCGGGAGCATCCTCACCACCCATGGCGTCGACACCCGCCGCGCCTCGGCAACGGTCGTCATCGGCCATCCGCGCTACGTGACCGACGGCATCACACCACAGGAGATCGCGGAGACCCTGCGGACGTACAACACTCACGCGGCAAAGCCACCTGGCCGGCCTCCTGCCTAGCCGCCTCCCACCACCTCCGCCACGGCCACTCATGACCCGCCCAACGACCGTGGCCGTGTCCTCCTCAACGGAGCAGGACACGGCCCACGACCCAGGTGCGACCGGACCGAGTTGGTCGGCCGAGCCGGCGGCCGGGCCAACGGTGTTCGGGTTCGGACGAGCGGTGTCCTCTGTGCGGCGTCGGGTAGGCGTACGGTTGAAGGGAATCCGTGAATGCCCTCACTGATGCGAGCACTCTCCGCGCTGTCGGCGTTCGGCGGTCCCGTCGTAGGGAGGCGTCATGCCGCCAGCGGAAACGAGTCCGGCCCCGTGCGGCCGTTCGACAGCCACGTTGCGCGGAAGCCCCAGCGTCCCGGCGTTCCCGGATGTCCGGCATGGGCACCGTTCGAGGCCCTGCGGGGCTCTTCGCGGAACGAGCAGGGAAGAGGACGCTCGTGTCCGCCTACGACGGGCCCGCCCTCTACGCAGACGCGCTGCTGCAGGTCTGGCGCTCCGACGACGCGCGCGGCCTGCGTCTGGTCGGCCAGGTGGACCTGACCAACCAGGCAGCGGTCCTGGGCCACTTGCTCGATCTCCTTGACCGGCAGAAGGCCGACCGGTCGTGTTCCGACGCGCCCGCCGCGGACCTGACGGCGGATCCGGCCGTGGACCTGACGGCGGATCCGGCCGTGGACCTGACGGTGGATCTGACCGAGGTGACCTTTCTGAGCTTCGCCGCGCTGCACACCCTGGTGGCCTTCGCCGAGGTGCTGGACCCCGGCCGGCGCCTGGTGCTGCTCGCCCGGGACCTCGCGATCGCGGAAATGCTGGCCGCCTGCGGCTGGGACCGGCCCGAGGTGCCACTGACCCTCCTGGAGGAGACTCCCGATGACTGACCCGCGCGTGCCGCCCCCGCCAGGGGCGCCGTCCCACGCGCACCACCTGATGCTCTACGGAAGCGACACGGAATTCCTGGAAGCCGCCATGCCCTTCGCGCGCGACGGGCTGGCCCTCGACGAACCGGTGTTCGTCGCCACGACCCGGCACAACTCCGCACTCATCCGCCGACACCTGGGACCACGCGCCAACGGGATCGCGTTCGCCGACGACGACTGGTACCACAGCCCCGCACAGGCGCTGCTGGCCTACCACGACAAGGCCCGCCACACACCGGGCCGTTCGCGGGTGCTGGGAGAGCTGCCCTGGGACGGGCTCACACACGGTCAGGTCCGGGAGTGGACGCGCTACGAAGCGCTGCTGACACTGGCTCTGGCCGCGACAGGCGCCTGGCATCTGTGCCCGTACGACACCCGGGCGCTGCCCTCCGGACTGGTGCGCTCCGCGCAGCTCACGCACCCCACGCTCACCAGCGGGGCGAAGCACCGGGCGAATCCCGCCCACGTCGCGCCCGAGAAGTTCAGCGCCGCCTGCGACACGGCGGCCCTGGACGAACCGCCCGACCGATGCGAGGAGTTCGCCTTCGCGGGGCCCGACGAACTCGCGGCGATGCGGAGGTTCGTCGCCCGTCACGCCCGCCGCGCCGGGCTCTCCTCCGCGCGTGGGGAGAACCTTCTGATCTGCGTGGACGAGGCGGCGGCGAACGCGATCCGGCACGGCGGCGGCGCCGGGCACTGCCGGATCTGGTCCACGCCCGCTGCCCTGTTCTGCGAGATCGCCGACCCCGAGGGGACCTTGAGCACCGCCTTGGCCGGCTACCTGCCGCCCGGTACCGCTTCGCTCGACGGCCGCGGCCTGTGGATCATCAGGCAGCTCAGCGACGCCGCCGACATGCGCACCACCAAGGACGGCACGCTGATCCGGATCCGCATGGCCCGCACCGTGCCGACCGGCCCCGGCGTCCGCGGGATCAAGGCTGGGGGCAGAGGTCGGTGAGGGGCTCGGCCTCGTTGATGAACGCGGTGGCCAGGTCGGTCAGCCGACGGTTGTGGGAACGGGCGTAGCCGCGCAGCAGGGTGAACGCCTCCTGCATGCTCAGTCCGTAGCGCTCGGCGAGTTTGCCCTTGGCCTGCTCGATGACCACGCGGGTGTCGAGGGCCTGCTCCAGTTGCCTGTTGAGCAGGTCCTGGTCCTCGATGACGCGCTTTTGCAGGAGGCTGATGGTCGCGACATCGGCGAGCGCCTGGGCGATCGCGGTGACCTGCGGGTCCAGGGCCCGGGTGGTGGTGTGGAAGAGGTTGAGGGCGCCGATGGTCCTCTCGCGCAGCCGCATCGGAAGGGCCTGGACGGCGGC
The DNA here is from genome assembly GCF_039530985.1 of Streptomyces albiaxialis. Taxonomy (NCBI): domain Bacteria; kingdom Bacillati; phylum Actinomycetota; class Actinomycetes; order Kitasatosporales; family Streptomycetaceae; genus Streptomyces; species Streptomyces albiaxialis. The sequence goes on from NZ_BAAAPE010000013.1 coordinate 112,015, forward strand.
GAAGCCGCGGCTCCGGGCGTCCTCGGCGAAGCGCGGCCAGCGCTCGGGCGCCAGGTCCAGGTCGGTGACGGTGACCGCCTGCCCGGTGCGGTAGCAGGTCAGGCAGGGGCCCTTGTCGTTCTGCACCTGGAGCAGTTCGATCAGGCGTACGTCGTCGCTGGAGGCGGCCAGTACGCGCAGCACCCCGTCCCGGTCGGCCAGCAGCACCCCCGCCGCGGCGACCTCCAGCGTGCCCACGCAACGGTCCGTGAGCCGGGACAGGAAGTCGATCAGGTCGAAGTCGTCGACCAGGCTGTCGGCCAGCTCTACGAACGCCGGAGCCAGGTTCCGTTCATCCATGCTGTTCACCTTCGCTCCTGGGGGGACTGCGCGGGCGCCGCGCGGAGAACGCGCGCGAGCGGGGGCGGGCAGGGCACCGTTGTCACTCTCCTTCGGGGACGCGCACGGTGCCGTCCGGATCGAATCGCAGTCGGCGCGTCACCACCTCGACGGCGATGTCCGCGACCTTCTGCGACTGGGCGTAGGCGTACGCACGCAGCCGTACGGCCGCTTCCTCGGGGCCCACCCCCATCTGCTCGGTGAGCATGCCGACGGCCTGGTCGATCTCCGCCCGGTACTGGTCGTAGCCCAGCGCGTGCTCCATCGCACCGGGGTCGGGCTGCTGGACGAAGCCGACACTGGGCGAGGCCAGGACCAGCAGCGTGGCGGCGGTGTCCGCGAAGGCCAGCGCGTCGGCGAGCACGTCGCCCTCCAGCGTGCCGGGGCGGGCCGCGTACATGTCCAGCACCCCCGGTGCGCCCCGCCCGGTGCCCAGCGGCAGCGCGAACAGCGCGCGGGCTCCCGTGGCGTGGGCGGCCGGGGCGAAGGCCGGCCATCGTGCGTGCAACTCCTGATCGGCCAGGTCGTCGGACAGCACGGGACGCCCGGAGTTCAAGGCGTCCACGCACGGGCCCTCGCCCAGCGTGAGCTGAAGCTCTTCCAGTTCGTCGCTGATCCGGTCAGTGGTGTGCAGAATGTGTCGCAGGGCCGGGGTGGACATCGCCGAGATACCGACTCCGTCCACGGGCAGCGCCTCCACCGCGGCGGCGCACACGTCCCGGACGTCCACCTGCCCGCCACGGCGCCTGGCCTGCAGAGCGACCAGTTCCAGGACCCGCAGCGCGCGAGAGTCAGGCATGACGGGCGGCTGAGGTGTGAGGGGAGGGGCAGCACATGCGTCTTCTCCGTCCAGCGGCAAGGGAGGCCGCGACGGAGCCCGAGGTTCGAACAGCGGGGACTTGACCATCAGCCCTGATCCCACGAGGCAGCCCTGTCCTTGAACCCTACAGCGCCGGGCCTCCCAGGGCAGCCGGTGCCGACGTGCACTGCCGAATTCCCGGTTCCGTATCCGGGCGGCCCGAAGGTGCATAAATGCGCTTACCGCGGAAAGTTGAAAAGTACGGTAACCCGCTGTCGGCGTCGGACACGGCGCGGTCGGCCGCCCCCGGATGGCTCGGCGACGGCCGCCCTACGGCCCGGGCGCGCAACCCCCCTCACGCGACCCGGGCCACCCCGGCCCTTCCCACCCGAGGTTGTGGGGGAAGGGAAATGCCAAGGAGCCGCTCACCCGTCACGGAAAGGAACGGGCCCTGGCACCGGGGTCATCCCCTCGCGCTCCCCGCACACGCGGGGCGCGCCGCTCGCCAGGGTCTGGAGCGAACTGTCACTCGCAGCGTACGGCTGACAGCACAGCGCGGCAACGGCGCCTCGGTACGGCCGCCGCCTCCGGCAACCGGGGCGCGGGTTCAGGCGGCACCGGAACCGGTACCGGTGTCGATGAGGATCTGCTCGGCCCGTGTGACGTTGTCGACGCGCACGGCTTCGGCCATCGCGGCGCGGGCCGCGTCCGGTGGGGTGTGCGGCGGGACCACCAGGAGGGAGAAGAGGTCGCGGTCGCCCCGGGTGATGAGCACGGTGTCGTCACCGGCCGGGAAGGAGTCGATGTGGACGAGGCGGCCGTCGATGGTCATCCTCGTCGGCAGTTCGTCCCATGCGGCGGCGTCGAGACCGACGCGCGAGATCGCCCCGAGATACCTGGTCAGAGCGGTGATCAGAGCGGGAAGCTCGGCGGCGATGTCGCGGGAACGCGGCCACCACGCCCCGTCGAGCATCCCTTGCCGGTCCTTCCTCGTCTCCAGGCGTACGACAGCCGTCCCCGGTCTGACCGCCTGGTGTACGGCGTCGGGGAGGAGCCGGGTCACGTGCGGCGCGTCGGGTTCAGGCATCGTGCTCGCCTGTCTGTGAGGGGGGGGACGGATAACGGGAGGTCCTGGCTCCACCGTACTACCGGCGTCCGACGGCCGGGGAAGCCGAGCCCGCCCGTCGCCGGGAAGCGGCCTTGGGTTGGCCGCCGGAGTAGGGTGAAGATCCTTCTCCCGTCCTGTCGGACAAAGAGGTCACCATGCAGCCAGCGGAGACACCCCCGGACGAGCACGCCGAGGTACACATCGTCGCGGAGACCCCCGAGGCCGCCCGGCGCGTCGCGGAGACCATCCGCCGCCACTTCGCCGCCACCGAGCAGCGCAGCTACCCTGCGGGCGACCAGGGCGGGACCCGCCTTGAACTCACCGTGGACACGAACCGCGCCCCGGAACCGGCGCAGACCTGGCTGGACTCCAGCCGCTCCGCGGAGAACGACGTCCGGCAGAGCGGCGCGGGAGAGCCGTCGGCCACGAGCGGTCCGTCCGGCCCCTGAGAGGAGTACGGTGACGCCATCGGGAGCGTTTCGCACACCGGCCCCGATGCCGGTGTCGTTCCCGGTGAGAGACGACACCGGGCGGCCGTCGCCGCGCGGGAGTCCGGAGACAGGTTCGCGCAGTGTCCGCGATCGCCGAGCATCCCCTGTCAGCGGCCGGGCCCTTCAGGGCCCCGACGGCCCGCCTCGCGCTGAAACCCGTGAGCCCTTCCCGGGAGCCCGGTGAACTGGACGGTGCCTGGTGGCCGCGTACACGTGACCTCACAGCCGAGCTGTCCGCTCTCACGGACGTGCTGGATCCGCTGGGGGGGCGAATCACCCGTATCGCCCTCAACCAGCACTGTTGGCCGGTCATCCCGCGCAAACTCTTCATCAACGGCTATGTGGTGAAGGTCGGCTGGTTCTACTCGGAGCCGGACCCGCACAGGATCCTGCTGCTGTCCTCGACGGCGGGCCGCTGGGACCTCCTCGTGATCCCCCCGGAGACCGGCATCCCCTCGGCCGCCCGGCTGCTGGCCGCCGCGAGCGTGCGCACGCGCTGCCGAAGACGGCGACCGCGCTCATGACAGCGGAACGGGCCCTCCACGGCGGACCCGCGTGAGCTGCCGGTCCGCCCGCCGCACACCTGCTCAGGCGCGACCGTCGGTAGCCGCCGCCATGAGACGTTCCGCGGACTCCTCATCCGTATCCGGGGGCACGACCAGCAGGTCCCAGCGCCCCCGGCCCGGCGAGAGGAGGATGACGGTGTTCGGGGCGGAGGCCGCCAGCGTCCTCCTGAGCCGCACGATCCGGTCGCCGACGAGAACGTGGCCGGGAGCCGCGGGCCACGTGGCCCCGTTGACCATCACGCTGGTGATGTGGCCCCACGCGCGCGGCAGCCCGGCGAGCAGGGACGGCAGTTCCGCGGTGAGATCGTACGAACGGGGCCACCACGCACCGTCGATGGAGCGCGGCATGCCGCGGCGGGGAGCCAGACGCAGGCGGAGGACGGGGCGGGAGGGGGGCGGGGTCCGCAGTACGAGGGTCATGGGATCACCTGTCGATAGCCGGAGGATGGCCGGTGGAAGCGGTGGTCGCCGTCAGGCGGAGCCGCCCTCGTGGGCGTCGCGGAACTGGGGGCACTGGGGGCACGGGGCACTCCTTGGCCTCGGGACCGCCGCTGGGATGAGGTGCGGCCGGGGTCTCGGGCTGCCCCCGACGGGCGGGGTGGCGTGCTCGGAACCGGTGCGCCCGGAGACGAACCGTCGGGCGGGCACGCCGCGTTCCTCTTCTTACGAGCGTACTCCCGGCGACGAAGGCACGTTGACACGCTCTCCCGCCGGACGTTGACTGGCGTCACCGCACGAGGGAACACGCCAGGGAGGCAGTTCGCCGTCCTGCCTCGCCGGACACGACGCGCAGGATGAAGGACAGGATCACCGGCACGATCTTCACGGTGATCGTCATCGCGACAGAGCGGCAGGCGAGCATGTACGACCAGCAACGCGCCCAACAGCCCCCCGACCAGCCCCCGGAGCGTGGTGAGCGGCGCGGCCCGAGCGCGAACGCGCTGCTCCCGCCGGACGCACGCGACCGGATATCGCTGCGCCTCGGACACGCCCTCAACACCTTGGCCGACGACCCGCGCGAGGCCCTGGCAGAAGCCGAGGCCGCCCTCGACGACGTCAGCACCCTGCTCGCGGACGCCCTCGCGGAACGGCGACGGACCCTCCGCACGGGCTGGCAGGACTCCTCCGCGGAATCCACGGAACTCCGGCTGGCGATGCGGGAGTACAGGGAGATCACCCAGCGCCTGCTCCGCCTCTAGCGGGCACGCGGCGGGCGGGGAGTAGGCTGGAGAGGATCGAGAGCATCTCGCACACCGGCTTCCACGCCGGGTCGTTCTCGGTGAGAGACGAATCCCGGGCCACTGCGGAAGTGGTCTGGAGACGGGTCCGCGTCATGTCAGCGATCCTCCCCCTGCCCCCACCGCAGAGCCCGCCCCGCGCAGGCGGGGCCGCGCGTCTCACGCTCAAGCCCGACGGCGGCTCCCGTGGGCTCCTGGACGGTGCCTGGTGGCCTCGTTCCCGGGATCTTCTGGTCGAGCTGCCCGCGCTCATCGAAGCCCTGGCACCCGTGTGGGGCCGCGTCACCCGGGTCGCCGTCAATCCGGAGCACTGGCCCGTGGTACCGCGCCAAGTGCCCGTGCTCGGCCACGTCGTCAAGGTCGGCTGGTTCACCCCCGAACTCGACCCGCACAAGCTGCTACTGCTGTCCTACGGCGCCGGCCGCTGGGACCTGCTCGTCATCCCACCCGGGAGCACGGCGGCGTCGGCCGCCCGGCTGATGTCCGCCGCTTCCGAGTGCGACGGTCCGCCCCTGTCCGCGAGCGGGCTCATCGCGGCGGATCAGGCATGGGAGTACGAGGGCGGTACCGCACAGGTTCCATGACCGCACCGAGCCGCAGGCGGACGATGCGTGCGATCCTCTCCTCACCGCAGCCGGCGAGCGAATCGGCCAGACGCCAGGCCGCGAGGCGATACCGCTTGCCGATGGCCTTCCCGGCCTCCGCCACGGCGCCCGTCACGCGGTGCACGTACCGGCGCAGCGTGAAGGCCGGGTCCTCGTGGCCGAGGAGGTCGGCGAGGGTGTGGACGTCGACTCCCTCGTTGATGGCCTCGGAGGCGAAGAGGTGCCGGAGGGCGTGCATCATCTTGTCGCGGCACTTCTCCCACTTGCGGCCTCGGCCCACGGTCGTCTCGTCGAGGACCTGGCGGCGGCGCTTGATCCAGGGCTGGACGGTGGAGGGCTTGATCTGCCGCAGTCGCAGGGCGCCGAGCGGCTCGATGATGTGGTTGCGGACGCGCGACTCGTACTGCACGTAGGTGACCCCAAGCCCATTTCCGACAATGCGGATCGCAGGAGAGGAACGTATGCCTGAACAACGTAGCGACTCCCCTACCCCCGACGCATTCCCGCACAGCGTCTGACCACCGGTCGCGATCCCCGGACAACTGCACCTCCCCGGCAGCGGGAGCGGGGACCGGTCCCCGGATCGCAGTCGGTCCCCGGGGACCGGGAGCCGGGGACGGTCCCCCCGCTCCCGGGGGACCGCCGGCGGGTGAGGGTGCCGAGTTGCTGTCCGAGCTGCGGGCACCGGCTCCGACATCTTCGAAACCATCGAAACGGCGGTCCCGTAGCAGTCAGCGAGGTCTCCAAGGTGGAGGAACCGCGTGGAGCTGATCACCGGCGTCGAGCGCAACCGGCTCATCGAGGCGTGCGCGCACGACGCGTTCCACCTGGAACTGCGGGACGACTACTCGGTGCCCGACGAGGACGGCCCCTTCGAGAGCTGGCTCCCCGACGAGCCGGTGGACTACGCCTTCATGCAGCCGTGGACGCGGATGGTCAAGCGGCTGACGGGCGAGGGAAAGGCCGTTCGACGCGTCCGCGTCGTCTCCCACCCCCACACGCCGTACATCCGGTGGGAGCACCGCACCACTCCCCGCAACCTGGAGGCCGGTGAGGGTATCCGCTGGCTCCCCCGCCACACCGTTCCCGGTGATCTGGTCTTCCCGTTCGACGGAAAGGACTGGTGGCTCATAGACGACCGCCTCCTGGCCGTCGGCCACACCGATGCGAGACGGGTGACGGGACACGAGGTCATCGACGACCCCGAGTGCATCGCTGAGGCCGTCGCGCTCCGCGATGCCCTGTGGTCCCTCGCCATCCCCCACGGCGAGTACCGACCCGGACGTCCGTACTGCGGGCCAACGGTGGCCGAGCCGACGACGAGGGCCGCCGTCCCGGGCAGGGAGGGCGGCCCTCATATCTGTCCTGACGTCACGTCAGAGAATCGACCGGCCGGTGCACATCCGGTGCACAAGAGCCCGGAAATCAGCCGGGACCAGTGAGAAACAGAAGGCACTGTTTCCGCAGGTCACAGCGGTTTCCAGAGTCTCGGCCCAGGTCGCCCGAACCCGCGTTTTAGATGTCGAAGTACAGCTCGAACTCGTGCGGGTGGGGGCGGAGTTGCATGGGGGCGATTTCGTTTGTGCGCTTGTAGTCGATCCAGGTTTCGATCAGGTCGGCGGTGAAGACGCCGCCGGCCTGGAGGTATTCGTTGTCGGACTCCAGGGCGTCGAGGACGGCCGGGAGCGAGGTGGGGACCTGAGGGACGTCCGCGTGCTCTTCGGGGGCGAGCTCGTAGAGGTCCTTGTCGATCGGCTCGGCGGGCTCGATCTTGTTCTTGACGCCGTCGAGGCCCGCCATGAGGAGGGCGGAGAAGGCGAGGTACGGGTTCGAGGAGGGGTCCGGGGCGCGGAATTCGACGCGCTTCGCCTTCGGGTTCGAGCCCGTGATCGGGATGCGCATGGCCGCGGAGCGGTTGCGCTGGGAGTAGACCAGGTTGACCGGGGCCTCGAAGCCGGGGACCAGGCGGTGGTACGAGTTCACCGTCGGGTTCGTGAAGGCCAGGAGGGAGGGGGCGTGGCGCAGGATGCCGCCGATGTAGTAGCGGGCGGTGTCCGAGAGGCCCGCGTAGCCCTGCTCGTCGTAGAAGAGGGGCTCGCCGCCGGACCAGAGGGACTGGTGGACGTGCATGCCGGAGCCGTTGTCGCCGAAGATCGGCTTGGGCATGAACGTGGCCGTCTTGCCGTTGCGCCAGGCCGTGTTCTTCACGATGTACTTGAAGAGCATCAGGTCGTCGGCGGCGGCCAGCAGGGTGTTGAACTTGTAGTTGATCTCCGCCTGGCCTGCCGTGCCCACCTCGTGGTGCTGGCGCTCGACCTGAAGGCCCGCGCGGGACAGCTCCAGGGAGATCTCGGCACGCAGGTCGGCGAAGTGGTCGACCGGCGGGGCGGGGAAGTAGCCGCCCTTGTAGCGGACCTTGTAGCCGCGGTTGCCACCGTCCTCGACCGTGCCGGTGTTCCAGGCGCCGGCCTCGGAGTCGATGTGGTAGTAACCCGCGTTGGCCTTGGTCTCGAACCGCACGTCGTCGAAGACGTAGAACTCGGCCTCGGGGCCGAAGAACGCGGTGTCCGCGATGCCGGAGGAGGCGAGGTAGGCCTCGGCCTTCTTCGCCACGTTCCGCGGGTCACGGCTGTACTGCTCGCCGGTGATCGGGTCGTGGATGAAGAAGTTGACGTTGAGGTGCTTCTCGGAGCGGAAGGGGTCCAGGCGGGCCGTGGAGAGGTCCGGGACGAGCGCCATGTCCGACTCGTGAATGGCCTGGAAACCGCGGATCGACGAACCGTCGAACATCAGGCTCTCGGTCGGGTCGAAGGTCTCGGCAGGCACCGTGAAGTGCTGCATGATGCCCGGAAGGTCGCAGAAGCGTACGTCGATGAACTTGACGTCATTATCCGCGATGTACTTTTTGGCCTCGTCGGGGTTCTGGAACATCCAAGTCCTCCTAGTCCCGTCCATCCCGGTGGGACGGGAGTTGCTCCGGGCGCGGGCCAGTGCGGTGGCACGCTGGGGACCGACCATAGGCAGGGGCCATTTCTCCAGCATGACTCATTTGTTTCGCCGATGTTAACCAGGCGGGCACGAGCTCACCCCGCGCCGCCGCGCCATCGATACCGTTCGATACCGTGGACGGGTGGACAACAGGGAAGCAATCGGATCGTGGCTCTCCGGGCCGCGTGCCGCCGCCGAGGACATGGGTGTCGGCGACTTCGGCTATCGCGGCGAGCGGCTCGGCCTCCCCGAGTCGGGCCCCGGCTCCATCGCCCCCATGGGCCGCCGGTTCGGCGCGCTCTTCATCGACTGGGCGCTCTCGGCCCTGATCGCCTTCGGACTGCTGGCCGACCGGCAGATCCATTCGACCAACAACTGGGCGCTCGTCGTCTTCCTCGTGATGAGCCTGCTGACCGTGGGGACGATCGGCTCGACGCCGGGCAAGCGGCTTCTCGGCCTCCGCGTCGTCTCCGTCCACGGCCTCGGCAAGCTCCCCGTGTGGCGTGCGGCCATCCGTACGGTCCTGCTCGGGCTCGCCATCCCCGCCCTCGTCTGGGACCGCGACAACCGCGGACTGCACGACCGGTTCTCCGGCGCCGTGCAGGTGCGGATCTGAGCCCAGCCCGACACAGAAACGAACGAGGGCCGGGCGCGTACGTTCTCGCGCCCGGCCCTCTGTCGTAGGCCTCGTTCCGCTAGCGGCGGCCGCCGCCGCTCGGACCCTTCGGCATCCGCATGCCCTTCGGCATCGGGCCCTTCGGGATCGGCATGTTCTTCATCAGGTCGCCCAGCGCGCGCAGGCGATCGTTGACCTCGGTGACCTGGGAGCCCGGGAGGACCCGGGGGAGCTTCATCAGCCGGGTGCGGAGCTTGGTCAGCGGGACCTGGTCCTCCTCGTTCCCGACGACCATGTCGTGGACCGGGATGCCCTCGCCCAGGACGCGGGCCATCTTCTTCTTCTCGGAGGCCAGCAGGGCACGCAGCCGGTTCGGGTTGCCCTCGGCGACGAGCACGACGCCCGCCTTGCCGACCGCGCGGTGGATCACGTCCTGGCTGCGGTTCATCGCGACCGCGGGGGTGACGTGCCAGCCCTTTCCGAAGTTCTCCAGGACCGCGGCAGCCGCGCCCGGCTGGCCCTCCATCTGGCCGTACGCCGCGCGCTCGGCACGGCGTCCGAAGACGATCGCGCACGCGAGCAACGCCAGCAGCAGGCCCAGGATGCCCAGGTAGATCGGGTGATCGATCAGGAAGCCGATCGCGAGGAGGACACCGAAGGTGACAATCCCTACGCCGGCCAGGATCCAGCCGATCTTCCGGTCCACGCGCCGGGTCATCTTGTACGTCTGGGCGATCTGCTTGAGCCGCCCAGGGTTCTCGGTGTTGTCCTTCCTCGCCATGGGAGGAAGTTTACGTGGCGTGGCGCGTACCCTCGCGCGCGGAGTCCAGTAGCCGCTCGGCCTCGCCGCGGGCGCGGGCACGGCGGCGGTCCTCCTGGACGGAGACCCAGGCGTTACGACGCGCCGTCCTGTGGCCCCGGCCCAGGAGCAGGCCCTCCAGGCTCTCCAGTCTCTTCAGCGCCCGTCGCATGGCGATCCCTCTCATCTCGTGGATGCGGTACGTGGATGCGGTACGTGAACCCATCGTCACGAATCCGTATTACCAGCGGATGTCCGGAGCATCAAAGTCCGCACAAGGGATCGCCACGCGTTCCTGACGCCTGCGCCCGGGGTTGCGCCGCCTACGCCGCCGACGTCGCCGCGCCGCGGGCCTCCATCGCCTGCTGGTACAGGCGGCCCGCGCGGTACGAGGAGCGGACGAGCGGGCCCGACATCGTGCCCGCGTATCCGATCTCGTCGGCCTCCTGCTTCAGCTCGACGAACTCCTGCGGCTTGACCCAGCGCTCCACCGGGTGGTGGCGGGGGGTCGGGCGCAGGTACTGGGTGATCGTCATCAGCTCGGCGCCCGCCTCGTGCATGTCGCGCAGGGCCTGGCTGATCTCCTCGCGGGTCTCCCCCAGGCCGAGGATCAGGTTCGACTTGACGATCAGACCGGCCTCGCGGGCGCGGGTCAGGACCTCCAGCGAGCGCTCGTAGCGGAAGCCGGGGCGGATGCGCTTGAAGATCCGCGGGACCGTCTCGATGTTGTGCGCGAGGACCTCGGGGCGGGAGTCGAAGACCTCGGCGAGGGCCTCCGGCTGGGCGTTGAAGTCGGGGATGAGCAGCTCGACGCCGGTGCCGGGGTTCAGCTCGTGGATCTGGCGGACCGTCTCCGCGTAGAGCCAGGCGCCGCCGTCGTCCAGGTCGTCGCGGGCGACGCCGGTGATCGTCGCGTACCGCAGCTCCATCGAGCGGACGGACTCGGCGACGCGGCGCGGCTCGTCCCGGTCGAGGGGCTGGGGCTTGCCCGTGTCGATCAGGCAGAAGTCGCAGCGCCGGGTGCACTGCTCGCCGCCGATGAGGAAGGTCGCCTCGCGGTCCTCCCAGCACTCGAAGATGTTGGGACAGCCCGCTTCCTGGCAGACCGTGTGCAGGCCCTCGCTCTTGACCAGGTTCTGCAGGGCGTTGTACTCGGGGCCCATTTTCGCCCGGGTCTTGATCCACTCGGGCTTGCGCTCGATGGGGGTCTGACTGTTGCGGACCTCCAGGCGGAGCATCTTGCGACCGTCGGGTGCGACAGCGGACACGTCCGGCTCCCTACGTACTTTCGAATCGTCGGCGTAGGCCAGCCTACGCCTGTGCTTTATGGGTCGTACACGCCCTATGAGGGCTCAGACCGCGCGGGGCACCGGCTCTGCGGACTCCAGCACCTCGCGCAGGTGCTTCTCCACTACCGGAAGCACCTCGGAGACCGGAACATTCCTGCCCAGCTCGTTCGAGAGCGAGGTGACGCCCGCGTCGCGGATCCCGCAGGGGACGATCCGGTCGAACCAGGTGTTGTCGGGGTCGCAGTTCAGCGAGAAGCCGTGCATCGTGACGCCCTTGGCGACGCGGACGCCGATCGCGCCGAGCTTGCGGTCCTCGCCGCGCTGGCCCGCGTTCGAGGGGGCGTACTCGGGGCCCATGAGGCGCGGGTCGTACTCGTCCTCGCCCCCGCCCTGGCTCATGCGCGGGTCCAGGTCCAGGGAGAGACCGGTGGCGGCCGGGCGCTCCTCGACCGGGTCGCCCAGGACCCACACCCCGCTGCGGCCCTCGACACGGGTGGTCTCCAGGCCGAACGCGGCGCACGTGCGGATCATGGCCTCCTCCAGCCGGCGCACATGCGCCACCACGTCCACCGGGCGGGGCAGCTTGAGGATCGGATAGCCGATGAGCTGGCCCGGGCCGTGCCAGGTGATCTTGCCGCCGCGGTCCACGTCCACGACCGGGGTGCCGTCAAGCGGGCGCTCGTCGTCCGCGGTGCGCCGTCCAGCCGTATACACGGGCGGATGCTCCAGCAGCAGACAGGTGTCGGGGACCTCGTCGGCGAAGCGCGCCGAGTGCACTCTGCGCTGCTCCTGCCACGCCTCCAGGTACTCCACGGCGTCGGCGCCGAACCCCAGGTGAACGAAGCGCAGTTCACCGTTCCCCTGGCCGTGCGCCCCGGGCTGCCCCATGCCGTTCCTCCTCGTTCAGCGCGTCGCCGGGGGGCGCCGCGCGCTCGCGCCCCTCCGCCACTCTACGGGCGGGGCGCGCGGGTCCGGCATGAGGCCACCCCCTCACACGTACGGATGAATACGCGACGAAGGGCGCGAGTGGTGTGCGAAGGCCCGTTACATTCGCGCCGTTCCAGCAGGGCGCCCCGGCGTCTGCCGTAAGCCGCGAGGGCAGGAGACCGTAAAGCCGATGACGATGGAACGACCTGGGGCCGCAGTGACCTCTGCGAACCAGTCCTCCCAGCAGCGCATCCCCAACCGCCAGCTTGCCGCTCTGATCGCAGAGGCGGGCTTCTCCAACGCGGGCCTGGCCCGGCGCGTGGACCAGCTCGGCCTGGAACACGGTCTTGATCTGCGTTACGACAAGACGTCGGTGACGCGGTGGCTGCGCGGGCAGCAGCCACGGGGCACGACTCCCGCGCTGATCGCGGAGGTCTTCACCCGCCGGCTCGGCCGACGGCTCACCGCACAGGATCTCGGCCTGGACGCGTGCGCCCCCGTGTACGCCGGTCTGGAGTTCGCCGCGACGCCCGCCGAGGCGGTGGACATCGTGAGCGGGCTGTGGCGCAAGGACTCCGGCAGCCACGCCGAGCTGCGCAAGATCGCCTTCACCCCCGCCGGGCTGGTGGTGCCGAGCCGGGACTGGCTGATCGGGCGGGCCGACGAGCGCGTGGCCCGCGGTCCCGAGCCCGAGAGCGGCGGCGCGGCGGGCACGCCGGGCACCGCGGGCGGGCCCGGAGGGCCGGGCGGCGCCGGAGGAGCGGGCGCGGGGCCGGGCTCCGGCGGCGCGCACGGGGCCGGACACGGGCCGGGGCACGGACCCGGCCATGGGCCAGGACATGGACACGGCCCGGGGCACGGCCCCGGGCCCGGTGGCGGAGGCGGGGGCGTCGGGCTGCGTGTGCCCGCGCAGACGCGGATGGCGGGCACGGGCGTCGTCGCCCGGCCCCCGCTGTCCGCCGCCCGCCTGGACCGGATCGAGCGCGGCCCGGGCCAGCGCGTCTCGGGCGGGGACGTGGCCGCCCTGCGCTCGGTCTGCGAGCTGTTCCGCGCGCTCGACCACGCGTACGGGGGAGGCCACGCCCGCCAGGCCCTCGTCCGCTATCTGGAGCACGAGGCCGAGCCGATGCTCCGCGGTGTCTACGGGGAGCAGCTCGGGCGGCGGCTCTTCGGCGCCGCCGCCGATCTGACGAGGCTCGCGGGCTGGACGTCGTACGACATCGCGGCGCACGGCCTCGCGCAGCGCTATTTCGTGCAGGCCCTGCGGCTCACGCAGGCCGCGGGCGACCGGGCCTTCGGCAGCTATGTGCTGGTGACGATGAGCAGGCAGGCCGTCTACCTCGGGCACGGGCGCGAAGCCGTGCAGCTCGCGCGGGTCGCGCAGCAGGGCGTGGGCGCCTCGGCCGCGCCCGTCGTCCAGGCACTGCTGCACGCGGCGGAGGCGCGCGGGCACGGCGTGCTCGGCGAGGTGCGCGCCTGCACGGCGTCGCTGGCGCGGGCCGAGCGCGCGCTGGAGGCCTCGCGGCCCGGCGAGGACGTGCCGCAGTGGGCACGGTTCTTCGACGAGGCGCAGCTCGCGGACGAGTTCGGGCACTGCCACCGGGACCTCCAGCAGTACCGGGCGGCGGCGCAGCACGCGGAGCGCTCGCTCCAGTTGCGCGGCGCGGGGTTCGCGCGCAGCCGCCTCTTCTGCCGGATCGTCCTGGCGACCGCGCGCCTGGGCCTCGGCGAGATCGACCAGGCCTGCGCGCTGGCCGCCGAGGCGGCGCTGCAGGCGGCCGAGATGCGGTCGGTGCGGGCGCACGAGTACGTGCGGGACTTCGAGCGCCGCCTGGAGCCGTACCGGGACGCGGCGCCGGTGCGGGCCTATCGCGAGAAGGTGTCGGCGCTCGTGTAGCCCGTACGTCGCTGTTCGCGTCGCGCGATGAGGGGGCGGACGAGGGATCCCGTGATCCCGCGTCCGCCCCTCGCGCGTGTTCGCGCTGGGCGTGGGGCGGCCTCTTGCCGGGATGGGCCTGGTGCGCGGAGGCTGCGGTCATGCCGCATCGCGTAGCCGTACTGTCCGACGTCCACGGCGTCGTCCCCGCGCTGGAGGCGGTGCTCGCCGAGCCGGACGTGCGGGGCGCCGACCTCGTCGTCCTCACCGGCGACCTCGCCGCCGGGCCGCAGCCCGCCGAGACCCTCGACCTCCTCGCCGGGCTCGGCGACCGGGCGCTGTGGATCAGCGGGAACGCGGACCGCGAGCTGGTCGAGTACCGGCGCGGTACGCGCGACACGATCCCCGATCCCATCGGCCCCTGGGCCGCCGGAGCGCTCCGCGAGGACCAGGTCGAACTGCTGGGCTCCCTGCCCGGCACGGCCACGCTGGACGTGTCCGGCATGGGGCCGGTGCTCTTCTGCCACGCGACGCCGCGTGACGACGCGGAACCCGTCGTCGTCGACTCGCCGCTCGCGCGGTGGCGTGAGGTATTCGCGGGCCTCGCGGACGAGGTCCGTACGGTCGTCTGCGGCAACACGCACATGCCGTTCGTACGGCTCGTGGACGGGCGGCTCGTCGTCAATCCCGGCAGCGTCGGAATGCCGTACGGGCGCGACGGGGCGCACTGGGCCCTGCTCGGGCCCGGTGCGGAGTTGCGGCGTACGGGGTACGACGTGGATGCCGCCGTCGCTCGTGTCGTGGCCGACTCCGGGTACGAGGACGTGGCGTCCTGGACCGACTATTTCCTCCGGGCCCGCGCGACGGACGAGGAGGCGCTCCGTGCCTTCTCCGGGTGACGGTGCGCCCCGTCCGGCGTAGCGCCGGGTGCGGCTGTGTCGTGGCTGATCGCGCAGTTCCCCGCGCCCCTGACGGGGCGCTCAAGTGCGGGTTCTTCTCAGGGTGGCTGCCGCTGTGAGGGTGAGGACCAGGGCCAGGAAGGCGAAGGTCGCGTGGAGGGGGAGGCCGAGGGTCTGGGAGAGGAGGCCCGTGGTGAGGGCGCCGGCGCCGAAGCCCGCGTCGTAGCCGGTGTTCCAGACGGCGCTCGCCGTCCCGTGGCGGCCCGGGCCCGCGCGGTGGAACATCGCGACGAGCGTGTCGTTCTGCAGCGCCCCGAGGCCGAAGCCGTGGGCCACGCCCGCGACGAGGGCCAGCGGCATGGCGAGCGGTTCGGGCACCGCGCCCGCCGCGCCGAGGCCGAGCATGCCCAGGGCGCAGAGCAGTGCGGAGGGCGCGGAGAGGCGGCCCGCGCCGCCGCGCCGGTCGTTCCGTACGCCCGCCGCCCAGCGCCCGGCGATCAGCGCCGTGGAGAGGGCGAACAGTCCCGCGGGCGCCGCGCCGGGCGCGCTGAGCGCGAGCGGCAGGAACGAGGCCACGCTCCCGAAGGTGCCGACCGAGACGAAGAGCAGGGTCCAGGGCGTGAGGAGGGGGCGCAGCGGCCCCCTGCCGCGGTCCGGCTGCGAGGGGCGGACCGCCGGTTCCGGCCGCGCGCCGCGCGCGCACGCGCTCAGCGGGGCCGCGACCACGCCCAGCGCGCCCGCCACGAGGAAGACGGGCAGATAGCCGAACGTATGCGCGGCCCAGGCGCCGACGGGGAGGGATGCGGCGGCCGGGATGCCGATCGCGACTCCGTAGCGGCCCACGGCGGAGCCGCGCCGGCTCTCCGCGACCAGTTCGGCGACGAGGGCGCTGCCCGCGACGGTGACCATGCCGAAGCCGAGTCCCCGTACGGCCGAGACGGCGAGGGTCCAGGCGAGGCCGTCGGAGAGGGCGTAGGCGAAGGCGGGGACGCCCATGGTGAGGGCACCGAGCGACAGCGCGCGGCGGGCGGCCGTACGGCGCAGGACCGCGCCCATGCAGAGCTGCGCGGCGACGGTCGTGGCCATGGTGACGGCGGTCGTCGCGCCCGCGCCGCCGTGGCCGCCGCCGCCCTCCTCGGCCCAGAGCGGCACGACGGCGAGGAGCAGGGAGAGGTTGCCGAAGACGGCGACCGTTCCGGCGAGGAGGAAGCGGAAGGGCCGGCCGTCGAGGCCGTCGTCGGCCTCCGGAGGGTGGGGCGCGGTGGGGCAGGTGGTCATGGTCGAGTTGTAGGCCGCCTCGATCCATCGCGTCCAACGAAGGTTTTCGATACGTTCGATCGGTGTCGGCGATGGGTTCGTGACACCATCGGCCCATGGAGCTCAAGCACCTGGAGACGTTCCTCTGCGTGGCCCGGCACCTGCACTTCACGCGCGCCGCCGAGGAGTTGGGGTACGTGCAGTCGAGCGTGACCGCGCATGTGAAGGCACTGGAGGCCGAGCTGGGAGTGCCGCTGTTCGAGCGGCTGGGGCGGCGGGTGCTGCTCACCGAGCCGGGCCGCGAGCTGTGCGGGCACGCGCGTGCGCTGCTCGGGCACGCCGAGCAGACCCGCGAGGCGGTGCGCGGCGCGGGCGACGACCCGGACCAGGTGCGGGGCACGTTGCGGCTCGCGGCGCCGGAGAGCCTGTGCGCGCACCATCTGCCGCCCGTACTCAGGGCCGTGCGTGAGCGTTTCCCGCGGCTGCGGCTCGCGTTCCAGCCCGCCGGGCGCGGCCCGCTGCTCGACGCGCTGGCCGAGGGCACCATCGACGCCGGGTTCCTCCAGGAAGAGGCGGTGAACGAGCCGGGGGTGCGCGCCGAGCGGATGCTGCGCGAGCCGCTGCGGCTGATCGCCCGCGCCGGGCACCCGCTGGCGTCGGCGGCGCGCGTGGAGACGGCCGATCTCGCCGGGGAGACGGTGCTGCTGCTGGAGGCCGGGTGCGCTCAGCGGATCGTGATCGAGCGGGAGTTGAGCAGGGCCGGGCTCCGGCCGCCGACCGTGGAGTTCTTCAGCCTGGAGGCGCTGCGGCGCTGCGTCTCCGCGGGCCTCGGTGTGGGGCTGGCCCCCGCGGGGTCCGTGGCCCGGGAGGCCGAGCGGGGTGAGCTGGTCGCCCTGCGGTGGGTGGAGGAGCCGGTGCTCGACGTCTTCTTCGTACGGCGCAAGGGGCTCAGCCCTACGCGGGCCGTACGGGAGTTGGGCGACCTCGCCCGCACCCACTGGGGCACCTCCTGAGTGCCGGGCACCCCGTCAGGGGCGCGGGGAACTGCGCGCCCAGCCGAGACACAGCCGCACCCGGCGATGCGCCGGAAGGGGCTGCCCCTTGGCCGTGGTTCGCGGACCGCGGGCGCGCTGTGCCCGCTCGCGCAGTTCCCCGCGCCCCTGAGGGGGCAACCCTTACCGTTGGGGGATGGAGATCTGGGTCAATCCTGCCTGTTCGAAGTGTCGGAGTGCCGTGGAGCTGTTGGACGAGGCGGGCGTCTCGTACACCGTGCGGCGGTATCTGGACGAGCCGCCGTCGGAGGAGGAGTTGCGGGACGTGCTGGGGCGGCTGGGGCTGGAGCCGTGGGACATCACGCGGACCGGCGAGGCCGTCGCGAAGGAGCTGGGGCTCAAGGAGTGGCCGCGGGAGGCCGGGGCCCGGGAGCGGTGGATCGCCGCGCTCGCCGCGCACCCGAAGCTGATCCAGCGTCCGATCATCACCGCCGACGACGGCACGGCCGTGGTCGGGCGTACGGACGAGGCGGTGCGCGGAGCGGTCAGCTCCTCGTCGTGAGCGCGCAGGGGATCTCCATCGTCACCATCGTCGGCCCGCCGGGCGGGCTGCTGACGGCGAGGATCCCGTCGAACTGGGCGAGGCGGCGCTCGATGCCCCGCATGCCGGTGCCCTTGTCGAGGTCGGCGCCGCCGCGCCCGTCGTCGGTGACGGCGATCTGGAGCAGGCCGCCCGCCTCCTCGTCGTAGCGCGCGTCGAGCCAGACCCGGTCGGCGCCCGAGTGCTTCGCGGCGTTCGTCAGGACCTCGCTCACCGCGAAGTACGCGGCGGACTCGACCGGTTCCTCGAAGCGGCCCGGCAGTTCGATGTCGACCTCGACGGGGAGTTCCATGCGCAGCGCGAGAGCCTCCGCCGCGTCGCCGAGGCCGCGCTCGGCGAGGACGGGCGGGTGGATGCCCCGCACCAGGTCGCGCAGCTCGGTCAGCGCCTCCGCCGAGCTCTCGCGGGCCTGCGCGAGGAGCTTCTTGGCGCGGGCCGGGTCGTGTTCGACCAGGGCCTCGATGGTGCCGAGGCTCATGCCCATGGCGACGAGCCGGGCCTGCGCCCCGTCGTGCAGGTCCCGCTCGATGCGGCGCAGCTCGGCCGCCGAGGAGTCCACCGCGTCGTGCCGCGTCTCGTACAGGTGCTCCACGCGCCGGGCGAGCTGCGCGCCGCGGCTCGGGGCCAGCATGCCGCGGGTGAGCAGGAAATGGCCCTTGAGCAGGTGCGTGTTGGCCGCGAGGCCGAGGAGGACGAGGCCGGTGCCGAGCGCCGCGCACTCGGCGGCGTCGCCGAAGTCCTGGACGTGGACGAACCCGTACCAGTAGCCGCCCGCGACCGCCTTCCACAGGCCCAAGAACATCACCCAGCCCTCGACGCCGTACGCGATCAGGGCGAAGGGCAGCAGGGCGGTGACGAAGCCCGCGACGCTGTCGACGAGCAGCCAGAGCAGGTCCCGCCAGGTCGCCGGGTCCTTCAGCAGCAGGACGCAGCGCTCGACGTGCCCCGTGACGCCCGCCGGGGGCCCCGGCGGCAGCGGGCGGTACGGCGCGAGGATGGTGACGCCCGCCCAGTCGCGGGCCAGCAGCCGCCGCTGGTTGGCGTGGCGGCGGGTGAGGTCGATCAGCCACGGGGTGGTGAAGACGCCCGCCCCGAGGAGCATGAGCACCATCGAGACCACGGTGGTGATGAAGAGGGTCAGCGAGCCGGCGAGCGAGACGAACGAGAGCGCCAGGCCCCGCACGGCGGCGAGCAGCGAGGTACGCGCCCTGCTTGCCGCCCCGCCCGTTCCGGACCCGGTGACGGTTCCGATACCGGAACCGGTGCCGGTGCCGGTGCCGGTGCCGGTGCCGGTACCTGAGCCCGTGGCCGTGCCCGTACCCGCGCCCATGCCCGTACTCGCGCCCGTACTCCCGCTCGTGCGGGACAGCGTGGCGGACGACCTGTCCACCGCCGTGCCGCAGCCGCTCATCTCCCCGCTCACTCCGCCTCACCTCGTCCGTCCGGGACCGGAACCACTCCGGTCACCGTCCTCCCCAGTGTGCGGCGCGCCCCGCACGGGATCCACTGGGTTCCGCACCCGAGCGTGGGTGGTGCTAGGTGCACCCCCGGCGCTGGCCCTGTGCCACCCCCGATACGGGGGTTCGGCGGCTGTGGCCCCGGACCGCCCGTTCCTAACGTCGGTGGGGCAACGACACGGACGTGTCCAGGACTTACGGGGAGACGGAGAACCCGATGCGGGACGGAACACGGAACACACAGCGGCAGGCCTCGGGCCTGGCCGGACGGCTCGGGGGATGGAGCACCCGGCACCGGAAGACAGCGATCTTCGGCTGGCTCCTCTTCGTCGTCATCGCCTCGGTACTGGGCGGGATGACCGGGCTGACGGCGCCGGACCCGCACGAGGAGGGCGCCGGGGACTCCGCCAAGGCCATGGAGATCCTGGACGACGCGGGG
Source organism: Streptomyces albiaxialis (assembly GCF_039530985.1). Classification (NCBI taxonomy): domain Bacteria; kingdom Bacillati; phylum Actinomycetota; class Actinomycetes; order Kitasatosporales; family Streptomycetaceae; genus Streptomyces; species Streptomyces albiaxialis. The sequence goes on from NZ_BAAAPE010000013.1 coordinate 131,340, forward strand.
ATCAAGGGACACCCCAGCGAGTCGGTGATGGTCAGCGGCGAGGCCAGGAACGGCTGGCGCGGGGCCGCCGGCGACGTCCGGGCGGCGCTCAAGGACACCGGGGAGGTCCAGAACCTCCAGAAGGCGCTGCCCTCCCAGGACGGCAGGGCCGCGCTCCTCACCTTCGAGCTGAAGAAGGACGACGAGCAGATCAAGGAGGACGAGAAGCCCGCCGACAAGGTCATCGCGGCCGTCGACAAGGTGCGCGAACAGCACAGGGACGACGGGATCCAGGTCCACCAGACCGGCGACGCCAGCGGCGGCAAGTGGCTGAACAAGGTGCTCGGCGACGACTTCGCCAAGGCCGAGTGGACGGCCGTGCCGCTCGCGATCGGCATCCTCCTCGTCGTCTTCGGGGCGCTCGTCGCCGCGCTGCTGCCCGTCGCGCTCGCCGTCACCGCGTTCGTCGCGGCCAACGGGCTGCTCGCGCTGGTCAGCACCAAGATGCACATCGCCGAGACCACGACCTCCGTCATGCTGCTGATCGGCCTGGCCGTCGGCGTCGACTACTGCCTCTTCTACCTGCGCCGCGAGCGCGACGAGCGGGCCAACGGCCGCGACTCCGAGACCGCGCTGCGCATCGCCGCCGAGACCAGCGGGCGCGCCGTGCTCGTCTCCGGGATGACGGTCATGGTGGCGATGGCCGGGATGTTCCTGTCCGGGCTGCTGCTCTTCAAGGGCTTCGCCGCCGCGACGATCCTCGTCGTCCTCATCGCGATGCTCGGCTCCGTGACGATCCTGCCCGCGATGCTCTCCTGGCTCGGGGACCGCGTGGAGAAGGGCAAGGTCCCCTTCCTCGGCGGACGTAAGAAGGACGTCGCCGCCGGGCGGCGCAAGCCGCAGGGCCGGTTCGCGGGTGCGATGCTGCGGCCCGTGCTGGCGGCGCCGGGGATGTTCGCCGCGCTGGGTGCCGCGGTGATGCTGGTGCTCGCCGCTCCGGCGCTCGGCATGAAGACCGAGCAGATCGAGATCGACAAGCAGATGCCCGCGGGCAGCGAACTGCGCGTCGCCACGGAGAAGATCACCGAGACGTTCCCCGGCGGCCCGGCACCGGCGAGCATCGTCGTCAAGGGCGACATGAAGAGCGCCGAGGTCCGGGGCGCGATGACCGGCTTCGTCCGCGCGGTCAAGGCCGACAAGGAGCACTTCAGCCCGGGCGTACGGACCCGGGTCCACGCCGCGGAGAACGTCGCCACCATCGACGTGCCGCTCAAGGGCAACGGCACCGACGACACCTCGAAGGCCGCCCTCGACCAGCTCCGCGACACGCTCGTCCCGGAGAAGCTGGAGCCGGTGGCCGAGGACGGCAAGGCGTACGTCGGCGGGCAACTCGCCTCCTCGACCGACTTCAACGACCAGCTCAAGCAGGACATCGGGCCGATCCTCGCCTTCATCACCGTCATCACCTTCCTGCTGATGCTGGTGTGCTTCCGGTCGATCCCCATCGCGGGCGTCACGATCGTCCTCAACCTGCTGTCCGTGGCCGCCGCCTACGGCGCGATGACCGCCGTCTTCCAGCACGGCGTCGCCGTCGACCTGCTCGGCGCGGAGAAGAACGGCGCGATCGAGTCCTGGATGCCGCTGTTCATCCTCGTCGTCCTCTTCGGGCTCTCGATGGACTACCACGTGTTCGTGGTCTCCCGTATCCGCGAGGCGCGGGACCGGGGCCGGTCGACGCGGGAGGCGATCCGCGAGGGCATCCGCTCCACGGCGGGCGCGGTGACCAGCGCGGCGGTCATCATGGTCGCGGTCTTCGCGGTCTTCGCGACGCTGCGGATGACGGACATGAAGCAGCTCGGCGTCGGCCTGGCGGTCGCCGTCCTGCTGGACGCCACGATCGTCCGGATGGTGCTGCTGCCCGCCGCGATGATGCTGCTCGGCGAGCGGTGCTGGTACCTGCCGAAGTGGCTGGGCTGGCTGCCGAACCTGGAGCACGGCCCGTCGGACGACGAGCCGACTCCCCCGGTGGCGCCCGTCGCCCCCGACCCCCGGCTCGGGGTCCCCGGCTACGGGTACCCGGCGGCGGACGAGCCGACGGTGCGCGTGCGCTGACGTCCGTCTCCGGACGACCGGCCGTGACGAGGGGCTCCGCCTGCGGGCGGGGCCCCTCGTCGGCTGCCCGGCCTGCCCGGCATGCCCGGGCTGCTTAGGCTGCGTTCATGAGATTCGGACTTCTGGGCACCGGCCCCTGGGCCGAGCGCACGCACGGCCCCGCGCTTGCGGCGCACGACGACGTCGAACTGGTGGGGGTGTGGGGGCGGCGCACGCAGGCCGCCGAGGCGCTCGCCGCGCGCCTGGACACCCGCGCGTACGCCGATCCGGACGCGCTCTTCGCGGACTGCGACGCGGTCGCCGTCGCGCTCCCGCCCGACGTCCAGGCGCCGTTGGCGGTACGGGCGGCCCAGGCGGGCCGCCATCTGCTGCTGGACAAGCCACTGGCGACGACGGTCGAGGGGGCGCGCGAGGTGACGGCCGCCGTCGAACGGGCGGGCGTGGCGTCGGTCGTCTTCTTCACCCTCCACTTCACGGCGTCGACCGCCGACTGGCTCGACGAGGCGCGCCGCGCGGGTGACGGCGGCTGGCTGCTGGGCCGCGCCGACTGGCTCTCGCCCGTCTTCGCCGACTCCGACTCGCCGTACGCCGCGTCGCCGTGGCGGCACGACAGGGGTCCGCTGTGGGACATCGGGCCGCACGCCCTGTCGGTGCTGCTGCCGTTGCTGGGGCCGGTCGCGGCCGTGCGGGGGGCGCGGGGCGCGGGCGACACGGTGCATCTCCTGCTACGGCACGAGGGCGGTGCGTCGAGTACGGCGACGCTGAGCCATACCGTTCCGGCGGCGGCGTCCGGGGTCGCGGCGGAGGTGCGGGGTCCGGCGGGGGTCGCCTCACTGCCCGAGCGGGACGAGGGTCCTGCGGTGGCTTTTGGGCGGGCGATCGATGCGCTTCTCGCCTCGGCGAGTGGTGGTGTTCCGCACCCCTGCGACGTCCGCTTCGCGGAGAGGATCACCCAAACCCTGACCTCAGCCGAAGCAACCCTCTGACCCACCCTGACTTCAGGGCTCGCCCCTTCTGGGGCGCGGGCCTGTATTCGATTCGCGGCTCCGCCGCGCGGGCGCGCCCGGTCACCACACCACGGGGCTTGCCCCTCTAGGGGCGCGGGGAACTGCGCGACAAGCCACGACGCAGCCGCAGCCCGCGAAGCACAGCCCGGGGCAGCCCGTACGCAGCCCTCATGTCCGGGTGCCCGGCGAAGTGGGCTGCGCTTGCCAGCCCTGCTCCCCCAAGCTCTTCGAGCAGGGGGCGCCCCCACGCGCAGACCTCCCAAGCGCAGTGGGAGGGAGAACCAGGGGCCAGCCCCTTCAGGGGCGGCGGGGGAGGAGGGGCGTGGCCCCCGCTGGAGGGGTGGGGGCCACGCTTCTGGGGGCGCGGGACTCCGCACGTCCCGTAGAGGCACCCTCAGACCTGCCCGGCCTTCGCCAGCGCCGTGCAGCACGTGTCGACCATCAGCCGCGTCACCACGTACGGGTCGACGTTCGCGTTGGGGCGGCGGTCCTCGATGTAGCCCTTCTTGTCGCGCTCGACCTGCCAGGGGATGCGGACGGAGGCCCCGCGGTGGGAGACGCCGTAGGTGTACTCGTCCCAGGGCGCCGTCTCGTGCGCGCCGGTCAGCCGCTCCTGGACGCCGGCCCCGTACGCCCGTACGTGCTCCAGCGGCTTGCCCTCGGCGCCGAGCGCGTCGCAGGCGGTGATGATCGCGTCGTAGCCCTCGCGCATGGCGCGGGTGGAGAAGTTGGTGTGGGCGCCCGCGCCGTTCCAGTCGCCCTTGGCCGGCTTGGGGTCGAGCGTGGCGGAGACGCCGAACTCCTCGGCCGTACGGAAGAGGAGCCAGCGCGCCACCCACATGTGGTCGGAGACCTCCAGCGGGGAGAGCGGGCCGATCTGGAACTCCCACTGGCCCGGCATGACCTCGGCGTTGATGCCGGAGACGCCGAGTCCGGCGGCGAGGCAGTGGTCGAGGTGCTTCTCGACGATCTCGCGGCCGAAGACCTCGTCGGCGCCGACGCCGCAGTAGTAGCCGCCCTGGGGCGCGGGGAAGCCGCCCTCGGGGAAGCCGAGGGGGCGGGCGCCCTCGAAGAAGGTGTACTCCTGCTCGATGCCGAACAGGGCCTCCTGGTCGGCGTGTTCCTCGGCGACGGCGCGCAGCGCTGCGCGGGTGTTCGAGGGGTGCGGGGTGCCGTCGACGTGGTCGACCTCGCACAGCACGAGCAGGTGGGCGCCGCCGCGGATCGGGTCGGGGCAGGTGAAGACCGGGCGCAGGACGAGATCGGACGCGTGGCCGTCGGCCTGGTTGGTGCTGGAACCGTCGAAACCCCACTCCGGGAGGGCGGCGGTGTCCGCGCCGTCCGGGAGGATCTTCGTCTTGGAGCGGAGCTTGGCGGTGGGCTGCGTTCCGTCGGTCCAGATGTACTCGGCCTTGATGCTCACGATGCCGTCCTTACGGGAGCTGACGCGTAGTGCGTGGTGATGCGACGAAGCCTCACAGAGGGCGATTTCTCAGCCATTGCTCATCTGTGTCGCCGGTGTAACGTGACGGCCCATGGGTGACGAGGCCATGCGGGACGGGGACGTAGGGAACGGAGACGTACGGGACGCGGGGCTGCCCGGGCGGCTGCTGGCCGCCGAGCGGGAGCAGTTGATGCCGATGCTGCGCCGGGCCCCGGACGAGGACTTCGCGCTGCCCACCGCCGCCTGCCCGGGCTGGACCGTGCGCCAGGTCCTCGCGCACTGCGCGGCGGCGCTGGTCCGGATCGTCGAGAACCGGCTGGAGCCCGGCGTCTTCTCCGACGCCTCGAACGCGGCGGACGTCGCCGAGCGCGACGGCTGGCCGCTGACGGCGGTGCTGGACGAGCTGGAGCACGGCTTCACCGCGGCGGGCCCCGTGATCGCGGGCCACGAGCACGGGCTGCTGGACACGGTCGCGCTCGGCGAGTGGGTGCACGCGGGGGACGTACGGGAAGCGTGGGGCGAGCCCGGCGCGTACGCGGGCGAGACCGCCGGAGAGGCGCTCGCGCTGCTCTCCCTGGCGGCGCGGCGCAAGGGCACGCCGCTGCTGCACGCGACGCTCACCGACCGGCCGGGGCCCGCGTGGACGTTCGGCGTCCCCGTCGGCGACGGCCGCGCGCCCGCCCGGCTCACGGCCGACACCCCGACCCTGTTCCGGCTCTACGCCGACCGGCCGCTCTCCGGCGCCCGTTACACGCTCACGGGCGCCCGCGAGGCGGAGCTGCACCTCTACTCCCAGGGATGACGGAGGCACACGCCATGACCCGGACAGATCCCCTTCCCTTACGCCCGCGCCCGTCCCGGCGCACGCTGCTGGCCGGTGCGGGGCTCGGCGCGTTCGCCGTGGCCACGGGCGGCGGGACCGCCTCCGCCCGTGGCGCGGCGGAGTGGCCGGACGCCTTCTCGCTGCCCGACGGCTTCCAGCCGGAGGGCATCACCATCGGGCGCGGGCCCTACGCGTACTGCGGCTCGCTCGCCGACGGGTCCGTGTACCGGGCGGACCTGCGGTCCGGGCGCGGCCGGATCGTCCACGGGGGCGCGGAGGGCGCGGCGACCGTCGGGCTGAAGCTGGACCGCGACGGGCTGCTGTATCTCGCGGGCCGCGACTCCGGCACGGTCCGCGTGGTGGACGCGCGGACCGGCGCTCTCGTGGTGACCCACGAAGTGGCGCCGGACAGCGAGCACTTCGTCAACGACGGGGCGGTGCTGGGCGACCGCGTCTGGTTCACGGACTCGTACGCCGCGGTGCTGTACGGCGTGCCCAGGGGCGGCGGCCGGGGCCGGGTGCGGCGGCTGCCGCTGCGCGGCGACTGGCACCAGGAGCCCGGCGTCATCAACGCCAACGGGGTGGTCTCCGCGCCCGACGGCGCGTCCCTGATCGTCGCGAGCAGCCTGCCGGTGGGCAGGCTGTACCGCGTGGACCCGCGCACCGGGCACGCCGCGGCGCTCGCGCTGCGCGGCGTGGACGACCTGCTGAGCGCCGACGGGCTGCTGCGCCTCGGGCGGACGCTGTACGTGGTGCAGAACCGGCTCGGGGTCGTCAGCGTGCTCACCCTCGGCGCGGGGGCGACGACGGCGGTGCTGCGGCGGCGGATCGCCGACCCGCGCTTCGACACCCCGACGACGGCGGCCCGGCACGGCGACCGGCTCTACGTCGTGAACGCCCGCTTCTCGACCCCGCCGGCCCCCGATACCCCGTACACGGTGGTCGCGGTGGACCGCTGACCGGCGGGACGGCCCCTCAGGAGCAGTGGGATTCGAGCGTGCCGCGGCGGCGGACGTCGAGCGTCGCGCAGTGGAACGAGCCGCCGAACGGCGCGTAGTGCAACAGGTCGCACGGGACCGGCTCGAAGCCCCACTGCTCCAGCGCGCGCAGCGTCCCGGTGTGGTGCCGCTCCGCGATGACCCGCTTCTCGTCGAGCATGAGCACGTTCATGCTGAGCCACTTGCCGCACATCGAGGTCAGCTTGAGCAGGCGTTCGGGGAGCGGGTCGGGCTCGGGGGCGACCAGGACGTCCCACGAGGCGAGGGCCTCGGGCAGGTGGTCGGGGTCGATGTACTCGGGGTTGATGAGCACCTTGCCGGGCGCGAGGGGGAGGAGGGTGGTGTCGATGTGCATGGGCGTACGGCAGCGGCTCTCGATCTCGTGCACGCGGTATCCGGGGCCGAGGTGGCGGCGCAGCCACTCGATGCCCATGCGGTTGGTGACGTTGCTCCGCGTGACGAAGAGGTCGCGCCCGGCGCGTACGAAGTCGGCGGCGTCGAAGACCGGCTCGAACTCGGTGAGGATGTACCGCATGGGCTCGTCGTCGCCGGGGACGGTGAAGTCCTGCTCGAACAGCGCGTCGGTCAGCTCCGGCCTGGGGGCCGAGGTCCAGCGCGCGCCGCGCCGGAAGTAGTCCTTGAGGACCTCGCGGTAGGAGTGCGTCTCGAAGTACCGGCAGGGCCAGGCCATCGGGGTCTCGATGATCTCGTCGCCGATCACGAGCAGGCTGTCGCGCGGGCAGGTGTTGCAGAAGCCGCGCGAGGTCCACTCCGGCGTCCCGAAGCTCCGCGCGTGGTCGACGGCGTCCGGGCGGGTGACGGTGACGCCGAGGGAGCGCAGCAGGCCGATGAACTCGTCGAGTTCCTGCTGCGCGGGCTCCATCAGCCGCTGCGGGTACTTCAGACCGGCGGCGAGCCCCTGCAGCCGTGCCGCCCAGGGCGGGATGTTGCAGGCCACGACGGGGTGGCTGGAGGGGATCGTGGCCCCCTCCAGCCGCCCGACGAGGACCTCCTCCAGCGGATCCCACTCGTTGTGGGACCCGACGGGCGAGGCGGGCCCTTCCGGACCGGGGTGTTCCGCTGCCACGTGTGGCCCCCATCTCGTACGGAGACGTCGGCTGCCCTTCCTCCAGCATGCCGGGCACGCGCGCCACCGGCACGCGCGCCCGCGTCCGCACCCCCGTCCGCACCCGCGTCCGCCGGAGGGTCGGTGACCCCGGGTGCCCGCTTCCTCACGGCCGGAAACCCCGTCCGCGTACGCCTGGCGGAGAGGACCGGTTACGGCTTGCGGGCCACGGCGCCGAACTGCGCGACCTCCGGGGCTTCCGGGGCCTCCGCGGCCCCCGGGGCATCCGGAGCCTCGTGAGGCCCGCCGGGGTGCCAGCGGGAGCAGGAGACCAGGCCCGGTTCCAGCAGTTCCAGGCCCTCGAAGAAGCGGAGGACCTCGGCGCGGGGGCGCGGGGTGATGGGTGGCGTGGCGTTCTCGTTCCAGAACCGCATGGCTTCCTCGTTCGCCCCGCCGCCCAGCTCCAGGGTGGGGTGTGTGAGGACGAGGTGGCTGCCGGAGGGCACGGCCGCCATCAGCCGCCGCGCGACCGACACGGCCTCGTCGGTGTCCTGGACGAAGTTGAGGACGCCCAGCAGCAGCACGGCGACCGGCCGGTCCAGGTCCAGCGTGCGCCCGGCGGCGCGCAGGACGGCCCCGGGCTCGCGCGCGTCCGCCTCCACGTACGCGGTCGCGCCCCCGGGAGCGTCCGCGAGCAGCGTGCGGGCGTGCCGCAGGACGGTGGGGTCGTTGTCGACGTACACGACGCGGGCGTCGGGCGCCGCGCGCCGCGCGACCTCGTGGGTGTTGTCCCGCGCGGGCAGGCCCGAACCGACGTCGAGGAACTGCCGTACGCCCGCCTCCCCCGCCAGCCAGGTCACGGCGCGGCCGAGGAACGCCCGGTCGGCGCGGGCCACTTCGGCGATGCCGGGGAACATGGAGGTGACGTGGGCGCCGACCCGCGCGTCGACCTCGAAGTGGTCCTCGCCGCCGAGCCAGTAGTTCCACACGCGGGCGTTGTGCGCGACGGTCGTGTCGATCCCGTCGGCCCTCTCCGTCACGCCGTCCCCGTCCGCTCGTCGCCCCGCTGCTCCAGGTCCTCCAGGTCCAGTTCCAGCAGCAGTTCCCTGCCGTCGATCTCGTCCCACTGCTCGCCGGTGTGCACGAAGCCGAAGGGGGCCACCGTCGCGAGGGAGCCCGCGTTGTCGGGGCTGATCGCGGCCCGTACGGTCCGCACGGCGGGGTCGGCGCCGGCGCGGCGGAGCAGCTCGGCGAGCATCGCCCGCGCGTATCCCCGGCGGCGGTACGCGGGCACGACGGAGTAGGCGACCTCGACCATGCCGTCGGCGTCCGGGGGGCCGTGGAACCCGGCGTGCCCGACGACGTTCCCGTCCTCGCCGACGACCGCCTGGCGCACCACCCACGGCGCCTGCGCCGGGTCCTCCTCGATCTGGCCGAGCCGGTAGCCCCACAGCCAGCGGGCCTCCTCGGTCACGAAGTAGTCGGGCAGCTCCACCCCGGCGACGGCTCCGGCCGACGCCGTGTCGCTGTCGCGGAGGAACTCCATCGCCTCCTTCGTCAGCGGTACGAACCGCACCCGCCTGGCCTCTTCACGCGTCTCCTGGGTCATCGGCGGATCCTCCCCCGCCCCGCCCCTCACCGGCCAGCGGTTTTCGCCCCGGCCCCGACCCCCGCCCCGGCCCCGGACCCGGACCCGGACCCGGACCCGGCCACCAGGCTCTCCCGGTACGCCCGCGCCCCGGCGATGACCTGGTCGAGCGTGTCGCGGGTGTCGAGCAGCTCGGCGATGTGGCGGGAGAGCCTCTCCCGCTCCTCCTCCATGCGCAGGAGCGAGGCGTCGGAGTTCTCCTCGCTGGGCGACTCGACGCAGGGCAGCAGCTCGGCGATGGTGCGGCTGGAGAGACCCGCCGCGTAGAGCCGCTGGATGAGCGCGACCCGTTCCGCCACGGCGTCCGTGTAGTGCCGCTGGCCGCTGGCGCTGCGGGAGCTGGCGAGCAGCCCCTGCTCCTCGTAATACCGCAGGGACCGGACGCTGACCCCGGTGCGGGCCGCCAGTTCTCCGATGCGCATGGTGCCCCCTCGGACGACTTGCCTCTGACATGGATGTGAGGTTTTAGCGTACCCGGCGTACCGCTCGCACTCACGAGGGAGCCCTGACATGACGACCGGGCCGCGCGCCGCGCCCTCGACGCCGGGGCGGCTTCTGGGGCGCCGAGGAGCACGACTCCAACCCCGACCTGGTGGAACGGCTCCGCACCGCCCTCCCCCTCGCCCCGTTCGACGAGTCGGCCTACTACCAGGGCGGTGACACCGGCTACCTCACCTACCCCGCCTATCAGCACTCGGCGTGATCCCGTACCGGCGGGTTGGGGGCGTGAGAGGAGCTGTGCGGGTCACTCTTGGGGGACGGGTCCGGCCGGGACCGGTCAGGTCGGGACAGGCACGCGGTGGAAGGGGCGACCATGGATGAGCAGGGGTCCGAGGAGATCCGGTACGTGACGTCGCGGGACGGGACCGCGCTCGCGTACCGGGCGACGGGGGTCGGCTCGGCACCGGAGGCCGAGGCCGGGTCCGGGCCGCCCGTGGTGATGGTCGACGGGGCGCTCGGCGTGGGGACGGCGCCGATGGCGGCGTCGCTCGGGGTGCCGCTGCGGCCGGACTTCACCGTCGTCGACTACGACCGCCGCGGGCGGGGCCGCAGCGGCGACACCCCGCCGTACGCGGTCGCGCGCGAGGTCGAGGACCTCGCCGCGCTCATCGACGCGGTGGGCGGCCGGGCGCACCTGTGCGGCTTCTCCTCGGGCGGGGCGCTCGCGCTGGAGGCGGCGGACGCGCTGCCGCACCGGGTCGTCGGACTCGCGCTGTACGAGCCGCCGTTCGTCCTGGACGCCGACCGCCCGCCGCTGCCGGACGACTTCGCCGCGCGCGTGCGCGAGGCCGTGGCCGCCGGGCGGCGCGACGAGGCCGTGACGCTGTTCCTGACGGAGGCCCTCCTCGTACCGCCGGAGGCCGTGCCCTCGATCCGCGAACCGGCGGAGCCGCCCACGGTGGAGGGCGCCGACGGGCCCGTCCCCGTGCCGACGTGGCGGGAGATGGAGGAGATCGCGCACACCCTGGCGTACGACGCGGAGATCCTGGACGGCCGGGTGTCCGGCCGTCCCCTGCCCTCCGGGTCGTGGCCGCACGTCACGGCGCCGACGCTCGCCCTCGCGGGCGGCGAGAGCGAACCCTCGGCGCACACCGCGGCGCGCGCCGTGGCCGAGGCGATCCCGGGCGCGCGCTACCGCGTGCTGGAGGGGCAGGGGCACCGGCCCGCGCCCCGGGCACTGGCGCCGCTGCTGCGGGACTTCTTCGGCGGCCCCGAGCGGTGAGCAGGCGGCGGACGGTAGATTCGTCGGCGTCCCGGCCTCATCCGCCCGTCCAGCAAGCCATCGGGAGACCCCGTGCGTGTCGTCCTCGCCGAAGACCTCTTTCTGCTCCGAGACGGGCTCGTCCGGATGCTGGAGGCGTTCGACTTCGAGATCGCGGCGGCCGTGGACAACGGGCCGGAGCTGAGCCGGGCCCTGGACGAGCTGGAGCCCGACGTGGCCGTCGTCGACGTCCGGCTGCCCCCGTCCTTCAGCGACGAGGGCCTCCAGTGCGCGCTGGAGGCCCGCAGGAAGCGCCCGGGGCTGCCGGTGCTGGTCCTCTCGCAGCATGTCGAGCAGTTGTACGCGCGCGAGCTGCTGGCCGACGGCAACGGCGGCGTCGGCTATCTGCTGAAGGACCGCGTCTTCGACGCCGACCAGTTCATCGACGCCGTGCGCCGCGTCTCCGAGGGCGGTACGGCGATGGACCCGCAGGTCATCCAGCAGCTCCTGACGCGCCGTTCGCAGGACAAGCCGATGGGGAACCTGACCTCGCGCGAGAAGGAGGTCATGGAGCTGATGGCGCAGGGCCGGTCCAACGCGGCCATCGCGGGGCAGCTCTTCGTCACGGAGCGCGCCGTCGCCAAGCACACCTCCAACATCTTCGGGAAGCTGGGCCTGCCGCCCTCGGACGACGACAACCGCCGGGTCCTCGCCGTGCTGGCCTACCTCGACAAGGGCTGACCCGCCGCGGAGTCGCCGCGGACGCTCGCGTGGAAGCAGGCGGTCCGCGCCGAGCCGTTCGCGGGCTCCGACGCGCCGGCCGAGCACCGGTGGCATGGCCAGGGTCCTCACGACACGCGAGCTGGGCCTGGTCGTCGCCGGGTTGGAACGCCCGCTGACGGAAGAGTCCACGTGGGCGGGCGGTCATCCGTCAATGTGGCCGCCGCCGGCGGGCCGAAGGGCGGCAAGCCCTCTCGTCGGCGTGCCGCACCACCGCTAGCGTGCCCTCTCGTACGTGTCTTCGGTCACTTCCGACAGTGGGGGGACTCCATGCACGAGAACAACGAGGTCAACAGACGTGCCGTGCTCGGCGCGACGGGGGCGCTCGGGGCGGGAATCGCGCTGGGGAGCGGGTACATCCCAGCCATGGCGGCGGACAGAGCGGCAGACGGAACGGCGGCGGGGAAGGCGGCGGGCGCGGTCGAGCACGCGCGGGAGGCCGTGAAGCGGCTCCTCCCCGAGCACCACGCGCAGATCACGCTCCAGGAGACCGGCGGCCCCGAGCGCTTCAAGGTGACGGGGAAGAAGGGGCACGTCCGGGTCGCGGGCACCGGGCCCGTGGCCCTGCTGACCGGGCTCCACTGGTATCTCAAGTACACCTGCGACGCGCAGCTCTCCTGGGCGGGCAGCCAGCTCGGCCTGCCGGAGACCCTCCCGGCGCCCCGCGAGCCGCACGGGCGGCGCGCGACGGTCCCGCACCGGTTCGCGCTCAACGACACGCACGACGGCTACACCGCGCCGTACGCGGACTGGACCCACTGGGAGCGCTTCCTCGACGTCCTGGCCGCGCACGGCTGCAACGAGGTGCTGGTCACGGCCGGTATGGAGGCCGTCTACCACCGGCTGCTGAAGGACTTCGGGTACAGCGACAAGGAGGCCCGCGCCTGGATCCCGCAGCCCTCGCACCAGCCCTGGTGGCTGCTGCAGAACATGGCGGAGTACGGCGGCCCGCTCACGCCCGAACTGCTCGCCAAGCGCACCGAGCTGGGCAAGAAGATCATGACCCGGATGCGTGAGCTGGGCATGCGCCCCGTGCTGCCGGGCTACTTCGGCACCGTCCCCGAGGACTTCGCGAAGCGGAACCCGGGCGGGCGCACCATTCCGCAGGGCACCTGGAACGGGCTGCCGCGCCCGGCGTGGCTCGACCCGCGCACGGCGGTCTTCCGTAAGGTCGCCGCCGCGTTCTACGAGCACCAGGCCGAACTCTTCGGCGAGATCGGCCACTTCAAGATGGACCTGCTCCACGAGGGCGGCGACCCGGGCGATGTGCCCGTGGCCGACGCGGCGCGCGCCGTGGAGACCGCGCTGCAGAACGCGCGGCCCGGCGCGGTCTGGGTGATCCTCGGCTGGCAGGAGAACCCGCGCAAGGACCTGCTCGAAGCGGTCCGCGACAAGGAGAAGATGCTCATCGTCGACGGCCTCTCCGACCTGGAGCGGGTCACCGACCGCGAGAAGGACTGGGGCGGGGTGCCGTACGCGTTCGGCACGATCCCGAACTTCGGCGGACGTACGACGATCGGCGCCAAGACCCACATGTGGGCCGAGCGGTTCACCAAGTGGCGCGACAAGAGCGGCAGCAAGCTCGTCGGGACCTGCTACATGCCGGAGGCCACGCACCGCGACCCGGCCGCCGCCGAGCTGTTCTGCGAGCTGGCCTGGCGCGAGGAGGCCGTGGACCGCGCGGAGTGGTTCGACGGCTACGCGAAGCTGCGGTACGGCGGGGAGGACGCGTCGGCCCGCAGGGCGATGGCGGCGCTGCGCGAGACCGCGTACGAGATCAGCAGCGCGGACGGGCGTCCGCACGACAGCGTGTTCGCGTCCCGGCCGAGCCTGACGGCGCGCTCGGGCACGTACTACGCGACGCACACCCCGGCCTTCGACCTGCCGGGCTTCGACGCGGCGCTCGCGGGCCTCGTCGGGGTCGCGGAGGGCCTGCGCGGCAGCGACGCGTACCGCTACGACGTGACGGACACAGCGCGCCAGGCCCTCGCCAACCGCTCCTGGCTGCTGATCCCGCAGCTCCAGTCCGCGTACCGGCTCGGCGAGACGGACCGGTTCAGGAAGCTGGCCACGCTGTGGCTGAAGCTGATGGGGCTGAGCGAGGAGGTCTCGGGCGCGCACACCGCCTTCCTGCTCGGACCCTGGCTGGAGGCGGCCAAGCGGATGGCGACGGGCGAGGCGGAGCGCGCGAAGCTGGAGCGGTCCGCGCGCGTCCTGGTCACCACCTGGGCCGACCGCTCGACGGCGGACGGCGGCCACCTCGCGAACTACGCGAACCGCGACTGGCAGGGCCTGATCGGCGACTTCCACCTCCCCCAGTGGAAGGCGTTCCTGGACGACCTGGAGGACGCGCTCGCGGAGGGCCGGGACCCGAAGAAGTGGGACTGGTACGCGGTCGAGGAGCCGTGGACGCGGGAGACGAAGCAGTACCCGCTGCGGCCGACGGGCGACGCGTACGCGGTGGCCAAGCGGGTGCACGACACGCTCGCCAGGGCCCCGTTCCAGGGCTCGCTGGAGCTGACGGCCGAGCCCCCGGCCATACCGCCGGGCGGCACGGTCACCGTCAAGGGCGTCTTCCGCAACGAGAACGGGCTGCGCGCGACCGGCGAGGTCGACTTCGCACTCACGGGCCTGGAGGGCGCCGACCCGCAGGACCCGACGAGCCTGCCGTCGGTCGGCCCGGGCGAGCGCGCCACGGTCCGCTGGCGGTACACCACCCCGGACCGCGAGCTGGCCGATCCGCTGGAGCCGCTGCCGTTCGCGCTGTCGGTGCGGTACGGGCCCGAGGGCGAGGACCGGGTGGTGACCGCGCGTGACGGCCGGATCTTCCTGGCCGGGCCGCTGCCGGACGAGGTGCGGACGGCCACGCACGGGGAGAGGACGGGCGCGGTCTTCGGGTACCTCGGCGGCCGCTGGGCGATCAACGGCGGCGGCGCCGACCTGTGGAAGAACACCGCCGAGTTCGGCACCGTCTACCGCCCCGGCGCGCTCGCCGACGGCGGCTCGGTCACGGTCAGGGTCGCGGCGCAGGACGCGACGGGCCCGTGGGCCCGCGCGGGCATCGTCGCCCGTAACGACCTGTCGTCGAGGACCGCGCAGGGCTTCATCAACCTCGCGGTGACCCCGTCGAACGGCGTCGTCCTCTCCTACGACACCGACGGAAACGGCACCGTGGACACGTACAAGCGGATCACCGGGGTGAAGGCGCCGGTCGTGCTGCGGCTCTCCCGGAGCGGCGACTCGTTCAAGGGCGAGCTGAGCACGGACGACGGGGCGACCTGGCGCACGGTGGCAACCGTGCGGACGTCCGGCGCGTCAGCCAAATTGGACGCGGGTCTCTTCATGACGGCGACGAACGGCGGAGGCCAGGCCCGCGGCACGGCCGAATTCGACGGCTGGCGGACCTCCTCCGGTGGGTGAGTCCGGCCGGGGCAGGAGAAGATAGCCGGGACCTACGGCCGAGGGGGAGAGGGCAGGGCATGAGCACAGCAGAGGGACCGTCCGAGGAACACCGGCGCACCGTCGCCGCGCAGACGCACGAGCTGATGCTCGCGATGATCCGGGGCCCGGTCCTGGCGGTCGTCTCCCTGCCCCTCTCCATCCTCGCCTTCGTCCTCACCGTCGTCTCGCTCGCGCTCATCCCGGTCGGGGTGGGCGTGATCACCACGCCGTTCGCGTTCCAGGGCCTGCGCGGGTACGCGAACGGGCGGCGGGCCCTGGTGGACCGGTGGACGGGGCTGCCGGTGCCGCAGCCGTACCGGCCGTGGCCCAAGGATCTGCGCGCCGGGGTCGTCGGGCACGTCGAGAAGTGCCATCTGCTGCTCAAGGACCCGGCGACCTGGCGCGACCTGGCGTGGACCCCGGTGGACATGACGGCGGGGTTCGTCACGGCCCTGCTCCCCCCGCTGCTTCCGGTCAACCTGAAGATCACCAAGGCCATGCTCAAGCCCACCCGCGAGATGCTGCTGGCCCGGCGCGTGGAGCAGCTCTACGAGACGCGGCACGACGCGGTGGACTCCTCGGCGGCCGAGCTGCGCCGTATCGAGCGGGACCTGCACGACGGGGCGCAGGCCCGGCTCGTCGCGATGGGCATGAGCCTGGGCACCATCGAGGCCCTGGTCGAGAAGAACCCGGAGAAGGCGAAGGAGCTGATCGCGCAGGCCCGGGAGAACTCGGCGGAGGCGCTGACCGAGCTGCGCGACCTGGTGCGGGGCATCCACCCGCCCGTCCTCGCCGAGCGCGGCCTGCCGGACGCGCTGCGGGCGCTGGCGCTGCGGATGCAGATCCCGGTGGAGGACGACATCTCGCTGCCGGGCCGGTTCGAGGAGCCGGTGGAGTCGGCCGTGTACTTCGCGGTGAGCGAGGTCCTGACGAACGCCGCGAAGCACTCCGGGGCGAGCCGCGTCTGGCTCGACGTGTCCTACTCGTACGAGTCCGGGGGCATGCTGCGTGCCGTCGTCACGGACGACGGCAAGGGCGGCGCCTCGCTCGACAAGGGCACGGGCATGCAGGGCATCGAGCGCCGCCTGGGCCAGTTCGACGGCATCCTCGCGGTCAACAGCCCCCAGGGCGGGCCCACCATGATCACCCTGGAGGTCCCCGCGGAGGTCCTGCCGGACCGCCAGCTCCAGTGACGGACCCGGCAGGACCGTAGCGGCCGTACGGGCCGTAGCGGCCGTACGGGATCAGGTGGCGCGGGCCACGCGGAGGCTGAGCGAGTAGTCGCCGTCGCCGTCGGTGAAGCGGCGGGTGACGTTGAACGACGAGCCCACGTTGGGCAGTTGCTTGAGCACCACGCCACGGGAGAAGACGAACGTCTGGTCCGCGATGTGGTCGTCGTCCAGGAAGCCGAGCAGCCAGCCGATCGCCGCGCCGACCCCGGCGACGACGGCCCCGACCCAGGCGGCGACGCCGGTCGCGGCCAGGATGCCGGCCGCCGCCGCGAAGGCGACCGCGACCCCGGCGCGGATTTTCTCGGTGTTGCCCTCGTCGTGCTCCCACAGCGAGACCAGCGAGCCGACCTCGCCCTCGGGGAGCGCCTGGGACGCGCAGTTCTGGCCCCAGATGCAGCCGTCGGCGGCGGAGAAGGTGCGGGACTCCCCGCTGTCGACGTCCCCGAAGATCTGGGAGCGCGTGGTGACGGTCGTACCGCCGCCGAGCGAACCGAAGATCCAGTACGGCTCGTTGGACGGCCCGAAGATGCTGTCGGTCTGGCGGTCGACGCACTTGAACGACGCCGCCTTGATGGTGACCCGCGAGCCGACGGGCGCGGCGGCGGTGGCGGCGGCGTCCTGCTCCAGGGCGACCGTCATGCCGGACGCGTACTCGGCGAGGGTCGCGCGCGGCGGCAGCCGGAAGTCGGCGAGGGTCGCGGTGCCCGCGTGGATCGCGGGGACGTCGATGCGGGTGACGGTGGGCATCTCCAGCACCGACTTCACGATGCCGGGCGCGTCCTTCTCCAGGTCCTTCATGGTGTAGGACTGCTTGACGTCGAGCTGGGCGAAGCGGCGCGGGAACATCTCGTCGCGCAGCTTCTTCGGGACCTTGGTGTCGAGCTGGCCCTGCTGCTTGATCTCCTGGTCGGTGTAGCCGTTCTTGCGGAACGCCGCGACCATCGTGCTCTCCAGGTCGCTGAGCTTCGCGCCCTCCGCGTACTTGGCGCAACTGTGCAGCATGAGCGCGAGCAGCCAGTTCCGTTCCTTGTTGGCCACCAGCTTCCTGCGCTGGGGGGCTCCCCTTCCCTTGCCCTTCACCAGATCGTCGAGAATGCGGTCTGTTGACCGAGCTGCCATGATTCTCCCCCTTGAGGTAGGACATCCCTTGCTCCCCTTTTGGGATGCCTCTGCGAACGTCCCGCTGGGTGCCTGCGCCGTCAACGGCCCGTACGGCACCTGTTGCACGGCGGGTACCCGCCAGTACATTGACGCCATGTCTAATACGGCGTCCCGTACGACGACCGAGCTGAGGGCGCGGCAGGTCGCCTTCGACTGGTCGGACACCCCGCTGCACTGGCTCCCCGGCGACCCGGCGACGACCCACACCATCAACGTGCTGCATCTGCTGCTCCCGGCCGGCGAGCGCTGGTTCGTGCACGTCTACAAGCAGGCGCTGCCCCTCATCCGCGACGAGCGGCTGCGCCGGGACGTCATCGGGTTCATCGGCCAGGAGGCCGTGCACTCGCAGGCCCACGACGATGTGCTGCCGCAGCTCAAGCGGCTCGGGCTGGACCCCACCCCGTACACGGCGCAGGTCGACTGGTTCTTCGAGAAGCTGCTCGGCGACCGCACGCTGCCGCCCGGCAGGGCGCGCCGCTGGTGGCTGCTGGAGCGGGTCGCGCTGATCGCCGCCATCGAGCACTACACGGCGTTCCTCGGCGACTGGGTGCTGGGCGCGGAGGCGCTGGACGCGCGCGGCGCCGACCCCGTCATGCTCGACCTGCTGCGCTGGCACGGCGCCGAGGAGGTCGAGCACCGCTCCGTCGCCTTCGACCTCTTCCTCCACCTCGACGGCGGCTACCGGCGCCGGGCCCGCACCTGGGCCCTGGCCTTCACCGCGCTGGTCTTCCTCTGGCAGCGCGGCACCCGCTTCTTCATGGAGAACGACCCCACGCTGCTGGACGGCAGGGCGAGCTGGCGGGAGTTCCTGCGCGCCGGGCGCGAGGGCGTGCTGCCCTCGGCGGGCGCCATGCTCCGCTCGATACCGACCTATCTGGGCCCCGGCTACCACCCCTCGCGGGAGTGCGACACCGCCCGGGCCGAGGCGTATCTCACCGCCTCCCCGGGTGCGAACGGGGTGGTCCGGTGAGGGCCCGTACGGCGCTCGTCCTGCTGGCCTCCGGCGCCGCCGCCGTGGCCGCCAAACGCGCGGCGGGACGCCGCGTGGAGCGCTCCCCGCTGTGGCCGATGCCCGCGCTGGAGATGCCCGTCTCCGGGACGATGGGCCAGCGGCGCACGGGCCCGGACCGGGCGCGCACGCTGACCGTCCTGGACCGCGCCGAGCCCGCCGAGGGCGTCGTACGGCTGCGGCTCGGCGGCGCGGGGGCGCTCCCCTCCTGGCGGCCGGGCGCCCACGTCGATCTCGTCCTGCCCTCGGGCCTGGTGCGGCAGTACTCGCTGTGCGGCGACCCCGGCGAGGCCGACACCTACACCCTCGCCACCCGCCTCACCGAGGACTCGCGCGGCGGCTCGCGCGAGGTGCACGAGGTGCTGCGCGAGGGCGTCCGGGTCGAGGTCCGCGGCCCCCGCAACCGCTTCCCGCTCGCCGAGGCCCCGGCGTACCTCTTCGTCGCGGGCGGCATCGGCATCACCCCGATCCTCCCGATGGTGCGCGCCGCCGAGGCCGCGGGCACGCCCTGGCGGCTGCTGTACGGCGGCCGGACGCGGGCCTCGATGCCGTTCCTGGACGAGCTGGCCGAGCTGGACGGCGGAGAAGGGCGCGTCACGGTCGTCCCCCGGGACGAGGCCGGGCACCCGGACCTCGCGGGCGCGCTCGCCGCGGCGCCGCCGGACGCGGCCGTCCACTGCTGCGGGCCCGGGCCGCTGATGGACGCGGTCACCGCGCTGCCCGCGCCGGGCGGCGGCGTGCACCTGGAGCGGTTCACCGCGACGGCGCCGCGCGGCGAGGGCCCCGACCGCCCCTTCGAGGCCGAGCTGCGCCGCAGCGGAGCGACGGTGACGGTGCCCGCCGACAGCACGGCGCTCGCCGCGATCCGCGCCGCGTACCCGGACACCCCGTACTCCTGCGAGCAGGGCTTCTGCGGGACGTGCCAGACCGGCGTGCTGGAGGGCGAGGTCGAGCACCGCGACGAACTGCTGACCGACGCGGAGCGGGACACGTCGATGCTGCTGTGCGTCTCGCGTGCCCGTGGGGAGCGGGTGGTCCTGGACCTCTGAGGCCCGGCCCCGGACCACGGCTCCGGGCCCGGCCCCGGAGCCGTGGAGCGCGGCTGTACGGACACTTGTACGGATCGTTAGGGTGTCGCCCATGACAACCGGGGCGCGCCGCAGGATGGGCGTGGAGGAACGGCGGAAGCAGCTCATCGACGTCGCGCTGGAGCTCTTCAGCCACCGCTCCCCGGAGGACGTCTCCATCGACGACATCGCGACGGCCGCCGGGATCTCCCGCCCGCTCGTCTACCACTACTTCCCCGGCAAGCACAGCCTCTACGAGGCGGCGGTGCGCCGCGCCGCCGACGAGCTGGCGGGGCGGTTCGTGGAGCCGCACGACGGCCCGCTCGGCGGGCGGCTGCTGCGCGTGATGAAGCGGTACTTCGACTTCGTCGACGAGCACGGCCCCGGCTTCTCCGCGCTGCTGCGCGGCGGTCCCGCCGTGGGCTCGGCGCGCGCCAACGCGATGATCGACGAGGTGCGGCGCGCGGCGTACGCGCACGTGCTCGACCACCTCGGCGTGGCCTCCCCCGGCCCGCGCCTCGCGCTGGTGATCCGCTCCTGGGTGGGGCTGGCCGAGACCACGGCGCTCACCTGGCTGGAGAAGCGCGCCATCCCCCGCGAGGAGCTGGAACTCCAGCTCGTCCACGACTTCATGGCCCTGGCGGCCGTGACCTCCGCCCACGACCCGGAGACGCGCGGGGTCGTACGGCGCGTCGTCGCCCAGGAGCCGGCGGACGGCCCGCTGGGCGACCTCGTGGCGCATCTGGCGACGCTCGCACCCGGCACGGAAGTGAGCGAACCGTGAAGGAGTGTGTGCACAACTTGCCTATTGTGTGGGCGAGTTGAAAACGAGAGTATCGGTTCCGGTCTACGAGTGATCGCAACCGAAGGATTTCCGCATGCCTGACACCAGCGAGACTCCACTGTGGCTCCAGGGCCGTGAGGCCGTCATCGCCGCGGCGGACCCGAGCGAATGGCGCGAGAAGGCCCCGGACTATCACCTCTCCCACGTGGTGATGCCGCGCGAACGGACCACGCGGCACGCGCCCGGCCAGTTAGAGGCGATCGTCGAGAGCATCGTGCAGGTCTTCGAGATGGAGGTCTCGCACAAGAAGGACCCCGCGACCTGGGTCTCCATGGTCACCGAGACCTTCCGCACGCGGATCAACGGCGGCGCGTGGGCCAGCGCGGCGGACATCGCCGAACAGGGCAGCTACAACGTCCTGATCGGCGACAGCGCCTTCTACCGGCGCGAGGACGAGAGCTTCACCTCCCAGCACCACGTCTTCCACACCGCCTTCCCCGGCGGCTTCTTCTGGGAGGTCCAGGAGGTCCTCTCCCCGCCGCCCGTCGTCACCTTCAAGTGGCGCCACTGGGGCGACTTCACGGGCGCGTACAAGGGCTTCGCGCCGAGTGGCGAGCGGGTCGAGATGTACGGCATGAGCGTCGCCAAGGTCAGCGACGACCTCCGCCTGGAAGAGGTCGAGCACTTCTACGACCCGAACGCGTTCCTGGCAACGCTGACCGGCGGCTGCCCGGTCGCCCATTCCGGTTAAGACCGGAGCAGGGGCTGCCCCTTGCCGTGGATTGCCGGGTGCGCGTGTCCTGTGGCCAGGCGCGCAGTTCCCCGCACCCCTGAAGGGGCAGCCCCTGCTCTTCCGTCGCGCTTGGGAGGTCTCTTCGCCGGTCAGCGGTGCTTGAAGACGGCTACCGTGCGGCCCGGGACGGTGAAGGTGCCGGACTTGTAGGAGGCCCGGCGGGCCGTGGGGTCGGAGCCGTTCTTCTGGGCCGGGTGCAACTCGTACCGCCTCTCCGCGAGGCCGGGGACTCGCTGTTCCGTCGTCTTCGGGCTCGCGTTCAGGACGAGGACCAGGTCGCCGACCTGGGCCGTGATCACGCCCGGGGTCTCGCCCTCCCCCGACAGGGGGAAGGCGACCTCGCGCTGGACCTCTTCCGCCGTGGCCAGCGAGAACGCGGGCTCCGTGGCGCGGATCCGGAGCAGATCGCGGTACGCCGACGACGTACCCTCGATCTCGCGGCACCCGGGAGTCAGCCGAGGGTTGGTCAACAGGGGCTTGGCGTAAGCCCACTTGGGCTCGTTGTCGGCGGCGGGCGGCAGGCCGCGGCCGAATCCGTTGCCGCGCCGGCAGTCCCAGTTGAGGGCGTTGAACCAGTCCCCGGAGTCGAACGAGTTCCGGTCGAGGGACTTCGAGCGGAGCAGGTCGGTCCCCGCCTGGGAGAGCGAGGGCCCTTGGGAGAGCAGGGCCGTCGCCATGCCGAGGACCTGCATCCGGCCCCGCTCCCCCGCATTCGCGGAACCCGGCAGTTTGAAGGCGAGCGCGTCGTACAGCGTCTCGTTGTCGTGCGCGTCCGCGTACGCGAGCGCGTCACCCGGCGCCGCCGCGTACCCCGCGGGCCGGCCGTTGTAGTCCACGTCGCGGCCCCGCACCCGGCGCCCCCGGCTGTCGGTGAACGCGAAGTCCGCGAGGTTGCCGGTCAGTCCGACCTTGATCAGGTCCTGGTAGTGGAGGAGGCGGGCGCGCTGCTCGGCACGCGTACCGTTCGCGGGCGAGCCGTTGGGCTCGTTCCACAGGCCGCTGGCGAAGCCCTGCACGCGCGGGTCCTCGTCGAACGGCGCGCCGCCGCGCACCGCGTCGCGCGCCCGGTCGGAGAAGGTCGCGACGCCGGTTCCGGCCATGTTCCGCTGGGTGGCCTGTTCGAAGCGGGCGTCGTCGGCGACCTCGCCGAAGTTCCAGCCCTCGCCGTAGAGGATCACGGACTTGCCGTCGACGCCGTCCTTCTCCGGCGTCAGCGCGTCCAGCGCGCGCCGCACCGCGAGGATGTTCGCCTTGGGGTGGTGGCCCATGAGGTCGAAGCGGAAGCCGTCGATCTTGTAGTCGCGGGCCCAGGTGACGACGGAGTCGACGGTCAGCTTGCCCATCATGGCGTGCTCGGGCGCGGTGTTGGCGCAGCAGGTGGAGTCGGCGACGGTGCCGTCGGCGGTCAGCCGGTGGTAGTAGCCCGGCACGATGCGGTCGAGGACGGACTGGGGGTCCTGGCCGCTGGCGGCGGTGTGGTTGTAGACGACGTCCATGACGGCCCGCAGCCCGGCCCGGTTGAGCCCGCCGACCATCTCGCGGAACTCCCGCGTACGGGAGGGTCCTTGCGGATCGGAAGCGTATGAGCCCTCGGGCACGGTGTAGTGCGCGGGGTCGTAGCCCCAGTTGAACGCGTCCTTCCCGGCCGTCTTCCCCACGCACTCCTGCTGCCGCGCGGAGTCCGGCGCGTACGAGGCCAGGTCGCAGCCGGGGCGCTGCTGGTCCGCGCGGCGCTCGGGGACGGTCGCGAAGTCGAAGGCGGGCAGCAGGTGCACGTACGACGTCCCGGCACGGGCGAGCTTCCGCAGGTGCCGCATGCCGTCGGAGCGGGTGTCGGTGAACGCGCGGTACGTGCCGGGGTGGCGGTTCGTCGGGTCGTGCGCGGAGAAGTCGCGCACGTGCAGCTCCTGGATGCGGGCCTCGCGCGCGGGGCGCGCGGCGGGCTTCGCGAGCCGGTCCCAGCCGGCGGGCTTCAGCCGTGCGTCGCGCAGGTCGGCGGCGACACTGCGGCGCGAGTCCGCGGTCAGGGCGGTCGCGTACGGGTCGGTGACCTCGTTCGTGACCGTCTTCCCGACGGAGGGCGCGAAGACGGTGACCCGGTACCGGTACTCCTCGCCCTTCCACGGGCCGTGCGCCCGCCATACGCCGCTCGCGTCGTCGCGGCGCATGGGTATCTTCTTGCCGCCGATCTCGACGGCGACGCGGCGGGCGGTCGGGGCCCAGAGGGCGAGGGTGGTGCGGTCCTTCTCGAAGACCGGGCCCAGCTCGGCGCGGGTGGCGCGGGCGGCGTAGAGGTCGTCGAGGACACCCGGCGTCTGCACGCCGGTCGCCGCCGACAGCTCGTCCTTCCCGGCGACGGCGACGACCTGCCCGCGCAGGGCGGCGCGGAGGGCGCCGGTGTCCTGCTCCTGCTCCTGCTCCGCGAGGCGGTAGGCCTCGTAACCCTTCGCGAGGTGGGGGTACTTGGCGCGTTGCGCGTCGGTGAGACCGCCGGGTACGGGTTCGAGGGCGAGGTCCTCGCCGCGCCCTTCGAGCGCGCCGTCCTCGATTTTCAGCTCCCCTTCGGGGCTGGCGACGAGCCGGTGCGTGTCCTGGGGGTCGCCGAGCTTCTCGGGCCAGGCGACGGTCGTACGGTCGATCCACTGGACCTTGGCCTTGCCGAGGTCCAGTTCGGGGCCGTCGTCGCCCGGGGCGGCGGCTGAGGGCGGGCCTATCAGCACGCCCACCGCCACGACTGCGCTGAACAGCGCGATTCTGCGCACGACTTCATCCTCCACACGTCGGGGGAACCGGCCCGGCCGGGCGGGCGCGTGGGGGTCCCCGAGGGTGACCCCCCGCCCGGCCGGACCGGAGCGCTGGGAACGTAACAGCTTGCAGAAATTTCTGGAAGCCTTTGCGACAGAGCTTGCGCCGGACAGAGGCCCGGGGCCCTTCATGGGAGGGCGAAGCGAAGGTGCCCCGTCAGGGGCGCGGGGAACTGCGCGACAAGCCACGGCGCGGCCGCAGCCTGCGAAGGCGCGCGCGGGGCAGCCCGAACCCAGCCCCGTGGTCCGGGTGCCCGGCGAAGAGGGCTGCGCCTGCCAGCCCTGCTCCCCCAAGCTCTTCGAGCAGGGGGCGCCCCCACGCGCAGACCTCCCAAGCGCAGCAGGGAGAAGTGGGGCGTGCCCCCTTCAGGGGCGGTGTTGGGCCGTGGAGCCCCGCACCACCAACTCCGGTTGGAAGACGAACTCGGAGTTCGGGACAGGGTTGCCGCCCAGCGCTTCGAGCAGGGTGTGGACCGCCGCGTTCGCCATCGCCCGAACCGGTTGCCGCACAGTCGTGAGCGGCGGATCGGTGAACGCGTTCAGCTCGGAGTCGTCGTAGCCGATGACCGAGACCCCGCCCGGCACGTCGAACCCGCGCTGCCGCGCGGCGCGGATCGCGCCGAGGGCCATCAGGTCGCTGCCGCAGACGATGCCGGTGCAGCCCTCGTCGAGGAGCGAGCCCGCCGCCGCGTGGCCGCCCTCGACCGTGAAGAGGGTGTGCCGGACGAGCCCCGCACCGCCCGTCGCCTCCGCGAAGCCCTCGGCCTTGCGCGCCGCGGGGACATAGCGGCTCGGCCCTATCGCGAGGCCGATCCGCTCGTGGCCGAGCTGGCGCAGGTGTGTGACGGCCATGACCGCCGCGGCCCGGTCGTCGGGCGAGACGAAGGGCGCGCTGACGCGCGGGTTGTAGCCGTTGACGAGGACGAACGGGACGCCGCGTCCCGCGAGGCGCGCGTAGCGGTCCGGGTCGGCCGACAGGTCCGCGTGGAGCCCGGAGAGGAAGATGATCCCGTCGACCCCGCGCTCCACGAGCTGCTCGACCAGCTCGTCCTCGGTCGCCCCGCCGGGGTGGTGCGTGCCGAGGACGGGGGTGTAGCCGTATCCGGCCAGGGTCTGCTCGATGACCTGGGCGAACGCGGGGAAGATCGGGTTCGTCAGCTCGGGGATGAGCAGCCCGACGAGCCCGGCGCTGCGCTGCCGGAGCCGTACGGGCCGCTCGTAGCCGAGGACGTCCAGCGCCGCCAGCACCCGCTGCCGGGTACCGGTGGCGACGCCGGACCTGCCGTTCAGCACCCTGCTGACGGTCGCCTCGCTGACGTCGGCCTGACGCGCGATGTCGGCGAGGCGGCCGGTCGCGGGGGTGCCCGTCATGTGCTCACCGACCACCAGACCGTGGTGTCGCCGGGCAGCGTCGCGCTCCCGTCGTACGGGCCGCTGGCGAGGATCAGCGCACCGGGGGAAGCGTCGAGCACGGAGTCGAGCGCGGCGGCCGACTCGCCCGTGTTCGCCGTGCACACGAACCCGCCGCGGCGGAACGCCAGCACGCCCTCGGGCGCGGGCAGCCACTCGACCGCGTCGCCCGCCCCCAGCTCGGGCCGTTCGCGGCGCAGCCGCAGCGCGGTGCGGTACAGCTCCAGCGTCGAGTCCGGGTCGCCGGTCTGCGCCTCGACGGACAGCTCGCCCCAGCCCTCGGGCTGCGGCAGCCAGCTCCCGCCCGTGCCGAAGCCGTACGAACTCCCTTCCCGGTCCCAGGGGACGGGGACGCGGCAGCCGTCGCGCAGCCCGTCCTGCCCGGCGTCGCGGAAGAACGAGGGGTCCTGGCGGGCGTCGTCGGGGATGTCGAGGACCTCGGGCAGGCCCAGTTCCTCGCCCTGGTAGACGTAGGCGGAACCCGGCAGCGCGAGCATCAGGAGCGTCGCGGCGCGGGCGCGCGGGAGGCCGCCGCCGAGGCGGGTGCGGTGCCGTACGACGTCGTGGTTGGACAGCACCCAGGTCGCGGGCGCTCCCACGGGGCGCAGCGAGTCGAGCGCCTCGTCGATCACGGCGCGCAGCGCTTCCGCGTCCCAGCCGGTGTTGAGGTAGTGGAAGTTGAACGCCTGGTGCAGCTCGTCCTCGCGTACGTACAGGGCCGTACGGTCGGCGCCCGGGGTCCACGCCTCGGCGACGCCGATCCGCTGCCCGGGGTACTCCTCCAGGACCCGGCGCCAGTCCCGGTAGATCTCGTGGACGCCGTCCTGGTCGAAGAAGGGCAGCCGCTCGTCCCCGAGGAGCTGGAGCTGCTGGACGGTGCCGACGTCGGGCAGGCCCTCGGGCTTGACGAGGCCGTGTGCGACGTCGATACGGAAGCCGTCGACGCCCTTGTCGAGCCAGAAGCGCAGCACGGAGCGGAACTCGTCCTGGACGGCCGGGTTCTCCCAGTTGAAGTCGGGCTGCTCCGGCGCGAAGAGGTGGAGGTACCAGTCGCCGTGGGTGCCGTCGGCGTTCTTGGTGCGGGTCCAGGCGGGGCCGCCGAAGATCGACTCCCAGTCGTTCGGGGGCTCGGAGCCGCCGGTGCCCCGGCCGGGCCTGAAGTGGTACCGGGCCCGGGCCACGGGGTCGCCCGCGAGGGCCCGCCGGAACCATTCGTGCTGGTCGGAGGAGTGGTTCGGCACGACGTCGACGATCACGCGGAGTCCCAGGCCGTGGGCCTCCGCCAGGAGCGCGTCGGCGTCGTCGAGGTCGCCGAACATGGGGTCGATGGCCCGGTAGTCGGCGACGTCGTAGCCCGCGTCCGCCTGCGGCGAGGCGTAGAACGGGCTGAGCCACACGGCGTCCACGCCGAGCTCCCGCAGATACGGCAGCCCCCGCCGCACCCCGGCCAGGTCCCCCATCCCGTCCCCGTTCCCGTCGGCGAACGACCGGGGATAGACCTGGTAGATGACAGCATCCCGCCACCAACCGGCACTGTGCTGATTCATGTCACCTCTGCTTGCGTTGTCGTTACGGATCCGGTGGGAGCCGGTCGGAGGGGTCAGGATTTCGTCGCACCGGCGGTGAGGCCCGAGACCAGGTGCCGCTGGGCGAAGCCGAAGACGACGGCGGCGGGGACGGCGATGATGACGGCGGCGGCCGTCATGGAGCCCCAGTCCGCGCCGTAGCGGTTGACGAAGGTCTGGAGGCCGCCAGCCAGGGTGAGGTTCTCCTCGCCGGTCATGAAGGCCGTCGCGTAGGCGACCTCGGCCCAGGCCGTCACGAAGGTGTAGAAGCCGGTGACGGCGAGGCCCGGCTTGGCCAGCGGCAGGATGAGGCGCCAGAACGTGCCGAAGGGGTTGAGCCCGTCGACGCGGCCCGACTCGTCGATGTCGACGGGGATCGTGTCGAAGAAGCCCTTCATCATCCACGCGCAGAAGGGCACGGCCACCGTGAGGTAGGTGATGATCAGGCCGAGCGGCTGGTTGAGCAGCCCGAGCTTCGCCATCGTGTTGTAGAGCGGCACGATCAGCACGGCCATGGGGAACATCTGCGTGATCAGCAGCACCCACATCAGCGGCCGCATCCCGGGGAAGCGGAACCGGCTGATCGCGTAGCCGGTCGTGGCGGCGATGAAGACGCCGACGACGGTCGTCCCGACCACGACGATCAGCGAGTTCGCGAACCAGTCGAGGAAGTGGGTGTCGTCCACGACGTGGCTGTAGTTGTCGAACGTGAAGTTCCGTACGAGCGCGGTCGAGAAGGCCTCGCTCTTCGGCTTGAACGACGTCACCAGCAGCCACAGCGGCGGGAAGAGCGCGCAGAGCGTGGCGAGCGCCAGCCCCGCGTGCAGCCCGAACGAGGCCAGCGGGGACCTCTTCGCGGTACGGGCCATCGTCACCACACCTCCCCTTGGCGGCGCAGCGCCCGCCGGTAGACGATCGTGAAGAAGGAGAGCAGCACGAGGATCAGCACGCCCCAGGCGGCCGAGGTCGCGAAGTCCCGGGGGCTGTTGACGAAGGAGAGCCGGAAGGCGTACGTCACGAGGATCTCGGTGGAGTCCTCGGGGCCGCCCTTCGTCAGCAGGTAGATGACCGGGAACATGTTGAACGTCCAGATCGTGCTGAGCATGACCACGGTCGAGGCGACCGTGCGGACGCCCGGCAGCGTGATGTTCGTGAACCGCTGCCAGGGCCCGGCCCCGTCCATCTCGGCGGCCTCGTACAGCTCGCCGGGGATGGCCTGGAGGGCGCCCAGCATCGCGACGATCATGAACGGGACGCCGAGCCAGACGTTGACGGCGATGACGGCGACCTTGGCCCAGGTGGGGTCGCCGAGCCAGGCGACGCCCTCGATGCCGCCGCCGTCGAGCACCTTGTTGAGCAGCCCGTTCTTCTCGTTGAAGAGCATCTTCCAGGCGAAGACGGAGACGAACGCGGGGATGCCCCAGGGCACGATCATCGCGACGCGGTAGAACGAGCGGCCCTTGACCTGCCGGTTGAGCATGTTGGCGAGGGTGAGGCCGAGCAGGAAGGTCAGGCCGACGCAGCCGACCGTCCACACCGCGGTCCAGCCGAGCCGGTCCCAGAAGACGCTGTCGGACAGGATCGCGGTGTAGTTGTCCAGGCCCTTGAACTCGTAGGTGGCCGGGATCTTGTTGACGCCGATCTCCCGCTCGACGTTGGCCTCGTTCGCGTCGGTCAGCGACAGGTAGACGCCGCGGAGGAGCGGGTAGCCGATGATGAGGCCGATCACGATCACGACCGGCGCCACCATCGCCCAGGCGTACCAGTGCCGGGCCAGCCGTGCCTTTGCGAGCACTACTTGTAGTCCTTCAGGAGCTTGCGGAACTCGTCGCCGGTCTTCTTCGCCGCGGCGGAGGGCGACTTGCCGCCCGCGAGCACGCCGTCGACGCCGACGCGGATGGGCTCGAAGAGCGAGTTGCCCTCGGCGATCCAGGGGCGCTGCACGGCCTTCTCGACGGCGGGCCGGAAGAACTTCACCATCGCGTTCTTCTCGACCGACGGCTCCTCGTAGACCGACTTGCGGGTCGGCAGCAGGCTCAGCTCCTCAGTGGTGCGCTTCTGCACCTCGGCGCTGCTCATGTACTTCACGAACTCCTGCGAGGCGCGCAGGTTCTTCGACCCGGCGTAGACGGAGAGGTTCCAGCCGCCCTGCGGGGAGCCCTGCGCCTTGCTGCCCGCCGGTACGGGCGCGACGCCGAGGTTGTCCTTCTTGTCGCCCTTGAACTCCTTGCCCTCCTGGGCGAGGGCGATGTCCCAGGGGCCGTCGACGATCATCGCGACCTTGCCCTCCTGGAACGCCTTGATGCCGTTCTCCTGGCCGTCGCTGGAGTCGGTGATGGCGGCCTTGGAGTCGACCAGGTCCTTCATGGTGGCGAGGGCCTTCTCGCCGGGCTTCTCGTCGACGGTGACCTTCTTGGCCTTGGTGTCGAGGAGGTCGCCGCCCTCGCCGTAGAGGTAGGGCAGGAACCAGTACGGGTCGTCGCCGCGCAGGTAGAGCGCGGTGGCGCCGGTCTTGTCCTTGATCTTCTTCGCGTTCTTCTTGAGGTCGGCGAAGGACTGGGGAACCTCGACGCCGGCCTCCTTCAGCAGCCGCTTGTTGTAGAAGAGGCCGAGGGTGTCGGTGACCTGGGGGGCCGCGTAGGTCTTGCCCTTGAACCTCGTGGAGCCCGCGGCCGTCTTGAGGTAGTCCGACTCGTTGTCGAGCGCCGGGGTGCCGTCGAGGGCCTGGAGGTAGCCGAGGTTGGCGAAGTCGGCGACCCAGGCGACCTCGGTGCGCATGACGTCGGGGGCACCGGAGTTGCCGCCCGCGGCGTTCTTGAACTTCTGGTTGGCGTCGCCGAAGTTGACGTGCACGTACTTCACGTTCACCTTCGGGTGCTTCTTCTCGAAGTCCTCGGCGATCTTCTTGTAGGTGCCCTTCTCGCCGTCGTTCGAGGTGTCCCAGAAGGTGACCGTGCCCTCCACCTTGCCGCTCTGCTCGCTGTCGCCCCCGTCGTCGCCGCAAGCAGTTGCCGCAAGCGCCAGTGTCGCCACCAGCGCGGTGGCACCTATCCCACGCCGCATGCCACGCGTGTCCCGCCGCATGTCCCGCTCCCTCCGCAAGAGTGCGCCCGCGCCCTCAGCGGCGCTCGGCTGCGCAGGAACGTAACAGCGCGGCAATCCTTGCGAAAGACCTTGCGGCAACTTTCTGCAAACGTAACTCGACGCTCGGCGCGGCAGTTGGAGCGATCAGTCACCTCCGCGACGACAAGGACATCATGGACGCATACCACCCTGAGACTACAGAACGGGACGAAACGCTCCCCGCCACCCGGGAACCGGCCGACCCCGCCCCGCGGGACTGGTGGCGGGACGCCGTCATCTACCAGGTCTACGTCCGCTCGTTCGCGGACAGCGACGGGGACGGCGTGGGCGACCTGAACGGCATCCGCGCGCGCCTGCCCCATCTGCGGGGGCTCGGCGTCGACGCCCTGTGGCTCACCCCGTTCTACGCCTCGCCCCAGGCCGACGGCGGCTACGACGTCGCCGACTACCGCGCCGTCGACCCGCTCTTCGGCGCCCTCGCCGACGCCGAGGCGCTGCTGGACGAGGCCCACCGGCTCGGCCTCCGCGTGATCGTCGACATCGTGCCCAACCACACCTCGGACCGGCACGCCTGGTTCCGCGCCGCGCTCGCCGGGGACGAGGCGGCCCGCGCCCGCTACCACTTCAGGCCCGGCAAGGGCCCCGACGGCGCGCTCCCGCCGAACGACTGGGAGTCCGTCTTCGGCGGCCCCGCCTGGACCCGCCCGCCCGGCCAGGACGACTGGTATCTCCACCTCTTCGCGCCCGAGCAGCCCGACCTGAACTGGGAGAACCCGGAGGTGCACGCCGAGTTCGAGGCGATCCTCCGCTTCTGGCTCACCCTCGGTGGCCGGGGCGTGGACGGCTTCCGGATCGACGTCGCGCACGGCATGGTCAAGGCCCCGGGGCTGCCCGACATCGGCCGCCGGGAGCAGGCCCGCATGATCGGCGCGCAGGAGCTGCCGTTCTTCGACCAGGACGGGGTGCACGCCATCCACCGCGGCTGGCGGCGGCTGCTGGAGTCCTACGGCCCCGACCGCATCGGCGTCGCCGAGGCGTGGGCCCCCACCACCGGGCGCCTCGCGCTGTACGTACGCCCCGACGAGCTGCACCAGGCGTTCAACTTCCACTTTCTGCGCTGCCCCTGGGACGCGGACGCGATGCGCGAGGTCATCGAGGAGTCCATGGCGGCCACGACCTCCGTCGGGGCGCCGACGACCTGGGTGCTGTCCAACCACGACGTCGTACGGCACCGCACCCGCCTCGGCAGCCTGGAGCGCGCCCGCGCCGCGGCCCTCCTCCTGCTCGCGCTGCCCGGCTCCGTCTACCTCTACCAGGGCGAGGAGCTGGGCCTGCCCGAGGTGACCGCGTTGCCCGACGAGGTGCGCCAGGACCCGGCGTTCCACCGCGACACGGCGGACGGCACCACGGGCCAGGACGGGCTGCGCGACGGCTGCCGCGTCCCCATCCCCTGGGAGCGGGACGGGAGTTCGTACGGCTTCGGGCCCGGCGGGAGCTGGCTGCCGCAGCCCGAGGACTGGGGCGAGCTGTCCGTCGAGGCGCAGACCGGCGACCCGGACTCGACGCTGGAGCTGTACCGCGCGGCCCTGCGGCTGCGCCGCACCTGCCGCACGCGCGGCACGGCCGCCGGGGAGACGCTCACCTGGCTCCCCGCGCCCGCCGGCGTCCTGGCGCTCGCCCGGCCCGGCGGCCTCGTCTGCGTCCTCAACACCCGCGACGAACCGGTCGAGATCCCCTCCCCCGGCCACCCCCTCCTCGCCTCCGCCCCCGCCACCACGAACGGCGAAACCGCGCGCGTCGCGGCGAATTCGTGCGTGTGGTGGAAGGCCAACAGGAGCGACCGGCGGGACAATGCGAGCCATGCCTGAGTAGAGTCCGGTCCTGTGACCGCACGGCTAGCTGACATCGCAGCACAGGCGGGGGTCAGCGAAGCCACGGTCAGCCGGGTCCTCAACGGCAAGCCTGGCGTCGCGGCGGCCACCCGCGAATCCGTTCTCGCCGCACTCGACGTCCTCGGGTACGAGCGGCCCGTCAAGCTGCGCCAGCGCAGCGCGGGCCTCGTCGGGCTGATCACCCCGGAGCTGGAGAACCCGATATTCCCGGCCTTCGCCCAGGTCATCGCGCAGGACCTGACCCGGCAGGGCTACACCCCGGTCCTCGCGACCCAGACCCCCGGCGGCTCCACCGAGGACGAGCTGACGGAGATGCTGGTGGACCGGGGCGTCTCCGGGATCATCTTCGTCTCCGGGCTGCACGCCGACACCACCGCCGATACCGGGCGGTACGAGCGGCTGCGCGGCCAGGGCGTCCCGTTCGTACTCATCAACGGATTCTCGGCCAAGGTCCGCGCCCCCTTCGTCTCGCCCGACGACCGCGCGGCGATGCGGCTGGCCGTCACCCATCTCGCCTCGCTCGGCCACGATCGGATCGGCCTCGCGCTGGGCCCCGAGCGCTTCGTGCCGGTGCAGCGCAAGATCGAGGGCTTCACGCGCTCGATGCGCGACCAGCTCGGCGCCGACGACACGGCCGCAACGGAGCTGATCCAGCACTCCCTGTTCACGCTGGAGGGCGGCCAGGCCGCGGCGGCCGCGCTGCTGGAGCGGGGCTGCACGGCCGTGGTGTGCGCCAGCGACATGATGGCCCTCGGCGCCATCCGCGCGGTCCGCCAGAAGGGCCTGACGGTGCCGGACGACGTCTCCGTCATCGGCTTCGACGACTCCCCGCTCATCGCCTTCACCGATCCGCCGCTCACCACCATCCGGCAGCCGGTCACGTCCATGGGGCAGGCCGCCGTGCGGGCCCTGCTGGAGGAGATCGGCGGCACCCCCGCCCCGCACACCGAGTTCGTCTTCCTCCCCGAGCTGGTCGTTCGCGGTTCAACCGCTTCCGGGACCCGGAGGACGGGATCGGCCGTACGGAGTACGGAAGCTGTCCAAGACCCGACCTCCGGATGATCGGCCGGGGACCCATGTCTGGCAGACTGTCGCGCATGGGGGTACCGACCACGAAGACGGAAGCAGAGAGCCGGCAGGACACCACCGAGGTCCCGGCGGAAACCACGCCTACGCGGACGCGGCCCTCCCGGCTGGAGAGATGGCGGACCCCCCGGCGCCCCCGCATCTGGTTCGAGATCGCGCTGATCGCCGTCAGCTACTGGACGTACTCCCTGATCCGCAACGCGGTGCCCGAGCAGAAGGACGCGGCGCTGCGGAACGCGGACTGGATCTGGGACACCGAGCGTCTCCTCGGCGTCGCCTTCGAGCAGTCCGTGAACCACACGGTCAACGGCGTCACGTGGCTCATCATCGGGATGAACTACTACTACGCGACGCTGCACTTCATCGTGACCATCGGCGTCCTCGTCTGGCTCTACCGCAGCCATCCGGGGCGGTACGCCGCCACCCGGCTCGTGATCTTCGCGACCACCGGCTGCGCCCTGCTCGGCTACTACCTGTTCCCCCTGGCCCCGCCCCGCCTGATGAACGGCGGCCACTTCATCGACACGGTGAACGTGCACGGCACCTGGGGCTCGATGGCCTCCGGCAACCTCGCGGAGATGTCGAACCAGTACGCGGCGATGCCCTCCATGCACATCGGCTGGTCGGTGTGGTGCGGGATCACCATCGCGATGCTGGCCAAGCCGCTGTGGGCCAGGATCCTCGGCGCGCTCTACCCGGTGATGACGCTGCTCGTGATCGTGAGCACCGCCAACCACTTCTGGCTCGACGCGGTCGGCGGCCTCCTCTGCCTGAGCCTGGGCTTCGGCATCTCCTACGCCTGGTACGGCCGCCTCTCCTACAACCTGCCGAAGCTGGCCCCCGCGACCTCGTAGCGGCGGGCGCGGGCTACTCCGCGTCGTAGAACAGCCGCTCCACCACGCCCCGCGCCTGACGCGTCACCCGTCGGTAGTCGTCGACCATCTCGCCCACGTGCCCGGGCTCGTACCCCAGATAGCGCCCCACGGCCGCCAGCTCCCTGGGCTCGGAGGGGAACGTGTCGCCCGGGCGGCCCCGCACCAGCATGACCGCGTTGCGCACCCGTGAGGCCAGCACCCACGCCTCGTCCAGGGTGCGCGCGTCCTCCGCGCCGACGAGCCCGGCCGCCCGAGCGGCGGCCAGCGCGATCCGGGTGCGGGGCGTGCGCAGCTCCGGGATCTCGTGGCCGTGCCGCATCTGGAGGAGCTGCACCGTCCACTCGACGTCCGTGAGCCCGCCCCGGCCCAGCTTGGTGTGGGTGGTGGGGTCGGCGCCGCGCGGCAGCCGCTCGGACTCCATACGGGCCTTGAGCCGCCGGATCTCCCGTACGGCGTCCTCGTCCGGCCCGCCCTCGGGGTAGCGCAGCGGGTCGATCAGCTCCACGAACCGCTCGCCGAGATCGGCGTCGCCCGCGACCGGCTCGGCCCGCAGCAGGGCCTGGCTCTCCCACACGACGGACCAGCGCCGGTAGTACGCCTCGTACGAGGCCAGGGAGCGGGCCAGCGAGCCCGACTTGCCCTCGGGGCGCAGGTCGGCGTCCATGACGAGCGGCGGGTCGGCGGTCGGGAGCTGGAGGAGGCGCCGCATCTCGGTGGCCACGGCGAACGCCGCCTTGCCCGCCTCGTGCTCGCTGACGCCCTCGCGGGGCTCGTGGACGAAGAGCACGTCGGCGTCCGAGCCGTATCCCATCTCGTGGCCGCCGAAACGGCCCATGCCGATCACGGTGAACCGGGTCGGCAGCTCGTCGCCCCACTGGGCCCGCACGGCGGCGCGCAGGGCCCCGGCGAGCGTGGCGGCGTTGAGGTCGGTCAGCGCGTCGCCGACGCGGTCGATGGCGACGGCGGGGTCCTGCGGCTCGCTGCCCTCGGTCCCGTAGGCGCCGATGAGGTCCCCGGCGGCCGTACGGAACAGCTCCCTGCGGCGCACCCCGCGCGCCGCCGCGACGGCCTGCTCGGCGTCCTCGGCGCGGCCCACGGCCGCCAGCGTCTCCTGGGCCAGCGCCGCCGGGTCCCGGGGTCGCAGCCCGCCCTCGTCCCCGAGCAGCGCGACGGCCTCGGGGGCGCGCAGCAGCAGGTCGGGCGCGAGGCGCCCGCCCGACAGCACCCGGGCCAGGTTCTCGGCCGCGGCGCCCTCGTCGCGCAGCAGCCGCAGGTACCAGGGCGTCTTGCCGAGCGCGTCCGAGACCTTGCGGAACGCGAGCAGGCCCGCGTCCGGGTCGGCCGAGTCCGCGAACCAGCCGAGCAGCACCGGCAGCAGCGTCCGCTGGATCGCGGCCTTGCGGCTCACGCCCGAGGCCAGGGCCTCCAGGTGGCGCAGGGCCGCGGCCGGGTCGGCGTAGCCGAGGGCCTCCAGGCGCTGGCCCGCGGCCTTCGGGGAGAGCCGCACCTCGCCGACGTCGAGCTGCGCGACGGCGTCCAGCAGCGGGCGGTAGAAGAGCTTCTCGTGCAGCCGCCGTACGGCCGCCGCGTGCCGCCGCCACGCCTTGTGCAGCTCGGCGATGGGCTCGCTGCGGTAGCCCAGCGAGCGCCCGAGCCGCCGCTGGTCCTCCTCGGCCTCCGGCATCAGGTGCGTACGGCGCATCCGGAAGAGCTGGATCCGGTGCTCCATCGTGCGCAGGAAGCGGTACGCGGCGTCGAGCGCGGCGGCGTCCTGCCGCCCCACGTAGCCGCCGACGGCGAGCGCGTCGAGGGCCTCCAGCGTGGTGGGGCTGCGCAGCGAGGCGTCGCTGCGGCCGTGCACGAGCTGGAGGAGCTGCACGGCGAACTCGACGTCCCGCAGTCCGCCGGGCCCCAGCTTCAGCTCGCGCTCGACGTGCGCGGCGGGGATGCTGGCGATGACGCGGCGGCGCATCTGCTGGACGTCGGTCACGAAGTTCTCGCGCTCGGCGGCCTGCCACACCATGGGCGCGACGGCCGCCACGTACTCCTCGCCGAGCGCCTCGTCGCCCGCGACGGCGCGGGCCTTCAGCAGCGCCTGGAACTCCCAGGTCTTCGCCCACCGCTGGTAGTACGCGAGATGGCTGCTCAGCGTCCGGACGAGCGGGCCGTTGCGGCCCTCGGGGCGCAGGTTCGCGTCGACGGGCCAGATCGTGCCCTCGGCCGTGGTGTCCGAGCAGATCCGCATCATGTGCGCGGCGAGCCGGGTCGCGGCCCGTACGGCCTCGTCCTCGTCGGTCCCGGCGGCGGCCTCCCCGACGAAGATCACGTCGACGTCGGAGACGTAGTTCAGCTCGTGCCCGCCGCACTTGCCCATCGCGATCACCGCGAGGCGGCAGCGCGCGGCGTCCTCCGGCGCGTCCGCCTCCGCGAGGGTCAGCGCGGAGCGGAGCGTGGCCGTCGCGAGGTCGGCCAGCTCGGCGGCGGTCTCGGCGATGTCGCTGGTGCCGCAGACGTCGCGGGCGGCGATCGAGAGCAGCGCGCCGCGGTAGGCGACGCGCAGCGCGTCGGGGCTGTCGACGTCCCGGAGCGCGTGCTCGAACTCCGCGACCCCCGGGTGCAGGTCCGCCGACTCGTAGGTGACGAGGGCCTGCCAGTCGGCCGGGTGCGTGGCGAGGTGGTCGCCGAGCGCGGTGGAGGCGCCGAGGACGCCGAGGAGGCGGTCGCGCAGGGGCTTGGACGCCCGGAGGGCGTCGAGGAGCTGCTGGGTCTCGCCGCCGAGCGCCTCGACGAGCCGCAGCAGGCCTACGAGCGCGAGGTCGGGGTCGGCCGTCGCGCCGAGGGCGTCGAGGAAGAGGGTGTCGTCGCGCAGCGGCACGAGGGCTTCGCTGTCCAGCAGCCGGTCCGCGGACGCGGGGTCGCTGAAGCCATGCCGGAGCAGCCTCCTGACCCGGCTGTCGGGCCTGCCCCCACTCTGTGTCACGCCGTACCTCTCCGTTCCGCTCGCGCCCACTGGGCTGCCCCTCGCGGTACGTACGCGTCCGCGGGTGGGTCGTGGCTGATCGCGCAGTTCCCCGCGCCCCTTCAGGGCGCTCTACAGCACCGGCAACGACTTGCGCAGCTCGAAAGCCGTGACCTCGGAGCGGTACTCCTCCCACTCCTGCTTCTTGTTGCGGAGGAAGAAGTCGAAGACGTGCTCGCCCAGCGTGGAGGCGACCAGCTCGCTCCGCTCCATCAGGGAGATCGCCTCGCCCAGGTTCTGCGGCAGCGGCTCGATGCCCATCGCGCGGCGCTCGGCGTCGGAGAGCGCCCAGACGTCGTCGTCGGCACCCGGCGGCAGCTCGTAGCCCTCCTCGATGCCCTTGAGCCCGGCGGAGAGCAGGACCGCGTAGGCGAGGTACGGGTTGCAGCCGGAGTCCAGCGAGCGGACCTCGATCCGGGTCGAGCCGGTCTTGCCGGGCTTGTACATGGGCACGCGGATGAGCGCGGAGCGGTTGTTGTGGCCCCAGCAGATGTACGAGGGGGACTCGCCGCCCTCGCCCGCGGTGCGGTTCGCGCCGCCCCAGATGCGCTTGTAGGAGTTCACCCACTGGTTGGTGACGGCGGAGATCTCGCCCGCGTGGTGGAGGAGGCCCGCGATGAAGGAGCGGCCGACCTTGGAGAGCTGGTACTCGGCGCCGGACTCGTAGAACGCGTTGCGGTCGCCCTCGAAGAGCGAGAGGTGGGTGTGCATGCCGGAGCCCGGGTACTCCGAGAAGGGCTTCGGCATGAAGGTGGCCTGCACGCCCTGCTCCAGCGCGACCTGCTTCATGACCAGGCGGAACGTCATGATGTTGTCGGCCGTGGACAGCGCGTCGGCGTACCGCAGGTCGATCTCCTGCTGGCCCGGCGCTCCCTCGTGGTGGGAGAACTCGACGGAGATGCCCATGGACTCCAGCATGGTGATGGCCTGGCGGCGGAAGTCCATGCCGACGTTCTGCGGGGTGTGGTCGAAGTAGCCCGAGGAGTCGGCGGGGACCGGGCGCGAGCCGTCCACCGGCTTGTTCTTGAGCAGGAAGAACTCGATCTCGGGGTGCGTGTAGAAGGTGAAGCCCAGGTCGGAGGCGCGGGCCAGGGTCCGCTTGAGCACGTAGCGCGGGTCGGCGTAGGAGGGGGAGCCGTCCGGCATGAGGATGTCGCAGAACATCCGGGCCGTCCCGGGGGCCTCGGCGCGCCACGGCAGTATCTGGAAGGTGCCGGGGTCGGGCTTGGCGATCATGTCCGACTCGTAGACCCGCGCGAAGCCCTCGATCGCGGAGCCGTCGAAGCCCATCCCCTCGTCGAACGCCTGTTCAAGCTCGGCCGGCGCGACCGCGACGGATTTCAGGAAGCCGAGGACATCGGTGAACCAGAGCCGGACGAACCGGATGTCGCGCTCCTCCAGGGTGCGGAGCACGAATTCCTGCTGCTTATCCATATGGACCCATCCTTGCTGGTCAAGCGGGTTGCCTAGCCCTCGGGCGCACGGAGCGTGCACCTCAGTATCACGCCGGCGGATTTCCGGCGCGTGACGCGCCTGGCCATTGTGGAACACGGGGCGGGAATGCGGTGGGACGGGAGCACGTTAGAGTAGTTGAACAATCAACAATCCCCCTCAGGACGGTGGGCCCCATGACCTCCATGCAGTTCGGAATCTTCAGCGTCGGCGACGTCACCACCGACCCCACGACGGGCCGGACGCCGACCGAGCACGAGCGGATCAAGGCGATGCTGGCCATCGCGCGGAAGGCCGAGGAGGTCGGCCTCGACGTGTTCGCGACGGGTGAGCACCACAACCCGCCGTTCGTCCCCTCCTCCCCCACCACGATGCTCGGCTATCTCGCGGCGAAGACGGAGAGGCTGATCCTCTCCACCTCGACCACGCTGATCACGACCAACGACCCGGTCAAGATCGCCGAGGACTTCGCGATGCTCCAGCACATCGCCGACGGCCGCGTCGACCTGATGATGGGGCGCGGGAACACCGGCCCGGTCTACCCCTGGTTCGGCCAGGACATCCGGCAGGGCATCCCGCTCGCCATCGAGAACTACGCGCTGCTGCGCAAGCTCTGGGACGAGGAGGTCGTCGACTGGCAGGGCCGCTTCCGCACGCCGCTGCAGGGCTTCACCTCGACGCCCCGCCCGCTGGACGGCGTGGCCCCGTTCGTCTGGCACGGCTCGATCCGCTCGCCGGAGATCGCCGAGCAGGCGGCGTACTACGGGGACGGCTTCTTCGCCAACCACATCTTCTGGCCGACCGGGCACTTCCAGAAGCTGATCGACCTCTACCGCGACCGCTTCGCGCACTACGGCCACGGGACGCGCGAGCAGGCGTACGTCGGGCTCGGCGGGCAGGTGTTCATCGGCAGGAACTCCCAGGACGCCGTCCGCGAGTTCCGCCCGTACTTCGACAACGCGCCGGTCTACGGGCACGGGCCCAGCCTGGAGGAGTTCACGTCCGAGACGCCGCTGACCGTCGGCAGCCCGCAGGAGGTCATCGAGAAGACGCTGACCTTCCGCGAGTCCTTCGGGGACTACCAGCGCCAGCTCTTCCTGATGGACCACGCGGGCCTGCCGCTCAAGACGGTCCTGGAGCAGCTCGACCTGCTCGGCGAGGAGGTCGTGCCGGTGCTGCGGAAGGAGCTGGAGAAGGACCGCCCGGCCGGTACGGCCGAGGCGCCGACGCACGCGGCCCGCGTGGCCGCCGCGCGGTCCGAGCAGTCCGAGCGGTCCGAGCAGTCCGACAAGGAGCAGCAGGAGGAGGTCTCCGCATGACCACCGCACCGATCAGGCTGGCCGTCGTCTCCGCGGGCCTGAGCGAGCCCTCGTCCACCCGGATGCTGGCCGACCGGCTCGCCGCCGCCGCCCGGGACAGCCTCGTGGAGCAGGGCCACGAGGTGCGTACCGACACCGTCGAACTGCGCGACGTGGCGGGCGAGATCGCGAACAACTTCGTCACCGGCTTCCCCGGCCGTGCGCTGCGCGAGGCGCTGGCGACGGTGACGGAGGCGGACGGGCTGATCGCGGTGACGCCGGTCTTCACGGCGTCCTACAGCGGCCTGTTCAAGTCGTTCTTCGACGTCATGGAGAACGACGCGCTGGCCGCCAAGCCCGTGCTGCTCGCGGCGACCGGCGGCACCCCGCGCCACTCGCTCGTCCTGGAGCACGCGATGCGCCCGATGTTCGCGTATCTGCGGGCCCTGACCGCGCCCACGGCCGTGTACGCGGCCACGGACGACTGGGGCGCGGCGGACGACGGCGTGACGCCGTCCCTGCCGGGCCGTATCGCCCGCGCGGGGCGGGAGTTCGCGGGGCTGCTGGCGCCGTCCGGCATCCCGGCCGTACGGGACGCGGAGCTGGTGCCGTTCGAGCAGCAGTTGGCGGCGCTGCGTACCGAGGACTGAACGCCTGACAGCCGCGGTCCGCTGTGTGGGGCAACGGACCGCGGCTGCGGTTTTCAGGTGGTACGGATGACGCTACTGGGGAAGGCGCCGTCCGTTACTTGACGACGTTCAGCAGGAGGTTCGGCGAACCCTGGCCCGGGTTGCCGACGACGTCCTTGGACGCGCCGTCGGTCAGGGCCTTGGAGACCGCGTCCGGCTTGGCGTCCTTGTTCCCGGCGAGGTAGAGGGCCGCCACACCCGCCGCGTGCGGCGAGGCCATCGACGTGCCGGACATCGTCGCGTCGCCGCCGCCCATGCCCGCGCCGACGATGTCGACACCGGGGGCGTACAGGTCGAGGACGTCACCGTAGTTGGAGAAGTCCGCCTGGGCGTCCTTGTTGTCGGTCGCGCCGACCGTGATGGCCTCCTTCACGCGGGCCGGGGACTGGTTGTTGGCGTCCCCGCCGTCGTTGCCCGCCGCGAGG
Organism: Streptomyces albiaxialis; assembly: GCF_039530985.1. Lineage (NCBI taxonomy): Bacteria > Bacillati > Actinomycetota > Actinomycetes > Kitasatosporales > Streptomycetaceae > Streptomyces > Streptomyces albiaxialis. The sequence continues at coordinate 171,985 of NZ_BAAAPE010000013.1, forward strand.
GCGTAGGTGATCCCCGCCGCGACGGAGTTCTGCACGGCCTTGTCCAGCGCCTCGTCCTGCGGGCCGCCGAGCGACATGTTGGCGACCGAGGGCGCCTTGGCGTTCTTGGTCACCCAGTCGATGCCGGCGACGACCTGCTCGGTGGTGCCCGAGCCGTTGTCGTCCAGCACGCGGACCGCGACGATGTCCGCCTTCTTGGCGACGCCGAACTTCTCGCCCGCGACGGTGGAGGCCACGTGCGTGCCGTGCCCCTGGCCGTCGGTGGCGTCGTCGTCGTTGTCGATGGTGTCCGTGCCGCTCTTGGCACGGCCGCCGAAGTCCTCGTGCTTCATGTCGACACCGGTGTCGATGATGTACGAGGTGACGCCCTCACCCGCGGTGTCCGGGTAGGTGTACTTCTTGTCCAGGTTCAGCTCGGGGGTGTCGATGCGGTCCAGACCCCAGGAGGGGGGGTCGGCCTGCTCGCCCGTCGCCTTGAACGTGTGGTTGGCGTAGACCTTGTCGACTGCCGGGTCGGCGGCCAGTTCCTTGGCCTCCTGCTCGGACATCTTGGCCGAGTAGCCGTTCAGGGCAGCGGTGAAGGTTCTCTTGACCGTGCCGCCGTGCTCGGAGATCACGGACTTGCCCTGTGCCGCGGACGACTTCACGTTCACGGCGGACTTCTTCATCGTGACGATGTAGCTGCCCTTGACGACCTTGCCCGAGTCGGCACCGACGATCTTGCCTTCGGCGGGCGCCGCGTTCGCGGGGAGCGCGGCGAACGAGCCGATGGCCGCGGCGGCCACGGCCGCCGATATCCCGACGGCAACCTTCTTGCGCGTCACTGCCATTGCGAGGGTTCCTCCTCGTCGTGGGGGGTGCGCTGTGGGGTGCGCGAGGGGAAGCTCAACACATTGACACGGGCAGGACAAGAGACCCCGGAACTCCGGCCATTGCCTTACGGCTGGACATTCAACGCGGTTCGACCACCGCCCGACTGACCGTTCGTACGGGGTTCGGCGCGGCCGTTCACGTCACCGTGCGCGTCGCCGTGCGTGCCGCCGTACGCCCCGCCGTACGGCCGCCCGTTGCCCGGCGGCTGGAGCACCCAGCCGAGGCTCGCCGCGCGCATCCCGAGCTGGAACCGGGTGGTGGCCCCGAGCCGCTCCATCAGCCCGTGCAGCCGGCGCTGGAACGTCCGGTAGCTGATGCCGAGCTGACGCGCCATCACCTGGTCCGTCATGCCCGTCGTCAGCAGCGCCAGCAGCCGCGCCTCGTCCGGCGAGGGGCCGTCGGAGGCGCCCGGCGGGCGGCCCGCGAGATAGTCCGAGATCGGCAGCGCGCGGGCCCACAGGACCTCGAAGAACGCGCACAGCACCTCCAGCAGCCCGGAGGGGTGCACGACCACGCTGCTGACCAGTTCATGCGGCGCCGCGCGCAGCGGGATGAGCGCGATACGGTCGTCCGCGATCAGCATCTTCGTCGGGGTGTCCGCCATCACCCGGGCGTCCTCGCCGAGTTCGGCGGCGGCCTCGATCTCGGTGTCCAGGCGGCGTACGGTCGCCAGCCCGGCGGTGTCGTAGATGGTGCGGTAGCCGATGCCGCGCCGCAGCATCTGCTGCTGGACCGGCATCATCCCGGTCTTCGGGTCGAGCCGGTCCGGGTCGCTGTTGGCGTACGGGGGCCGGTCGATGCCGCGTATCTCCCGGCGGGCGCTGCGCTGCAACTGGTCGACCTGGCGGATCACCGCCGCCCTGCCCGTCACGATCTCCACGAGGTCGAGCGGGTCGCGGCCCGCGGCGTTCGCCCGGAACCGGGCGGCGAGGAGCTGGATGTGGCGGCGCGTACGGTGGATCTCCTCCTCCCTCGCGAGCAGCAGCGACTCGAACGCGACCTCCGGCGCCACCGGCAGGTAGCGCTCCTCGCTCCGGCCCTGCTCGGCGGCGAACCGCCCCACGAGATTGAGCTGTTCGAGCGCCGCCAGCGCGGCCCGCACCCGGGCCGCGCTCAGCGCGAGCCCCGAGCGCAACTCGGAGACGGTGACGGCGCCGTCGACCAGCGCCTCATAGACCTGTTGCTGGACAGGGTCGAGATCCAGGGCCTCCAACATGGTGCGCATCCTGAGCGCGGTGGCGAGTTCACGTCAATGACCGAACCGTGCCAAGGGTGTGATGAGACCGGACAGTGCTTGTCCGGTGACGCGCAGTGACGGCATCTACCGGGCCGAGCAGGGGGTGCCCCCTCAGGGGCGCGAGGAACTGCGCGACAAGCCACGACGCGGGCGCAGCCCGCGAAGCACAACCCGGGGCAGCCCGTACCCGGCCCTCGTACGCGCGCACCCGGCGAAGTGGGCTGCGCTTGCCAGCCCTGCGCCTCCGCGCAGACCTCCCAAGCTTCGCGGAAGGGAGGAGCGGGGCTTGCCCCGTCAGGGGCGCGACGCAGCCTGCGGGGCAGTTCGTGCCCGGCGGAGAGGGGGGCGGATACCCCCGGCGGGCATGCCGTTAGGGTGGCGGCGTGGATGTACGGCCGTGGCGTGTGGCGAGGTGGGGCGGCAGAGCGCTCCTGCTCGCGGCTCTGCTGCTCGGCATCGTCACGATGCACACGCTCGGGCACCCGTCGCCGGACAGCGGCACCTCCGCGCCGCCGAGTCACGCCGCACCCCTGTCCGCCGCCCCCTCCGGAGAGCACGGCGGGGGTCACGGCGACAGCGGTCGGCACGACACCGGCATGGACCCGATGTCCGTGTGTCTCGCCGTGCTCGGCGTGTGGTCGGCGGCGGTCCTGCTGGGCGTCGCCGTGCTGCTGGTCGTACGGCACCGGCGTGCCGTCGACTTCCTCGCCGCCGTCCGCGCGCGGATACTCCTCGCGCTGCGGCCCCTCCCCCCGCCGCCCACGGCGGACCGTCTCGCCGCGCTGTCGGTCCTGCGGATCTAGAAGCACCTCTTTCTCGCTCCCGACACACATCACCAGCGACAAGAGGTGCTTCAGCATGCGCAATTCCTCCCTGCGATCCTCCCTTCCCTCACGCCGCGGCGTGCTCACGGCGGGCGCCGCGCTCGCGGGCGGCGGGCTGCTCGCCGCCTGTTCGGACGACGCCGGAAGCGGCTCCGCCAAGAGCGGCGGCAAGGACGGCAAGGGCTACGTCTCCCCCTCCGGCAAGGAGGTGCAGGCCGCCGAGGACAAGCGCGCGGCCGGGCGGACCGAGACCAGGAAGCTCACCGCCACCCGCGCCCGGCTCGACCTCGGCGACGGCACGACCGTCCCGACATGGGCGTACGGCGGCGAGCTGCCCGGCAAGGAGGTCCGCGTCACCGCGGGCAACACCCTCGCGCTCACCCTCGCCAACAATCTCCCCCAGGCCACGTCCCTCCACTGGCACGGGCTCGCTCTGCGCAACGACATGGACGGCGTGCCCGAGCTGACCCAGCGCGCGATCCGGCCCGGCGCGGACTTCACGTACCGCTTCCGGCTCGCGCACCCCGGCACGTACTGGTTCCACCCGCACTCCGGCGTCCAGCAGGACCGCGGGCTCTACGCGCCGCTGATCGTGGAGGACCCGAAGGAGCCGCTGGAGTACGACGAGGAGTGGGTCGTCGTCCTCGACGACTGGGTCGACGGTGTGGACGGCTCGACCCCGGACGCCGTCCTCGCCGAACTCAGCAAGGGCATGGGCGGCATGGACCACGGTGGCGGCCATGACATGCATGGGATGGGTGGTCGCACCGAGCCGAAGGACGGCAAGGGCGACGGGCCGTCCCGGATGATGATGGGCGCCACCAGCGAGCTGCTCGGCGGCGACGCGGGCGACGTGAAGTACCCGCACTACCTCGTCAACGGCCGTACGACCGCCGCCCCGCGCACCTTCCGGGCCAAGCCCGGCGACCGTATCCGCATCCGTCTCGTCAACGCGGGCGGCGACACCGCGTTCCGCGTGGCGCTCGGCGGTCACCGGATGACGGTGACGCACACGGACGGCTTCCCCGTCACCCACACGGAGACGGACGCGCTGCTGCTCGGCATGGGCGAGCGCTACGACGTCCTGGTCACCGCCAAGGACGGCGTCTTCCCGCTCACCGCCCTGGCCGAGGGCAAGAAGGAGACGGCCCGCGCCCTCCTCCGTACGGGCGGCGGCGGGGCGCCCTCCGCGAAGGCGCGCCCGAAGGAGCTGGACGGCAAGCTGGTCACGGCCGACAAGCTCCGGGCGCACGAGTCGGTACGGCTCGAACGGGCCCGTCCCGACCGCACGCTCACGCTCAAGCTGACCGGGGGCATGCAGAAGTACGACTGGGCCGTCAACGGCAAGAAGTACTCACCGGACCAGCGTTACCCGGTCCGCGCGGGCGAGCGCGTACGGCTGCGGTTCGTGAACACGACCACCATGTGGCACCCGATGCATCTGCACGGGCACACCTTCGCCCTGCCGGGCGGCGGGCCCCGCAAGGACACCGCGATCGTCCTCCCGGGCAAGAGCCTCGACGTCGACTTCGACGCCGACAACCCGGGCCTGTGGATGCTCCACTGCCACAACGTCTACCACGGCGAGGCGGGCATGATGACGGTCCTCGGCTACCGCGCCTGACCCTCCGGTACGGCCAGGTGGAAGGGGCACTCGGTGGTACGGCACGCCGAGGCGTCCCGCTGCGCGGCCGCCAGCCGGTCGCGCAGCTCCGCCGCGCCCTCGTCGTCGTGCCGCGCCTCGCGGAGCGCGACGAGGGCGCGCAGGGGCCGGATCTCGGCGTAGCGGCGGCCCGAACGGCGCGCCGTGTCCAGCGCGTTCTCCCAGCGGACCTGCGCGAGCACCTCCTCGCCGCGCTCGGCCGCGAGGGTGCCGAGCCGGGTGAGGTCGTGGGCCGCGCACTCGGGCCGGTTGGCGGCCTCGTAGCGCTCGGCGGAGCGGGCGAGGAGGGCCTCGGCGCGCTCGGGCGCGCCCCGCGCGTGCGCGATGAGGGCCCGTACGGTCTCGGCCTTGGCGAGGAAGTAGCGCTCGGTGCTCTCCCGGGCGTGGTCCTCCAGCGCGTCGGCGTGCGCCGCGGCGCCCTCCCAGTCGGCGTCGCCGACGGCGGCGCAGGCGAGGACGGCCTGGAGGTAGGCGGCCTCGTGTTCGGAGCCCAGGGCGCGCAGTTCGTCGTGCGCGGCGTGGAACGCGCGCAGGGACAGGGCGCGTTCGCCCAGCCGCTCGTAGGCCATGCCGACCATGGTCCCGGCGGTGGCCGCGGAGTGCGGGTCGAGCGGGGCCAGCAGTTCGCGCGCGGTGAGGGCCGAGGTCAGCGCCGGGGCGTGGGCGCCCTCGGCGACGAGGAGTTCGCTGTGGAAGAGCCGCCAGATGCCGGTCTCCCAGCGGTGGGCGCGCCCGTCGAGCGCGGGCCCGGTCCGCCGGGCGACGTCGCGGGCCTCGGCGAGCCGCTCCTGGCGCACGTGCGCCGTCAGGGCGAGGGCGCCGACGAGCGTCACGACCGCCGGGTCGCCCGTCTTGTCCGCGGCGGGCACGGCCCGGCGCAGCAGTTCGGCGGCCTCCTCCTCGTCCTGGCGGATGTTGACTGCGAGCCAGCCGCACCAGGCGAGGGCCTCGGGGAACCAGTCCTCGTCCCCGGCCGCGTCCTCCAGCGCCCGGCCCAGCCGCTGGTGGCCCTCCTCGCCCTGCCCCGCGGCCGACCAGTACAGCGCGAGGCGGGTGGCGGTCCGCCCGGCGAGGGCGCGGGCCGCGGCGGCGTCGGCCGGGGTCGCGGCCCCGCCGCCGTCCTGGAGCCAGTCGAGGCAGGCGGAGATCTCGGCGGACGCGGCGTCGGTCTCGGCGAACGCCGCGGCATATCCACCGGTGCGCCACGCGGCGGCGGAGCGCTCGGCGAGCGCGGCCACCCAGGAGGCGTGCCGGTGCCGCACCGGGGCCTCCTCGCCCCGCGCGGCCAGCTCGGCACGGGCGTACTGGCGCAGCGGCACGAGCATGCGGTACCGGGGCCCGGATCCTCTCGCGGGGCCCTGGGGCCGCCCCGGGTCGTAGACGACCAGCGACTTCTCGGCGAGCCGGGGCAGCGCGGCGGCGGCCGCAGGGCCCGCCACGGCCTCCGCCGCGCCCTGCGGGAAGGGCGCGGAGAAGACCGACAGGGCGCGCAGGACGGCCCGTTCCCCGTCGGTGAGCAGCCCGTAGCTCCAGTCGATGGCGGCGCGCAGCGTCAGGTGCCGGGCGTCGGCGGAGCGCAGCGGCGCGTCCAGCAGGCCGCGCTGCGAGCGGAGTTGGGCGCCGATCGCGGGCAGCGGCGCCGAGGCGGCCTTGGGCGCGACGAGTTCGATGCCGAGCGGCATCCGTCCGACCGCCTCGCAGACCTCGCGTACGTCGTCCGAGGCCGCGGCCCGCTCCGCGTCGGGGGCGAGACGCAGGAGGCGGTCGCGGAAGAGCCGTTCGGCGTCGTCGGGGCTCAGCTCGGCGAGCGGGAGGCGGGACTCGTCGGTCACGCCGAGGCTCTCCCTGCTGGTGGCCAGGATCCGCAGCCCGGGGCAGTCGGCCAGCAGCCCGACGACCAGCTCACCGACGGCGGCCACCACGTGCTCGCAGTTGTCGAGCAGCAGCAGGGGCGAGGCGGAGCGCTCGACGACCGCGCGCATCCGCTCCCGGGCCGCCTCCCCGGGGCGTACGGGTCCCGCTGAGGGGATGCGCAGCCGGGCGGCCACGGCCTCCGGTACGTCCTCGGGCGCACCGGGCGCGCAGGGCACCAGGTCGACGCGCCACACGGTCGCGCCCGCCGCCTGTGCCCGCGCGGCGGCGACGCACGCGAGCCGGGTCTTGCCGATGCCCGCGGCGCCGACCACGGTGACCAGCCTGCTCTGCTCCAACCGTGCGGAGATGTCGGCCAGTTCCGCTGACCTGCCGACGAAACTCCCGGTACGGACGTCGAGTCCGTCCGGCGGTACGGCGAGGACTTCGGGGGCGGCGGTGCGGGTCTCCGGTGCCATGTGGAGTTCCACGGCCGGGTACGGGGCGGCCGGAGGCTGGGCCGGGGGCCGCTCTGGGGACTGGGCCGGGGACTGGGCCGGTGCTGGGATCGGGGCCCGGTGCGGGCCGGTCTCCGGGCCGGTGAGGCCGTGCAGGACCGCGCGCTGGGCCTCGCGGAGTTCGGGGCCCGGCTCGATGCCCAGCCGTCCGCGCAGATACGCCCGCGCCGCCCCGTACACCTCCAGGGCCTCGGCCTGCCGTCCGCACCGGTGGAGCGCCCGGATGAGCAGCGCCTGGAGCCGTTCGCGCTGCGGCCGGGCGGCAGCGGCGGCGCGCACCGTCTCCACGAGCGCCGAGAGGTCGGCGCCCGGCGTGGGCCCCGCGGTCAGTTCCGCCTCGGCCCGGTCCTCCAGCGCGGCCAGCCAGAGGGCTTCGAGCCGGGCCCGCTCCGCCTGGACGAAGGGCAGCGCGGGGAGCCCGGCCAGCGGCTCCCCGGTCCACCGGGCGAGCGCCCCGCGCAGCAGCGCGGCGCGCTGCCCGGGGTCGGCGGTGGTACGGGCCCGCGCCACCCCCGCCTCGAACTCGTGGACGTCGAGGGTGTGCCCCTCCAGGTTCAGCCGGTATCCGGCGGGCGCGGTGACGACGAGGCCGGGGGCGTGCGGCTGGAGCGTACGGCGCAGCTTGGCCACGGTGGTGTGCAGCGCGGCCGGCGGGTTCTTGGCGGGCGCCCCCGACCACAGGTCGTCCAGGATCCGGCGGGAGCTGACCGCCGTGGGCGCGTGCAGCAACAGGAGCGCGAGGAGCAGCCGGGGCCGGGTGCCGGCGATCACGAGCGACCGGCCCGTGCCGTCCCGGACCGCCAGATCGTCCAGTAACTGAAACTCCATGGGACCAGACCACCATGTCCCGGTCGGGAATGTCTCGTTCCCGCGGCGGTCCGCCGCCCGGCCGGACAGCGCACGGACAGGATTCGGACAGCGGGGTGGGTAACGCTGGGGTGGTCGACACGCACCCGGCACACGCCGGTTCACCTCCACAGGATCAGGATGAGGAGCATCCGTGCTGCGCCTCGCATTCAGCACCCTGCGCACGCGACGTTCCCTCTTCGCGGGGTCGCTCGCGGCCGTCGTGCTCGCGCTGACGCTGCTCTCGTCCGCGGGAGTGCTGCTGGAGTCGGCGCTGCGCGGGCAGGGCGAACCGAACCGCTTCGACGCGGCCTCGCTCGTCGTCACGGGCAGCTCCGACGCGGGACTCGACGGGCGGACGCACGAGCCCGGGTTCGGGGACGTCGAGGCGCCGCTGGTGCCGCGACCGCCCGTTCCCGCGCGGCTGGTGGACCGCGTCCGCGACGTCGACGGGGTCCGTACGGCCGTGCCGGACCTGAGCTTCTACGCCCAGGCGACGGACGGCGAAGGGCGGCCCCTCGGCCCCCGCGAGGGCGAGCGCTCCTACGGCCACTCGTGGGAGAGCGCCAAGGTCACCCCGTTCGCACTGCGCGAGGGCGAACGTCCGCGCGCACGGGGCGACGTGGTGCTGGACTCCCGGACGGCCGACGAGGGCGGGCTGCGCGTGGGCGCGCGGGTGACGGTGGTCACCGGCACCGAGGGGCCTCGCACGTACCGGGTGAGCGGGATCGCGGCGGGGCCGCGCGAGGAGCTGACGAAGGACCAGGCCGCGCTGTTCTTCAGCCCGGCGACGGCCGCCGCGCTCGCCCCGCGCGGCGGCCTGGTGCACGCGGTCGCGGTGACCCTCGACAAGGGCGCGGACCGGGACGCGGTCGCCGGGCGGGTGCGGGACGCCGTGGGCCCCGACCCGACGGTGCGGGTGCTGACGGACACGTCCGAGGCCGAAGTGTCCTCCAGCGACGTGCTGTTCATCGAGACGCTGGTGTTCGTGGTGACGATGGGGTCGCTGGCCGTCTTCGTCGCGCTGTTCGCGATGGCCGGCGGATTCGCCTTCGCGATCCTCCAGCGGCACCGCGAGATCGCGCTGCTGCGGGTGGTGGGCGCGACGCCCCGCCAGGTCAAGCGGATGCTCGGCTGGGAGACGCTGCTGATCGCCGTCCTCGGCGGCGCCGTGGCGATCCCGGCGGGCGCCGCGCTGGCCGGGCCGCTGGCCGACGGCCTGGTGGGGCTCGGCGTCGCGCCGGAGGAGCTGGAGGTCACGGTCGGGCCGTGGCCGCTGTGGGGCACCGCGGCGGCGGGGATCGTCATCACCCGGCTCGCCGTGTGGTCCGCGGCGCGGCGCGCCGCGCGGGTGCGGCCCGAGGAGGCGCTGCGCGAGTCCGAGGCGCCCGCGCCCCGGATGCCGCTGCCGCGCACGGTGTCCGGGCTGTCGTTCCTCGTCTTCACCGGTCTCTTCGCGGCGTTCGGCATCGCCCAGGGCGGGGTCGAGGGGGCCGGGCTCGCGTTCGGCGGTGTGCTGACGCTGCTGATCGCCGTGGGGCTGCTGGCGCCCGCCCTCGTCCGTCCGCTCGTGCCGCCGCTGGGCGCGCTCGTACGGGCCTTCGTCCGGCGCACCGGCCCGCTGGCCGTGGCGAACAGCCTCACCGGGGCACGCCGCGTCGGCGCGGCGGCCGTGCCGATCGTCCTGATGGTCGGCTTCTCGGTCTCGGCGCTGTTCCTCCAGACGACACAGCAGTCGGTGGCGTCCGACTGGGCGGGCGAGCGGCTGACGGCCGGTCATGTGCTGCTGCCCGCGGGCGCGGAGGGGCTGCCGCCGGGCGTGGAGCGGAGGGCGGCCGAGGTGCCGGGCGTGGCCGCCGTCGCCTCCACGAGCACGTCCTGGGTGCGCGCCTCGGTGCGTAGCGACGAGGCGGAGAGCGTGACGCAGAAGGCGCTGGCCGTCACCCCGTCGGTGACCCGCGCGCTGGACATCCCCGTCGCGGACGGGAACCTGCGGGGGCTGCGGACGGGCAAGGCCGTCGCGGTGAGCGAGGAGCGGGCCGCGGAGTACGGCTGGAAGGTCGGCGGGAAGATCAGGATGCGGCTGCCGGACGGCACCCGCACCGAACTGAAGGTCGGCGCGCGGTTCGAGAAGTCGCTGGGCTTCGCCGACCTGGTGGTGCCCGCCTCCGTCGCGCGGCGGCACACCCCGGACCCGCTGCTGGACGCCGTCTACGTCGTGCCGGAACAGGGCGCCGACCGGGGCGGCCTGGAACGGGAACTGGCGAAGTTCTCGGAGGGCTGGCCCACCGCGCAGGTCGCGGCCCGCGACGCGGTCGAGGAGGCCGGCCGCGACGCCGCCGTCTCCGAGACCTGGCCCGTCTATCTGTTCACCGCGCTGATCTCCGCGTTCGCCGCGCTGGCGCTCGTCAACACGCTGGTCATGGCGACGCTGGTGCGCTCGGGGGAGTTCGCCGCGCTGCGGCTGATCGGCGCCACCCGGGGGAACGTGCTGGCGCTCGTCGCGGCGGAGTCCGCGGTGGTGGCCGGGTGCGGGCTGGTGCTGGGCGGCGCCGTGGCGGCGGTGGTGCTCTCCGCGACGAGCGCCGCGCTGACCGGGGGGATCCAGATGTCCGGCCCCCTCGTGTTCGTCCTGGGCGCGGTCGCGGCGGCGCTGGCACTGGCGCTGCTGGCAGCCGTGATCCCGGCCTGGCACATGCTGCGTTCCCGTAGGGAGAGCGCGCGATGAGTACGGGCCGACTTCGGGGCTTGCCCCGGCAGGGGCGCGGGGAACTGCGCGACCGGCCACGAAGCACCCGCAGCCCGCAACGCACCGCCAGTGGCAGCCCCTTGGCAGCCCGCCGATAACGAGGGAGAACACGGGACCATGACGCTGCCCGAGCAGCAGACGCGATCGGCTCAGGACAGCGCGCACAGCGCGCTGCGGCTGGAAGAAGTCACCCGGCGCTACGGCCGCGGCGGCGGCACCGTGCACGCCCTGCGCGGCGTCTCCGTGACGCTGCGCACCGGCTCCTTCACGTCCGTGATGGGCCCCTCCGGGTCCGGCAAGAGCACCTTCCTGCGCTGCGCCGCCGGGCTGGACCAGCCGACGTCCGGCGAGGTGCACCTCGGGGACACCCGCATCAGCGGGATGCGCGAGAAGAGGCTGACGCTGCTGCGGCGCGAGCGCGTCGGCTTCGTCTTCCAGACCTTCAACCTGGTGCCCTCGCTCACCGCGAAGGAGAACATCCTGCTGCCGTTCCGGCTCGCGGGCCGCCGTCCCGACCGCGGCTGGGTGCGGGACGTGGTGGAGCGTACGGGCCTCACCGACCGGCTGGGGCACCGTCCCGCCGAGCTGTCCGGCGGCCAGCAGCAGCGCGTCGCCGTGGCGCGGGCGCTGGCCACCAGGCCCGATGTGATCTTCGCCGACGAGCCGACCGGGGCGCTGGACCTGACGTCCGGCCAGGAGGTGCTGGCGCTGCTGCGCGAGGTGGTCTCCGTGGCGGGTCAGACGCTGGTGATGGTCACGCACGACCCGAACGCGGCCTCGTACGCGGACCATGTGCTCTTCCTCGCCGACGGCGCCATCGTGGACACGATGAGCGGGCCGACCACGGCGCGCGTGACCGAGCGCATGTCCCGGCTGGGGAGCTGACGTGCTGCGGCTGGCGCTGGGCGGGATACGGCACCACCGGTTCGGCTTCATCGGGGCGCTGACCGCCTCCGCGCTGGCCGCCGCGCTGCTCGCCGCGTGCGCGGTCCTGATCGAGTCGGGCCTGCGCGCGGCGCCGGAGACCGACCGGTTCGGGGCCACGGCCGCGGCCGTACGGATGGATCCCGACCTGGTCGTACGGACCGGGTCGGGGCAGAACGTGGACCACGAGCGCTACCCGCTGGACCAGCCGCCGCGGCTGTCGGCCGCCGCCGTCGGGAAGGTGCGGGCGGTCGAGGGCGTGGGCCGGGTCGTCACCGACACCCCGTTCTACGCGCAGGCCGTGGACAAGGACGGTGTGCCGCTCGCGGCGCCGGGCGAGGGAACGGCGCACGGGCACGCGTGGCGGGCGGCGGCGCTGACGCCGTTCACGCTGCGCTCGGGGCATCCGCCGCGGACGCCCGGCGAGGTCGTCACCGACGCCTCCGTCGCCGAGCGGGGCGGCTACCGGACCGGCGACACCCTGCGGGTGGTCACGGCCTCGGGCACCAGGACGTTCACGGTCTCCGGGATCGCCGCGCCGCGCGGCGGGAGCGAACTGCCCGACCAGTCCTCGCTGTTCTTCTCCGGGGCGACGGCCGCGAAGCTGTCCGGGACCGACGGCCGCGAGGCCGCGGTGGCCGGGGTGTTCCCGGACGAGGGCGTGCGGGACGGGGCGCTGGCCGCGCGGCTCGCCGGGGAGCTGAAGGTGAAGCGCGCCGAGGTCCTCACCGGCGACGACCGCGCCGAGGCCGGGGCTCCCGACACCGCGCGGCAACTGGAGGACGCCACGCTGCTGTTCGGGCCGATGGCCGGGATCGGGGGCTTCCTCGCGATCCTGGTGCTGGGCGGCACCGTCGCGCTCGGGGTGCTCCAGCGCACCCAGGAGATCGCGCTGCTGCGGGCCGTGGGCTCGACGCCCTGGCAGGTCCGCCGGACGGTCGCCTGGGAGACGCTGCTGGCCGCGCTCGCGGGGCTGGTGCCCGGCTGCGCGCTGGCCGTACCGCTGGCGGGGGCGGTGCTGGGGGCGCTGCGTTCGCGGGACGCGGTGCCCGCCGCGTACGAACTCGCGGTCGGGCCGCTGCCGTTCCTGCTGGCGATCGCCGCCACCCTGCTGCTGGCACTGGTGGCGGCGCTGTCCGCCGCCGCGCGGATCTCCCGGATCCGCGCGGCCGAGGCGCTGCGGGAGGCGGCCGCGCCGCGCAGGCTGATGGGCGTGACGCGCTCGGTCCTCGCGGTGCTGCTGCTCGGCGGCGGGCTGGCGCTGTTCTTCGCCACACAACGCATCGGCGGCGAGGTCGGTGTGGCCTTCCAGTACCTCGTCGTGATGCTGCTGATGGGCGCGGCCGTGCTGCTCGGCCCGCTGCTGACCCGGCTGCTGGAGCCGCCGCTGGGCTCGCTGCTCGCCTGGCTGGGCGGGGTGACGGGACGGCTGGCGCACGCCAACTCCCGTACGTCGGTGCGCCGGGTCGCCTCGGTGTCCTCGGCGCTGATGCTGACCACGACCATGGCCTGCACGGTGATCCTGGTGACCGGCTCGCTCAACCGGGTCACCGCCGAGCAGACGGAGGACCGTACGCGCGCGGATGTGGTGCTGGTCCCCCGGGAGGCGCCGGGGCTGCCGCCGGACGTGGCGCGCCAGGCGCGGAAGCTGCCGGACGCCGAGGCCGTCGCCTCGGTGCGCCCGGCCACCTTCGTGTCGTACGCGCTGGGCACGCCCGACGTGCTGGACGCGGGGGCGCTCGATCCGAAGGCCGCGGCCCGGACGCTCGACCTGGGGGTGCGGGAGGGTTCGCTGGCGAGCCTGGAGCGGGACGGCACGGTGGCGGTCAGCAGGACCCACGCCCGGGAGCGGGACGTGGAGGTCGGCGACCGGCTGCCGGGATGGCTCGGCGACGGCACCCGCGTGAAACTCACCGTGGGCGCGGTGTTCGACAGGCCGCTGGGGCTGGGCGACGTCCTGTTCTCGCAGCGGTATCTGGCGCCCCACACGCAGGAGACGCTCGACGAGACGGTGCTGCTGAAGGCCGGGCCCGGCGGCGAGGAGCGGCTGCGGAAGGCCGCGGCGGCGCTCACCCGGGACAATCCCACGGCGGGCGCGGCCGATGTCCGGGAGTACGCGGAGGACACGCGCACCGCGCTGGCGCGGAACACGACCGGAACCTATCTCGCGCTCTTCGTGCTGGTGATGTTCACGGCGGTGTCCGTGGTGAACGGCCTTCTCATGGGGACCGCGGAACGCGGGCGCGAGTTCTCGCTGCTGAGGCTGGTCGGCGCGAGCCGGGGACAAATCACGCGCATGCTCTATCTGGAGACTTTCCTGGCCGTTCTCATCGGCTGTGCGACCGGCACCGGGATTGCGTGCGCCGGGCTCGCGGGAGCCAACGGCGCGCTCACCGGATCCATGGAATTCGCAATTCCACCGCTGGACTACGGACTGGTGCTCGCCGGAGTGACCGTACTCGCCCTGCTCTCCACGGCCATTCCGGCGGCACTGGCGCTGCGCCGGCGCGCGGACGGGGCAATTCCGGCCGCGTGAATACGAAATTGCGTGACCAGAAAACCAGTTCACAACCGGGCGCAAAGTTCAAGACAAGGGCGGTCCTTCACACTGGAAGCACAAACCCGATGAGACGGCGCAGGAGGGGGATTCCTGGTGCACCTCATGGAGATCCTGCAGAGGCGGCCGATTCCGGCGGCGGCGGTATTCTTCGGAATCACCCGCCGGTGCCCGCTGACCTGCCGGCACTGCTCGACCAGCTCCCTCATGGACAGCGAGGAGTATCCGGAGGAACTCTTCCGGAAATTCGCCGCCACCCTCACTCCTGACAACCGGCCCGATTTCGTCCTCATGTCCGGCGGCGAGGCCCTGCTGAGGCCCCGGCTGGTCGAGGACATCGCGGAGCTGGCCCGTGCGGCGGGCGCCAGGTCGCAGGTGCTGTCCGGGCTCTTCTTCGCCGCCAGGCACGAGCGCGCGCACCGCATTCCGCCCCCGCTGCGGCGGGCGATCGACGCGGTCGACCACTTCTCGGCCAGCCTCGACGTCTTCCACGAGGAGGAGGTGCCCCGCGCGGCGGTCTTCCGGGTGCTGCACGAGGTGCTGGACACCGGCAAGGACGTCAGCCTCCAGATCACCGGGCTCGGCGACGACGACCCGTACCTCGCGGACCTCACGGCCGACGTGCTGGGGGAGTTCGGGGACCGGGTGCCCATGCTCGTCGTGCCGGTCAGCCCGCTGGGGCGCGCGCACAGTTGGCTGGTGCGCGAGGCGCCGCTGCCGAAGTCGGCCGTCGCGCCCGCGCCCTGCGCGGTGGCGGCCTGGCCGGTGATCGGCTTCAACGGCCAGGTGACGGCGTGCGGCAACCAGGACGTGATGGACGGCAAGGTGCCGCTCCCGGCCCATCTCTACATGGGGCACATCGCCCGGGACGACTGGTCCACCATCCGCGGGCGCGTGCTGGAGAGCCCGATGGTGCGGGCGATCCGCGCGACCGGGCCCGAGTACCTGCGGGAGCGCTACGGGACCGCGAACGGCTGCGGCAGCCCCGGATACTGCGAGTCCTGCTACGTGCTCTCCAAGGACCCCGCCCTGCCCAGGGCGGTCGCCGAGGCGGGCGCGCTGCCCACCACGCGGCTGATCGAGCGGCAGACCGAGAACCTGCTGGCCGACGCCGGTGCCGTCAGCTTCGCACGGGAGTACGGGCTCGCCTCGTACGCCGGACTGGTCGCCCTCGGCCACGCGCAGCAGCCCGCGAGGAGCGGCACATGACCCGGCTCACGCACCAGGACATCCTCGGCATCCGCCGCACCCGGGGCGCCTCCGTGCTGCTCTTCGTCACCGACCGCTGCCCGGTGGGCTGCGCGCACTGCTCGGTGGACTCACGCCCGGACAGCCCCCGCATCACCGACTTCCGGCTCTTCGAGGGGATCGTGGAGGGGATCGCCGGACTGCCCGACACCACCATGGTGGGCATCTCCGGCGGCGAACCCTTCGTGGAGCGCCGCGGGCTGGGCCTGGCGGTGCGGGGGCTGACCGAGGCGGGCAAGGACGTGGTGATCTACACCAGCGGCTTCTGGGCCCGCACCGCGCAGGCGCCGCCGTGGATCGACGAGGTGCTGGAGCGGTGCGCGGCGATCTACCTGAGCACCGACGCGCACCATGTGGCGGGCCAGGGCCCCGAGCGGTTCGGCAACGCGGCCCGCGTGATCGCCGGACACGGGATCCCGATCGTCGTGCAGGCCATCGACGAGGGCGACACCCTGGAGCGGGCCCGCGAGGCGCTGGCCGCCGCGCTGGGACCCCGCTGGGAACGCCACGCCGAACTGGTGCCCACCCACGGCGTCGCCCACGGCCGGGGTGCGCGGCTCTACGGCCCGGGCGGGAGGCTGGCCGGACGCGAGTTCGGGCCGTGCGACATCGTGGACGCCACCGTGATCCGCTACGACGGCCGCGTGACCGTCTGCTGCAACGAGTCCGTGATCATGGGCGCGGGGCCTCCGGGACTGAGCCGGAACTGCGCCGACGCGGCCGAGGTCCGCCAGGCCGTCGAGGACTTCCGGGCCGACGACTTCTTCCGGCTCCTCGGGTCCGTCGGCCCCGGGGCGCTCACCTCGCTCCCGGAGTACCAGGACCTCGCGGACCGCCGGTTCTCCTCGATCTGCGGGCTGTGCTGGGAGATGACGAAGCGGAGGGCCCCGGGGCGCGATCCGAGGCTGGCCGCGCTGGCCGCCCTCACCTCCTGAGCCCCGCCCGCCCGGGCGCCGCGCCGCCCGTGTCTCTGCCCGGAGCGACGCCCGTACGACGCCCGTACGACGCCCGTGGCGACGACGCCCCGTAGCGCCGCCCGTGACGCCGCCGCCCGGGCCGCCGATGCCGCGGCCCGGACCGCCACCCGTACCTGCCGAAACGGAGAGACCGCAGATGACCCGCCACAGCGAGGTGTTACGCAGCAAGATCGATCTGCTGCTCCCCCAGCTCACGGCGACAGCGCGAAGGCTGTGGAGCTCCCCCCGCCTCGACGAGCTGTATCCCGAGTACCTCTGCATGATGCACACCGCCATCCGCTCCACCGTGCCGCTGATGGAGTGCGCGCTCGAACGGTCGCGGCAGCTCGCGGGGCACGACCCGGTGGCGCCCGCCCTCGTCACCTACCTCGCCCGGCACATCCGCGAGGAGGCGGGCCACGACGAGTGGCTGCGGCAGGACCTGGCGGCGCTCGGCCGCGACCCGGACGAACCGCTGCGGCGGCTCCCGGACGGGGCCGTGGCGAACCTGGTCGGCGCCCAGTACTACTGGATCCGGCATTACCACCCGGTCTGCCTGCTCGGCCACGTCGCGGTGCTGGAGGGAAATCCGCCGTCCCGCGAACTGCCCGCCGAAATCATGCGGCGCACCGGATTCCCGCAGGCCGCGTTCCGGACGCTGGAACGCCATGCCGCGCTGGACGTCCGCCACCGCGACGAACTCATGCGGACCATCGACGACCTCCCGCTCACCCCGCAACTGAACACGGCGATGGGACTGAGCGCGCTGCATTCCGTCGACGCCGCCAACCGCGCACTCACCGCGGTCATAGACGCCCGGCACATTCCGGTCCCGGCCACCGCCGAAGCATGACGACCGGAGAGCCGGCGACACCACAACCGCATGGCCCAACAGAACACCGGAACGGTACCCACCGCACGAAACAGAGGGGAAAAGTCATGTCATTCGACGCAGTCCGTGAACTCGCCGCGGCAGGCCACAACTTCAAGGGCGCCTCGCCCCAGCAGCTCAACGCCATTTCCTCGCTGAGCGAGGAGGAAGTACGGCTGCTGAATTCCGTCAAGCAGCGGCTCGACGCGGCCGAGGAAGTCACCCCGCACAGCACCGACTCGGCGCTCGGCGGCGGCTTCGTCTGGTAAACGAACTGGCTGCGCAGTTGAGGGCCCAGGCGACACACTGCCTGGGCCCTGTCCCACGTTGCACGTCATGATCAATCACGCGGTTCAGCAGCGGAGAGGAATACGGGGAAATGCAGTTCGGAGTGCTCGGCCCACTCACTGCCACGACATCCGCAGGGGACGTTCCCTTGGGCCCCTACAAGCAACAGCTCCTGCTCGCCACGCTCCTGTGCAGGCCGGACACGGTGGTCTCGGTGGACCACCTCATCGACACCCTGTGGAACGACGACCCGCCCAAGAAGGCGGCGAAGAACCTCCAGGTGCACGTCCACCACCTGCGCCGCGCCCTGAAGGCGGGCGGGGGCGGCGCGCGCGTCCTGTACCAGCGGCCCGGCTACCGGCTGGCGGTCGCCCCCGAGCAGATCGACATGGTCTGCTTCGAGCAGCACGTCGACCACGCCCGCCGCGCAACCCTCTGCAACGAGCACGAGCAGGTCGACCGGCTGGCCCGGCAGGCCGTGGTGCTGTGGCGGGGACGGCCGTTCACCGGGTTCGAGGGCGCCGCGCCGCTGGAGAAGGAGGCCGACCGGCTGGAGGAACGGCGGCTGTCCGTACTGGAGATGTGGTTCTCCGCCCGGCTGGAGCTGGGGCTGTACCACGAGGTCGTGGACGAGGTGGAGCCGCTGGTCACGGCCCACCCGTACCGGGAACTGCTGCGCGCGCAGTACATGCGGGCACTCGTCGGCATCGGCCGCCAGATCGACGCGCTGAACGTCTTCGACGAGACCCGCAGGCTGTTCGCGCTCGAACTCGGGCTGGAGCCCGGCACCGTGCTCCAGCAGGTCCAGCAGTCGATCCTGGCCGGGGAGGGCTCCCGGCCGCCCGCGCCGCGCGACCCCGAGCCGGTCTGCGAGCTGGTCGCCGAGCCCGTACGGGAGCGGGCGCCGGAACCGGTACGGGACCGGGCGCCGGAACCGGTGTCCGGGGAGGGTTCCGGGGGCGGTTCCGGGGAGGACGCGGGCCCCGCTCCCGGGCGTACGGCCGAACGTACGGCGGGCCAGGCGCACCGCCCCGTCCAACTTCCCCCGGGCATCCCCGACTTCACCGGCCGCCGGCACGCCCTCGCGGCCGTCCTGCCCGGCGCCGGCACGCGCCCGGGACCGGCCGGGCCCTGGCAGCTCACCGTCGTCACCGGCCGACCCGGAGTGGGCAAGTCGGCCCTCGCCGTCGCCGCGGCGCACGCCGCCGAATCCCTCTTCCCCGGCGGCCGGTACTCCGTGGACCTGCTCGACGAGCGGGGCCGCCCCAAGCTGCCCGCCGTGGCGCTCGCCGAGCTGCTCCAGGAACTCGGCCACCCCCTGCCCTCCTCGGGCGGGCTCTCGTCCCTCGTATGGGAGTACCGGGCGCGGATGGCCGCCTCCGAGCCGGTCCTGGTGCTGCTCGACAACGCCTCCGCCGAGTCCCAGGTACGCCCCCTGCTGCCGAGCGACCCGGGGTGCACGACGCTGGTCACCAGCAACTCCCGGCTGTCCGGGCTCGCGGGGGCACGCGTGCTGGAGCTGGAGCCGCTCACCACCCAGGAGTCGGTGCTGCTGCTGGGGCGGATCGTGGGCGAGGAGCGGGTCGCCGCCGAACCCGGCGCCGCCCTGCGGATCGCGGCGGCCTGCGACGGGCTGCCCCTCGCGCTGCGCGTCGTGGGCGCCCGGCTGGCCGCGCGCCGGACCTGGCCCCTGTCCAGGGAGGCGGCGGCGCTGGAGTCGCAGGACCGGCTGGAGGAGCTGACCGCGGGCGACGTGGACCTGCGCGAGCGGCTGCTGCGCGGCTATACGGGCGTGAGCGACGCGGACTGGTCGGCGGTCCGACTCCTCGACCAGGACGGCGAGTTCACGTTCGAGGTCGCCCGGCGGCTGCTGGGCACGGACGACACCGAGACCCGCCGCACCCTGGACCGGCTCGCGGACACGCACTTGCTCGACTGCACGCCCCGCGCCGGTTTCCGGCTGCCCGGACTGGTGCGGGGCCTGGCGAGGGAACGGGGCCCGGCGAGCGTGGCGGCCCTGACGCTGTGAGCCCGCGCCCGCAGGGCGCTTGAGGGGCGCGGGGAACTGCGCGACCGGCCACGGCGAACACCGCAGCCTTGGGGGTACCTCCCTGCTCGAAGAGCTTGGGGGAACACGGCGAGGGGCAACCCCCTTGGCAGCACCCCCGACGGACTCAAGGGCGCAGCAGCTCCTCCAGCGCGCCCACGAGGCGCACCCCGGCACGCCGCCGTTCCCCCCGCAACTCCGAGAGCGCCTCCACGAGCCCCGCCGCCCCGTCGTACGGCTCCGCCGTACGGCGCCGGCGTCGGCGCCGGACCACGCTCAGCGCCGCCGCGGCCTGGCCGCTGAAGAGCGCCAGCAGATCCATCGCGGCCAGCTCGGTCCGCAGCTCCTTGCTCCGGTCGAGCACCTCCAGGGCGCCGAGCACCTCCTCGCCGTGCAGCAGCGGCGCGGCCATCAGCGCCCGGGGGACGTAGCGCGTGGACTGGGCGAGGTCGCGGGCGAACCGGGCGTCCTCGTCCACGTCGTCCACCTCCAGCGGCTGGCGGGACTGGATCACCCAGCCCGCGAGGCCCCGCGCGGCGGGGAAGCGGCGGCCGACGAGCTGGTCCTCGCCCTCTCCCGAGACCGCCTCGAAGACCAGCTCGCCGCGCTCCTCGTCCAGCAGGAAGATGGAGCTGGCCCGCGCGTCGAAGATCGCCCGCGCGGTCTCCACGACGGACTGGAGCAGGCGGCGGTCCTCGCTCTCCGACTCCGTCGGGCCCGGAACCGCCGGACCCGCGCCGCTGCCAC
The DNA here is from genome assembly GCF_039530985.1 of Streptomyces albiaxialis. NCBI lineage: Bacteria > Bacillati > Actinomycetota > Actinomycetes > Kitasatosporales > Streptomycetaceae > Streptomyces > Streptomyces albiaxialis. The sequence continues at coordinate 192,184 of NZ_BAAAPE010000013.1, forward strand.
CGTCGTTGCCGTTGTCGTTGCCGTTCATGCTGGGCCTCCTGGAGTTGCGGGCGCCGCGCTGACGTTGGCCGAGGCGAGGAACAGCGCCTGCTTGACCTGGAACGGCGTCATCGACGGGTGCTTGGCGAGGATCCGCGCGCACAGCCCGGCCACGTGCGGGGTCGCGAAGCTGTTGCCCGTGCACCGGCGGGTGCCGCCGCCCGGCCAGGCCGAGGGCACCCGCACGCCCCGCGCGAAGAACTCGACCGGCGGGTGCGGGTTGTAGAGCAGCAGCTCGGAGTCGGCCTCCTCGTGGCTGCCGACCGAGATCACCGAGGAGAACCGCCACGGGTAGCTCTCCACCGGCATGTTGTGCGCGGAGGCGACCAGCAGGCTGCGGCCGAAGTAGGCGTGGTCGGCGATCTCGTGCAGGGTGTGGGCGAACTGGCGGCGGGTCGTCGAGAGGCTCAGGTTGATCACGTCGTACCCCTCCGCCACGGCCCAGCGGATCCCCTCGATGAGCACGTCGCCGGTGCCGGGCACCCCGGCGCGCAGCACCTGCACGCTCTCCACCGCGCAGTCGGGGGCCATCCGCCGGATGATCGAGGCGCAGGCGGTGCCGTGCCCGCACTCGTCGCCGCCCGGGACCTCCACCACGGCGCAGCCGTCCGCGCCGCCCGCGTCAGCCGCGCCGGACGCGCCGGACGCGCCGTCGGCGGCCCGGGCCCGGACCTCGTACGAGGCGGCCACCGGGCCCACGGACGGGTGGTCCGGTTCCACGCCGCTGTCGAGCACGCACACCCGCACGCCCCGTCCGGTGGACCCGCCCCAGGCCCAGTCGGCACCGGCGGGCCCCGGCCAGTCCGTGCCGATCTCGATCTCGGCGCGGTCGCGCCCGAGCAGGTTCCAGGTGAGGCGCTGCCGCCCGGCCCCCGACGGGCGCGCCGGGGCGCTCAACGGTCCCCCTCCGGCAGCAGCGCGGCGGCGCGCCGCACCCCGACCAGATGGCCCTTGGCGGCGAAGTGCCGCCGCGCGGCGGACGCGGCGCCGGTCATGGCCACGGGGTCGCCGAGCGCGGCGGCGGCGAGGGCCCGGTCCAGCTCCACACCCGCCACGGCCACCGGCGAGTCGGTGGCGGACGCCGCGTCGAGCGCCGCCGCCAGGTGCCGGGCCGCCGCGGACGCGTCGCCCCCGGCCGCCGCCAGCCGGGCACGGATGCCGCCTACGTCGGCGAAGGCGGCGGGCATGGCCCTCAGCCGCGCTTCCGGGAGGCCGTCGACCAGGCGCAGCGCCTCCGCCGCGGCCTCCGGGGCGATCCGCGCGACGGTCTCCGGGCCCGTGTCCATGTCCCCCTCGTCATCCTCGTCGTCCTGCGGTCTGGTGATCAGCAGGCGTGCGAGCCCCCGGGTGGCGGTTTCGAGCAACTGCCCGTCGCCCAGCTCCGTCAGGTCCGCCACGGCGCCGCGCAGCAGGAGTTCGGCCTCCTCCCAGTGGTCCGCCAGCTCCTCCACGGCGGCCTGGAAGAGGTGGACGGCGGGCAGCGCGAAGAGGTGGCCGAGGTCCGTGAGCGTCGCGGCGGCCTCCGCGAGCAGTTCCCCGGCCTCGGCGTGCTCGCCGCGCATCGCCAGCAGTACGGCCGTGGAGGAGGACACCGTCGCACGTGCCATCCGGCGGTCCGCCAGCTCCGCACGGATACGGCCGCAGCGCAGCAGCGCCTCGGGCGCGGGCTCGGGGCCGAGCCACAGCGAGACGGCCAGCGCGCCCAGGATGGAGGCGCGTTCCAGGTGAGCGCCCGCGCGGACGGCCTCCTCCTGGGCCCGCACCAGATACCGGGTGGCCTCGCCGTGGAGGCTGCGGCTCTGCCGTTCCTGCCCCATCGCCAGCCAGGCCCGCGCCAGCCCCAGCGCGTCGTCCGCCTCGGTGAAGACGGGCACAGCGGCCCGGGCGGCTTCCAGGGTGGCCGCGAATCCGGTCTCGCCGGGCTCCAGATAGGCCAGTTGCAGCCGCACCCGGGCCTCGATGCGGGCCTCCCCCGAGACACGGGCCTCGGACAGGATCCGCCGCAGCTCGGTCACGGCCTCGCCCGCCTCCCCGGAGGCGAGCCGCGCCTCCGCGAGCGCCGTGCGTACGGCCAGCGAGGTGGCGTCCTGGGGCTCGCTTTCGAGGAGGGCGAGCGTGCGGCGCAGTACGTCCACGGCCCAGCGCACGTCGCCGCGGCCCAGCGCCCCGGTGCCCGCCGCCGCCAGGTGCTCGACGGCGCGGGCCCGGGTGGCGCGGGCCTCGTCGTCGAGGGGGCCGAGTTCGCGGCGCAGCCGGCAGGCCCGTTCCAGATGGGTGCCGATGGCGTGGTGGTCGTCGGGGGTGCGCTCGGCCAGGTGCGCGGCGCGGCGCTCGTGCTGCCGGGCACGCAGCAGCTTGGACATGCCCTGGTAGACCTCGTCGCGGATCAACTGGCTGGTGAACCGCCAGCGTTCGGCCCCGGCCCGCCCCACCTCGATCAGCCGGCGGCGGGCCAGGACCCGCACGACGTCCTGGGGCCGGGACGCCGCGTCCGGCGGCGCGGGGAGCAGCGTGGACAGGTCCTCGGCGCCGAACTCGGAGCCGATGACCGCCCCGCACTCCAGCACCCGGCGCTCCCGCACCGCCAGCCGGTCCAGCCGGGCCGCGACGACGGCCCGCACGGAGGGCGGTACGGCGCAGGGGTCGGCGCCCTCGACGGCCATCTCGACGAGCTGTTCGCAGAACAGGGGGTTCCCCTCGGAACGGCCCACCAACTGGTCGACGAACCCGTTGGGTACGGCCTCACCACCCGTGTCGTGCGGCACGACCTCGACGCCCTCCCCCGGCCCCGGCCCCGGACCCGGCCCCGGCTCCGGCAGCCGCCCGGACAGCCGCAGCACCAGCTCGCGGCAGTCGTCGGGGGCGAGCGGCGGGACCACCAGCGCGGTGGCGCTGAGCTTGCCGCTGCCCCACTGGGCGTGCCGCTCCAGCAGGTCGAGCCGCGCCGCGCACAGGAGCAGCACGGCGGAGCCCTGTGTCCAGTCGGCCAGGTGGTCGAGCACGCCCAGCAGGTCCTCGTGCGCCCAGTGGAGATCGTCCAGCAGCACCACGAGCGGGCGTTCGGCCCCCAGCACCGCGCACAGCCGGTGCAGCGCCCACCGCGTCTCCTCGAACGGCGCCGGGGACACCCCGGTGCGGACCAGCTCCAGCAGGGTGCTCGCGGCGGACCGCTCGGCCACGCCCGTGCCGAGCAGCGCGGCCAGCCGCTCCCGGGGGTCGTCGCCCAGCATCTGGCGCAGGAGCCCGGCCAGCGGCGCCAGGGAGCTGACGCTGCCGTAGGGCGGGCAGTGGGTGGCGGCCACCAGGGCCCCGTCCTCCGCCGCCTCCTCGGCGAACGTACGGGCGAGCCTGCTCTTGCCCACCCCGGGGTCGCCGTAGAGGGTCAGCAGGTGGCAGGTGTGGTCGCGCACGGCGCGGGCGAAGACCATCCGCATCTGGGCGAGTTCGTCCCCCCGGTCGACCAGCGGCCCCTCCGGACCCCGCCAGGGCTCCTCCTCGACGGGTCTGATGCCGGTCAGCCGCCAGGCCGGTACGGGCTCGGACTTGCCCTTGACGGTCAGCGGCTCCACGGGCTCCGTACCGGCGTGCGCGGCGATCAGCCGGTGGGTGGCGGAGCCGATGAGGATCTGCCCGGCGGCGGCGTGCTGCTCCAGGCGCGCCGCGACGTTCACGGGCTCCCCCGACACCAGCGTGTGGCCCGCGTCCACCGGGCCCGAGGTGACCACCTCCCCGGTGTGGACGCCGATCCGCACGGCGACCCCGGTGCCCACGTCGCGCTCGGTCCCGGCGGCGAAGCCCTCGACCGCTTCGAGGATCTCCAGCGCGGCGCGGGCCGCGCGCAGCGCGTCGTCCTCGTGCACCACGGGGATGCCGAAGACGGCCATCACCGCGTCGCCGATGAACTTCTCGACGGTCCCGCCGTGCCGCTCCAGGCACTCGCGGAGCAGCGCGTAGTAGCGCAGCAGGAGGTGGCGCAGCGCCTCGGCGTCGAGCCGTTCACTGAGCGCGGTGGAGCCGACCATGTCGCAGAACACGACGGTGATGGTCTTGCGGCTGGTGCCGTTCGTGCCGTCCACACGCGCTCCCTCCCGTGCGGCCACAGGGTCCGGGACGGCCTCAGAAGAGGACCCCGCCGATGATGGGCTCCGTGCTGTGGGCCTCGACCTCCGGCACCGCCTCGTCCAGGCGCCGCCGCACGGCGAGCAGGACCTCCATCTCGTCGTCCGCCAGGCCCGAGAGGACGTCGAGCTGTTCGCCGGTGAGGGCGTCGACCTCGAAGCCCGCAGCGCGCAGGTCCTCCAGACGCTTGTCATCCGGCATGCTGTCGCCCCTTCCAGTCGTTGGTTCCCGGCGCTCCCCGCGCTCTCTCGCGGCCGAGCGCCGCCCGAACAGCCATACGGCCAGGCCCAGCACCGCCAGCGCGGGTCCGGCGGTGAGGAAGACGAAGCCGACGCCGTACCGGTCGGCGAGCAGCGCCCCCAGGGGCGGCGCGGCGAGCTGCATCAGCACCGGGAACGTGTTCGCGGTCGCCGTGACCCGGCCGATCAGCTCCTGGGGGGTCTCCCGGTGCAGCACGTAGGGGAAGACCACCATGATTCCGGCGGCGGCGAAGCCGACGCCCAGCGCCACCAACATCCACAGCCACGCGAAGCCGCGGACGTCGAGGGCGAGTCCGACACCGATGCCACAGACCATCGCCCCGGCGGCCAACTGGGCCATGCCCAGCACCCGGAACGGCCCCGACTTCATGCCCCACTGACTGATCATCAGCGTGCCGGCCGCCGCGCCGAGCCCGACGCACGCGACCACGTAGCCCAGCGTCGACTCGCCGAGGCCGAGTTCGCGCATCGCCAGCGGCGAGAGCGTGTCGTAGGCCAGGACCAGGAACAGCGCGGCGGCCAGGCTGCCGATCACCACGACGAGCGCGGGCGTACGGACGACGAACCGCAGCCCCTCGACGATGTCGGCCCGCATCCGGGAGCGCTCCGCGCGCGCCGACGGCGCCCGGTCGGCCTCCCGCGCGGGCAGATCCATGGCGGCCAGCAGCACCGCCGACACGAGGAAGGTCGCGGCGTCGGCCACGAACGCCACCTCGACGCTCCACCAGGCGACGATCAGCCCGCTCAGCGCCGGACCGGCCACCTTCGCCGCCTGGTTGGTGAAGACCGTCAGCGAGGTGGCCGACAGCAGGTCCTTCTCGGGCACCACGGCCCGCAGCGTGCTCTGTTGCACGGGCATGAACAGCGCCCCGAACGCGCCCTTGAGCATGACCAGGACGAGCAGCACGGGCAGTCCGGGCGCGACCAGATAGCCGAGCACGAGCCCGGCGCGCGCCAGGTCGCAGGCGATCAGCACCCGTTTGCGGTCCGCGATCCGGTCCGCGAGCGCCCCCGCGACCGGGGCGAAGAGCACCAGCGGCACCGCCACCGCGATGCTGAGCGCCGCGAGCGCCTCCGGGCCGCGCTCCCAGGTGTAGGTGATCAGGACGACCACGGCGAGGTAGTCGAGCCAGTCGCCGACGCTGGAGACGGCCTGGCCGCCGTAGAGCAGCCGGAACCGCCGGTGCCTGAGCGAGGTCAGCAGGACGAGCCGGGGCACGCCGCCTCCTTCCGGCCGCCCCCGCCCCGGCACGGGGGCGCGGGCGTGTGCGCGCGGGTGAGCGCGTCGAAGACGGTCACGAGCATCCGTACGGTGTGCAGGGCCGACAGGTGCACGCCGCGCAGCATCCGCGCGGTCAGCGGCAGCCCGTCGAGGAACGCGCGCAGCTCCTCGCCGTGGGCGGGGTCCAGCTCCGCGTGCCGCCGCAGGGTGCGGAAGCCTTCGTACGGCAGGCCGGTGCGGGCGCTGAGCACCCGGGCCACGTCCGCGCGCGGCGGGCTGCCCTCCAGCACCGCCACATAGCCGAGCAGGCATACGGGGTGCACGTGCGCGATCCAGAAGTACTGCGTGCCGACGAGCGCCGCCACCGCCGCCGAGGGGACGCGCCGCCACACCTCGTCGGGGTCGCGGCCGATGGCGGCGAGGTCCTCGCGCAGCCAGGTGTCGTGCCCCGCCTCCTCCGCGATGTGCCGCCGCCAGTACGGCACGAGCGCCGCGGCCACCGGGTCCCCCGCCTCCAGCTCCCGGCAGCGCTCCAGGGCCGTCTCCATCAGCGGTACGGAGGCGCGGATCGTCTGGTGGGTCACGCACAGGTAGTCGGGGTAGAGCCGGGCGGGCGCGGGGACCGCCCAGATCCGGTCCAGCGCGGCGCGGAACTCCGGCAGCAGCAGCCCGATCCGCGCGTCCAGCCCGGCCCCGGCGGCCCGGGCGGCCCGAGCGGTCCCGGCGCTCACCGGGCGCCGCCCTGGGCCTCCGGCACCCCCGGCGCCCCCGGCACACGTGCGGGCGGGGCGCCGAGGTGGGCGAGGGGGCGGTACCGCTCGGTCACGTGACGGCGCAGGAACGCCTCGGCGCCGCCCGCCTCCACGAGCTGCCCCAGGGCCCGTTCCATCGCGCGGGTGCGCGGCCGGCGCAGCGACGCCTCGGCCTCCTCGGCCACGGGTCCGGCCGCGAGCGCGTGCACACAGGTGTCGCAGGGGCCACGGCCCCGCGCGGCCCCGCCCGCCAGGTGGACGGGGCCGAAGGCCCTGATGCCGCGCAGCACCGGGCGGCCGAGCTGCCGCTCGCGGACCGTGGCCCAGTCGTCGGTGGCGATATGGCCCAGCGTCAGGTGCGCGGGCGGCCCGCCGCCGCGCCCGTCGACCACGTCCTGGTTGCAGCAGGCCACGACCGTCCCGTCGAAGGCGACGACGGGCCAGGCGGCCATCGAGCACGGGTCGGGCAGGGAGTGCCCCGGGGCGGCCGGGGCGGCGTCCCCGCCCGTGCCGGACAGCAGCTCCCGGGCGCGGCCCGCCGGACGTACGAGCGTCACCAGCACCGGCACCCGGTCCTCCAGCTCCCGCCGGATGTCGTCGGTGACCTCCCGCAGATACGGGTCGTCGGCGGCGAACCCCGTGACCTGCACGCTGAGGTCCTTCCCCGCGTCGAGGAGGCCCCGCAGCACGCGCAGCACGGCGCCGCGCGGCACCTCCCGCTCGTGGAAGGCGTCCACGCTGGCCGCGACATGGTCGACGGCGTCGAGCGCGCGGGCGACCGGCCCGGGGACGCCGCCCCGCGCGGCGAAGAACATCCCCGACGTCACCTGGGTACGGCAGCCGGCCGCGCGGGCCCGCAGGGCGAGCCGCCGGACGAGTCCGGGGCGCAGCAGGGGCTCGCCGCCGGTGAGCAGCAGGAAGTCCGGCCGGTCGCCGGGCGTGAAGGTCGCCACGAACTCCTCCAGGAGCGCCGCGTCGAGCTGCTCGGCGTCCATGGTGGAGGCGGTGGAGCAGTGCGCGCAGGACAGCGGGCAGCGCCGGGTGAGGGCCATGTGCAGCGCCGCCGCCGGGCGGGCGCGGGCCGCGAGCAGATCGAGCAGATGCACGATGTCCTCCCCCCTGACCCCCTGGACCTTGGCCCCTGGCTCCCTGGTCCCCGTGGGCCTGGAGCCAGCATCCCGCCGGGCGCTTGGCACGCGGTTGCCGGGCGGTTGCCCGCCTCTTGTCCCGGGCCTGGGCCGGGGGCCGGAGACCGGGGCCGCCCATCGTGTCAGTGCGACGATTACCCCCGTACACTCGACAGCGTGGCTCAACTACGTCTCGCCCTGAATCAGATCGACTCCACCGTCGGTGACCTGGAGGGGAATGCCGAGTCCGTCCTGCGCTGGACGCGGCACTCCGTCGAGCAGGGGGCGCATCTCGTCGCGTTCCCCGAGATGATGCTGACCGGGTATCCGGTCGAGGACCTGGCGCTGCGGGCGTCCTTCGTGGAGGCGAGCCGTGCGTCGCTGCGGTCGCTGGCGGGGCGGCTCGCGGAGGAGGGCTTCGGCGAGGTGCCCGTCGTCGTCGGCTATCTGGACCGCTGCGAGCAGGCCCAGCCGCGTTACGGACAGCCCGCGGGCGCCCCGCAGAACGCGGCGGCGGTGCTGCACCGCGGCGAGGTCGTGCTGACCTTCGCCAAGCACCACCTGCCGAACTACGGCGTGTTCGACGAGTTCCGCTATTTCGTCCCGGGCGACACCATGCCCGTGATCCGCGTCCACGGCGTCGATGTCGCGCTCGCGATCTGCGAGGACCTGTGGCAGGACGGCGGCCGGGTCCCGGCGGCGCGCAGCGCGGGCGCGGGCCTGCTGCTGAGCATCAACGCCTCGCCGTACGAGCGGGACAAGGACGACACCCGCCTCGACCTCGTCCGCAAGCGGGCCCAGGAGGCGGGCTGCACCACCGCGTATCTGGCGATGATCGGCGGCCAGGACGAGCTGGTCTTCGACGGCGACTCGATCGTCGTCGACCGCGACGGCGGCGTGATCGCCCGCGCCCCGCAGTTCGAGCAGGGCTGCGTCGTCCTCGACCTGGACCTCCCCGCCGCTGCCGCCGAGCCGGTCACCGGCGTGGTGGACGACGGCCTGCGGATCGAGCGCCGGGTCGTCTCCGCCGAGCCCCTCGCCCCGTACGAGCCGGAGGTCACCGGCAGCGAGGCGCCCCGTCTGGAGGACGACGAGGAGATCTACACCGCGCTCGTCGTCGGCCTGCGGGCCTACGCCGCGAAGAACGGTTTCCGCTCGGTCCTCATCGGCCTCTCCGGCGGCATCGACTCGGCCCTCACCGCGGCCCTGGCCTGCGACGCGCTCGGCGCGGAGAACGTGTACGGCATCTCGATGCCGTCCCGGTACTCCTCCGAGCACTCCAAGGACGACGCCGCCGAGCTGGCCGTGCGCACGGGCCTGCATCTGCGCAGCGTGCCGATCGGCCCGATGTTCGACGCGTACATGGAGTCACTCGGCCTGACCGGGCTCGCCGAGGAGAACCTCCAGTCCCGGCTGCGCGGCACGCTGCTGATGGCCGTCTCCAACCAGGAGGGCCACATCGTCCTCGCGCCGGGCAACAAGTCCGAGCTGGCGGTGGGCTACTCGACGCTGTACGGCGACTCGGTCGGCGCGTACGGCCCGATCAAGGACGTCTACAAGACGTACGTGTTCCGCCTCGCGAAGTGGCGCAACCGCGCCGCCGCCGAGCGCGGCCACACCCCGCCCATCCCGGAGAGCTCGATCACCAAGCCGCCGAGCGCCGAGCTGCGGCCCGGCCAGGTCGACACGGACTCCCTGCCGGACTACGACGTGCTGGACCGCGTCCTGAAGCGGTACGTCGACCGCGACCTCGGGGCCGCGGAGATCATCGCCGAGGGCTTCGACGCGGCGACCGTCCACCGCATCCTCGCGATGACGGACCGCGCGGAGTACAAGCGCCGCCAGTACCCGCCGGGCACGAAGATCTCCCCCAAGGGCTTCGGCAAGGACCGCCGCCTCCCGATCACCAGCGCCTGGCGCGAGAGCTGATCGCTGCGCTTCGCCGGCGCCCGATATCGGTTCTGCCCCTCACGGGGCATCACGTGAGCGCCCCTGAAGCGCCCCGAAGGGGCTGCTTCAGGGGCGCGGGGAACTGCGCGCCGAGCCGGGGCCAGAGCCGCGGACGGCCCGGCACCGGACGGGGCAGCCCGGACCCGGCGGCCGGGAAGGGGCTGCCCCGTCCCGCGCGTCGCGGGGTGCCGCCCGCGTCGGGGCCGGTCGCGCAGTTCCCCGCGCCCCTGAACGGCTCAGCTCGACATCGGCGCGTCCGCCTTCATGGTGGACCTCGCGACAACGCGGGACTCGGCCTTCTCGGCGCGTCCCGCCAGTACGGCGATCAAGAGGCCCAGTAGGGCCAGGCCCGCGCCCACCAGCGTCGGCGACGTCCAGCCCCAGCCGGCGGCGATCACGACGCCGCCGATCCACGCGCCGCCCGCGTTCGCGAGGTTGAACGCCGACTGGTTGGAGGCCGAGGCGAGGGTCGGCGCGTGCGAGGCGGCCCGCATCACCAGCATCTGGATCGGCGTGGTGATGAGGAACCCGGTCGCGCCGAGGACGACGACCATCACGAGCGAGGCCCACTTCGCCTGGGCCGCGAAGTGGAAGAGGACCAGCATCACGGCGAGCCCGCCGAGGCCGCCGTAGAGCGTGTAGCGCGGGGCCCGGTCGGTCAGCGGCCCGGCGAGGAGTGTGCCCAGCGTCATGCCGACGCCGAAGAGCGCGAGGACGATCGTGACCGAGGACTCCGAGAAGCCGGTGACCTTGGTCATCATCGAGGCGAGGTAGCTGTAGACCGCGAAGATCCCGGCGAAGCCGAAGACGGCGGTGAGCAGCCCGAGCAGGACCTGCCGGTTGCCGAGGGCCCGGATCTCGTGGCGTACGCCCGCCTGCCCCTCGGCGGGGACCTGCGGGATCAGCGCCGCGAGCGAGGCGATGGCGACCAGCCCGATGCCGGTCACGACGAGGAACGTGGCGCGCCAGCCGAGCTGCTGCCCGAGCGCGGTGGCCGCCGGTACGCCCACGACGTTGGCGACGGTCAGGCCGAGGAACATCGTGGCGACGGCCCGGGCCGAGCGGCCCTCCTTCACGAGCCGGGTGGCGACGACGGCGCCGACGCCGAAGAACGCGCCGTGCGGCAGCCCCGCGAGCACGCGCCCGACGAGCAGCGTGCCGAAGCCGGGGGCGAGGGCCGTGGCGAGGTTGCCGACGGTGAAGAGGCCCATCAGCAGCAGGAGCATCCGCTTGCGCGGGACGCGGGCGCCGAAGGCGGTGAGCAGCGGGGCGCCGATGACGACGCCGAGGGCGTAGGCGGAGACGAGGTAGCCGGCGGTCGGCACGGAGGTGCCGAGGTCGTCGGCGACGTTGGGGAGGAGCCCCATCATCACGAACTCCGTGGTGCCGATGCCGAACGCGCTGACGGCCAGGGCGAGCAGGGCTATGGGCATGGGGCAGCGTGGACCTTTCCGCGTACGGGAGGGAGGGCAGAGGAGAGGAGAGGCGAGGCGCGAGGCGACGGTGCCTCAGCGATAAGTTCTCAACGAGAACAAAGTCTCGCAGCCCTCTGTTCCCCCACGCAAAAGGAAAAGCTCAGCGGGCTCAGAGGTCCAGCGAGGCGGCGACCGGCAGGTGGTCGCTGCCCGTGGAGGAGAGGGTCCAGGCCGAGACGGGGTCGGCGTTCTTGGTCATGATCTGGTCGATCCGCGCCATGGGCGACGAGGCGGGCCAACTGAAGCCGAAGCCGTCGCCCGCCGCGCCCTGCGCCGAGCGCATCTGGGAGGTGATGGGCGCGAGCGCGCGGTCGTTCATGGTCCCGTTGAGGTCGCCGAGGAGGATCACCTTGCCGGTCCTGTCGCGCGAGATGGCCTCGCCGAGGGCCTGCGCGCTGCCGTCGCGCTGCTCGGCCGTGAAGCCCGCGCGGAACTGGACGCGGACGGACGGCAGGTGCGCGGCGTAGACGGCGACATCGCCCTTGGGCGTCTCGACGGTGGCCCGCATGGCGCGCGGCCAGCCCATCTTGATGTCGACGGGCCGCACGTCCTTCATCGGGTACTTGCTCCAGATCCCGACCGTGCCGGTGACCTTGTGGTGCGGGTGCGAGGCGTCGAGCCCCTTCTCGTACGTCGCCTTCTGCTCCCCCGCGACCTCCTCCAGCGCGATGATGTCGGCGCCGCTCCCGGCCAGGTCGCGGGCGGTGCCGGCGGGGTCCGGGTTCTCCGCGTTGACGTTGTGCGTGACGACGGTGAGGTCGCCGTTCCCGCCGGTCTTGTCGGTGAGCAGCCCGCCGAAGAGGTTGACCCAGACCAGGGCGGGGAGCAGCAGCGCGATCAGCGCCGTGGCGGAGCGCCGCAGCACGGCCAGGACGAGCAGGACGACGACGAGGACGCCGCCCCAGGGGAGGAAGGTCTCCCAGAGCGAGCCGAGGTTGCCGATGGAGTTGGGGATCTCCGCGTGCAGCAGGAAGGCCAGCGCGAGGAGCACCGCGCACCCGGCGAGCACCCAGCCCCGGCGCCACATCCCCTCGCCGCCCCAGCGGCCGAAGACCCCGCGCATCCGGCCGCCGGAGCGCCTCGACAGGAGGCCTCCCCGCTCCCGGTCGCCGGCGTCCGCCGAGTGGTGGGCCTCCGGGGTGTACACGCGCGCCATCCGCCGTCCTCACTTGCCTGTGCTGGTGCCCGTTGAACGATAGGCGACAGCGGGGGATATCAGGAAAAACCGGTCACGAGAGATGACGGAATCGCCGAGCCGTGCCCCGCTCGTCTGGAATCGTTCGGGTGTGCTGCGGTTCGCAGTGAACCCGTACGGGATGTGGGACGTGCGAGGAGCCGTGCCAGGTTCCGGCTGGTGGGGGTCGGATTTCCGGTCACCGCCGGTTCCCGGGAGAGGCGTAGGCCTTCTCACACCGGGCGCGCATCCGACGTCACTCCCGGCGCCGTACGCCCTCCAGCACCCCGTCCACCAGCTCGCGGGGCAGCTCCTCGGGGACGTCCTCCCAGGGGCGCAGCACGATACGGACGAGCAGCGGCCCGGTGATCAGGTCGGCGAGCACGGAGAGGTCGAGGTCGTCCCGCAGCTCGCCGGACTCCACGCCGCGCCGCAGCACGGCCTGGAGCATCTCGCGGCGGGCCTTGACCACGGTGTCGTGGTACTGCTCCCACAGCCGGGGGTGGCTCTTGATGTGGCCGGTCATCGCGCGCAGCAGCGCCGACTCGTGCTTGGCGAGGGACATCCGGCGCTGCCATTCCAGGACGGCGACGAGGATCTCGCGTACGGGCCCGTCGGTGGGCCCGTCGAACGGGGGTTCCTCCAGCTCGCGCAGCACCCCCAGCAGCAGCTCGTCCTTGCCGGACCAGCGGCGGTAGACGGCGGCCTTGCCGACGCCCGCGGTACGCGCGATGCCCTCGACGGTGAGCGCGTCGAGGGAGGCGCCCTCCTCCAGGAGGTGCAGCACGGCGTCGACGATGGCGCGCTCCACGGCCTCGCTGCGCGGCCGCCCCCGCCGCGCGGGCGCCTCCTGACCCCGCCGCCCGCCCGGGCCCGCGTCCTCGCCCGGGGCCAGGTCCTCGCCCGGGCCCGGGCCCGCGTCCGTACCCGGGTCCTCGTTCTGCGTCGTGCCGGTTCCGGTCACCGCCGTGCTCCCACTTCTTCCTCGTCCTCGTCGCTCACCTCCCGGGTCTCCTCCGGGGCGGCGGCGGGCCTGCCGGGCAGCCAGACGGCGACGACGGCCGCGCCCATGAGGGCGATTGTGCCCGCCGCGAGGACGGTGACGTGCATGGCGTCGACGAACGCGGCCTTCGCCGGGTCCACGAGGGCCCGCCCGGCGGGGCCGAGCCGTTGGGCCGCGCCGAGCGTGGCCTCGATCGACTCCCCCGCCGCGTGCCGCGCACTCTCGGGCAGCACGGCGAGGTCGTCCTCGACGCCCGCGCGGTAGCGGGCCGAGAGCAGCGAGCCCAGGACGGCCACCCCGAGGGCGCTGCCGACCTGCCGGAACGTGTTGTTGACGGCCGAGCCCGAGCCCGCCTTCTCGACGGGCAGGGACTGCATGACCGAGACGGTGGCGGGCGGCATGACGTGCGCCATCGCCGTGCCCTGCACGAAGAAGATGACCTCCAGCACCCACAACGGCGTCGTCTCGTCGAGCAGTACCACGGCCCACATCCCGACGGCGACCCCCGCCAGGCCCGTCGCGCAGACGGCCCTGGCACCGAAGCGGGCCACCACCCGCCGCGCGCGCGGCGCGAAGATCATCTGCGCGACGGCCAGCGGCACCATCAGCAGCCCCGTCTCCAGCGGCGAGCAGCCGCGCACGCTCTGGAGGTAGAAGGCGGAGAAGAAGGTCGCGCCCATCAGCGCGAAGAAGACGAACGCGATGGCGGCGACGGCGGCGGAGAAGGCCGGATTCCGGAACCACCGCGTGTCCAGGGCCGGGGCCGCGGCGCGGCGCTCGTAGAGCACGAACGCGGTGAGGACCAGCGCCCCGCCGCCCGCCGTCGCGACCACCTCGGGGTCGGTGAAGTCGGCGAGCCGCCCGCCCTCGATGATCCCGTAGACGAGCAGCACGAGCCCGGCGAAGGAGAGCGGCACGCCGACCGGGTCGAGCCGCCCGGGCGAGGGGTCGCGCGAGTCCGGGACCAGCACCGTCACGGCGACGAGGGCGACGAGCGCGAGGGGCACGTTGACGAGGAAGACCGAGCCCCACCAGAAGTGCTGGAGCAGCAGGCCGCCGGTGATGGGCCCGGCAGCGACGGCGAGCCCGACGCCGCCCGCCCAGATGCCGATGGCCCTGGGCTGCTCCTCGCGCGGGAAGACGTTCATCACGACGGCGAGCGTCGCGGGCATCACGAACGCGCCGCCGACGCCCATCAGGGCACGCCAGGCGATGAGTTCGCCGGGCCCGGAGGAGGCCGCGGCGAGCGCCGACCCGGCGCCGAAGACGAGGAGCCCGGCCAGCAGCGCCTTCTTGCGGCCGAACCGGTCGCCGAGCAGTCCGGCGGTGAACAGGAGCCCGGCGAAGACGAGCGTGTAGGAGTTCACGGCCCACTCCAGCTCGCCCTGGGTGGCCCCCAGCCCGGTGGGCGCGGGCCGGGACATCACCCTCATGGCGACGTTCAGGATCGAGTTGTCCAGCACGACGATCATCACGCCGAGCATCAGCGCGGCGAGTATCGGCCGGCGGCGGGGATGTCCCGAGGTACTCATGGTCATGCCGGGGAGCGTAGCCGACTTTCGATACGGCACCGTTCCGTATCGAATAAAGAATCCCCAAAGCCCTGCGGCCCTACCGCGCGCCAGGGCGACGTGCCAGCATGGGCCATGGATCCGGAGACGCCATCAGGGCGCTTCGAGACGTGACAACAGGAGCATTCCGCTATGCAGCAGCAGTCGCGGCAGCATGCCCAGAATCAGACCGGCCCCCAGGAGCCCCAGGGCTCCCAGCCGTCGGAGCAGGACCAGAAGCAGCCCCTCGCCCTCTACGGCGGGAAACGCAACCGCCGGGTGACGGTGCGCGATCTCGCACGGGCCAAGGAGCGCGGCGAGAAGTGGCCCATGCTCACCGCCTACGACGCCATGACCGCCTCCGTCTTCGACGAGTCCGGCATCCCCGTGCTCCTCGTCGGCGACTCGATGGGCAACTGCCACCTCGGCTACGAGACGACGGTCCCCGTCACCATGGACGAGATCACGATGCTCACGGCCGCCGTCGTACGGGGCACCAAGCGCTCCCTCGTCGTCGCCGACCTGCCCTTCGGCTCGTACCAGGAGGGCGCCGTGCAGGCCCTCCGCAGCTCCACCCGGCTCGTGAAGGAGGCCGGGGCGGGGGCCGTGAAGCTGGAGGGCGGCGAGCGCTCGGCCGACCAGATCGACCTGCTCGTACGGTCGGGCATCCCCGTCATGGCCCACATCGGCCTGACCCCGCAGTCCGTGCACGCGATGGGCTACCGGGTGCAGGGCCGGGGCGAGGAGGCCGCGCACCAGCTCCTGCGGGACGCCAAGGCCGTCCAGGACGCGGGCGCCTTCGCGGTGGTCCTCGAACTGGTGCCGGGCGAGGTCGCCGCCGAGGTCACCCGCTCCCTGCACATCCCCACGGTCGGCATCGGCGCGGGCGCCGGGTGCGACGCGCAGGTCCTCGTCTGGACGGACATGGCGGGGCTCACGCCGGGCAAGCTGCCCCGCTTCGTCAAGCAGTACGCGAACCTGCGCGCGTCCCTCTCCGAGGCGGCGAGCGCGTTCGCGGACGAGGTCGTGGGCGGCACGTTCCCGGCGCCGGAGCACACCGTCAACTGACGGCCGGCTGTCCCGGGTTCACTGGGCCAGATAGCCCCCGTCCACGGGCAGCACGGCACCCGTGACGAACGACGCGGCGTCCGACGCCAGGAACGCGATGGCCCGGGCCACCTCCTCCGGCTCGCCCAGCCGGCCCATGGGGTGCGCCCCGGCCATCGTCTCCAGGTACTCCGCGCCGCCGGGCTCGTCGCGCAGCGCGGCCACGCGCTCGGTACGGATCGTGCCGGGCGCGACCGCGTTGACGCGGATGCCGTGCGCCGCCCACTCGACGGCCAGGTGCTTGGTGAGGCCCGTCGCGACGAACTTCGCGGGCCCGTACGCCGCCTGGCGGGACTGGCCCGCGAGCCCCGAGATCGACGACAGACACACCACGGACCCGCCCTTCCCGTTCCGGGTCATCTCCTCGATGGCGTACTTGCAGGTCAGGAACATGCCGCGGCCGTCGATCCCCATGACCTCGTCCCAGGCCTCGGGGGTGGTCTCGCGGACGTCCCCGAGCGGGATGATGCCCGCGTTGGCCACGAGCACGTCCAGTCCGCCGCCGTGTTCGGTGCCCGCCTCGATCATGCGGCGGGCGTCGTCGGCGTCGGACACGTCGCCCACTACGGTCGCGACGCCGTGCCCCGCCACCACGGCTGCCGCCAGCTTTGCGCCGTCCCTGTCGGCGGCCGTCACGCGTGCGCCGAGCCGCACGAACAACTCCACGGTCGCCCGCCCGATCCCACTGGCCGCGCCCGTGACCACACACGACTTCCCCTCAAGCTCCATCCCAAGATCGTAGATCCCCCCGAGCGCGCCGGTTCAAGACTTCGGGGCTTGCCCCCTCAGGGGCGCGGGCCTGTCTTCGATCTGCGGCTCCGCCGCGCGGGCGCGACCGGTCACAACACACCGGGGCTTGCCCCTCAGGGGCGCGGGGAACTGCGCGAGCGGCCACGGCGCAGCCGCAGCCTGCGAAGCACGGCACGGGGCACCCCGTACCCAGCCCTCCTCGCGGGGCACCCGGCGAAAGGGGCTGCGCTTGCCAGCCCTGCTCCCCCAAGCTCTTCGAGCAGGGGGCGCCCCCACGCGCAGACCTCCCAAGCGAAGCGGGGAGAAGCAGGGGCCTGCCCCCTGCCGGGGCGTGCGGGCCTTCCATGCGTAGCGGGAGGGAGAGGCAGGGGCCTGCTCCGTTGGGGGCGCGGGCCCTCCGAGGGGCCGGGGGAAAGGGACGGCGGTGCCTCCCGGAGGGGCTGGCAAGATGAGGGGGTGGGGTATCGATATCGCGTTCTGGGAGCCACGCGGGTCACCCGCGAGGACGGCACCGCCGTACCCGTCGGCGGCGCCCGCCTGCGCGCCCTCCTGACGGCCCTCGCGGCCGCGGGCGGCCGTACCGTCGGCACCGGCGAACTGGCCGCCCAGGTGTGGGCGGACGGGGACGTGCCCGCCGACGAGACCGCGGCGGTCCAGGCGCTGGTGGGCCGGCTGCGCCGGGCCCTCGGCAAGGAGGCCGTCACCTCGCACGACGGCGGGGGCTACCAACTGGCCGCCGACCCCGACGACATCGACCTCTTCCGCTTCGAGCGGCTCGCCGACGAGGGCGCGCACGCGCTCGCCGACGGCGACCCGGAGAAGGCCGCGGCGCTGCTCGACGACGCGCTCGCGCTGTGGCGGGGCCCCGCGCTGAGCGACCTGCCGGACAGCGGCGGCGCCACGGCCGTACGCACCGGGGCCCGGCACCTGGCCGCGCGCCGCGACCGGTTCGACGCGGCGCTCGCGCTGGGCCGAGCGGAGTCGGTGCTCCCGGCCGTACGGGCGCTCGCGGCCGAGCATCCGCTGGACGAGCCGCTCCAGGAGCTGCGGCTGCGGGCGCTGCGCGACGCGGGGCGCCCGGCCGAGGCGCTCGCCGCGTACGAGGAGGTCCGGGCCCTGGTGGCCGACCGTCTCGGGGTCGATCCCGGGCCCCGGCTGCGCGCCCTGCACACGGAGCTGCTGCGCGCCGACGACCCGCGACCACCGGCGCCGGAGCCCGCGGCTCCGGCGCCGTCGGCTCGCGCCCGCGGCAACCTGCGGGGGCGGCTGACCTCGTTCGTCGGGCGCGGCGAGGAGATCGCGGCGCTCGGCCGCGCGCTGGGCGACGCCCGGCTCGTCACGCTGACCGGCCCCGGCGGCACCGGGAAGACGCGGCTCTCGCAGGAGGCCGCCGACCGGGCCCAGTCGGGCGGCGACCGCTGGAGCGACGGCGTGTGGGTCGCCGAACTCGCGCCCGTACGGGCGGCCGAGCACACCGCCGAGGCCGTGCTGACCGCGCTCGGCGGCCGGGAGACCGTGATCCGCTCGTCCGCCGCCGAGGAGCTGCAGGCCGCCACCGATCCGCACGCGCACGACCCGCTCGCGCAGTTGGCCGAGCGCTGTGCCGCGCGCGACATGCTGATCGTCCTCGACAACTGCGAGCACCTCATCGAGGAGGCCGCGCGGGTCGCGGAGACGCTGCTCCTGGAGTGCCCCGGCGTGACCGTGCTCGCGACCAGCCGCGAGCCGCTGGGCGTGCCCGGCGAGGTCGTGCGCCCCGTGGAGCCGCTGCCGGACCCGATGGCGCTGCGGCTGCTCGCGGACCGCGGGGCCTCGGCCAGGCCCGGGTTCCGCGTCGAGGACGACCCGGAGGCGTGCGCGGAGATCTGCCGCCGCCTCGACGGGCTGCCGCTCGCGATCGAGCTGGCGGCGGCCCGGCTGCGCTCACTGACACCGCGCCAGCTCGCCGACCGGCTCGACGACCGTTTCCGGCTGCTGACCAGCGGGAGCCGCACCGTGCTGCCGCGCCAGCAGACACTGCACGCGGTCGTGGACTGGTCCTGGGAGCTGCTGGACGAGGGCGAACGGGCGGTGCTGCGGCGGCTGTCGGTGTTCTCCGGCGGCTGCGAGCTGGAGCAGGCCGAGGAGGTGTGCGCCGGCCTCCCCGCCGCACGGCCCCACCCACAGTCCGGCGACCAGCCCGGCACGCAGCCCGGCGCTCTCCCCGGGGACACCGCGGCCCTGTTGGGGTCACTTGTCGACAAGTCGCTCGTCGTGGCCGTACCCGAGGACGACCCGGCGGACCCGGCCGGCGGGGCGCGCGTGATGCGCTACCGGCTGCTGGAGACCGTCGGGGAGTACGCGTCGGAGAAGCTGGACGCCGTGCCCGGCGAGCGGGAGGCCGCCGAGCGGGCGCACCTCGTGGCGTACCGCGAACTCGCCCGTGCCGCCGACCCGTTGCTGCGCGGCCCCCGGCAGTCCGAGTGGCTGGAGCGGCTGGAGCGGGAGCACGACAACATCCGTACGGCCCTGCGCCGCGCCGTCGCCGCGGGCGAGGAGCAGGAAGCGCTCTGCATGACGCTGTGCATGGGCTGGTTCTGGCACCTGCGCGACCACAGGGCGGACGCGCGGGCCTGGGCGGACGCCGTCTCCGCGCTGGGCCCCGAGCCGTTCGCCTCGCCCGTGACGCCCGCGCCGCCCGTGTACGAGCACCACGCGGACGCGCCGCCGCCGATGAGCGAGGAACTGCTGGCCGAGGCCCGGCGCGGGGTGCGGCTGATGGGGCTGGCCGACAACTTCGAGGGCTCCGCGCTCGGGTCGTTCGACAAGCGCGACGAACTGCGCAACGTCACGGAGGTCTACACCCCGGGCATGCCCCAGACCTGCCGCCTTCCCGGCTGTATGTGGACCTTCGCGTGGATGATGGACGGCCGCTTCGAGAAGCTGACGGAGCTGACCGACGCGATGGTCGAGGGCTGCCGCTCGCTGGGCTACGAGTGGGAGCTGGCGTTCGCCCTCCAGCTCCGGTCCAAGATCACCAGCGACCGCCCGGAGAGCCGGGAGCAGTCGGGCCGGGACGCGGAGGAGGCGCTGGAGCTGTTCGTACGGCTCGGTGACGCCTGGGGCGAGAGCGAGGCGCTGGGCAGCCGGGCCGAGGCGTACTGCGCGAGCGGGGAGTACGAGCGCGCGGCGGAGGACTACCGGCGGGCCATCACGCTCGCCGAGCGGCTCGGGGCGCACGCCCAGGTGTGGATGCTCAAGTCCCGGCTGGGCGGCGTGCTGGTGGAGACGGACGACCCGGAGCAGGGCGCCGAGGGCGACCGGCTGCTGTGGGAGTCCTTCGAGCAGTCCGAGCGCGCGGGCGGCGACGGGCTCAACTTCGCCGCGTTCCATCTCGCGATGCGCCTCGGCCGCCAGGGCAGGACGCGGCGGGCGCGGGAGCTTCTGGAGCCGCTGGAGCAGGACTTCGAGCAGCGGGCGCCCGAGCTGTTCGCGGGCATGTTCCAGGGCGTGATCGCCTGGACGTACTGCCTGGACGGGACGTGGGAGGAGGCGCTGTGGCGGGTGCGTGAGGCGCTCGGCAAGAGCGGCAACGTCCTCACGGAGGCCATCGCGCCGCATCTCGTCCTCGCCCAGATCCTCACGGCCGTACGGTCGCTGGCGCCCCTCGGGGACGGCCCGACGGCGGCCCGGCTGCTGGGCGCCTACGACGGACTGACCCCGCTGCCGGAGGGGCACTTCCCGCATCCCGTCGAGCGCGAGTCCCGGACGGCCGCCGAGGAGGGCGTGCGGGCGGTATTGAGCGAGGAGGAGTTCGCACGGGCGTACGCCGAGGGCGGCGGCCTCTCTCTCGAAGAGGCCGTCGCCCTGGTGACGGGACAGACGCGGCGGGAGTCACGGGAGTCCTGAGGACGCCGACGACGCGGGGCCCGTCAGGTCTTCTTGCGGAACTTCGCGATGGCGAGCGGCGCCGTGGCGAGCGTGAGGCCCACGGCCCACACCACGGTCCACATGACCGGCCGGCCGACCGAGCCCTCGCCGAGCATCAGCCCCCGGGCCGAGTCCGCCACGTGCGTCAGCGGATTGACCTTCGTGAACGCCTCCAGCCAGCCCGGCATGGTGCCCGTCGGCACGAAGACCGAGGAGCCGAACTGCATCGGCATCAGCACCAGGAACGAGACGCCCTGGACGGCCTGGGCCGTGCGCATCGTGAGGCCGAGCAGGATGAAGATCCACAGCAGCGAGGCGCCGAAGAGCGCGGTCAGGCCGATGGCGCCGAGCATGCCCATCCAGTGACCGTTGATGTCGAAGCCGACCAGGAAGCCCACGGTCAGCAGCACGATCACGGCGACGAGCATCCGGGCGACCTCGACCACGGACTTGGCGACCAGCACGGACGAGCGCGCGATGGGCATCGACCGGAAGCGGTCCATGACGCCCTTGCGGAAGTCCTCGTTGATCCCGGTGCCGACGGCCATGGCGATGGACATGCCCATCATGCCCATCATGCCGGGGATCAGGTACTGGATGTACTGGTCGCGGGACGCGCTGCTGCCGGAGCCGCCGATGGCGCCGCCGAAGACGAACACGAACAGCAGCGTGAAGATGATGGGCATCAGCAGCGCGTCCATCATCGACTCGGGGTCCTGCTTGATCTGCAGCGCGTTGCGGCGCACGAGGGCGCCTATGTGCCGCAGGTTCGCGCGGAGCCCTATCCGTCCCTCGTCCGCGCCGGGCTTGACCGGCGCCGCGCCCTGGCCGGACTCCGCCGGGGACGGGGGCGCCGTAGCGGTGGTGGTGCTCACGCGGCGACCTCCTCGATCTCGTTCTCGTCGTCCTGGTGGGTGGCCTTCTGGCCGGTCAGGGCCAGGAACACCTCGTCCAGGCTGGGCAGGTGGGTGGCGATGTCGGCGATCTTGAAGCCGCGCTCGCCGAGCAGCGCCACGACGGCGGTGAGCTGCTCGTCGCTGACGATCGGGACGCTCACCACGCCCGCGTCCTCGCTCGCCGTCGCCCCCGCGACGCCGTCGAGCCCGGCCTGCGCGATGGCGCCGACCATGCGGGTCAGCTCGCCCGGGTCCTGGGGGCGGATCTCCAGCGTCCGCCCGCCGACCTTCGCCTTCAGCTCGGGCACCCGGCCCTCGGCGATGATGCGGCCCCGGTCGATCACCGTCAGCTCGCTGGCGAGCTGCTCGGCCTCCTCCATGTACTGCGTGGTGAGCAGCACCGTGTTGCCGTCCGCCACGATGTTCTGCACCTCGTCCCACACCTCGTTGCGGGTGCGGGGGTCGAGGCCCGTCGTCGGCTCGTCCAGATACAGCACCCGGGGGCGGCCGATCATGGAGGCGGCGAGGTCCAGACGGCGGCGCATACCGCCGCTGTACTGGCTCGCGGGCTTCTTGGCGGCCTCGGTCAGCGAGAACCGCTCCAGCAGCTCGTCGGCCCGCTTGCGGGACTCGGCGCGGGAGAGGTCGAGCAGCCGCCCGATCATGTACAGGTTCTCGAAACCGGACAGCTTCTCGTCCACCGAGGCGTACTGCCCGGTGAGGCCTATGGTGCGGCGGAGCTGACGGGGCTGGCGCACCACGTCGTACCCCGCGACCGTCGCGGTGCCCGCGTCGGGCACCAGGAGCGTGGAGAGCATCCGGACCAGCGTCGTCTTGCCCGCCCCGTTCGGCCCGAGGACACCCATCACGGTGCCCTCGCGCACATCGAGGTCGATCCCGTCGACGGCCTTGGTCTCGCCGAAGTGCTTGACCAGTCCGCGGACCTCCACGGCGTTCGTGGTCGTCTTCTGTCGCGTCATGTCCCCAAGGTTCGCAGGCCCCACCGACAAACGGCCTACAGACCGCCGACAAGACCGTTGTTCTCAGGGCCGCGCGGCCTCGCGGAGGACCTCGACGGCCTCGACGATCGCGGGGCGGCGGGACGCCTCGCCGCGCCACACGGCGTACAGCCGGCGGACCGGCGCGGGCGTCAGCGGGCGCAGCACGACGCCCTCGGGCAGCACGCCCCGGCCCAGCCGCGGCAGCAGCGCGACGCCCAGTCCGGCCGCGACGAGGGCGACCTGCGTCTGGTACTCGCCGACGTGGAAGCCGATGTCCGGCTCCTGCCCGGCGGCGCGCAGCGTGCTCAGCAGCCACCCGTGGCAGACCGATCCCGGCGGCTGGCACACCCAGCGCGCAGCGCCCAGGTCCTCCCGTACGAGCGGCCGGTCGGGCTCCGTCAGCGGGTGGCCCTCGGGCAGGAGCATGTCGCACACGTCCTCGCCCAGCGGCGTGCGGCGCAGGCCCTCCGGGGACGGCAGCGGCACCGTGTCCCAGTCGTGCGTCACGGCGAGATCGACCTCGCCCCGGGCGACCATCCCCACGGACAGGTGCGGGTCCACCTCCGTCATCCGCAGGTCGAGCTGCGGATGCTCGGCGGCGATCCGCGCCAGCACCCCCGGCAGCAGGCCGCGCGCCGCGCTGGGGAAGGCGGCGACGGTGAGCCGCCCGGCGGGCCGCCCGCGCCGCTCCTCCAGCGCGATCTCGGCCTGCTCGGCGAGGGAGAGCATCTGCTCGGCGGCCCGCACGAGCATCAGCGCGGCGTCCGTCAGGGCCACGCCGCGCCCGCGCCGCTCCAGGAGCGTCGTGCCGGTCTCCCGCTCCAGCTTGGCGACCTGCTGGGAGATCGCGGAGGGCGTGAAGCCGAGGGCCTCGGCCGCGGCGCCGACCGAGCCGTGGGTGCCGACGGCGTGCAGGGCCCTGAGCCGGGCGAGATCGAGCATGGGGGACTCCCGTTCTTCAGCCCGGATTCTCCGGTGATGTTGCGTTCGCTCAGGGCTTCCTCGCGCTGCCCTCCCGGACGCGCCGCCAGACCTGCTTGTCCGGCCGGGGGTCCGGGGGTCGTCCCCCGAAGAAACACAGTAGCGTTGCTGCATCCAATGATGCAGAAATCATCGCTGGTGCTGAACGGTCGGGGGCGGTGATGATCGCCGCATGCGTCCAGCCCACGTCCTGCTCGCCCTCGCCGTCGCCGCCGTCTGGGGCGTCAACTTCGTCGTCGTCGAGATCGGACTGCGCCACTTCCCGCCCCTCCTCTTCTCCGCGCTGCGCTTCCTCGCCGCCGCGCTGCCCGCCGTGTTCTTCGTACGGCGCCCGCGGGTCGCGCTCCGCTGGGTCGTCGCGGTCGGACTGGTGCTGGGCGTCGGCAAGTTCGGGCTGCTGTTCATCGGCATGCGGCAGGGGATGCCCGCCGGACTGTCGTCGCTGGTCCTCCAGGTGCAGGCCGTCTTCACGGCCGTACTCGCCGCGACGCTGCTGCGCGAGCGGCTCGGCGGCGTACGGATCGCGGGCATGGCCGTCGCGCTCGCGGGCATCGCCGTGGCCGCCGCCGGGCAGGGCACGACGGGCCCGCTCGGCGCCTTCGCGCTGGTCGTCGGCGCGGCCGTGCTGTGGGGCGTCTCCAACGTGCTGACCCGCAAGGCCGCGCCGCCGGACGCGCTGAGCTGGATGATGGGGGTGCCCCCTGGTCGAGCGTAGCCGAGACCTTGGGGGAGGGTGAGCCTCGTGCCGCCGCTGCCGCTGCTCGCGCTCTCGCTGCTGTTCGAGGGCCCGTCGACGGACCTCGACGCGCTGCGCTCCCTCGACCTGGGCGGCCTCGGCACGATCCTCTACGTCGCCTGGGTCACCACCCTCTTCGGCTTCGGCGCCTGGGGCTGGCTGCTGCGCCGTCACGACGCCTCGTCCGTGGCCCCGTTCTCGCTGCTGGTCCCGGTGTTCGGGATGTCGTCGGCGGCGCTGCTGCTCGGCGAGGGGATCACGCCGCTGGACGGGGCGGCCGCCGCGCTGCTCATCGGCGGCGTGACGCTCGTCTCGCTGGCGGGCCGCTTCACCAGGAAGCGGATACCCGAGGAGCCCGCCGCCGAGCTGCCGCGCACAGCCCCGGAGTTCGCGAGGCAGCCCCGCTAGCCGGTACGGTCAGGCGGCATGACCAGGACTTCCCCCCACCCGGAGCACCATCGCATCAGTCCGGTTTTCCTCGGACTCGTCGCGCTGATGGGGATCTCGGGGTGGGCCGTCTGGTCCGGCTGGGCCGAAGTCACGGGCATCGCCGTCTTCTTCTTCGTCGTCTCCGGCTGGATCGTCTCGCTCTGCCTTCACGAGTACGCGCACGCGCGCACGGCGCTGCGCGCGGGTGACATCTCCGTCGGCGCCAAGGGCTATCTGACCCTCAACCCGCTGAAGTACACGCACGCGCTGCTCTCGATCGTGCTGCCCGTGATCTTCGTCATCATGGGCGGCATCGGACTGCCGGGCGGCGCCGTCTACATCGAGCACGGCCGGATCCACGGCCGCTGGAAGCACAGCCTGATCTCGGCCTCGGGCCCGCTGACCAACGCGCTGTTCGCGGCCCTGCTCACCGCCCCGTTCTGGCTCGACGCGATGGGCGACGTGCCGGTCGCGTTCCGCTGCGCCCTCGCGTTCCTCGCGCTGCTCCAGGTGACGGCCGCGATCCTCAACTTCCTGCCCGTGCCCGGGCTCGACGGCTACGGGGTGATCGAGCCGTGGCTCTCCCCCGCGCTGCGCCGCCAGGCCGAACCGCTCGCCCCCTTCGGGCTGCTGCTGGTCTTCGGCATCCTGTGGATCCCGTCGGTCAACGGGGTCTTCTGGGACGTCATCGACGCGATCCTGCGCGTCATGGACGTCTCGGACCTGGAGACCTACTGGGGCCAGGAGTACTTCCGCTTCTGGCAGGGCGAGCCGCAGAACGTGTTCATTCCGGGGAGCTGAGGCGGGCGATCCGGGACTTCTTCAGGTAGTACCAGGCCATGTTCGAGGTCAGGCCCGCGAGCAGGATCCAGACGACGCCCAGCCAGCTCCCGTGCAGGAACGAGACGACCGCGGCGACCACGGCGAGCACACAGACGATCAGCGCGTAGAGCGCGAGGCCCCGGGGGCCGCGCGGCGCGCGGGAGGGGGCGGCGGGGGCCGGGGAGGAAGAGGGCTCGGCGGACATGGCGGCGGGTTCTCCAGTCGGACGTACGGGGAAGCGTCGCCCCCCATTCTCGCTCACCGCCTCGCGCGCTCCCCGGCGCCCACCCTCCCCGAGCCGCTGCCCGGTCCGCCCTCGGGCCCGCTCCCGGCCCGCGTACGCCGCTCGTACGCCACGTCCACCAGCGCGACCAGCAGCGCGGCGACGACGAAGCCCAGGGCCGTGAGCAGGCCGTAGTCGAGCGCCACCGACCAGTCGCGGGTGCTGGCCACCCAGGCGAAGAAGACCGCGCCGACCGCCGCGATCCCCGCCGCCGAGCCGACCCGCTGCCCGGTCTGGAGCACACCGCCCGCCGTGCCGCCCTGCGCGACGGGCACGTGCTGGAGGGCGAGCGTCTGGTTCGGGGCGATCACCAGGCCGGAGCCGACCCCCGCCACCAGCAGCGGCGCCAGCAGCGCCCAGCCCACACCGGGCCCCTCGACGGCCCGTACGACGAGGAACGTCGCCGCGAGACCCAGCGTGACCAGCACGAGGCCCGCCGCGATGACGGGGCGGCCGACGCGGGTGACGTACCGGCCCCCGACTGCGGCGGAGGCGGCCGAGCCGACGGCGAACGGGGTGAGCGCCAGCCCGGCCTGCAGGGCGCTGTAGCCCATGCCGTTCTGGAGGAAGAGGGTGTAGATGAAGAAGATCGTGGTGAACCCGGCGAAGTAGAGCAGGCCCAGCAGGGCGCCCAGCGAGTACGCGCGGTTGCGGAAGAGCGCGAGGTCCACCAGGGGCGCCCGCCCGCGCCGCGTGTACGCCCGCTCCCAGGCCAGGAACAGCACGACGAGCAGCGCGCCCGCCGGGACCAGCAGCCACTTGGCCGCGCCCTGCCACTGGCGCTCCTCGACCAGCGGCAGCATCACCGCGAGCACCCCGGCGCCGAGCAGCAGCACCCCCACGGGGTCGAGGGACTGGCGGTGCGCGGTGTCGCGCGCGGCGCAGGTCGCGGGGACGAGGCGCAGCGCGAGGAGGAAGGCGAGGACGCCGATCGGCAGGTTCACGAAGAACACCCACCGCCAGCCCTCCGCGGGGCCGAACGCCTGGATCAGCAGACCGCCGGTGAGCGGCCCGACGGCGGTCGAGATGCCGATGACGGTGCCGAGCAGCCCGAACGCCTTGCCGCGCTCGTGGCCCCGGAAGAGCTGCTGGATCATGCCGGAGATCTGCGGGTTCAGCAGCCCGCCCGCCGCGCCCTGCACGAGCCGCGCGGCGACCAGCCACCCCGGGCTCCGCGCCACGCCGCAGGCCGCCGACGCCACGGTGAACAGGATGAGCCCGGCGAGGAACGCGGTGCGCCGCCCGTACGCGTCGCCGAGCCGCCCGGAGGGGACGAGGACGAGGCCGAACGTCAGCGCGTATCCGGAGACGACCCAGGAGAGCGCCGACTCGGAGGCGCCGAGGCCCTTCTCGATGGAGGGGAGGGCGACGTTCACGATCGAGACGTCCAGAAGCGCCATGAAGCCGACGACGAGGCAGACCGTCAGCGCCTTCCACCGCTTCGGATCGGGCACATACCCGTCCCCCGCCGTGCCGCCGTCACCCATGGGACCTCCCGGCGGCCCGTGGCCCCGTGGCCCGGACCGCCCTCCCATGATGGGTTCAGATGTCGGTGAGCCGCACCCCGGCGTGTGCCTTGTAGCGGCGGTTGACGGAGATCAGGTTGGCGACGAGGGACTCGACCTGGTGCGCGTTGCGCAGCCGCCCCGCGAAGACGCCGCGCATCCCCGGGATACGGGCGGCCAGCGCCTGCACGATCTCGCAGTCGGCCCGCACCTCGCCGAGCACCATCACGTCGGTCTCGATCTCCTCGACCCCGGGGTCGGAGAGCAGCACCGCGGACAGGTGGTGGAAGGCGGCGGTCACCCGCGACTCGGGCAGCAGCGCGGCGGCCTGCTCGGCGGCGCTCCCCTCCTCGGGCTTGAGCGCGTACGCGCCCTTCTTGTCGAAGCCGAGCGGATTCACGCAGTCCACGACGAGCTTGCCCCGCAGCTCCTCGCGGAGGGCCTCGACGGTCTTGGCGTGCCCCTCCCACGGAACGGCGATGATCACGACGTCCGCGCGCCGCGCGCACTCCGCGTTCTCGGCGCCCTCGACCCCGTGCCCGATCTCCGCGGCGGCCTGCTCGGCACGCTCGGCGGCCCGCGAGCCGATGATCACCTTCTGCCCGGCCCGCGCGAGCCGGTACGCCAGCCCCCGCCCCTGGTCACCGGTGCCCCCGAGCACCCCGACGACCAGCCCGGACACATCGGGCAGGTCCCACGGATCCTTCTTGGCGGCCTTCTGATTCTGCGGAGCAGCGGGTTCGGGAGCAGCAGGAGAAGTCATGCCAGCATCCTGCCACCGGGCCCTGCGGGCGGCCCGGGCGGCCGGGGGTGAAGGCGATCACCCCCGGTGCTCTCAGGACGTGCCGCCGACGGCGACGGGCCCGTCGACGTCAATGGGGGCGTGGTCCTGGGGAGCGGCGGGGGCGAGGCGGTTCGGGAGCCTCACCGCCACGGCGATCGTGACCACGGCCAGCGCCGCCGCGACGACGAAGGCCAGCTTCAGCCCGCTCACCTGCGCGGCCGCGGCGGCGACGCCTTCGTCGGCCAGGTGCGTGGTGCGCGCGGACATCACGGTCACCATCAGCGCGGTACCGAACGCCGCGGCGACCTGCTGCAGCGTCCCGAGCATCGAGCTGCCGTGCGAGTAGAGGTGCGGGGGAAGCGCGCCCATCCCGAGGGTGAAGATCGGGGTGAACGTCGCCGCCAGGCTCACCATGAGCAGCGCGTGCAGCCCCAGCACCTGCCAGTACGGCATCGTCATCGAGATCTGCGTGAAACCGGCAAGAGCGAGGGCTATCCCGAATGTGCCGGGCACCACCAGCGGCCTGCTGCCGAAGCGGTCGCAGAGCTTGCCGACGGTCGGTCCCAGCAGCCCCATCGCCAGGCCGCCCGGCATGAGCAGCAGGCCGGTCTCCAGCGGGCTGAGACCGCGCAGGTTCTGCAGATAGAGCGGCAGCAGGATCATCGACCCGAGCATGGTGAGGAACCCGATGGACATGACCGCCAGCGACAGGGCATAGGTGCGGTGGGCGAGGGTGCGCAGGTCCATCAGAGGCGTACCGCCCCGCTGCAGCGTGAGCTGGCGGAGCACGAAGACGGCGATGGCCGCGACCCCGGCAGCGGTGATCCCGATGCCGAGCCCGGCGCTGCCGTCGCTCTCGCCGAACAGGCTCAGGCCGTAGACCAGTCCGCCGAAGCCGAGAGCGGCCGCGCCGACGCTGAACCAGTCGATGGAGCTCACCTGCGGCTCGGCGGTGTTCTCCACCTTGCGCAGCCCGATCAGCGTGACCAGGGCCGCGATCGGCAGGACGACGACGAACAGCAGCCGCCAGGAGCCGAGTTGCAGGATCAGCCCCGATACAGCAGGGCCGAGCGCGGGCGCCACAGAGATCGCGAGGGTGACGTTCCCCATCACCCGGCCGCGGTCCTGCTCGGGCACCACGACCATCAGCGTGGTCATGAGCAGGGGCATCATCACGGCGGTGCCCACAGCCTGCACGGCGCGCCCCGCCAGCAGCACCGCAAAGGACGGCGCGACGGCCGAGAGGACGGTCCCCGCGAGGAAGACCCCCATGGCTATCGCATACGCCTGCCGGGTGGTGACCCGCTGCAGGAACCAGCCGGTGACCGGGATCACAGCGGCCATCGTGAGCATGAACACCGTGGACACCCACTGCGCCGACTGCTCGGTGATGTGCAGCGATTCCATCAGCCGCGGAATCGCGTTGACCATGATGGTCTCGTTGAGGATCACCACGAACGTGGCCAGCACCAGCAGGCGCACCACCATGGGGGTGCGGCCCGCAGGCACGGCCATGGAATCCGGAATGGCAGGTGACATGACAGCTCCTCGCTGGGGTCCTGGCCGCGGTCGCCTCGCGGCCAAGGGCCTTCGGCGCGGACGTCGGCTTGCTTACTCACATGCAGACCGACGCTCCTGGCAGAACTCATCGGCCGGCCGGATACCGCCTCATCCGCCCGCTGATCTCACGAGTCTTCGCCGCCACGCGGCGAGAGTCCGCGCCACACCCCGGCGGACCTCACCCCTCTTCGGGATACGTGCGCAGCTCGCTGGTGTCGATCGTCCAGCCCCCGATGGTCACGACGTCCCCGAACGCGTAGTCGCTGCGCGTCCGGTAGCGCGGCCCATCGCCACCCGGCGCCGGGCCGGGATCGGTCAGCGCGGCGAGCGTGCCCTTGCGGGGGTCGATCAGCAGGTAGCAGGGGATACCCATGGCCGGGTAGTCGGCCATCTTCTCCACGTAGTCGGTGGAGTGGTTCGACGGCGACACGATCTCCGCGACCAGCGCCACGTCGTGAGGATGAAACGGCGCCATCGTCTGTTCGGCGAAGACGGCGTCAGGAACGACGATCACATCAGGGCGACGGAGCTTCCCGAGCGTCGGGTCCTCCACCTCTCCACCGGTGTGCGCGACGAGTTCGGGGGGCAGTTGGCGATCGAGCTGCTGGCGGATCCGGAGGGCGATGAACTCGTGGGGGCGAGATGGCGACATCATCATCACGATCTCGTCGCCGCTGATCTCGTACCCCCGGAACGGGTCGGGAGCGTGTTCGGCGAGCTGCTCCGCGATCTCCTTGATCCTCCCGTACTCCACAGCTTCGCTCCCTCATGTGTCCCTACCAGGTGACACCGCCAGGCTATCGAGAAACGGCTCTCCGACCTCCTCCGAGCGTCGCTCCTCGGCGAGCCGCTGACCCCGCTGCCGGCGATACGGTGCGCGTTGCGCAGGGGGAATGCTGAGCCCGAGGTACAGCGGACGGTCGTCCTCGTCCGCCCCTTCGATCAGTTCCTCGGGGCAGGTGAGAATCTCACGCCCGTGAGCAAGCTGCCGCTCCTCGATCTCGTCAGCCTGCTGACCACTCCCCCGCCATCGCCCCAGCGGGTGCCCGCCCTCACCACCGCGAAGCCGGCGGTGCCGTCAAGTGGTCCGCCAGGCGGGAGAGGCGGTCGCGGAGGCGGGGGCGGGGGGCCGAGGGGGCGGGGCGGGGGGTGGGGGTCTCGCCGGCCGCCGCGCTCACCAGGTGCTGGACCGTGTCGAGGTCGAGGACGTCGTCCGCGCACAGCGCGTCGTGGGCGAGGTCCTCCACCGGCTCCAGGGACGCCTCGCCCGAGGCGAGGCTCAGCAGGGTGGCGCCCGAGCGGCGGGCGTCGGCGAGCCGTTCCAGCAGGGCGTCCCCGGGGTCGCCGTCCCCGTTGACGACGAGGAGGGTCTCCCCGCGGCCCGCGCCCTCGATACGGCCGAGGCCGACGGAGAGGTGGGCGGGGGCCGTGCGGGGCACCCGGTGGCGGACGAGGGTGGGGGACAGCTCGGGGAGGCCGGACCACGCGGCCTCGTCGTCGAGGTGGGCCGCGAGGTGCCACGGCTCGTACGTCTCCGTGCCCACCAGCAGCAGGCCGCCGCCCTGTGTGCTCACCGAGGAACGCAGGGCGCCCCCGAACCGCCGGGCCTCGCGCAGCCACTCGCTCCCCGCGAGCACCTCGCGGATCGTCGCCACCTGTACGGCATCCATGGCCGGATTGTCACCCCGCGCCACGCCCCGCCCACGGCTCTCCCCCGTCACGTCCCCCGAAAGGGGGTCCACACGGGAGTTCACAGGCGGCGCGGTTACGCGTTCATGTTCCGTTCCTTGACGGCCCGTTGCCCTCTGCCTACCGTTCGCGACAGGACAAGGGACGTCCTACGTCTGGCAGTTGGGGGTTGCTCCATGCCGCACGACAGACACGAATCCGCCGCCGCCCCGGGCTCCGGGACCCTCGCCGACTCCGTGCCGTTCCGGGCCGGGAGCGAGGGGTACGCCAGCTTCCGCATCCCCGCCTGCGTCGGCCTGCCCGACGGGTCGGTGCTCGCGTTCGCGGAGGGGCGGGTCGACTCGTCGGCCGACAGCGGGAACATCGACATCGTCCAGAAGAGATCCTTCGACGGGGGCGCGACCTGGGGCCCCCTGAAGGTCACCGCCGAGAACGGGACCGGCACCGCCGGGAATCCCGCGCCCGTCGTCCTCGACGGCGGGCGGCTGCTGCTCGTGTACGTGCACAACGCCGCGGCGGCGACCGAGGACCGCATCCGGCGCGGCCTCGTGACCGCCGCCGACGGGCGCCGCGTGTGGGTGCGGCACAGCGACGACTGCGGCGAGACGTGGAGCCCGCCGCGCGAGATCACGGACAGCGTCAAGGACCCCGCCTGGCGCTGGTACGCGACGACGCCGGGCCACGCCATCCAGCTCGCCGCCCCGCCGCACACCGGCCGGATCGTGGTGCCCGGCAACCACTCCACGCCGCCCACCGAGGAGGGCGACAACGGCACCGAGGGCCGCTACAACGGCGGCCACGACCTGCTCTCCGACGACGGCGGCGAGACCTGGCGGCTCGGCTATCTCGACGACAACCCCGACGGCTGGGTCAACGTCAACGAGACGACCGCCGCCGAACTCCCCGACGGCCGCGTCTACTTCAACACCCGCAACGACGCCGACGCGCCCGGCAACCGCGCCGACGCGTACTCCGAGGACGGCGGCGCCACCCTCGTCGCCCCCTTCCAGCCCAGGCCCGAGCTGGTCACGCCCGTCGTCGAGGGCTGCGTGCTCCAGCTCCGCGACCCCGACGTGCTGCTCTTCTCCGCCCCGGGCCACCCCGAGACCCGGCACCGGATGACCGTACGGGCGAGCACCGACGGGGGCGTGACCTGGCGGGACGCGCACGTCGTGGACGAGCGCCGGGCCGCCTACTCCGATCTGGTCCGCGTGGACGACGCGACGGTGGGACTGCTCTACGAGACGGGCGACTCCAGCGCGTACACCACGATCACCTTCCGGCGCATCCCGGTGTCGGAGCTGGTGCCCCCGGAGGAGATCCCCCCGGAGGAGGCCCCATGAGCGGCATCGGCACGGGCGGCGTCAGGAGGCGCGCCCTGCTCGGCGGCGCGGCCGCCGCCGGTCTCTCCGGCCTCGCCCTCACCGGGTGCGGGGACGACGGGGACGACGGCGGCGGGGGCAAGGGCCGCAAGAAGGGCGAGAGGATCAGCCTCACCTTCTGGACCTGGGTCCCCGGCATCGAGAAGGCCGTGGACCTGTGGAACGAGAAGCACCCCGAGGTCCAGGTCAAGGTCGAGAAGGTCTCCCCCGTGGACGGCGCGCAGTACGCGAAGATGCACGCCGCGATCAAGGCGGGCAACCCTCCCGACCTGGGCCAGATCGAGTACCCCAACGTCCCCGGGTTCCTGCTCGACAACGGCCTGCTCGATCTCGCGGAGCACGGCGTGAAGGAGTCGGAGGGCAGGTTCACCGGCTGGCAGTGGAAGCAGTCCGTGTTCGAGGACTCCGTCTTCGCCGTCCCGCAGGCGTCGGGGCCGATGGGCCTCTTCGTCCGCGAGGACCTGTTCGACAAGTGGGGGATCGACGTCCCGGAGACCTGGGACGCGTACGAGGCCGCCGCCCGGAAGATACGGGACGAGGGCGCTTACATCGAGACGTTCGCGCCCACCAACGGCAACCGCTTCGCGGGCTACGCCTGGCAGGCCGGGGCCCAGTGGTTCCGGGTCGAGGGCGACACCTGGACGGTCACCCTGGACGACGGCCCGACGCGGAAGGTCGCCGACTACTGGGAGCACCTGGTCAGGGAGGGGCTGGTGCTGACCGACCCCGACCGGCAGAACGCCTGGTACAAGAACGTCCAGACCGGGAAGATCGCCGCCTGGCTCGGCGCGAGCTGGGGCGACGCGCTGCTCGTCGGCAACGCGCCCAAGACCAAGGGAAAGTGGCGCGTCGCACCGCTCCCGCAGTGGAAGAAGGGCGGCAACGTCCACGTCAACTGGGGCGGTTCGACGACGGCCGTCTTCAAGAAGACCGAGTATCCCGAGGACGCCCGGGAGTTCGCCGTCTGGCTCAACTCCGACCCCGGCTCCGTGCAGCTCCTCATCAAGGGCGGCGCGGGCTGGCCCGCCGCGAAAAGCGGCTGGAAGCCGGCCGACACGGAGAGCGCCCGCGACTTCTTCGGCGGCCAGCACTACAGCGAGGTCTTCGCCGCCGCCGACAAGGCCGTCGACACGAGCTGGCAGTGGGGCCCCCTGATGGACACCTGCTACCAGCGCCTCGGTGACGCCTTCACCGACGCCGTCTCGGAGAAGGGCATCTCCTTCCGCGACGTCCTGAAGAAGGTCCAGCGCCAGACGGTGGACGACCTCAAGGGCAAGGGACTGAAGGTCAGGTCGGGATGAGAGAGCGCCCCGAAGGGGCGCGGGGAACCGCGCGACGAGCCACGAAGCGCCCGAGGACGCCGACGCGCAGAAGCCCCCGAGCCCGACGCGACCTCTTCTCCGCGGCAGGCTTTCTGCTGCCCTTCGCCGCGCTGTTCCTCCTCACCTTCGTCGCGCCGATCGCGTACGCCGTGTACCAGTCGCTGCTGAAGCCGACCCGCTCCGGCCCGCTCGGCCTGGGCGGCTCGGGGACGGCGTTCGCCGGGCTCGACAACTACCGGCACGCACTGGAGGACGACCGCTTCCTGGCGGGCTTCGGGCGCGTCCTGCTGTTCGCGGCCGTGCAGATCCCGCTGATGCTCCTGCTCGCCACGGCCCTCGCGCTCCTCCTGGAGGCCGCCTCCGCCCGCGGCGTCGGCTTCTTCCGCACCGCGTACTTCCTGCCGTACGGCGTGCCCGGGGTGATCGCCTCGATCCTGTGGGGGTTCCTCTACGTGCCGGGGATCAGCCCCCTCGTGGAGCTGGCGCACGGCGTGGGCTGGGACGTGAACTTCCTGTCGCGCGGCACTGTGCTGTGGTCGATCGCGAACATCGTGACCTGGCAGTTCACGGGCTACAACATGCTCGTCCTGATCGCGCAGCTCAAGGCCATCCCGACCGACCTGTACGAGGCGGCCCGTATCGACGGGGCCTCCGCCTGGCAGACCGCGCGCCACATCAAGCTCGCGCTGATCCGCCCCGCGCTGGTCCTCACCACGGTCTTCAGCATCATCGGCACGATCCAGCTCTTCGCCGAGCCGATGGTCCTCAAGCCGCTGGCCTCGGCCGTCGACTCGGGCTACACCCCGAACCTGCACGCCTACCACGAGGCGTTCAAGGGCAATAATCAGTACGTCGCCGCCGCCGAGGCCGTGCTGATCGCGGCGGTCGCGTGCGTCCTGTCGTTCGGCTTCCTGCGGCTGGTGGGGCGGCAGCGGGAGAGGGACGGCGCCCGGTGAGGGGGCCGGGAAGCGTCCACGACGTACCGGTGCGGTACCGCGTCCTCACCCTCTCCCTCCTCGCGGTCGCCGCTCTCTACTTCCTGCTGCCCGTCTACTGGCTGGTGGTCTCCTCGACCAAGTCGAGCGGCGACCTCTTCGGCACGTTCGGGCTCTGGTTCGCGGACCCGCGCCCGTTCGAACGCCTCGGGGACATGCTGGAGTTCAACGACGGGATCTTCCTGCGCTGGACCCTCAACAGCCTGCTCTACGCGGGCGGCGGCGCCCTCGCCGCGACCCTCTTCTCGGCCGCCGCCGGATACGCCCTCGCCATCTACCGCTTCCGGGGCCGCGAGGCCGTCTTCAACGTCGTGCTGGCCGGGGTGCTGCTCCCGCACACGGTGCTGGCCCTGCCCCTCTATCTCCTCTTCAGCGAGATGAGCCTGGTCAACACGTACTGGGCGGTCCTCGTCCCCAGCATGGTCAGCCCCTTCGGGGTCTACCTCTGCCGGATCTACGCGGCGGCCGCCGTCCCCGTCTCGCTGCTGGAGGCGGCGCGGATCGACGGCGCGAACGAGCTGCGGATCTTCCGTACGCTCTCGCTGCGGCTCATGACCCCGGCGCTGGTCACGGTCTTCCTCTTCCAGTTCGTGCACATCTGGAACAGCTTCTTCCTGCCGCTGGTGATGCTGTCCGACTCCGACCTCTATCCGATCCAGCTCGGCCTGACGACCTGGCAGGGCTACGCGGACCGGCAGCCGGAGCTGTACCAGTACACGGTCGGCGGGGCGCTGCTCTCCGTCGTGCCGCTGATGATCCTGATCGGCGCCCTCCAGCGGTACTGGCGCACGGGCCTGACCGAGGGCAGCGTCAAGAACTGACCCGGGGCGCCGCGTAGGCTCGCCCCGTGAAGATCTCCACCCGAAACGCCCGCTTCCAGCAGTGGCAGTCCCTGCTCACCAACCGCAACAAGCGGCAGCGGGCGGGCGAGTTCCTGGTCCAGGGCGTCCGCCCGATCACGCTGGCCCTGGAGCACGGCTGGCCGGTGCGTGCCCTGTTGCACGCCGACGGGGCCCGGCTCTCGCGCTGGGCCGCCGAGACCCTGGACGCCGCGCCGCGCGGCACCGAGCGGGTGGCGATGGCCCCGGAGCTGCTCGCCGAGCTGAGCGAGCGGGACGAGGCCGACGCGGAGCTGGTCGCGGTGGTGGAGACGCCGCCGGACGACCTGGACCGGCTCGACGTGCCCGGCGACTTCCTGGGCGTCCTGCTGGACCGGCCCACCAGCCCCGGCAACGTCGGCTCGATCATCCGGTCCGCCGACGCCTTCGGCGCGCACGGCGTCCTGGTCACCGGCCACGCGGCGGACGTCTACGACCCCAAGTCCGTGCGCGCGAGCACCGGTTCGCTCTTCGCCCTGCCCGCCGTCCGCGTGGGCTCCCCGCGCGAGGTGACGGCCTGGCTGGAGGCCCGCCCCGGGGTGCGGGTCCTCGGCACCGACGAGAACGGCGCCACCCGCCTCCAGGACGCCGACCTGACGGGCCCCGCGCTGCTCCTCGTCGGCAACGAGACGACGGGCCTCAGCTCCTTCTGGCGCGAGCGCGCCGACGACATGCTCAGCATCCCCATCCGCGGCGCCGCCAGCTCCCTGAACGCGGCGAACGCGGCGACGACCGTCCTGTACGAGGCGGCCCGGCAGCGCGGCTGATCGGTAGGATCCCGGAGAACGGTCAAACGAAAGTGGGGCGGGGATGCGCGAGTCGGCTGCCGTACGGCGCGAGCGGATAGTCGGGGCCGTGCGGGCGCGCGGCGAGGTCCGGGTCAGCGACCTCGCCGCCGAGCTGGACGTCTCGGTCGTCACCCTGCGCCGGGACGTCGAGGAGCTGGCCCGCGAGGGCAAGGTGCGGCGCGGCCACGGCGTCGTACGGTCGCTGGACCCGGTCGGCGTGCGGCAGACCGCGCCGCTGGCCACCGGGGACGCGGTCGGCCTGATCGTCCCCGAACACCACTCGTACCTCTTCGAGGCCGTGCGCGGCGCCCGGGACGTGCTGGAGGCGGCGGGCGTCCGGATGGCCATGCACATCGCGCGCCATGTGCCGGGCGCCGAGCGCGAGATGGCGCGGCAGGCGCTGGAGCACGGGGCGCGCGGGCTGCTCGTCGCGCCCCGCTGGCGTACGGCCGAGTCGCCCGCGCTGGACGAGGAGTGGCTGGCCGCGCTGCCCGTCCCCGCCGTCCTGATGGAGCGCGGCGCGCCCCGCGGCGGCGCGCTGCACGTGATGGACTCGGTGCGCAGCGACCACTGGTACGGCGCCCATCTCGCGCTGGACCACCTGATCGGGCTCGGCCACCGCCGTATCGTGCTCGCCGCCCGCGACGACAGCCCGACCGCGCGCACGCTGCGCGCCGCCTTCGCCGAGATCGCCGCGGCGCGGCCCGAGGTCGAGGAGTGGGCGGTGGTGCTGTCCTCCGACGGCTCGGAGTCGTCCCTGGTGGACCTCGGTGCCGTGCTGCGCGAGCACGGGGCGACGGCGGCCGTGCTGCACGCCGACGTGGACGCGCTGCTGCTGGTGCAGCAGTTGCAGGACGCGGGCGTGAAGGTGCCGGAGGACTGCTCGGTCGTGGCGTACGACGACGTGGTCGCGGCGCTCGGCAGCACGCCGCTGACGGCGGTCTCCCCGCCGAAGGAGGAGATCGGGCGCGCCGCGGCGGAGCTGCTGCTCCGCCGGCTGAACCGGCCCTCGGGTGCGGCGCCTGAGGCGGTACGCCATGTCGGGCTGCTGCCCGAACTGAGAGTCCGGGGCTCGGCCGTCACCCTCAACGGGTGAGCCGACCGGCCGTTCCCGCTCCCGCTGAGGCCTCCGGTCAAGTGCTGCACTACTGCGATCGTTTGACCGTTTGAGTTTCTTCTGATCGGTCCATTGACCTGATCCGGAAGAGCGATCAGGATGCCGGTGATTCCCCTCCAGCCCGAGGAGGCACCGTGCGTCGACACCGCCGTCGATCGCTGCTCGCCGCGTGCGCCGCGCTCCCGCTCCTGCTCCTCTCCGCCTGCTCGGGCGGGGACCCGGGCCGGGCGGCCGAGGACCGGGGCGGCGGGCCCGTCCACCTCACCTTCTGGTCCGCGCTGCGCGGCAGCCAGGAGGTGGTCGACGCCTTCAACAAGAGCCAGGACCGCATCCGCGTCGACTTCGAGCAGGTGCCGTCCGGCCAGCAGGGCGGCTACGCCAAGCTCAGCAACGCGGCCCGCGCGGGCAACGCGCCGGACATCGCCACCATCGAGTACCCCCAGGTCCCCGGCTTCGCCATCGACGGCGTCACCCGCGATCTGACCCCGCTCCTCAGCGACAGGCTCCGCGAGAAACTGCTGCCGCAGGCGCTCGCCCTCACCACCTTCGAGGGCCGCACGTTCAGCGTCCCCCAGGACGTCGAGCCGATGGTCTTCCTCTACCGCAGGGACCTGTTCGCGAAGTACGACGTCCGCGTGCCCCGCACCTGGGCCGAGTTCGAGAAGGCGGCCCGTACGGTCAAGCGGAAGGCGCACGGCGCCCGTATCGCCACCTTCCCCACCGACGGCGGGCACCATCTCGCGGGCCTCGCCTGGCAGGCGGGGGCACGCTGGTTCGACACCGAGGGCGGCGCCTGGAACGTCAGCATGGACGACAAGCCGACGCGCAAGGTCACCGCGTACTGGCAGCGCCTCATCGACAAGGGGCTGGTCTTCCTCAACCCCGTCGACACCCAGGCGGGCACGGCGCAGGTCGGGCGCGGCGACGTCTTCGGCAAGCTCACCGGCGCCTGGGACGCGGGCGGCATGATGGCCGCGCAGCCCGGCCAGAAGGGCAAGTGGGGCGTGGCCCCGCTCCCCCAGTGGGACCCGGAGCACCCGAGGGTCGGCACGCACGGCGGCTCGACGTTCGCCGTCACCAAGGACAGCCGGCACCCGAAGGAGGCCATGGAGTTCATCGAGTGGCAGGTCTCCAGCCCCGCGGCGTGGAAGGCCCGCCTCTCCAGCGGCATCAGCAGCCAGTACCCCGCCGTCCCCGGCCTCGTGCCCGTCCTCCGCAAGGCCATGGACACCAGCTACTTCAAGGGCCAGGACATCTACTCCCTGTACGAGCGCGAGGCGGGCCGCATCTCCCGCGAGTGGACGTGGGGGCCGCGGATGACCGCCACGCTCAAGACCGTCCAGGACGGCCTCGCCCGCGCGGGCGGCGGCGACGGCACGGTCCTCGGAGCCGTCGAGGAGGGCCAGCGCGCGACCATGCCCGACCTCAAGTCGCTGGGCCTGCGGACGAGGGAGCGCTGAGGACCATGACCGCCACGACACCCTCGACCACGACCGTACGCGGCGACGCGGAGGCGACGGAGCCCCGCGCCCGTACGGCACCCCGGCGCACCGCGCGGCGCCGCGAACTCGTCGCCTGCGGCGCGCTGATGACCCCCTTCTTCGCGCTCCTGCTGACCGTCTTCCTGATCCCCGTCGGCGGCGCCGTCTACCTCAGCTTCTTCAGCGACGACCAGCCGGGCCTCGGCTTCGGCCCCGAGCGCACCGTCTTCGCGGGGCTGCGGAGCTACGAGGCGGTGCTGTCCGACCCCACGTTCCTGGCGGGCCTCGGCACCAGCGCGCTCTACTGCCTGATCTACCTGCCGCTGCTGCTGGTGCTCTCCCTCGGCATCGCCCTGCTGCTCGACTCGGGCGCGGCCCGGCTGCGCCGTACGGCCCAGCTCTCGCTCTTCCTCCCGCACGCCGTGCCCGGCATCATCGCCGCGATCATCTGGCTGTACCTCTACACGCCGGGCCTGAGCCCCGTCGTCGAACTCCTCGGCAAGGCCGACATCACCGTCGACCTCCTCGGCGTCGACACGGTCCTGCCCTCGCTGGTGAACATCGCGATGTGGAGCAACCTGGGCTACAACGTGGTGATCTTCTACGCCGCGCTCCAGGCCGTGCCCCGCGAGGTCCTGGAGGCGTCCGTCGTGGACGGCGCGGGCCCGGTCCGTACGGCGCTCCAGGTCAAGGTGCCGCTGGTGCGGCCCTCGGCCGTGATGGTGCTGATGTTCTCCCTGATCTGGTCGCTCCAGCTCTTCACCGAGCCGATGCTGCTCAGCCAGTCCACGCCGATCGTCGGCAGCCGCTTCACCCCGAGCATGTACATCTACGACGCGGCCTTCACCCGGAACAACTACGGCCTGGCCGCCGCCGCCTCGGTCGTCCTGCTCGTCGTCACCATCGCCCTCTCGTACGGCGTCAGCCGCTGGACGAACCGGGCCAACGCGCCGGAGGAGGCGTCCCGTTGAACCGCCGCCTGCTGGGACGGGGCGCCGTCAACGCCCTGGTCGCCGTCTTCGTCCTCTACACCCTGCTGCCCGTGCTGTGGCTGCTGCTCGCCGCCGCGAAGAACCGCGACGCGCTCTTCAGCAGCGACGTGCTCTCGCTGGGCGACT
This sequence comes from Streptomyces albiaxialis, assembly GCF_039530985.1. NCBI lineage: Bacteria > Bacillati > Actinomycetota > Actinomycetes > Kitasatosporales > Streptomycetaceae > Streptomyces > Streptomyces albiaxialis. Next base: position 232,388 of record NZ_BAAAPE010000013.1, read on the forward strand.
TCTCGTTCCTCTCCAACCTCTCCGACCTCTTCGCGATGGAGGACGGGATCTACGGGCGCTGGTACGCCAACAGCCTGCTGTACGCGGTGGGCGGCGCGCTCGTGGGCTCGATGGTGAGCGTGGCGTGCGGCTACGCCTTCGACAAGTACCGGTTCCGGCACAAGGAGAAGCTGTTCGGGCTGGTGCTGGCGGGCGTGATGGTCCCGCCCACGGTCCTCGCCCTCCCGCTCTACCTGATGGCCTCGAAGGCCGGTGTGGTCAACACCTTCTGGTCCGTCTTCGTCCCCGTCCTCTTCAACCCCTTCGGCGTCTACCTCGGCCGCATCTTCAGCCAGGGCTATGTGCCGAACGAGGTGCTGGAGGCGTCCCGCATGGACGGGGCGGGCGAGCTGACCACGTACTTCCGGGTCGCGCTGCGGATGCTGGGGCCGGGCCTGGTGACGGTCTTCCTCTTCCAGCTCACCGCGATCTGGAACAACTTCTTCCTGCCGATGGTGATGCTGTCCGACCAGTCCCTGTTCCCGGTGAGCCTCGGCCTCTACGTCTGGAACAGCTCGGCCGTGGTCACCCCCGACTACTACCCCGCCGTCATCATGGGCTCGCTCCTCGCCGTCCTCCCCCTGATCGCCGCGTTCCTGCTGCTGCAGCGCCACTGGAAGTCGGGGCTGACGGCTGGGAGCGTGAAGTGAGGGGTTCCGGTTACGGCGGCCCGGCGTCTGCCCCGCCACCGATCCTGCCGACTGCGGGAGCGCCGTGGCCGCCCGCGCAGTTCCCCGCGCCCCTGACGGGGCGCTTTCGCCGGGGCCGTCGCTGGGACCTGCTGTGCTTGGGAGGTCTGCGCAAGGCGCAGGGCTGGCAAGCGCAGCACCCACCACCGGGTCGCACCCGGCAACGCACCGCAACCCCAGGAGACCGATGACCGCCCTTCCTCGTGCCGCACTCGCCATGTCGCCCCGCGCCGCCGATGCCGTGATCACCCCCGAGGTGCGGGCCGCGCTCGGTGAGGTCACCGACCTCTCTCCGGGCGTGCTCGACGACTTCCGTACGGACGCGGCACGCGAAACGCTCGCCGACGCCGAGCTCCTCGTCACCGGATGGGGCTGCCCGCCCCTGGACGAGGACGCGCTCCGGCACGCCCCGCGCCTGCGCGCGGTCGCGCACACCGCCGGCACCGTGAGAGGCCACATCACCGAGGCCGCGTGGCGACGCGGCCTCGCCGTCTCCTCGGCGGCGGCCGCGAACGCGCTGCCCGTCGCCGAGTACACGGTCGCCATGATCCTGCTCGCCGGAAAGCGGGTGCTGGAGTCGGCGCGGGAGTACGGGACGGCGCGCGCCCGCGCGGACTGGCTGCACCCGGACCCCCGCCTCGGCAACTACCGCCGCACGGTCGGCATCCTGAGCGCCTCCCTCATCGGACGCCGCGTCATCGAACTGCTGCGCCCGTACGACCTGAACGTCCTGCTCCACGACCCGTACGTCACCGAGGACGAGGCGGAGAGGCTCGGGGCCGGGCTCGTGCCCCTCCCCGAGCTGTTCGCCGCCTCCGACGTGCTCTCCGTGCACACGCCCCTCCTCCCCGCCACCCGCGGCCTCGTCAGCCGCCCGCTCCTCGCCGCGCTGCGCGACGACGCGACGCTGATCAACACCGCGCGCGGCGCCGTGATCGACCAGGACGCCCTCACGGACGAGCTGCGCGCGGGCCGGCTCCGCGCTGTCCTCGACGTGACCGAGCCCGACGACCTGCCGCCGGACCATCCCCTGTGGGAGTGCGGCAACGCGCTGCTCACCCCGCACATCGCGGGCTCGCAGGGCAACGAGCTGGCCCGGCTCGCCGATCTCGCCCTCGGCGAGGTGCGGCGCTGGGCGGCGGGCGAGGGGTTCGCCCATCCCGTGCACCGCGACAGGCTGGAGTTCCTCGCGTGACGTACTCACTCGGACTGCCGCCCGAGGACCGGGTGTTGAGCCCGCACACCGGCTGGACCCGCGCGCACTGGGAGGCCGCCGCCGACGGGATGGTGCGGGCCGCGTGGCGGTGGGCGACGCCGCGCGGCGCGCTGCTCGACCTGCCGGGACGCCCGTCGGCCTCGGGGGTGCGCTCGGACGGGCTGGAGGGATACGCCCGTACGTTCCTCGCCGCCGCGTTCCGTACGGCGGGGTCCGGGGGCGAGGGCCCGCACGGCCTGCTCGCGCGGTACGCGGACGGGCTCGCGGCGGGCACGCGCACGCCGGGGCGGGACGACGCCGAGTCGTGGCCGGTGATCCAGGACCACGCCACCGCCGGGCAGCCGATGGTGGAGTCGGCGTCGGTCGCGCTCGGGCTGCGGCTGACCCGGCCCTGGCTGTGGGACCGGCTCGACGACGGCGTACGGGACCGGGCCGAGGAGTGGCTGCGGGGCGCGCTGCGGCACACCCCCTCGCCGAACAACTGGTATCTCTTCCCGCTCACCGTCGCCGGGTTCCTGGAGTCGGTGGGCCGGGGCGACGGGGAGACGGCGCACGCGATCGAGCGCGGGCTCGGCCTGCTGGACGGCTGGTACCGGGGCGAGGGCTGGTACGCGGACGGCGACGGGCGCGCGTTCGACCACTACAACGGCTGGGCCCTGCACCTCTATCCGCTCCTGCACGCCCGTCTCGCGGGCGACGAGGCCCTGCTGGCGCGGTACGGGCCGCGGCTGCGCGCCCATCTGGAGAGCTTCGGCCTGCTCTTCGACGGCAACGGGGCCCCGCTGTACCTGGGGCGTTCGCTCACCTACCGGTTCGCCGCGGGCGCGGCCGTGGCCCTCGGGGCGCTGACGGGGCACACGCCGCTCGCGCCGGGCGTCTCGCGGCGGCTGCTGAGCGGGACGCTGCGGCACTTCCTGGACCGGGGCGCCCTCTCGGAGGAGGACGGGCTGCTGACGCTCGGCTGGTACGGCCCGCACGAGGCCTCCCTCCAGTCCTACTCGGGCCCGGCGTCCCCGTACTGGGCGTCGAAGGGCTTCGCCGCGCTGCTCGTCCCGGCCGACGACCCGCTGTGGACGGCGCGCGAGGAGGCCGCGCCGAGCGAGGGCCCGGACCGCGCGCTGGCGGTGGCGGCCCCCGGGCTGCTGGTCCAGACGACGGGCGGCGACGGTGGCCTGGTCCGGGTCCACAACCACGGCAGCGACCATGTGCGGCCCGCTGAGGGCGAGTCGGCCGAGGACGAACTGCCGCTGTACGCCCGCTTCGCGTACGCGACCCGTACAGGCCCGACCGCCCGCGCGAACGTCCCCGACAACCACCTCGCCCTGGCCCTCGCCGCGCGGCCCGGCGCGTGGAGCGTACGGCGCCGGATCCGGCCGCTGGGCGCGGCGAGCGCGCCGGACGGCTCCTGGGGCTGGGCGGCGTCCTGGCACCTGCCCGCCTTCCCGGCGGGGACGCCGGGCGTGCCCGGCGTACGCGTGATGAGCGTGACCTTCGTACGGGGCGCGGACGAACTGCGCGTCCACCGCGTGACCGGCGCCCCGCCCGGCACCCGGGTCCGGCAGACGGGCTGGGCCACGGCGGAGGACGTCGCGGGCACCCTCGTCCCGCTGCACGGCTGGGACGAGGACCGGTCCACGGCGCTGCGGGCCCCGCAGGGCACGGCCTTCGCGCGCTGGGCGGAGGTCCCGGCGCTCTTCGGCGAGGCGGCGGGCACGGGGGTGTTCGCGGCGCTGGCGTCCCTCTCGGGCACGGGGCGCGGGGCGGCGCTCCCGGACACCGAGGCCGGAGCGGACTCCCTGACCGCCACATGGGACGGCGGTCTCCGCGTCCGTATCGCCTTCGTGCCGGAGCTGACGGTGACCGTGGCGACCGTCGCGTGAGCCCGTAATTCGGTTGCCGCGGCGTGAGCGGGCACCGGAGCATGGACGCTCGTGTCCGCTCGCGCGCTCCTTCCCGACCTGTCTCCCTGGCGCTCCTCCCGTGACTTCCGGCTGCTGTGGTCGGCGGGTCTGATCACGGTGTTCGGCAGCTTCCTGACGTTCGTCGCGCTGCCCCTCCAGCTCAAGGAGCTGACGGGTTCGGCGGTGGCCGTCGGCGCGCTGGGCGTGGTCGAGCTGGGCCCGCTGATCGTCTTCGGGCTGTACGGCGGGGCGCTGGCGGACGCGGTCGACCGGCGGAAGCTGATCCTGTGGAGCGAGGCGGCGCTCGGCGTCGTCGCGCTGGGCCTGCTGGCCAACACGCTGCTGCCGCACCCGATGGTCTGGCCGCTGTACGCGGCGGCGGCGCTCACCAGCGCCCTGACCGGGGTGCAGCGCCCGGCGCTGGACGCGATCGTGCCGCGTATCGTCGCGCACGACCAGCTCAGCGCGGCGGCCGCGCTCAACGCGCTGCGGTGGCAGGCCGGTGGCGTCCTCGGCCCGGCCCTGGCGGGCCTGCTGATCGCGTACGCGGGCCTGGAGACGGCGTACGCGATCGACGTGGCGACGTTCGCCGGTTCGGTCGCGCTCGGCTGGCGCATCGCCCCCTCCCCCGCGGCGCACGACGCGCGCCCGCCCTCGCTGCGCGGCATCGCGGAGGGCGCGCGGTACGCGTGGAGCCGCAGGGAGCTGCTCGGGACGTACACGATCGACGTCGCGGCGATGCTCTTCGCCTTCCCGCTGGCCCTGTTCCCGTTCCTGGCCGACCGGCTGGACGCGCCCTGGTCGCTGGGGCTGATGTACGCGGCGCTGCCCTTCGGCTCGATGCTGGTCAGCGCGACGAGCGGCTGGACCTCGCGGGTGCACCGGCACGGCCTCGCGGTCGTGCTGGCGGCGCTGGGCTGGGGCGCGGCCGTGACGGCGGCCGGCTTCATGGACAACGTGTGGCTGGTGCTGCTCTTCCTGACCGTGTCGGGCTCGTGCGACATGGTGAGCGGCATCTTCCGCTCGACGATGTGGAACCAGACGATCCCCGACGAGCTGCGCGGCAGGCTGGCCGGGATCGAGCTGCTGTCCTTCTCCGCGGGCCCGCAGCTCGGTCAGATGCGCGCGGGCGGCATGGCGTCCCTGACCTCGGTCCGCGCCTCGGTCTGGGCGGGCGGCCTGATGTGCGTGGCGGCGGTGGGCCTGCTGGCCCTGGCGCTGCCGAAGCTGGTCACGTACGACAGCCGGACGAACGAGCACGCGCGCGCGATGCGCGCGCGCAAGAAGGAGGCGGTGGACGCCGTCGGGAGAGACGGGAGAGAGGCGTGAGAAGCTGACGCGCGTGACCGACACCCGCGCCCGCGACGGCAGCGCCATAGTCCTGGAGAACCTGGGGCTGAACAACAACTACAGCCCGGTCGCCCGCACGACCTCCTGGTCCGGGACGGCGGGAGCCTTCGGCTTCGTCACCCTCGCCTATCCCACCGAACGCCGCTCGGACGGTACGACGGTCGTGGTCTCCGGTGCCTCGGTGCCGTACGCCACGTGCTCGGCCTTCGAGTACGGCGGCCGGGCCCTGTCGTCGTGGAGCGAGTTCAGCGTCGACGGCCACTGGGTGAAGGTCTCGCGCCGACGGCTGGCCGTCACCCGGCGCGGCAGGTCCCTCCGCCTCCGCGTGGCCGGTCGCCGCTACCGGTACGGGCAGGCGGGCAGCCTCCTCCGGCACGAGCTGAGCCGCGACGGGGCCACCGTCGTCATGGAGCGCTCGTCCTGGTCGGACCCCGCGACGCTCTCCGGCGGCTGGCGCGGCGAGGCCGACGGCATGGACGTCGCCCTGGCGCTCCTGCTGGAGGGCGTCTACACCCGCCATCTGTCGCTGGCCGGAGCGCTGGTCTCACTGCCGGGCCGCTTCCTGTCCGCCGTCGGCTCGCTGGGCTGAGCGGCAGGGGTCAGTCCCCGCCCTCCTCCCTCGGTCTGCCGCTGGCCCAGCGGGGGTCGTTCTCCCACTCGGAGGTGCGCTCGCGGGCGGTCTCCAGGGCGTGCTCGGCCTCGGCGCGGGTCGCGTAGGGGCCCATCCTGTTCTTGCCGGGGGACTGCGGGCCTTCCTCGACCTGCCCCGTTTCCACGTTGTAGAAGAAGTCGCCCGGCTTGCCGATCAGCCGCTGCTTCCGCTTGAAGAGAGCCATGCCCCCATCGTCGCGCACCGCCCCGCGCGGCGCAGCACGCCGGGGACGGCCCCATTAGACTCGCGGGCATGTCTGGCCAGTCGCTTCTTGTCCCCGGCACGGTCTCCCCCCGTCGCTCCGTGCCCGCATCGATCGCCCGTCCCGAGTACGTCGACAAGCCCGCCCCCGCGCCGTACCAGGGGCCCGAGGTGCAGGACGCGGAGACGATCGAGCGGATGCGCGTCGCGAGCCGTATCGCCGCGCAGGCGATGGAGGAGGCCGCGAAGCACATCGCGCCGGGGGTCACCACGGACAAGCTCGACGAGGTGGCGCACGACTTCATGGTCGACCACGGCGCGTACCCCTCGACGCTCGGCTACCGGAACTTCCCCAAGTCCCTGTGCACCTCCGTCAACGAGGTCATCTGCCACGGCATCCCCGACTCCACGGTGCTGCGCGACGGGGACATCGTGAACCTCGACGTGACGGCGTTCATCGGCGGCGTCCACGGCGACAACAACGCGACCTACCTGGTCGGCGACGTGGACGAGGAGCCCCGGCTGCTCGTGGAGCGCACCCGCGAGTCGCTGGCCCGGGCGATCAAGGCCGTGAAGCCGGGCCGCCAGATCAACATCATCGGGCGGGTCATCGAGTCCTACGCCAAGCGGTTCGGCTACGGCGTGGTCCGGGACTTCACCGGCCACGGCATCAACACCTCGTTCCACTCCGGCCTGATCATCCCCCACTACGACGACCCGCGCGCCACGACGGTGATCAAGCCGGGGATGACCTTCACCATCGAGCCGATGCTGACCCTGGGCACGTACGAGTGGGAGATGTGGGACGACGGCTGGACGGTCGTCACCAAGGACCGCAGGCGCACGGCGCAGTTCGAGCACACGCTGGTCGTCACGGAGACCGGGGCGGAGATTCTCACGCTCCCGTAGGTTTACGCGCCGCTCAGTTTTTTCCGACAGCACGTCGGCAACCGGTTGACTTAGGTAAGCCTAAGTAGCAGGATCGAGCATAGCCCGTCCTGCTCCGAGGAGGTCCGCCTTGCCCTCTCCCGCCGCCGACACGACCACCGCCGCCGCCGACACCCCGTTCTCGACCCTGATCCGCACGGCGTCGCGCGACGCGCACACCGAGGCGCACGACACCGCTTTCATGGGCGAGATGCTCGGCGGCCGGCTCGGGAGGGACGCCTACACGCGCTACACCGAGCAGCTCTGGTTCGTCTACCGCGCGCTGGAAGGAGCGGCCGAGCGCCTCTCCGCCGACCCCGTCGCGGGCCCCTTCGTGCGCGGCGAGCTGTTCCGCCTGCCCTCGCTGGAGCGGGACCTCGACCATCTGCACGGGGGCACCGCCTGGCGGGAGACCCTCGCCCCGCTCCCGGCCACCGCGGCGTACGTGGCCCGGATCGGCGAGGTCGCCGAGGGCTGGCCGGGCGGCTATGTCGCCCACCACTACACCCGCTATCTCGGCGACCTCTCCGGCGGCCAGGTCGTCCGCGACGTCGCGGAGAAGACCTGGGGCTTCGCGCGCAAGGGCGACGGCGTGAGGTTCTACGTGTTCGAGGACATCTCCAACCCGGCCGCGTTCAAGCGCGAGTACCGCGCGCTGCTGGACGCCATCGCGGCGGACGACCTGGAGAAGCAGCGCATCGTCGACGAGTGCCGCCGGGCGTACGCGCTGAACATCGCGATCCTCCAGGACCTGGACGCCCGCTTCAAACTCACCGCCTGAGACCGGGCCCCGGCCCCGGCTGCCCCTTCCCGCGCATCGCGGACTGCGGGTATGCCCTGGCTGGTCGCGCAGTTCCCCGCACCCCTGAAGCTGCCCCTCCGGGGCGCTTCCGGGCGCACGAGTGCCCCGTCAGGGGCGCGGGGAACTGCGCGCTCAGCCACGACGCACTCGCACCGCGCAAAGCACCGGCGGGGGCAACCCGAACCCGGCGCAGTACAGCGCAGCACAGCGCGGGGCAATCGGGTTTCCCGGCGCCGCCCCGCGAGGAAAAGGCGTTGCGGGTGCAGACGGCGCGCTGGGCACAATGAACGGGTTCACAGCGTTTCTCAGGGGGAGTTGAACCCGTCATGTCTCACGTCGAGATGCCCGGCGCCCGGGTGCCGATCCGGATGTGGACCGACCCGTCCACCGTCGAGGACGGGGCGCTCCAGCAGCTCCGCAACGTCTCCACGCTGCCCTGGATCAAGGGCCTCGCCGTCATGCCCGACGTGCACTACGGGAAGGGCGCGACGGTCGGCTCCGTCATCGCGATGCGGGGCGCCGTGTGCCCGGCCGCGGTCGGCGTGGACATCGGCTGCGGGATGTCCGCGGCGAAGACGTCGCTGACCGCGAACGACCTGCCGGGCGACCTCTCGCGGCTGCGCTCGAAGATCGAGCAGGCCATTCCGGTGGGGCGCGGCATGCACGACGACGCCGTGGGCCCCGACCGGGTGCACGGGCTCCCGACGTCCGGCTGGGACGACTTCTGGTCGCGCTTCGACGGCGTCGCGGACTCGGTGAAGTTCCGTCAGGAGCGGGCCACCAAGCAGATGGGCACGCTCGGCGGCGGCAACCACTTCATCGAGGTCTGCCTCGACGAGGACGGCGCGGTGTGGCTGATGCTGCACTCCGGTTCGCGGAACATCGGCAAGGAGCTGGCCGAGTTCCACATAGGCGAGGCCCGCAAGCTGCCGCACAACCAGGGCCTGGTCGACCAGGACCTCGCGGTCTTCGTCGCGGACACCCCGCAGATGGCGGCCTACCGGCACGACCTGTTCTGGGCGCAGGAGTACGCGAAGCACAACCGCGCCCTGATGATGGGGCTGCTCCAGCAGGTGGTCCGCAAGGAGTTCAAGAAGGCGAAGCCGACCTTCGAGCAGACCATCTCCTGCCACCACAACTACGTGGCGGAGGAGCGGTACGAGGGCATGGACCTGCTCGTCACCCGCAAGGGCGCGATCCGCGCGGGCAGCGGCGAGTTCGGCATCATCCCGGGCTCGATGGGCACGGGCTCGTACATCGTCAAGGGCCTCGGCAACACCGCCTCGTTCAACTCGGCCTCGCACGGCGCGGGCCGCCGCATGAGCCGGAACGCCGCGAAGAAGCGGTTCTCGGCTCGGGACCTCGCCGAGCAGACGCAGGGTGTGGAGTGCCGTAAGGACTCGGGGGTCGTGGACGAGATCCCGGGCGCGTACAAGCCGATCGAGCGGGTCATCGACCAGCAGAGGGATCTGGTTGAGGTCGTCGCGAAGTTGAAGCAGGTTGTGTGCGTCAAGGGTTGACGGAGCCTGAGTTCCGGGTTCGGGTTGCCCCTGACTGTGCTTCGCGGGCTGCGGGCGCGTCGTGGCTGGTCGCGCAGTTCCCCGCGCCCCTGAAGCAGCCCCTTCGGGGCGCTTCCGGGCGCTGGAGCGCCCCGTCAGGGGGCGCGGGGAACTGCGCGCTCGGGCGGGACGCTCCCGCGGTCCGCGACGCGCAGGACGGGGCACCCCGGACCCGGAGTGATCTCGGCGGCGCCCCTTCCTGGATGGTCCGGTAACGTCCCCGGCATGTACGACGAGGCACGGGCGGAGCAGGAGCGGCTGAGGGCCCTCGTACGGGCAGAGTCCGCGCCGGGGCTCCGGCTGGACGGCACCGTCGCCGGTGCCGACGTCGCGTATGACGACGAGTCCGGGGTGTGCGCCGCAGCCGTCGTCGTAGTCGACAGCCGCACCCTCGACGTCCTGGACCGTGCGGTCGCCGTACGCCCGGTCGAGTTCCCCTACGTCCCCGGCCTGCTGGCCTTCCGCGAGGCCCCGCCGCTGCTCGCCGCGCTCGACGAGCTGCGTGCGCGCCCCGACATCCTGGTCTGCGACGGCTACGGGGTCGCGCACCCGCGCCGCGTCGGGCTGGCGAGCCACGTGGGGGTGCTCACCGGCATCCCGTCCCTGGGCGTCGCCAAGAATCCGCTGACCTTCACGCACGGGGAGCCGGGCGAGGAGCGGGGCTCCTGGGCGCCGTTGACGGACGCCGCGCACGGCGACGAGGTCGTGGGCCGCGCCCTGCGCACCCGGGACGGCGTCAAGCCGGTCTATGTCTCGTCCGGCCACCTCGTCGGCCTGGACGACGCCTGCGCCCTGACCCTCCGCCTCACGCCGCGCTACCGCCAGCCGGAGACGACCCGCCTGGCCGACCGGCTGTGCCGCGACGCGCTGAAATCAGGAATCCCCCGGTAAACAGAAATCCCCCGCATCTCAATTCCCCCTCTCCGCACATGAGTTACGCATCTTGGCGAGCGGGCGTCACCTGAACCACCATGGGCGAGTTGTGAAAAGCCAGCGGATCGACTGCGTTCTCGTCGGAGACAACAACCTTCTCATCGCGTGCGCCGATGTCCTGCTGGAATCCGGGCACGACATTCGCGCAGTCATCACCTCGGACCCCGATATCGACGCATGGGGACGGCGTGGACGAGAGATTCCTCGGCCTCCTCAACGCGGGATACGGCGACCAGTGGCTCAAGCCCGCCCGTACGGCCGCCGAATGGATCGCCGCCCTCGCCGGGTTCCCGTCCAACGGGCCGACGGGGCAGGTCTTCAGCTACCGCCGCAAGGTCACCTGATGCCCGGCCGTGCGCCGGAGACCGCCGCGCGCTTCGACTTCCACGCCCCGGAGTTCCGGGCCGACCCGTGGCCGGTCTACCGCGCGATGCGGGAGGCCGGGCCCGTCCACTACTCCGCGCCCGCGGGCTGCCACGTGGTCGTCGGCCACGCGGCGGTCAGGGACGGGCTCGTCCACGAGGACGTCGTGACGGACTTCCCGTTGACCGACGGCCAGATGGAGCGCCTGAGCGCCGCGAGCCACCGCACCGCGCCCTACCCGGGCTTCCTCTACCGCGGACCCCGGAAGGGCTTCGCCCGCCTCGACCCGCCCGTCCCGGGGACGTAGCCGGGTCAGGCGGCGAGGGCCGTCAGGCCCGTGCGCCAGGCCTTGTCGAGGTCCGCGTCCGGGGGAAAGCGGCCGTGGATCTCCAGCGCGACCATGCCGTGGGCGAACGCCCAGACCGCGCGCGAGAGGTGCTCCGAGCCGCCGCACGCGCGCACCAGCGGCATCGCCGTGCGCTCCTCCAGCCCCTCGGGCAGGGCCTCGCGCGGCAGGGGGCGCTCGGTCGAGAGCCGGTAGAGGTGGGGGTGGGCGAGGGCGTACGTCCGGTAGGCGACGAAGAGTTCGGCCAGCGGGTCGGAGGACGCGCGGGCCTCGGCGGCCTCCAGGGCCTCGGCCATTTCCTCGAAGAGGACGGAGATCAGCGCGGTCTCGACCGCGTTCTTGTCCGGGAAGTGCTTGTAGAGGGACGGCGCCTTGATGCCGAGGCGGTCGGCGAGGCGGCGCATCGTGAGCGCGTCCGCGCCCTCCTCCTCCAGGAGCGCGCGGGCGGTCTCGACGATCTGCTGGGCGCGCGGGGAGCGCCCGTTGCTCTGGTCAGCCACGCTGGAAGCCTTCCTTGCTCCGGAGCCCGTAACCGAGCGCCCGGTCGTACGAGATGTGAGCGAGCCAGCCGCAGAACCCGGCGAAGAGCGGCGGCCAGTCCACCGGAGTGACCGTATAGGCCACGATCAGGGCGACGGGGACGAGGGCCCGGTGTCCCGCGTTGTAGAACGGCACCGCGCGGCGCGGGAGCTGCCCCGGCTCCGTGCGCCCGTCGCGGTGGCCGATGAAGAGCGCGAAGTCGGGGGCGAGGAAGAAGCCGAACGCGAAGGCGGCGGCGAGCCAGCCGTGGTTGACGCCCTCCAGGACCGCGAAGGCCGTCCAGAACAGCCCGTTGGCCAGCCAGGCGCCGCGGCGGACCACGGCGGGGACACCGATCCGGGCGCGGGCGGCGGTGGGGTTCACGGAACTCATCGGGGTCTCCTGTCGTCGGCGCTGCCGGTGCGGTGCGGCGCAGTGCGCGGCTAACGTTGTTAGCTACGTCTACGACGGTACGGCTAACGGTGTTAGCCGTCAAGCCTTCCCCGGAAACCGGAAACCCGGAGCCCTGGAGGCCCGGAAATGGGAGCGGGCCGTGTCCCCGGCCGGGAAGCCGGGGACACGGCCCGCTCGCGGGAGAGCTGGACCGTCAGCTCTCGGTCGGGGTGGCGGCCGGAGTGGCGGCGCTGTTGCGGCGGCGCGCGGCGTAGACGGCCGCGCCGCCGAGCACGGCCAGGGCGGCGGCGCCGCCCATCAGCGCGCCGGAGGGCAGGTCCGCGCCGGTAGAGGCGAGGGCGCCGTCGGTGCCGATGTCGCTGCCCGCGTCGCCGGAGCCGCCGACGGTGCCCGCGCCGCCGGACGCGCCGTCGTCACCGGCACCGCCGCTCCCGGCCTCGGAACCGGAGCCGGAGTCCGAACCGCCGCCCGCGCCCGGCAGTTGGGCGTTCTCGTCGAGCGAGACGGAGGCGGTGACCGGGTCGAGCTTGTCGCCCGCCTTGTAGAAGCCGCCGAACGCCTTCGCGCCGCTCCCGGTGAGCGTGGCCGGGGCCTTCTCGACCGTGACGACGTCCTTCTCGGCGTCCAGCGCGCCGGAGGGCAGCTTGAGGGTGGCGACGGTGAGGTTGTCGTACGTGGAGACCTTGCCGCTCTCGCGGTCCTTGGCCTTCACATCGGAGACCAGGCTGCCCTTGGTGCCGTTCGCCTTGACCTTGAACTGCGAGAAGGTGAGGTCGAGGACGTACTCGCCGCTCTCCTTGTGGCCGAGGAAGCGGACACCGCCCCGGAACGAGGCGTCGAGGGAGTTCTTCTCCGCCTTGCCGCTGCCCTTGGGGAAGCGGTAACCGCCGGAGGTCTTCTTCGCGCCGCCGGACAGCTCGGCCTTGCCCTTCGCGATGGGGCCGGTGATGTAGTCGCGGAACGACTTCTTCACGCCCCAGTCGAGATTGCCGTCGACGATCGCGCCGGAGGCGGCGTTGCCGCTGCCGGAGCCGCTGCCGCCGCCACTGCCGCCGGAGCCCTCGGAGCCGCCGGAACCGGAACCGGAACCGGTGGAACCGCCGGACGTGCCCGGGCCGCCGGACGTGCTCGAACCGCCGGACGAGCCGTCGCCGGAGCCGCCCGTACCGGTGGAGCCCCCGGTGCCGGAGGAGCCGCCGCTGCCGCCCGTACCGCCGGTCCCGCTGCCGCCGGAGCTGCCCGCACCGCCCGTGCCGCCGCCCGAGTTGGCCTTGACGGCGAGGGTGACCGGGTCGAGCTTCTCGCCCTTCTCGTAGTAGCCCTCGAAGGCGTCCGAGCCGCCCTCGGTCAGGGTCGCCGGGATGTCGGCGAACGTCATCGCGCCGCCCTCGCCCTGCCCGGGCTTGACCTCGGAGAGGTCGAGGGTGGCCAGCTCGACGTCGTTCTTCTTCGCCTTCGGCGTGGTCACGTCGGCGGAGAGGGCGCCGCCCTTGCCCTTCGTGACCATCTTCAGGTCGCTCAGCTCGATGTCGAGCGCGCCCTTGTGACCGTAGAGGTGGACGCTGCCCTGGAAGGCGGTGTCCACCGCGTGGGTGCCCGTGTCGTACGAGCCCTTGCCGCCGGTGAAGCGGAACGAGCCGTCGGCGTTGGTCTTCGCGCCGTCGGCCACCGTGATCTTGCCGCCGGCTATCGGGCCCGTGAGGTAGTCGCGGAACGACTTCTTGATGCCCCAGTCCAGCGTGCCGTCCGTGAGCGGGATCCCGGCGGCGGGGGCGGCCGGGGCCGCCGGGGCCGCGAGCACGGGCGGCGCGAACGCGGTGACGCCCAGCACGGTGGCCGCCGCCGTGACGACGGCGAGCGCGGCGGCGCGGGGACGGGGGCGAGCGGTGACGGTCATGGTCCGTGAGTCTCCTGACGGTGAACGGTGATGGGGTGGGTGGGAGGGTTCAGTCCGTGGTGGACGGCGAGGCCGCGCGCCGCTTGCGTACGACCGCGAAGGCGACGCCCGCGGCGAGCAGGACGGCCGCTCCGGCGCCGGTCGCGACGTACGGGACCGCGGAGGAGTCGGAGGAGTCCGCGGCGTTCTCGGTCCTGGCGGGCTTCTCCGGCCGCCGTTCCGATGTGCCGTCACCGGAAGTGGAGCCGCTGCCGAGGTCGGGCAGGGCGGGGAGTTCGGCCTTGTCGTCGAGGGCGACGGCGAGCGAGAGGGGGTCCATCTTCGCCCCCTTCGCGTACATCCCGGCGAACGCCTTCGAGCCCTCCTCCGTGAGCGTGGCCGGGGTCTCGGTGAGGGCGATCAGCCCCTTCTCCGGCTTCAGGTCCCCCTCCTTCGCCGCGAACGTGACGAGCGGGCGGCCCTTCTCCGTACGCCCCTTGGCGGTGACGTCGGCGGAGAGGGTGCCCTCGCCGTCCTTCACCGTGACGGAGAGGGCGGAGAGGGTGAGGCCGAGATGCTCGCCCTCGAAGCGCACGGCTCCGGAGAAGTCCGCGTCGAGGGTGCCCTTCTTCGCGTCGTACTCCCCCTTGCCGCGGGGGAAGCGGAAGAGGGCTCCGCCGTCCTTCGCGCCGCCGGAGAGCTTCCACTCGCCCTTGGCGATCGGCCCGGTGACGTACTCGCGGAAGGTCCGGCGCACACCCCAGTCGACGGCGGCGTCCTCGATACGCCCGCCCTCGGCACCCTTGGCGGGCTTCTTGCCGGACTCCTTCTCCTTTTCCTCCCTCTCCTTCTTCTCCTTCTTGTCCTTCTTCTCGGGCGTGGCCGGGCTGCGGACATCGGCGGAGAGGCTGACGGGGTCGAGCCGGGTGCCCGCCTCGTAGTACCCCGCGAAGGACTTGGCGCCCTCCGAGGTGAGCGTGGCGGGGACGCGGGTGAGGGTGATCGGGCCGCTGCCGCCACGCATGTTCACGCCGGAGAGGTTCAGCGAGGCGAGCGGCACCTGTGCGGCGCTGCTGAACTTCCCGGTGCTCTTGGCCCTGCTGCGGATGTCGGCGTAGAGCGTGCCGGAGGTGCCGGAGGTGCCGGAGCCCTTGCCGGAAATGCGCACGGTGGGGCGGGAGATGGTGAGGTCCAGCGCGTTCGAGCCGTTCTTGCGGTGCCCCGTGAAGTGGACGCCGCCGGAGAAGCCCGCGTCGAAGCTCCCGGTGTCCGGGTCGTAGCCGCCCTTGGCCGAGTGGAAGCGGAACTGGCTCTCGCCCGCCGTGGCCGCGCCGCCCGTCAGGGTCCAGCGGCCCTGCGCGATGGGCCCCGTGACGTAGCTCTGGAACGAGGACTTGATGCCCCAGTCCAGCCGCCCGCCGGAGACCGTGCGCTCCTCCGCGTGCGCGGGCGCCGCCGGGAGCGCGAGCGGGAGCAGCGCGGCCGGGACGACGACCGCGAGGGCGGCCGGCAGCGGCGTGCGGGCACGGGCGCGGGTGCGGGCGCGTCTGGCGTACGGCATCGGTGTTTCTCCAGGGGCAGCCGGGGCTAGCTAATGAGGTAAGGCTAACCTAAGCTATCCATGACTCCGCCGGAACCCCCTCGGGCCCGGCACACCGCGTGAAAGGCCCCCGAAGTGCGTCAAAGAGCCCGGCCCCTCGGAGTGTTCGCGGCGGCGACCGCCCTCGCGCTCGCCCTCTCCGGCTGCGGAGGCTCCTCCTCGGCGGACGAGGGCGCGACAAAGGACCGGGGCCCGCGGCACTCCGCCGTCGACCGCGCGGAGCCCCTCTCCGGGGCGGCCCCGGAGCCGGAGCTGCCCGCGAAGGTGAGGTCCGCCGACGGGCGTACGGTCACGGTGCGCAGCGCCGAGCGGATCGTCCCGCTGACCGGCTCCCTCTCGGAGATCGTCTACAGCCTCGGGCTCGGGAAGCACGTCGTCGCCCGCGACATCACGACGACGTTCGCGCAGGCGAAGAAGCTGCCGGTGGTCACCCGCGCCCACGACGTCTCGGCCGAGAGCGTGCTCTCCCTGAAGCCGAACCTCGTCCTGGCCGAGACCACCACGGGCCCGTCCGAGGCGATCGACCAGATACGCGACGCGGGCGTCCCCCTCGTCGTCCTCGACCCCGCGAAGAGCCTCGGCGACGTGGACGACCGCATCGAGGCGGTCGCCGGGGCCCTGGGCGTGGCCGAGGCGGGCGACCGGCTGAGCGCGCGAACGGACCGCCGTATCAAAGCCGTTCGCGACCACATACCGGAAGGCGGCGCTCAACGGCCCCGCGTCGCCTTCCTCTACGTCCGCGGCTCCGCCTCCGTCTATCTGCTGGGCGGCGCCCGCTCCGGCGCCTCCTCGCTGATCGAGGCGGCGGGCGGCAGGGACGCGGGCAAGGAGTCCGGCCTGAAGAAGGACTTCACGGCCATCACCAGCGAGGCCCTCGCCAAGGCCGCGCCCGACGTGATCCTCGTCATGACGAAGGGTCTCGACTCGGTGGACGGGATCGACGGCCTGCTGAAGATCCCCGGCGTCGCGGAGACACCGGCGGGCCAGGACCGCCGCATCGCCACGATCGACGACGGCGTGCTCCTCAACTACGGGCCCCGCACGGACAAGGTCCTCAAGGACCTCGCCGCGCAGTTCCACGAGGGCGGCGCCAAGTGACGGCGGTCGCGGAGGCCGGTCCCGAACCCGGAGCCGACTCCGAAGCCGAGCCGGGAGTGCCGGCCGCCGACCCCGACCGTCCCGCGCGGCGGCGCGGCGTCGCGCCGCTGCTCACCGCCGGGCTCCTCGCGGCGCTCGCCGCGCTCGCCCTGGTGTCGGCCGGGATCGGCGCGTACGCCATCCCGGTCGGCGACGTGCTCGGCTCCGTCCTGCACCGCGCCGGGCTCGGCGGCGCGGAACTGGACCGGGTCGCGGAGAGCGTGCTGTGGAACGTACGGCTGCCGCGCGTCGTCCTCGCCGTCCTCGTCGGGGCCTCGCTGGGGTGCGCGGGAGCGCTGATGCAGGGCGTGTTCGGCAATCCGCTCGCCGAACCCGGCGTCATCGGCATCTCCTCCGGCGCGGCGGTCGGCGCGGTCGCCTCGATCGCGCTCGGCCTCAGCTTCTTCGGCAACTGGACGGTGACGGCCTGCGCGTTCGTCGCCGGGCTCGCGACGGTGCTCCTCGTCTACGCGCTGTCGCGGTCGGGCGGCCGTACGGAGGTCGTGACGCTGATCCTCACCGGCATCGCGGTGAACGCCTTCGCGGGCGCGCTGATCGGGCTGTGCGTCTTCTTCGCCGACAACGCGCAGATCACGCAGATCACCTTCTGGCAGCTCGGTTCGCTGGCGCAGGCCACGTGGCCGAAGGTGCTGGCCGTACTGCCGTGTGCCCTCGCGGGCCTGCTGATCGCGCCCTTCTACGCGAGGAAGCTGGATCTCTTGGCGCTGGGCGAGCGCCCGGCACGTCATCTGGGCGTCGACGTGGAGCGTTTGCGGCTGGTCCTCGTCCTGGTTGTCGCCCTCCTGACGGCTGCCGCTGTGGCTGTCGCCGGGATCATCACGTTCGTAGGCCTCCTGGTCCCGCACCTGCTGCGGATGGCCGCGGGGCCGGGGCACAGGTTCCTCGTTCCCGGGAGCGCCCTGGGCGGGGCGGTGGTCCTGGTCGCGGGCGACCTCGCGGCCCGCACGGTGGCCCAGCCCGCCGAACTCCCCCTGGGCGTCCTGACCGCCCTCCTCGGCAGCCCCTTCTTCTTCTGGCTCCTGAGAAGAACCCGCCGCCGCCAGGGTGGCTGGGCGTAAGAGGGTGCGCCTATCCGCCATAGAGCCACGGGGCACGTGCGCGCCTGCGGGTGCGTCGTGCTCGCTCGCGCAGTTCCCCGCGCCCCTTCGGGGCGCTTCTGCCGGGGCCCTTGCCTTCCCCCTGCTGCGCTTGGGGGAGAAGGGCTGGCAAGCGCAGCTCACTTTGTCGGGTACGTACACGTAATCGCTGGAGGTC
Source organism: Streptomyces albiaxialis (assembly GCF_039530985.1). NCBI lineage: Bacteria > Bacillati > Actinomycetota > Actinomycetes > Kitasatosporales > Streptomycetaceae > Streptomyces > Streptomyces albiaxialis. Next base: position 250,187 of record NZ_BAAAPE010000013.1, read on the forward strand.
AGCAGGATGTTCAGGGTTCGTCAGAAGGGGGCCGTGCCTCAGGTGGTGCGCAATGCCCACGCGCTCGCGGAGGCTGAGGGGGTGAGCCTCTCTCTCGGGGGCCGGAACGTCGTACGGGACGTCAGTCTCGGCGTGCGTACAAGCGAGGTGCTCGCACTCGTCGGGCCCAACGGCGCCGGAAAGTCGACCCTCCTGGCCGCGCTCGCCGCCGACCTCCCCCTCACCTCCGGCGAGGTGAGGATCAACGGCCGCCCCGCGAGGGACTGGAGCGCACGCCAGCTCGCCACGCTGCGCGCGGTGCTGCCGCAGGCGGCGACGCTCGCGTTCCCGTTCACCGTGGCGGAGGTCGTGGAGATGGGCCGCGCTCCATGGGCGGGCACGGAGGCCGAGGACGAGGACGAGAGGGCTGTCGCGGAGGCGATGGAGGCCGCGGAGGTCTCCGCGTTCGCCGCCCGCCCCTTCTCCGCGCTCTCCGGCGGCGAACGCGCCCGCGTCGCGTTCGCCCGCGTCCTCGCGCAGCGCGCCCCGCTCCTGCTGCTGGACGAGCCGACCGCCGCGCTCGACCTGCGCCACCAGGAACTCGTGCTGCGGGTCTGCCGCGAACGGGCCGCCGCGGGCGACGCGGTGGCCGTCGTGCTGCACGACCTCGGCCTCGCGGCGGCGTACGCGGACCGGATCGCGGTGCTGCACGACGGCGGCCTGGCCGCGTACGGGACCCCGGGCGAGGTCCTGGACCCGGAGCTGCTCGGCCGCGTCTACCGGCAGCCCGTCGAGGTGCTGCCCCACCCGCGTACGGGCGAGCCGCTGGTCCTCCCCGTGCGCTGACGGCACGGCAAGGTAAGGTGCGTTCGCGCGAGGCCGCAGGGGAGGGCGGGAGAGGGTGGCAGAGGTGGGGTGCAGGTGAGTGTGCGCGTGAGTCACCGGGTGAAGGGCGTGGCGCGGGGCGCCGTCCTGGCCGCCGCGCTGACGGCGTCCCTCGCGGGGTGCGTGACGGTGCACGGCGAGACGGCCGTGGTCCCCGCCGTCGGCAAGGACGAGGCCGCGAAGGTGCTCAAGACCTTCACGGCCAGGAACAACAAGGCCAACAGCGCCTACGACACCGAGCTGAACGCCGCGATCGAGACGGGCGCGCTCGGCGCCATCGACCAGGCGGGCCTCAAGTCCCGCAAGGAGATCCGGCCCCGCGGCAATCCGGACTACCGGCGGCTGGAGCTGACCGACACCCGCTATCTCATCCCGAAGCAGGCGGGCTGGCCGAAGTTCTTCGTGACGGACTCGGCGAGCAACCGCAAGGGCGGGGGCCGCTGGCTCTTCGTCTTCCAGCGCGACAGCGCGGACGCGCCCTGGAAGGCGTCCTACCTCTCCATCGTCCAGCCCGACAAGATGCCGGACCTCGCCACCGACAAGGAGGGCCACGTCGAGGCCGTCCCCACGGGCGCGGACTCGGGCCTGACGCTGGCGCCGGGCGCCCTGAGCAAGGCGTACGCCCGCTATCTCCAGGAGGAGTCGGGCACCGCCTTCGCGCCGGGCCCGTACACCACGGCGCAGCGCGCCCAGCGCGAGCGGCAGATGAAGCGGGAGAACGTGCGGAACGAGTACGCGGACCAGGCCGCGCGCCCCCCGCAGTTCAACCCCTTCGGGCTGCGCACCGAGAACGGCGGGGCGCTGGTCTTCTTCTCCTCGCTCCACCACCACAAGCAGACGCTGCCGCGCGGCTACAAGCCGAAGATCAAGGACCCCCTGGTCAAGGCGCTGCTCTCGGGCACACCCAAGCAGTCGGTGACCTTCGTCCGTACGGCCGAGCAGGTGGTGACCGTCCCTCCGAAGAAGGACGGCGGCAAGATCACCTTCCTCAACCGCATCTCGGGCCTGACCTCGGCCCAGGGGCAGTAGGCCGCACAGGGCCCGGGCGGCGCCGCTACCTCACGGACGGCCAGGGCGCGGCCTCTTCCACGCCGCCGCCCTCGGCCGCGTACACGGCGCAGGCGTCGGTGAGCGTCTCCAGCAGGGCGAGCGGCTCCGGCAACGGGGTGCCGGGCTGGGGCGGACGCAGCCACCGGACCTCGTCCTCGGGCCCCTCCCCCGGCAGGACCGCCGGAGGCAGCAGCACATAGCTGCCCCGGCAGTGCCAGCGCAGCCCGGGGTGCTCGTCCATCGTCTCGGGGTGGCAGTCCAGCTCGCAGGGCCACCACTCGTCCTCGTCGTCGGGCGTGCCCCGGGTGGCGGTGAAGAAGAGCATCCGGTCGCCGCCGTCGAGCGCGACGGGGCCCAGCGCGGTGCCGTCGGCGCCCGGGCCCGGACCCCCCGCGCCCTCGGCGGCCTCGAACTGGCCCAGCGCCGCGTACCCCGCCTCGGCCGGGACGTCCAGCACGTCGTGGGCGCGGCCGGTGGCGGTGACGAAGTTGGCCAGCGGCTCGGCGCGCAGCCAGCGCTCGATCTGGGCCGGGTCGGTGGTGGCCTGGGTCTGCCAGGCGAAGGAGACGGGGTGCCGCCCCGGGGTGGGGCAGCCGATGCGCACGCACGAACATCCGTACCCGGACGGGTGGGCGGCGGGGGCGAGGGGGAAGCCCGCGGCCGCCGCGGTCAGCAGGAGCTCCTCACGGACGCGCGCCGCTTCGGCGGCGCTCCCCGCGCCGCCCCGCGCGCCGCTCCGGGGGCGCCTTCCGGACCCCTCGGGCCGGGGACGGCCTCCCCTGCGACGCAGCCACTGGGCGAACCTGCTCCCGCTTTCCATCTACCGCCTCACTCCGCGACCGAGAACCGTGATTTCCGAGGGTACGCAGCAAAAGGCGCGCTCAGGCCGGAATCCACGGATCACGGATGTCCGTCCTCTATCCTGCGCCCCGTCCGCCACCCCTCTCCACGCGGGGGTACGCGGGAGCACCGGGCGCTCGGCCCCTGCTCACCGGCCCGCCACTCGACCGGGCGCCTCACAAGGCACACCGGAAAGTCGGCACCTAGCTTGGTGGGCATGGTCACAAAGGCGATCCTCGTCTCTCTGGTCACCCTGGCAACCGCCGCCTCCTCCACCGCCGTCGCCACGGCCGTCCCCACGGACCCGTCCTCCTCGGACAGCGCGACGGGCGCGGAAGCCCTGCCCAAGGTCGTCTACACCGCGCACCGCGGGGGTGCGCTGGAGGTCCCGGAGAACAGCATGTCGGGACTGACCGCGACCTTCGAGCGGGGCCACGCGCCGGTCCTCGACATCGACATCCGGATGCTGAAGGACGGCACGCTCGTCGCCATGCACGACGCGACCCTGGACCGGACGACGGACTCGCACGGGCCGGTACGGGCGCTGACCCTGCGGGAGTGGCGGAAGGTGCGCATCCAGCCCTCGCCCGTGCTGAGCGGGCGGTGGCCGCCGGAGCCGCCGCCGACCCTGCGCGAGATCCTCGACCGGTTCGGCGGGCGTACGCCCCTGATGCTGGAGCTGAAGGACCCGAAGGGGCTCGACCGGCTCACCACGATGCTGCGGTCCCGGAAGCTCACGCGCTCGGTCTACCTCAACACCAACCGGCTGCGGCTCGCGGTCCGCGCGCACCGGCGCGGACTGCTGACGGCGGTGTGGCGCTCGGCCCGGCAGCTCCCCGGCGACCACCCGGAGCGGTGGACGCGGAACGTGAACATCCTCAGCGTGGACCACGAGACCCCGGCCCCGCACATCCGCAGGGCCCTGCGCTCGGGGATCCACCACATCTGGGCGCACACCGTGAACACCCCGGCCGACCGGGACCGGATGCTGAAGCACGGCGTGCGCGGCATCGTCACCGACGTCCCCAGCCTGCTGGGGAGCCGCCCTGCCGTACGGCACCCGGCGGCGCCCTGAGCCCCGCCCCTCTAGGGGGTGTCAGACACCCCCTAGCCGCGGGGCGCGAAGGCGCGGAGCGCCATGTCGACCAGGCGGTCGGCGAACTCGTAGCTCAGCTCGCCGTAGCGGGTGAGCCAGCGCTGCTGGAAGGGGCTGAGCAGGAACTCGACGGCGAACGCCAGGTCGAGGTCCGGGTCGATCTGGCCGGCCTCCTGCGCGGAGCGGAGCCGGCGCTCGTAGACCTGCTGGCCGGGCTCCGACAGGCGCTCGTAGAACTGCGCGGCCAGCTCGGCGTCGGCGGCGCCCGCGATGGCGAGCGCGCGGTACGGGGCCTCGAAGGCGGGGTCGGTGAACTCGTCGACGGTCGCGTGCAGCACCTGCCTGAGGTCGGCGGCCAGGTCCCCGGTGTCGGGGAGGCCCTGCGCGTACTCCTCCTGCGCCTCATCGGTGGTCTGGGTGAAGGCGTCGAGCAGGACGGCGGCCTTGGAGGGCCACCAGCGGTAGATCGTCTGCTTGCCGACGCCCGCGCGGGAGGCGATGGCCTCGATCGTGAGCTTGTTGTACCCGACCTCGCCGACCAGCTCCATGCTCGCCCGCAGGATCGCGCGACGGGAGCGCTCGCTGCGGCGGGAGGCGTCGGGGGGCGTCTTCGTCGCGGGCGTCTTCGCGGCGGAAGTCTTCGCGGCGGGCGTCTTCGCGGATGTCGTAGCCATGGCACGAATCTAGCAATGGACTGAGACGAGACGAACCGTCTTGACAAGACGCACCGTCTCGCTGCATTCTCGATACATCGCAGCGAGACGAACCGTCTCGTTCGATCCACGCGAAGGGAGCCAGCCATGAGCAAGGGCCGAGCCGGAAACATGCTGGGTGTGGGCGGTACGCGCGCCACGCTGTCCAAGAAGAAGCTGCGCGGCGGCGCCTCCCACGGGGGGTACGGGCCGGGCGGCGCGGCGGACCCGGCCGCGCAGAAGCGCGAACTGCTCCGCAGGTTGCGGGAGTCGCGGGAGTAACCCCGGCCGGCCTCCGCATGACCGGCTATCGACAAACCCTGTCCGCATCTCGGCGAAACGGCTCCTCACGGAGGACCATGGGCGCAGCATGCGCACCGACCCCGTGAGGAGCCTTCGTTGTACGTGCCCCGTCACTTCCTGATGTGCCCGCCGGAGCACTTCCGTGTCACCTACTCCATCAACCCCTGGATGGACCCCGGCAAGCCGGTGGACCTCCCGCTCGCCCTGACCCAGTGGGAAGACCTGCGGGACCGCTACCGCGCCCTGGGCCACACCGTCGACGTCCTCGACCCGGACCCCGGCCTGCCCGACATGGTCTACGCGGCGAACGGCGCCACCGTCGTCGACGGCCGCGTCCTGGGCGCCCGCTTCGCCCATCCCGAGCGCGCCGACGAGGCCGCGGCCCACCGCGCCTGGTACCGCGCGCACGGCTACGCGGACGTCCGCGAGCCCGAGCACATCAACGAGGGCGAGGGCGACTTCGCCGTCACCGCCTCCTGGCTGCTGGCCGGGCGCGGCTTCCGCTCCAGCCCGCTCTCGCACGGCGAGGCCCAGGAGTACTTCGGACGCCCCGTCCTCGGCCTGGACCTGATCGACCCGCGCTACTACCACCTGGACACGGCGCTGTGCGTGCTCGACGCCGCCCGCGACGACGTCATGTACTACCCGCCCGCGTTCTCCCCCGGCAGCCAGGCCGTGCTGCGCCGTCTCTTCCCCGGCGCCCTGATCGCCGAGGAGCCCGACGCGCTCGCGCTGGGCCTCAACGCGGTGAGCGACGGCCACCACGTCCTGCTCCCCCAGGCCGCCACGGGCCTCTTCGACCCGCTCAGGGAACGGGGCTACGAGCCGGTCCCGATCGACCTGACCGAGCTGCTGAAGGGAGGGGGCAGCGTCAAGTGCGTCACGGCCGAACTCCGGTCCTAGCCGTGCGCCGGTGACCGGACCGCCGTCCGGCACACGATGCCGGCCAGCCGGCCCGCCGACTGGCCGGCCCGCAGCCCCCGGGCCTCAAGGCCGCCCGGCCCCCTCCCACGTGTCGCCCCACTCCGCCTTACGGGCCTCGCGGTACGCCTCGCCGTGCCGCTTGGTCACGGTCGCCCCCTCCAGCCCCACCCCGTCGCACAGGTCGAGCAGCACCTGCCCCTTGCGGGTCCGGGGCCTGCGCACGATGCGCGCCCGCGCGGGGAGACCGCCGGTCACGCCGTCCCGTACGGCCGCGACGTAGCTGAACTTCTCGTCCTCGTGGCCGAGTTCGCCGCCCTTCACCCGGCGGTGCAGGGAGGAGCGGGCGACCCGGACCGCGAAGTGGCACCAGTCCTCGCCGACCACGATCGGGCACGTCCCGCTGTGCGGGCACGGCGCGATCACCCGCAGCCCCGCCGCGATCAGCGCGTCCCGCGCCTCGCGGATCCGCAGATAGCCGTCGGGGGTGCCCGGCTCGACCAGCACCACCGCGCCCCCGGCGGCCCCCGCCGCCGCCTCGACGGCCGCGCGCCGGTCGCCGGGCTCCAGCTCGCCCAGCACGTACGAGAGGGTCACGAGGTCGGCGTGCGGCAGCTCGCCGCCGCCGTTCTTGAGCGAGCCCCGTGTCCAGCGCGCGTCGATCCCCGCCTCCTCCGCCAGCTCCTGCCCGAGGTCGAGCGCGGGCCCCGCCCAGTCGACGACGGTCGAGGCCACGCCGGACCATGTCCCGGCCACGGCCCAGGTCGCGGCGCCCGTCCCGCCGCCGATGTCCAGATGGCTGCCCGGCGCCCACGAGGGCGCCCGGAGGGCGAGCGCGTCGAGGGCGGCGCCGGCGGCGGCGTGGGTCGCGGGCATCCGGTACGCGGCATACGCCACGACGTCCGCGCGGTCCCGCAGCACGGGGGCGTCGGTGGGCGTCTCGCCCCGGTAATGGGCGATCAGCCGGTCGACCGCGGCCGAGGTCTGAGCGGCGGACAGCCCACCGAGCCGAGCGGCGAGAACATCCCGAAGATCGTACGAGGTCACGCCCCTATTCTCCCCCACGTCCGTGCCCCGCCAGGGGCGCGGGGAACTGCGCGCCCAGCCACGACGCACCCGCGCCCGGCAACGCACGGCCCGGGGCACCCCGTACCCCGCCCCCTCGCAAGCGCAGTGGGAGGGAGGGACGGCGCAGCGGGAGGGAGAAGTTGGGGGGTCAGCTCAGGGTGGCTGAGGCCAGGTGGGAGGCGGCGGCGAGGCGGGGGGTGTTGTGTGCGGGTCTCCTCACGGGGTGAACCGTGTTCGCGAGCAGGATCAGGAACGTGTCCGAGACGGGGTCGAGGACCATGCTCGTGCCCGTGAAGCCGGTGTGGCCCGCCGCCCGCGAGGAGAGGGCGCCCGTGAACCACCGGGCACGGTCCCCCGCCGGGAGCCCAAGGCCCGGCGGCTCCAGCAGCAGCGCGACAGAGGAGGGCGCGAGGATACGGGCGGGCCCGTACGCGCCGCCGCTCAGCAGCGTCCGGCACAGCACCGCGAGGTCGTACGCGGTGGAGAACAGCCCGGCGTGCCCGGCGACGCCGGCCATCGCGTAGGCGTTCTCGTCGTGGACACGGCCGTGCACGAGGCCCCGGTTCAGCTTGGCCCAGGGCTTGCGCTGGTCCTCGGTCGCGGCGATCCGGCCGCGCCAGCCGCGCGGCGGGCAGAAGCGCGTGCGGTCCATTCCCAGGGGGCGGGTGATGCCGTCCCGTACGAGGACGTCCAGCGGGCGCCCCGTGACCCGCTCCAGGATCCGCTGGAGCAGCAGCGGGTTGAGGTCGGAGTAGCGGTACGACTCGCCGGGGTCGGTCAACGGCGGCTCGCGCCAGAGCAGTTCGGCGTGCTCGGCGGTGTTGTACTCGTACAGCGGCAGTTCGGCGCGGAGGCCGGAGGTGTGTCCGAGCATGTGCCGTACCGTGATGCCGTGCTCGGGCGCGGGCACGCCCTCCTCCGCGTACCGCGTGATCGGCGCGTCCAGCTCCAGCGTGCCGCGCTCGATCTGCTGGAGGGCCGCGACGGCGGTGAAGACCTTGGTGACGGAGGCGAGGTCGAAGACCGTGCCCGTCTCCATCGGCAGCCACTTCTCGGGCGGCAGTTCGACGCCCCCGTCCGCCTCCGGGTCGTAGGAGGCGTAGCGCAGCGCCCAGCCGGTGGCGTGTTCGAGCGCGACGTACGGGCCGCGCCCCGCCAGCACGACGGCGCCCGCGCACCATCCGGCGGCGGGCAGCCCGTCGACGTCGGCCGCGAGCGCGGTCAGTTCTCCCCCGTCGAGTCCGGCCTTCTCCTGGAACCGCCGCAGCGCGGCGGCGCCGGAGGAGGCCGGTCGTCTCAGTCGCGTGCGCGCCATGGGCGGCAGAGTGCCACGAACGCGAGCGCCGCGATGAGCACCGCGCTGGCCTGGACCAGGGCCATGGGGACGGCCGTCTGCTCGCCCGCGATGCCGACGAGCGGCGAGGCGATGGCGCCGACCAGGAACTGCGAGGTGCCCAGCAGCGCGGAGGCGGAGCCCGCGGCGTGCGGGGTGCGCATGAGGGCCTGCGAGTTGGCGTTGGGCATCACGAGGCCCATGCCGGACATCAGCACGAAGAGCCCGGCGGCGAGCGGCACGAGGCCGACCCGGCCGAAGGCCCCGCTGGTCATGAGGACGAGCGCGGCGGCGGCGAGCCCGATCTGGCAGAGCCCGAAGGTGATGACGCGGTCGAGCGGGACGCGGCCGACGAGGACCTTGCCGTTGAGCTGGCCGAGGGCGACGAGCCCGATGGAGTTGACCATGAACAGCAGGCTGAAGGTCTGCGGCGAGGCCCCGTAGATCTCCTGCACGACGAACGGCGAGGCGGAGACGTACGAGAAGAGCGCGGCGAAGGTGAAGCTGGCCATCAGGAGATAGCCGGTGAAGACCCGGTCGCCGAGCAGCCCGCGCATGGTGCGCAGCGCGTCGGGCAGGCCGCCGGAGTGCCGGTTCTCGCGGGCCAGGGTCTCGGGCAGCGCGCGCAGCAGGACGACGACCATCACGAGGCCGATCGCGGCGAGGACGAGGAAGACGCCGCGCCAGTCGGTGAAGCGGAGGACCTGGCCGCCGAGGACGGGCGCCAGGATCGGCGCGACGCCGGATATGAGCATCAGCGTCGAGAAGAACCGGGCCATCGCGAGGCCGTCGTACAGGTCGCGGACGATCGCGCGGGCGATGACGATGCCCGCCGACCCGGCGAGCCCCTGGACCAGCCGGAAGACGGTGAGGGTCTCTACGGTGGGCGCGAAGGCGCAGACGGCGCTGGCCACGACGTACCCGCTCATGCCGATCAGCAGCGGGCGGCGGCGGCCGAAGCGGTCGCTCATGGGGCCGACGACGAGCTGCCCTACCGCGAGCCCGACCAGGCAGGCGGTGAGCGTGAGCTGCGCCGTGGCGGCGGGGGTGTGCAGGACGCCGCTGACCTCCGGCAGTGCCGGGAGGTACATGTCCATGGAGAGCGCGGGGAGCGCCGTGAGGCCGCCGAGGATGAAGGTGAGCAGCAGTCCCGCCCGGCGGCGGCGCGTGAGGGGCGGTTCGGTGGGGGCGGATCCGGAAGCGGGGGCGGATGCCGTGTGCTGGCCGGATATGGCTTCGGCCGGTCGCGGTGGGCCGGGGTTGGTCATGCACCTCTCCAGGAGATTGTCAGCGGTGTGAACATTCTCCCAGGAATTCCACCCCCGGCCCAGGGCTTTACGGTGAGCGACCGATCACGCTTGAGGCGCCGCGCGTCACACGGGCTTGAGCCCCGGATCGCCCTTGAGGGACTGGAAGGACGCCGCCGTGGTGACGGGTGCGCCCGGCGTCGTCACCTTGCCGACCGTGCGGTAGTCGGCGCGCAGCTTCTCCCGGTCGAGAGTGACGAGGAGATACCCGCGCCGCCCGTTGAAGAACTTCATGTGCGGGTTGGCCTTCGTCTGGGCCTCCCAGTCGTCGGGCTTGTCCGCGCCGTCGCCGCCGCTGGCGACGGAGGTCGCGACGAGTTCGACGCCGTGGTTCTTCGACTCCGGGTCGTCGAAGTCCTGCTTGATGTCGAACGCGTAGGCCACGTGCACATCGCCCGTGAGCACCACCAGGTTCTCCACGGGCGCGGCCTTCGCGGCGTCCAGGAACCGCTTGCGGGCCGCCGGGTAGCCGTCCCAGGCGTCCATCGAGACCTTGTGCGGGGTCGTGCTGTCCGCGTAGCGGCGGGAGAGGACGACCTGCTGCGGCACCAGGTTCCACACCGCGTCCGACGCCTGCCACCCCTCGGCGAGCCAGCTCTCCTGCGCGCTGCCCAGCAGGGTGCGGTCGGGCCGGTTGGTCTCGTCGCTGGGCACCTTCCAGCCGTCGTTGTTGGACTGGTCGTCGCGGTACTGGCGGCTGTCGAGGACGTGGAGCTGCGCGAGGGTGCCGTAGCTCAGCCGCCGGTGGAGGGTGAGGTCGGGCCCGTCGGGCTGCTGCGGCGGGCGCAGCGGCATGTTCTCGTAGTACGCCCGGTAGGCGGCGGCCCGGCGGACGAGGAACTTGTCCTTCGGGTCCTCGTCCTGGGAGACGTCCTTGGCGTAGTTGTTCTCGACCTCGTGGTCGTCCCAGGTCGTGATCCACGGGTGCGCGGCGTGCGCGGCACGCAGGTCGGGGTCCGCGTGGTAGAGCGCGTACCGCAGCCGGTACTGCTCCAGGCTCACGGTCTCCGCGTTGTGCGCGGCGGGGAGCTTGAGGTCGGGGTCGTTGCGGTCGCCGCCGTCGGGGGCGACCGCGTTCTCGTAGATGTAGTCGCCGAGGAAGACGACCGCGTTCAGCTCCTCCTGGGCCAGGTGCTTGTGCGCGGTGAAGTAGCCGCCCTGGAAGTTCTGGCAGGAGAGGAACGCGAAGCGCAGCGAGTCCGGCGCGGCGCCGGCGGCGGGCGCGGTGCGGGTGCGCCCGGTGGGGCTGGTCCACTCGCCGGTCCTGAAGCGGTACCAGTACGTGGTGTCCGCCTCGAGCCCCTCGGGGACGACGTGCAGGCTGTGCTTCCACTCCGGGTGCGCGATCTCCTCGCCCCGCGCCACCACGGTCCCGAAGTCCTTGTCGGAGGCCAGCTCCCAGGTGACGGTCACCGGCTCGTCCGTCATCCCGCTGTCCAGCTCGTACGGCTCGGGGGCGAGCCGGGTCCACAGCACCACGGAGCCGGGCAGCGGATCACCAGAGGCGACACCCAGTCTGAAGGGATCCTTGTCGATTCTCTTGGCTCTCATGGAATCGAGTGTCTGCACAGCACTGGCAGTGTTGGGAAGGTTCGTGCCGAACGCGAGTGCGGCGGCGGCACCGGCGACGGTGAGGAAGCGCCGACGGTTCAACTTCCTTGCCCCGGCGCGGAGTTCGAGGTCTGCTCTCGATGCGTGTGCCATGCACATGAGTACACGGTGCACAGACGGATACGCGTTGGCGTGTACTCGACACTCACATGTCCATCGGATGGCGGTCAGTTCCACCCCATGTCGCCCCACGTGGCGGGCAGCCGTACGCTGCGCGCATGGCGACGGAGATCGAATCCAGCGGGACCGGTGAGCGCGGAGCCCCCTGGGAGCAGGAGAGAAGGACCGCACTCGTCACGGGCGCCGGGTCAGGCATCGGCCGGTCCGTCGCGCTGACCCTCGCCGACGCGGGCTGGTCCGTCGTCCTCGCGGGCCGCCGGGCCGCGCCGCTGGAGGCCACCGCGGGGCTCGCGGGCAACGGGGCCTCCGTGCTCGCCGTCCCCACCGACGTCACCGACCCCGAAGCGGTCGCCGCGCTCTTCGCGGCCGTCCGCGAGCGGTACGGGCGTCTCGACCTCCTCTTCAACAACGCGGGCGTCTTCGGCCCGAAGCGGCCCGTCACGGACCTGACGTTCGAGGACTGGCGGCACGTCGTCGACGTCAACCTCCACGGCGCCTTCCTCTGCGCCCAGGCCGCGTTCCGCCTGATGCGGGACCAGGAGCCGCGAGGCGGCCGCATCATCAACAACGGCTCGGTCTCCGCGCATTCGCCCCGCCCCGACTCGACGGCCTACACCGCGACCAAGCACGCGATCACGGGCCTCACCAAGTCCCTCTCCCTCGACGGCCGCCCCTACGGCATCGCCTGCGGCCAGATCGACATCGGCAACGCGGCGACGGACATGACCGCGCGGATGCCGGAACCGATGATGGACGCGGCGGATGTCGCCCGTACGGTGCTGCACATGGCCGAGCTGCCGCTCGAGGCCAACGTCCAGTTCGCCACGGTAATGGCGACCACAATGCCCTACATAGGCCGCGGCTAACCGCCCCTTCTCCCTGCCTCTTCCCTCCGGGCTGCGCCCAAGCTGCCCCGTACCGTGCATCGCAGACTGCGGCTGCGCCGTGGCCACTCGCGCAGTTCCCCGCGCCCCTGGCTCTTCCGTTGGCGCTTGGGAGGTCTGCGCGTGGGGGCGCCCCCTGCTCGAAGAGCTTGGGGGAGCAGGGCTGGCAAGCGCAGCTCCCATGCCGGGTGCCCGGACTACGGGGCTGGGTACGGGGTGCCCCGTGCTGTGCATCGCAGGCTGCGGCTGCGCCGTGGCTTGTCGCGCAGTTCCCCGCGCCCCTAGAGGGGCAAGCCCCGGTGTGATGTGACCGGTCACGCCCACGCGGCGGAGCCGCACATCGAACACAGCCCCGCGCCCCTAGAGGGGCAAGCCCCGGTGTGATGTGACCGGTCGCGCCCACGCGGCGGAGCCGCACATCGAACACAGGCCCGCGCCCCTAGAGGGGCAAGCCCCGGTGTGATGTGACCGGTCGCGCCCACGCGGCGGAGCCGCAGATCGAACACAGGCTCGCGCCCCTGGAGGGGCAAGCCCTTGCCCCCGTTGAGGGAACAAGGGGTGAGAGGGCGGGGTTGGGGGTGGCATGAATGACGTGCTGCGCTACACCGCCTTCTCCGCCTCCCCCGCCGGAGGCAACCCCGCAGGGGTCGTCCTCGACGCACGCGGCCTGGACGACACGGCCCAGCTCGCGATCGCCGCCGAGGTCGGGTATTCGGAGACCGCGTTCCTCGTCCCCTCCCCCGAGGGGACGAGGACCTTCCGGATCCGGTACTTCAGCCCGGAGGCCGAGGTCGCCTTCTGCGGGCACGCGACGATCGCCACGGCGGTGGCGCTGGCCGAGCGGATCGGCCCCGGCGACGTGCTCTTCGAGTCGCAGGCCGGCCCCATCCCCGTCACCGTGACGACGGGCGAGGACGGAGCCCCGCGCGCCACCCTCTCCAGCGTCGAGCCGCACAGCGCGCCGCCCGAGCCCGCCGACCTCGACGAGGCCCTGGCCGCGCTCGGCTGGAAGAAGGACGAGCTGGACCCCGGCATCGCGCCCCGTATCGCCTTCGCGGGCAACAACCACCTCGTGCTCGCCGCCGCCACCCGCGAGCGCCTCGCCGCGCTCGACTACGACTTCGAGCGGCTCAAGGCCCTGATGACGCGGCTCGACCTGACGACGGCGCAGCTCGTGTGGCGCGCGTCGGCGGACGTCTTCCACGTACGGGACCCGTTCCCGGTCGGCGGGGTCGTCGAGGACCCGGCGACGGGCGCCGCCGCCGCGGCCTTCGGCGGGTACGCGCGCGAGAGCGGCCTCGTCCCCGAGGACGCCCGGCTGACGCTCCATCAGGGCGACGACATGGGCCGCCCCGGCGTCCTCACCGTCGAGCTGCGCCCCGGCGACCCCCGCGTGCACGTCTCGGGCACGGCGGCCCGTATCGCCTGAGCGGAAGGGACGGCAGACTCTCTGCGGACCACCGTCCGCAGAGAGATCCCGCCGTCCAGGAGAAGGTTGCCGTGACCGTGCCCCCCGAGCTGACCAACTGGTCGAACTACCAGAACGAGATCTACCTCCACGGGCTGGAGGGCCGCGTCCCGCCGTTCACCACCGACCTGACGGCGCTCGGCGCCTCGGCCCGCGACCACCTGGATTCCGGCGCCTTCGGGTACGTCGCGGGGGCGGCGGGCTCCGGCGCCACGCACCGCGCCAACCGCGAGGCGTTCGACCGGCGCCGGCTGATACCGCGCATGCTCAGCGACGCGACGGAGCGCGACCTGCGCACCACCGTCCTCGGCGCCGCCCTGCCGACGCCCGTCCTGCTCGCGCCCGTCGGCGTGCAGTCGATCGTGCACCCCGACGGCGAGCTGGCCACGGCGCGCGCCGCCGCCTCGCTCGGGCTGCCGATGGTGCTGTCCACCGCGTCCTCGTACACCCTCGAACAGGTCGCCGAGGCCAACGGCGAGGGCCCCCGCTGGTTCCAGCTCTACTGGCCGAACGACGACGAGGTCTGCGCCAGCATCCTGGGCCGGGCCAGGGCCGCGGGCTACACCACGCTCGTCGTCACCCTCGACACCTGGACCCTGGCCTGGCGGCCCCAGGACCTCGACCAGTCGTACCTGCCGTTCATCCGGGGCGTGGGCACCGCCATCCCCTTCTCCGACCCGGCGTTCCGCGCGGGGCTCGCCAAGCCGCCGGAGGAGGACCTGGACGCGGCGGTGCTGCGCTGGGTGCCGATGTTCACCGGGACGGACAGGTCCTGGGACCGGCTGCCGTTCCTGCGGGAGCACTGGGACGGGCCGATCGTACTGAAGGGCATCCAGCACCCGGACGACGCGCGGCGCGCGGTGGACGCGGGCGTCGACGGGATCGTGGTCTCCAACCACGGCGGACGCCAGGTCGACGGCGCGCTCGCCTCGCTCGACGCGCTCCCGCCGGTCGTCGAGGCGGTCGGCGCCCGTACGGAGGTGCTCTTCGACTCGGGCATCCGTACGGGCGCCGACGTCCTCAAGGCCCTGGCGCTGGGGGCGCGGGCCGTGCTGGTGGGGCGCCCCTTCGCGTACGGGCTCGCTCACGCGGGTGAGGACGGCCTCCGGCACGTCCTGCGCAGTCTGCTTGCCGACCTGGACCTCACCCTCGCCCTCTCGGGCCATCGGTCCCCGTCAGAGCTGACCCCCGACGACCTCTGGCACCGCTGACCAGGGGCTGCTTCGGGGCGCCTGCGGAGGTGCCCCGTCAGGGGCGCGGGGAACTGCGCGAGCAAGCACAGCGCTCCCGCACCCCGCGATGCACGGCACGGGGCAGCCCCTACGCGGCTCCCGCCGGGAGAGGGCGCCGTAGCAGCAGGCCCGCCGCGCCGGCCGTGAAGTAGACGACGATGCCGTAGACCGCGCTCGGCACCGCCATCTCCGTGCTGTCGAGGAGGGAGGGCCCGAGGGCGATCGTGAGGGAGAGGGACGTGTTGTGCATGCCGATCTCCATGCATACAGCGACGGCCTGGGCGTGCCCCGCCCGGGCCGCCCGCGCGGCGACGTATCCCGTCGCGAGGGAGAGCGAGCTGAAGACGACCGTCGCGAGCCCGACGTCGACCAGGTACTCCCCCACGTTCCCCGCCTCCGCCGCGATCGCGCCGACGATGATCAGCGCGAGGATCGCCAGGGACAGCACCTTCATGGGCCGCGCGGCCCGTTCGGCGAAGGCGGGGCGCCGGGCGCGGGCCCACATCCCCGCCGCCACGGGCACCAGCACCAGGGCGAAGACCTGCACCGACTTCTCGAAGCGGAGGCCGACCTCGCGCCCGTCGCCGACGTCGAAGTAGGCCGTCGAGAGGTTGACGACGAGGGGCAGGGTGAAGACCGCGAGCACGGAGTTGATCGCGGTGAGCGTGATGTTGAGCGCGACGTCGCCGCCGAAGAGGTGGCTGTAGAGGTTGGCCATGGTGCCGCCGGGCGAGGCGGCGAGCAGCATCATGCCCACGGCGAGTTCGGGCGTCAGCCCGAGGAGCAGCACCAGCCCGAAGCAGACGGCGGGCAGCAGCACGAGCTGGCAGCCGAGCGCGACGGCGACGGCGCGCGGATAGGCGGCCACCCTCCGGAAGTCGTCCACCGTGAGGCTCAGTCCGAGCCCCAGCATGATCACGGCGAGCACGGCGGGCAGCATGACGGTCACCAGCGGCGAGTCCACGCGCACAGGGTGGGGGCGGGCGGCGGAAGAGTCCATCGTCGTGCACGGTTAGGATGGCGGGACGGCGGACGAGCCGGCCGGGCGGCCGCGTCGGGTGCCCTCAGGGGTGCCCGCCGAGGAAGGTCCGGGCTCCACAGAGCTGGATGGTGGGTAACGCCCACCCGGGGTGACCCGCGGGACAGTGCCACAGAAAGCAGACCGCCGGGGCCGTATCCGTACGGCACCCGGTAAGGGTGAAACGGTGGTGTAAGAGACCACCAGCGCCCAGGGTGACCTGGGCGGCTCGGTAAACCCCATCCGGAGCAAGGTCAAGAGGGACCGGTCGCGAAATGACGGTCCTGCGCGGACGTTCGAGGGCTGCTCGCCCGAGTTCGCGGGTAGACCGCACGAGGCCGGTGGCAACACCGGCCCTAGATGGATGGCCGCCACGCCGGGCGCCGCGAGGCTCCCGGGTGACAGAACCCGGCCTACGAGCCGACTCGTCCGCCGCCCCCCCCGGCCCCCGGCCCCTGGCCCCGGGCAGGCCCGGGGCCGCCCGGGTCAGCGTACGGAGTTCGTGGCCGGGAGGAACGGCTCCAGGTCGTTCCAGCGGCTGATCTCGCAGCCGTCGGTGCGGTCGTAGCGGGCGTCGACCGGGCGGCCCGCCCAGCGGCCGGTGACGTGGGCGGTGGCGGGCCCGCCGTACTGCTTGGTGCAGGGGGTGTTCGGGGGGACGGGCGCGAAGGGGTCCTTGCCCCACCCCGTCGCCTTGTCGAGGCGGGCGCAGGCGGCACGCGGGTCCGGGTGGTCGCCCGCTGCGGGGTGGCAGTACAGCTCGTACGTGCCGTCGAGCGCCGGGTCGCCCGTGTGCGCGACGGTGACGGTGAGGTGGTCGCCGTCCGGGGCCGGGGAGACGGCCGGGGACACGGCCGGTGCCGCGGGGACGGTGGAGGCCAGGGCGGCGAAGGTCAGCGCCAGGGTGGCGGTGATACGGGACATGTGTGCGTGCTCCGAGTCCTGTTCCGGGGCCGGACCGAATGTCCGACTCCCTGATCAACCCGTTTCGCGCCGATACGTCACGCGGGGCGCGGCTCCCGCTCCGGCTCCGCCTCCGCGGCGGAGACCGCCGCCCGCCGCAGCCCCGGTGCCAGCGCGCAGGTGACCAGGAGCGAGAGCCCGGCCATCAGCGCCATCGCGGTTCCCGGCGAGGTGCGCTCGGCGAGCGTGCCCGCGAGCGCCGCGCAGACGCCCTGCATCGTGAGCATCCCGGAGGAGTGCAGGCCCAGCGCGTGGCCGCTCAGCTCGTCCGGGGTCAGCGCCATCAGCCGCTCCTGGAGCACGAGGCTCGCGGCGAAGCCGACGGTCGCGAGGACCACGGCGACCACGGCGACGCCCAGCGGGGGCCGCACCGCGAACACCGCGTACGGCGCCGCCAGCAGCACCAGCAGCGGCACCGCCAGCCCGGTCCGCCGCGCCTTCGGCACGAACCGCCCGAAGAGCACGTCCCCGGCGAGCATGCCCACGGCCCCGCAGGCGAAGAGGAGACCCGCGAGGTGCGGGGCGTAGGGGACGTAGAGGGACTCGCAGCCCACGACCAGGCCGTTGGGGAGCCACAGCGCGAGGTAGACGGAGCGGCGGGGCCCGGAGGACCACAGCAGCGCGTTGTTGCGCCAGGTCTCCGCGGCCGAGGGGCGTCCGGCGGCACGCGGCGGGCGCCCGGAGAGGCCGAGACGGGCGCAGACGGCGGCAGCGGCGTAGAACCCGGCGCCGACGAGCAGCGTGCCGCGCGCCGAGAAGACCGTGACCAGGACTCCGCCGAGCGCGAAGCCGCAGATCTGGGTGGCGCCCGAGGCCATGTTGAGGACCGAACGGCCGAGCAGGTAGCCGTCCTTGCTGAGGATCTCGTTGAGCAGCCCGTACCGGACGCCGCCGCCCAGCGAGGCCAGCGCGCCCACGGCCAGCAGCAGCCCGAAGATCCCCCCGATCGGCAGCCCCTCGACGGCCTGGGCCGCCGTGCCGAGCGCGAAGGCGAGCGAGAGCACGGTGAGCGCGGCGCGCGGCGGCAGCCGGTCGGCGGCCGACAGCAGGAACGTCGCGCCGATCATCTGCGCCAGCGAGGTGCCGAACATCGCGAGCGACGACAGCAGCGGGGACCCCGTCGCGGCGTAGACGAAGGTGCTCAGGGCCAGTCCGCTCACGGTCTGCCCCGCCACATGGCAGGTGTGGGTGAGGAAGAGCGGCGTGAACTCCCGGGTGCGGAAGAGGTCGTGGTAGGTGCGCATGGGCTTCAGGCTCTGGACGCGCGGGGCCCGGCGTTACTCTTTCGCGGGGAGGCGAAACATGGGGTGGTGGCAGGTCGACGCGGACACGCTCGCGAACAGCCGGTTCGTCGTCTCGCCGCTCGCCGAGGCGACGGCGGCGCTGAAGGTCCTCCACCGCGCCTCGGGCGCGCACCCCGGCGAGCGCGCCTGGCTGGACACGCACCTGCCCGCCTACCGCGCGCTGCTCGCCGACGACCCGGTCACCGCGCTGCTCGTACGGGCCGCGCTGGGCCGGACCTGGAACGCGGACTACCTCACGCCCACCCCGCGCGGCTTGGACGACGAGCCCCCGTTCGCCGAGGAGGTGGCGCGGGTGCGCGGGGTGCCGCCGGGCGCGGCGCGCGCCGACCTCACCGTCTCGCTGGGCGGCCCGCTGCCGCCCGCGCTGTGCCGCGACGACCTCCCGGAGCGCACGGCGCGCGTCCTGGAGTGGGTGTGGCACGAGACGGTGCGGCCGACGTGGCGGCGACGGCGGCGGATCGTCGAGGCCGACGTCGTGGCGCGCACGGTGCGGCTCGGCCGCAGCGGCTGGGCGGCGGCCCTCGACGGCATGCGCCCCCATCTGCGCTGGCTCGGCGGGAGCCGCCTCCAGATCAACGCGTACGCGTATCCGCCGCGCGAGATATCCGGCACCCGCCTGCTGTTCGTCCCGGTCACGCCGAGCACGGGCTGGGTCTCCTGGGAGGAACCCGCCGACGCGCCGCACCGCTCGGCGGTGGTCTACCCCTGCGCGGGCGCGCTCTCCGCCGAGGCCGGGAGCGTGCCCGCGCCGCGTGCGCTCGGCACGCTGCTGGGTGGTGGGCGGGCCGCCGTTCTGGTGCTGCTCGACACTCCGCTGAGCACCACGCAGCTCGTGGCGCTCACCGGCCAGGGCCTCGGCTCTGTCGGCCGCCACCTGCGGGTGCTGCGGGAGGCCCGGCTCGTGCGGCGGCGCCGGGCGGGCCGGTCCGTGCTGTACGACCGTACGGAGGCCGGCGAGGCGCTGGTCGCCGCCCAGCGGGACGGCGAGGCCTGAGCAGGGCTGGGCAGGGGCTGCCCCACCTGTCCGCCGCAGACTTGCGGGCTGAGTGTGGTCGCTCGCGCAGTTCCCCGCGCCCCTGGGT